>DUAE01000001.1:0-39530 GCA_012960975.1 Candidatus Poseidoniales archaeon
CTAGTATGAAGGGACGAGTAGGGCTAATCAAAGCACTTCTCGCTCAAGCCAAAGGTGAAGCGGACAAAGGCATGATCCTATGCCCGGTTGGTATTGACCGACCAGCATTGGAAAAGGCTAACTCTGGCTTTGACTTCGGAAACGATGTTGAAGGCTTAGGTGGTTTTGTTCTGGAAACTAAGGACGGTTCAGTCGTTCTTGATTACCGCTTTGATGGGCGTTTAGAAGAATCATGGGATTCATGTATTTCAAGCGTGACATCAATACTTTTTGGAGACGCCTAAGTGGATGGTGGGATAGTTATGGCATCGATATCACGTGGTAAGTCAAATTGGGCAAATGCCTCTGCGCGCAGTAAGGCGCGTAAGGCTGGCTTAATTGACTCAACCCAAATGCGGCAATTATTGCAGCAGGAACCCGATGCCATGGCTTCCAGCATATCTGAAATGGGTTATAGGGCTGATTTAGACCTGTATGCAACCCGTCTCAGTGGGGCGGACCTTGTTGAGGCAGCTCTAAACCACAACATGGATCGCGATTTGAATCAAGTACTACGATTCTGTCAAGGGCACCTTGGTGATTTGGTATCCATCTATGTTGAGAGATACACCTACCAGAAGGTAAAGACTGCTTTGAGAGCTGTACGTAGTGGAGTATCTGATGAGATAGTATCGAGTCAAGTGCTTCCAGAAGAGAATCAAACTAACAGCCAATGGCTGGAACTTGTTAAAAATTCAAACAACCTTGGTGATGCGATTTCTGCATTGTCTGGAACAAAGTTCGCCAAGGCATTGTCATCAGTTGAGGATAGTAACAACTTGATGGCTTTGGAAGATGCTCTTGATAGGCAATACTACCATGACGCTACTGAAAAGTTACGTGCGGGTGCAAGTAGTCACCCACAGTTACTCAAGTACCTGCGTACTGAAATTGACCATCGAAATGTGATTAATTTATTCCGTGCCCTAAAGCAGGGCCTATCTTCGGAGAAAAGAAACGAATTAATGTTGCAAGGTGGTCATGCTCTCAATTCAACTAACCTTAGGCAGGCTGCGGAAGCAGAAACCGAGGAAGCGTTGATTGAGATATTGCGTAGGGCACAGAATTTCGATGATAGTGGCTTTGATGTTGCCCTTATCGCTTCGCGAGAGAGAGGCACACTTGACCCAATAGTGAACAACTTAGTTGATCAACGCATGGTTATGCTGAACCGAATGGCGACATTAAATCCTCTATCGGCTTTCCCTGTTATCAACTATGTAGAACGAAAGGCTTGCGAGGTTTCTAACCTGCGCATGATAATTCGTGGAAGGGCAGCGGGCCTTTCTGATGAAGTCATTGAAGCCCATTTAAGAATTTGAGGAGGGATTGAAATAGAGATTGCAGTAGTAGGCACACCAGAATTCAGCCTTGGATTCCAACTTGCGGGAGTTACCCGTATACTAAACCCGCCAAATGATGAGGAGATGGAGAAGGATTTGCGCCAACTCCTCAATGACAAGGAGGTCGGTATCGTCGTAATTGACGCTTCTGACCTTATCAAAATGCCCGACAGGCTTCGCATCCAGCTGTCGGATAGCATATCACCGACGTTTCTTGGCATCGGCACCGAGCAGGATAACACCCTGCGGGAGCAGATAAAGAGTGCAATAGGCGTCGATCTCTGGAAGTGAAACCCAAAAAATAATTTGAAGGAAGTGATGAAATGAGTAAAAATGGACAAATATACAGAATATCTGGACCAGTAGTGACAGCAATTGGATTGGACGCTAAAATGTACGACGTGGTACGAGTCGGTGACGAAGGCCTAATGGGTGAAGTTATCGAATTGCACGGCGAAAAAGCGGTCATTCAAGTGTATGAAGATACCTCGGGTGTACGCCCTGGTGAGCCGGTTACAAACACCGGTCAAACCTTGTCGGTACAGTTGGGACCTGGTTTGTTGACCCAGATTTATGATGGGATTCAGCGACCACTACCAATTCTACTTGAGAAGATGGGTACGTTCATCACCAGAGGTGTTGACGCAGACGGTCTTGACCAAGAGAAAAAGTGGACCTTTGAGGCTACTGCTAAGAAGGGAGACAAAGTTGAAGGTGGCCAAGTAATTGGTACTGTCCAAGAGACTGAAACCATCGTCCATAAAATCATGATCCCACCGAACATGAATGGTACAATTAAGAGCATCAAAGGTGGCGATTACACAGTATCAGAAACAGTCTGTGTGCTTGATGATGGCACAGAGATTGCAATGATGCAGCGCTGGCCAGTTCGTGCACCTCGCCCATACAAGCAGAAGTATGCGCCAGACACTCCTCTAGTGACTGGCATGAGAATCCTCGACTTCTTGTTCCCACTTGCAAAGGGTGGAGCAGCAGGTATTCCCGGCCCATTCGGGTCTGGGAAGACTGTGACTCAACAATCACTAGCAAAGTACTCCGATGCACAAATTGTGGTTTACATTGGTTGCGGTGAGCGTGGTAACGAGATGACAGAAGTGTTGGATGAGTTCCCTGAACTTATTGACCCAAATACTGGCAAGCCTCTGATGAACAGGACTGTGATGATTGCAAATACATCTAACATGCCTGTAGCTGCTCGTGAAGCATCTGTTTACACAGGAATCACTATTGCGGAATATTTCCGTGACATGGGTTACGATGTTGCTCTAATGGCCGACTCAACTAGCCGTTGGGCAGAAGCAATGCGTGAGATTTCTTCACGTCTTGAAGAGATGCCTGGTGAGGAGGGTTACCCTGCTTACCTATCTAGCAGACTTGCTGAGTTCTACGAGCGTGCTGGCCGTGTTGAAACCCTTGAGGGTGAAGATGGTTCGGTTACAGTAATTGGTGCTGTGTCCCCACCTGGTGGTGATATTTCAGAGCCTGTCAGTCAAGGAACTCTTCGTATTGTGAAGGTTTTCTGGGGTCTTGATGCGCCTCTCGCAAGGCAACGTCACTTCCCAGCAATCAACTGGCTAAACTCTTACTCTTTGTACCCACAGTCGCTTGACCAGTGGTTCAAGGATAATATCGCGTCTGACTTCCCTGAGATTCGTACTGAAATCAGTGGTTTGCTTCAAATTGAAGCGGAGTTGCAAGAGATTGTACAGTTAGTCGGTTCTGATGCTTTGCCAGTTGACCAACAATTGACTTTAGAAGTCGCAAGAATGATTCGAGAATACTTCCTACAACAGAACGCATTCCACGATGTTGACTGTTTCACAGGTGTTGAACAGCAATACCTCATGGCAAAGGCAATTCTAACATTCCAGAGTGAAGCCAAGAGTGCTATTGAAGCAGGTGGAATGCTTGAGGATGTTGTTAACGTTCCAGCCCGTAGTAATTTGATGCGTGCAAGATTTGAAGATAATTATCTTAATCGAATTGAAGGCTTAGTTGCTGAAATGACAAAAGAAATTGCCGCTGCGGCGGAGGAAAATTAAGGGGGAATTTAGATGGCAGGAAAAGAATATCGTACAATTACAGACGTTAAGGGACCACTCGTGTTCCTGAACAAGACAGAGCCAGTCGCATTCGGAGAAATCGTTGAATTGCGGCTAAATGATGGCAGCATGAAGAACGGACAAGTTCTCGACACCAGCGATGATCTGGTGGTTGTGCAAGTTTTCGAAGGGACTGCAGGTGTTGATAGAACAACAGGCGTCAAGTTCCTTGGCGATGTGTTCAAACTCCCAGTTAGTAAGGACCTAATCGGCAGAATTCTAGACGGTGCTGGTCGCCCTCGTGATGGCGGCCCAGAAATTATTGCTGAAGGGAAAGCAGACATTATCGGTGCTGCAATCAATCCATATGCACGTCAGAGTCCACACGACTTTATCCAGACTGGAATCAGTGCAATTGACTGCTGTACAACTTTAGTGCGCGGTCAAAAACTACCAATCTTCAGCGCATCTGGTCTACCACACAATGACATCGCTCTGCAAATTGCACGTCAGGCAAAGTTAACTGCAAGCGATGAAGAATTCATTGTTGTATTCTGTGCTATGGGAATCACCGCCGAAGAATACAATTTCTTCAGAAGCGATTTGGAGCGCACAGGCGCACTAGAGAATGCGGTTTTGTTCGTTAACCTAGCAGATGACCCAGCGGTTGAGAGACTTATTACACCAAGACTTGCTCTAACAGCAGCAGAGTATCTTGCTTTCGAGCAAGATTACCATGTACTGGTCATTTACACTGACGTTACAAACTATTGTGACGCACTACGACAAATTGGAGCGGCTAGAGAAGAGGTCCCAGGACGACGTGGTTACCCAGGTTACATGTACACTGACTTAGCAATGCTCTACGAACGTGCAGGATTAGTGAAGGGAAAGAAGGGATCAATTACTCAATTCCCTATCCTTACTATGCCTGGTGACGACATTACCCACCCAATCCCTGACCTTTCAGGATATATTACTGAAGGCCAGATTGTGATTTCAAGAGAGTTGCATGGAAGTGGTATCTATCCACCAATTAACGTTCTACCAAGTTTGTCCCGCCTGATGGGTGGTACAATTGGTGAGGAGACTACCCGTGAAGACCACAAATCTGTTTCTGACCAGATGTATGCTGCATATGCACAAGGTCGCGAATTGCGCGGTCTTGTAGCGATTGTCGGTGAAGACGCACTAAATGAGCGTGACAAGCAATTGTTGGCTTTCTCAGGATTGTTTGAGGACAAGTTCCTGCGCCAAGGGCGGTACGAAGACCGAAGCATCGATGAAACTCTTGACTTGTGCTGGGAACTGATGTCTACAATTGAGACAAAGTACCTAGTCAGACTTGATCAGCAGTGGATTGACAAGTATCATCCAGATAATAAAGAGTGAATCTTGGTAATGAAAACTTAGAATGGATGTAAAGGGGGATTAGAATATGGCATTGGATATCAAACCAACGCGAAGCGAACTGATAAACCTGAAGCGCCGAATTAAACAGACAAAGAATGGTTACAATCTTTTGAAGTTGAAGCGTGATGGTCTATTCTACGAGTTCCGAATACTATTATCTGAGATGATTGAGGCTAAGCAAGCACTTGTTGCAACCTTTATTGAAGCAAAGCAGGCAATCAATTTGGCAAGTTCCATCGAAGGTGGTTTGGCAGTGAAGAGTGCTGCAATCGCAGTAGCACAAAGCCCAGAGGTAGAGGTTATCCGCCACAACATCATGGGTGTCGTGGTCCCTAAAGTGGAGGGTAAGTACCTCTCTCAAACTTTGGAAGAACGTGGTCTTGGATTGATTGGCGGCTCACCTTACTTAGATGAGGCAGCTGATTCATACGGCACACTAATTGAGAGCATTGTAAAAGCGGCAGAAATGGAATCTACTCTCAAGCGACTGCTTGTTGAGATAGAAGCAACCAAGCGCCGTGTAAATGCGCTTGAGTTCAAGGTAATTCCAGAGATGTTAGAAGCACAGTCATTCATTCAACTCCGACTTGAAGAAATGGAAAGAGAGGAAACTTTCCGATTAAAGAGATTCAAAAATAAATAATCAATTTTGATTGAATTTGGTCATTATTATTCTAGTTTAGCGTGTTGTTTTGGTGCGTGATTTGAATAAGGGGCGGCATCCTCTCCGTCACTACCAAAGGTAGTGATTTCCCATGACGGATGCCGAACCGATAATTCTCGATACCGAAACTTGGGCACAAAGAGAATTTCTCGAAGTAATCTGTAATCGCTATTTCATCCTCGGAACCGAAGCCATAGGAGATGCGGCTTGGCGGGTAAATGCAAGATTTGGTGAAAATTTAGACGCGAATTTAATCTCGTTGAATAAGCATCTTGAGCCGCTTGGATTTATCAGTCTACTCGATGAAGGAAACCCACCAATCCTCAGTGTGACGCATCGACCAATCGATCAGGTCAACATCGCTCTTTGGCAACAGATTTCTATTTGGATTATGATGTTCAGTTTTGCTACTTTACTCGGTGGCTTATGGATAGATGAGTTTGAATCAAAAACTATCGTATTTTCTATTTCTGTCGTTCTTGAGTCAATAATGAATTACAGTGGACCGTTATTCTTGATTTTGGCGATTGCTCACTATGCTCGATTGCGAGTTGCTGCACATTTCGACGTCGAAATCGGCAATTTAATTCCGATTATTTTCCCAGTAATATCTCCGATGTGGCCCTTTGGAGTAGGTGGAGTTTTTGGCCAAAAAAGAATTGATGCAGCCCCTATTCCAAATCGCTACGCTCTCGGAATAATTGAATTCACTACACCTCTTATTCTATTCTTTTCTGGAATGATATTGACCGTGGCCGGCCTCTCATTAACTCCTGATAATCCTCCGGATTATATCGTGGATCCACTTTCCTTCCAACTCAACCCATTGACCGACTGGATTGCATCGAGTTTCATTTCAGCGGATCTGAACATTCGCCTCCAATGGCTGCATCCACTAGGATTAGCTGGAATCGGTCTCTCAGTGGTTGGCTGGATTCTGCTCTTGCCAATTCCCGGCTTGCCCGGAGATAGGATACTTCAAGCTATAATCGGCCCAGAGCAGGTAATTTCTAGTGAAAAACAAACTGGTATTTTTGTTTTCACATTATTTTTGATGATAATTATTTTTGCAACCTCGGACTATTGGCCTTGGTTGATTCTCGCCTCTTTAGCTGCATGGCGTCGATTCAGTGGCGAGCACATTCCCAATCCATTCATCGTTAATGAGGCGATTAGTATTGAAGATACCCAAAGAAATGCCTTGGTTGCAATCATGGCGTTCGTGCTCTTGCTCGGTTTCCCAGGATCTTATCCGGTCTATGAAATAACTGAGTGGGACGGTGATTTAGATACCTCTCTTTGGCCAAGTGAACTGACCGGGGAAGATTGGTTAGGTCAAACTCTAGAGTTTGAATTAGCTCCCGATGGTATCCTTCCGGTATCGGGTTGGATTCAAGTTTTAGTCGAGGGTGAAGCGAACCGATGGAGTCTTGGCTCGGATTGTTTTGTCGAATCTCATATGTGCCGATTCGATTCGATTACACAAAGTAATCACATTTCATTCAATTTGACAGTAGAAGATTTACAGTCAACAAATTTCTCTCCGGTTCTACTTCGATTCATAGTCATCACTGACCTTTCGAGAGAAGAACATGTGCTGACCCTACGTCATTTTGAAGTCACTGCACCAGCTTCTGCGACTTGGATTAAGGATGCTGATTTGCCGAACCAGAAAATTTGTACGTCAATCGATGTGGTAGAGAATAAAACTGGAAACTTATCGATTCATAGCAATCCATTCTGGATCCTAGAAGGAGATTCCGAGTTGTCACAGGGTTTGCATGGAGTTTGTTTGCTCGCTGAAGAAGGTGGCTGGGAATCTCTCGAGATTAGTTTTGATTCGGATGTTGCTGGAAATCGGTTAGGTCCAATGTTAATGTTTGATTACGATGATGGTGGAACCGATTATTGGGTTTTGCCAATCAATGATTCTTATGTCCGAATTACATCCAATCCATTGCATCAAATACTGCTGGAAAACCATTCCAATACCTTCTACTCCGAATCCGATGGCTCACCATTCTGTCCTGCTGGTGATGCCATTCCACTGTTGGATTCTACGATAAATTTCAATCATACTTTGGTTTTCGGCATGCCAATTTCTCTAGATGGGAATTATGCCGGTTCATCCTTGATTCTTCCAGAATCTGGTTGGATGATTACCTGTGGCGATTCAAAACCAGTTGCTGTGATTGTCGAAAGCGGATTTAACATTGATATTCGAGGCGCAGCGATGATGGATTCCGGTTTGCCATTATACGATTTCATAATCACTTCCCGAGAGAATTTCACAATTCTAATCTCTGTTGAAAGTACAAATTACCTTCCTTCAGGTGAGGCTTTCTCAATATTTACACCAACTGAATTAGAGGCGAACGGAACAGCTTTAATTGAGATTGATACCATAGGTGGTGATGGCATTGAGAGGGTTTTGTGGGTGACTGCTGATGAAGAAGGAATCGTGATTCACCTTACCTCTCGATGTCCATTAAGTGGGTGTTCCTGATGCGCATTGCTATCGTTGGTGTCGGCTCAATAGGTGGAATTTTGCTCGGATCTTTAGCGGATAGCGAAGCTGATCTTATCGCTGTTGCAAGAGGTAATAACGCAGAGGTTCTTTCTAAAATGGGACTCGTATTACACACGCCCGAAGGAAGCATAGAGGTTGTGCCTCCTGAGAGATATATCACAGTAGACTCGGCGGCACAAATTTCAGAACAAATTCGCGGAACTTGTGATGTGGCTATTGTCTGCGGAAAAACAGTTGATACGCCATTATTGGCTCAAATATCCAAAGAAATTCTTGCGATCGATGGTGTCGCGTTGACTATTCAAAATGGACTCGGTAACGCGGAAGCCCTCGCCCATCAAATCGGCCGCGAGCGTGTGCTTGTCGGATCGATTACACATGGAGCCATGCGCCGAAGTGAAGGCGAAATCGAATGGGTTGGGCGAGGTAGTATCATTTTTGGAGGGATGGGCGAGGTTATTCCGAATCAAGTTGAATCGTTAGTAGATTACCTCAATGAAGTAAATCTCAATGCTACATGGGTTGAAGACTATCAGAGAATAATTTGGCGTAAATTATTGTTAAATGTCGCGATTAATCCTATTTGTGCAATTGCAGGAGTCAAAAATGGAGCTCTATTAGAAATCAATTCTTTATGGTTACAATCCGTTCAAGCAATGCGTGAGGCTGCGATTGTTGCCCGTGCGGCTGGAATTGATTTAGGGGACATTAATCTTGAAGATTATTTACAAAAAGTTGTAATTGCAACAGCCGAAAATCGTTGCTCAATGTTGCAGGATGTTATGGCAGGTCGGCCGACAGAAATCGATTCGTTATGTGGGGCTGTTGTTTTGAATGGAGAAGCCCAAGGAGTTCCAACTCCATTCAATGCAATGCTGCACGGTCTGGTCCAGGGGATTGAAAAATCACCTGAATTTGGTTAATTAACCAGGTCTAAATTATAATGTAAACCGACATTTTCACGGCGAGCGATGGAGCTGTCGACAACCAACTTTGCCGTATCGAGAAGATTGCGTAATTCGACTAAATCTTGAGTCGGTTTACACGCACGCCAAACCAATTCAACCTCTTCTGAAAGATGGGTGATTCTACGTTTGGCACGCTTCAATCTAGAGTCACTCTTGACCAAACCAACATCGAGTGTCATTGTCGAGCGTAATACCTCAAGGTCGGCACGAAGCGGTGAATGCTCAATGAGAACATCGAGATGATCAGCTCGCCAAAGTGGTAAATCATCTCGTAATTCTGGCAATGAATTAGTTTCAGCCTGCTCAATCAGGTCTTTGGCAGCTCGCTCGGAGTAAACCACCGCTTCAAGCAGGCTATTTGAGGCGAGTCGATTTGCTCCGTGAAGTCCGGTGCAAGCAACCTCGCCAATCGCATACAATCCACTCATCTTCACGCCATTGACTAGAGCTCGGCCGATTTCATCAACAGCAATTCCACCAACCATGTAGTGGGCGGCGGGTACAACTGGAATGGGATCTGGTCCGAGGGAAATTCCATGTGAGGAGAGGTGATTTGCAATCATTGGGAAATGATGTCGTAAATCAGTGGCATCGAGGTGTTCGGTAACTAATATCACATTCCTATCGCCGCTTCGCTTCAATTCTGTATCTGTGGCTCGGGCGACGATATCTCTAGTTCCTAGAGATCCAAGTGGTGAGTAATCTTTCATGTAGGAAAAATTTTCTGGATTTGCTCCTTCATCTGTAATCTTCCAATCAGAATAATTTGATTTTGTCATCAAGATTGCGCCATGTCCACGCATCGCTTCTGTGATTAAGAACGGTTTCGTATCAGAAATCGCTAGTGATGTGGGGTGAAATTGAATGAATTCCATATCTTTGATGTCGGCTCCGGCACGATATGCCATGCCGACTCCGTCTCCTGTTGCAATCGCAGGGTTAGTTGTCGCTCGATGTAAATGACCCGCCCCTCCTGTTGCTAATACGATGGCTCGAGCCGGTAATGTGTGGACATTGCCTGCTGGTGACAAGCACCAAATCCCACAAATTCCAGCACTAGGATTGCCATATTCACGCAGGATTAAGTCAATTGCCATCCAATTTTCATTGATTGAAAAATCAGAATCCATCTCATCTTTTGCACGCTTGGTCAACGCTCTTTCAATCTCCGCTCCAGTCGCATCTTTTGAATGCAAAATCCGACGATCAGAATGTCCCCCCTCTCTCGCCTTGTCGTATTCTCCATCTTCGCCCTTGTCGAAACGCACACCGTGTTTTTCCAAATCACGGATTCTATCGGCGGCTTCTGCGACTACGGAGTGAACAACTTCTTCGTTGCATAAACCGGCTCCTGAAGCAATCGTATCAGTGACGTGAGTGGCGAGTGCTCCCGAATCATTAGGGTTGAGAACGCCTGCAATTCCACCTTGAGCCCAATTAGTACTGGAAGTTGAAATTGCTTTTTTGGTCACCAATGCAACTTTCAGTCCAGCGCTAGCGCAGCGGTGGGCGAGGAATAAGCCGGCGATACCTGAACCGACGACAATTACGTCAACGGGGGTCATAAGCTCAGCAGAATCCATGTTCCCCATGGCATCTCCAATTCATAAAATGCAATGAATCTTCTCTATCTCTTCGCTGTTTCGAAGTATAGTGATCGATGTATTTGGCTTTATTTTTAGAGGCTGAAAACCGTTGTGCTGCGAGATAGTTTTCCTCAACATTCATAGGCGGTTTGGTTGCGAGCACGAGAATGTCGTCGGCGAAAAACAGTACGACAAAATGGTGATGGGATGCATCTTATTCGAATTGAATTGGACAATTTCAAATCATTTGGTGGTGAAATTACTATTCCCTTCGACGAAGGATTCACTGCAATTACTGGCCCAAACGGCTCAGGTAAGTCAAATTGTGGTGATGCTGTACAATTTGTTCTTGGGCCAAAATCGTCGAAAACGCTACGGGCATCAAATGTCACTGAGTTAATTTTCAATGGGGGGGGCAGAGGTAAGGCTGCTCGACATATGTCTGCAACATTAGTTTTCCATAATTCACCAGAAATAGATGATCGACGCAGATTGAGAATCGATACCGATGAGGTTTCATTTACTCGCTCTGTTCGTCTAAATCGAAAGAGTAATCCAATCTCATCCTACAGAATCAACGACGAACCGTCATCTGCGACGGAGATGCGACGAGTTCTAGCAGAAGCCGGATTGCACGGCGATGGATACAACATCGTTTTGCAGGGGGATGTCACCAAACTTGCAACGATGACGCCTTACAAGCGCCGTGGCGTATTGGAAGAGGTTGCAGGCGTAACTGCTTATGATGATGAAATTCGCCGAGCGAATAATCAAAGAAAGCATGTCGAAAACAATATCGAGACAATCGATGTTTTCGAAGATGATCAGAAGAAGCGCTTGAAGGGATTGGAAAAGGAACGCACCCAAGCCCTCAAGTTCAATGAACTCAAAGGTGAACTCAATGTGTCAAAAATTATCTTACACCAATCTAGACATCGTAACAGAATCGATGAGGTGAGGTTGCTCGGTGATGAGCGCTCAAATTATTCCGATGAGGTCGAGATACTGAAGAGACAACTTCATTCTGGAAATCTCAAGTTAGGTGAATACGATGAAGAATTAGTTCAGATTGGCACTGATCTCGACGATATCATGAGCGGCGATGCACGACAATTGCTCGAGGCGATCCGACAACATGAAATCGATGCCGAAACGAATTCGGATAGAATTGGCGATCATAATCGCTCAATCTCTGAAGCCGAGGGTGATATCGAACAAATCGGCGATGATTTAGAAGCAGCTCAATCTGCGAAGGATGCTGCTGAAGCGAGCCTCAATGATGCCCATAATTCTTTGAAATCCTCTCATACCGCCTCTCTTCAAGCAGCAAAAGATGAGGAAGAGGCAAGAAATGCAATCGAATTAGGCGACCGCCATGGTCGCGATTTGAATCGAGCATTAGGGAAAGCGAATGAGTTGGTCGATGAGACACACATAGCTCATGCTGAAGCGAGACTTGCTGCCGACCGTGCAGAACAAAATACTCAACTAGCCTCAGAAAAACTCGCTGATTTAGAAGAGGAATATGAAGATGCTACAATGGCTCGGGACGACCTTGAATTGGTTGGAGAGGATTTGCAGGACGGCGGTAATACCGTTGATCGCGGATCCTTAGCTGAGGAAATGCGCCGTCTGACAAAGCAGGAAAACAGCCTGCGTGAAGACCGCGACCGCGCTGAAATTCGAGCTCGTGACTCAGAAGTAGCCCTCGCAAAATCTCGGGCTCGTGCCGAAACCCGCGCGAGCCGTCCCGGCTCCTCTATCACTCTCGCCGCATTGACCAAACTTCGCCAAAGCGGCGAGGTGAAAGGAATTCTTGGCTCGCTTGGCGAACTGTGTTCACCGAAAGATCCAGCTCACGAAGAAGCATTGTCGAATGCCCTTGGTGGCGGGCTTCGAAGTATTGTCGTTACCGATGATGAAGTCGCAGCAAATTGCATCAAATGGCTCAGACTAAATGGGGGTGGCCGAGCAACTTTCTTGCCACTAAATAGATTGAGTGTCAGCCGGCCACAAGGTCGAACATTAATCGTAGTAAATAATCCAGGAGTATTTGGATTTGCAAAAGACCTTCTAGAGTACGATGATGAAATTGACTTGGCAGTAAGGTATGCCTCAAGAAATACGCTAATTGTTCAATCCATGGATGTCGCCCGTAGAAATATGGGTGGTGTCAGAATGGTCACACTCAAGGGCGATATAATCGAAGGTTCAGGGGCTATGACTGGCGGTTCTCCTGGTTCCTCAAATCGTTCTTCTTTTGGTGGTGGCGGCCAAAACTCCCTCGGTCTTGACAAGCTTGAGCGAGCAGTTGAGGAAGCAAATTTGGTTTATTCTACAGTCGAAGCCGCTCTGCGTGAACTGCGTTCAAATCAGCAAATTTTGCGCGACCAAATCAATGGTTTAGATGGTAGCGATCATTCTGTCAAGGTGCGAGAGTGGAAGTCTGATTTGTCGAGAGCTCAGAAAGATGTCGATGAAATTGGCAATAAAATAATTACTGCAAGAGAAGGATTTAGAAATTTCGAGAAAGTATATTCTTCTGCAAAACTTCAAGCGGAATCTGCTCAAAAGACTCTTGATGATGCTATGGTTGCTAGAACGAATGCAGCAAATACACTTCAAAATCACACGCCAGATCACCTCTCGCAAATTCTTAGGAATGCGGAACGGACACGAACAGAATCCGAGCGAACTCGCCTCGCCTCTGAAGCATCAATTTCTACAGAAAAGGAAAGAATGGGGATTCTTGATGCTCGAGTAAGTGAGCTTACTCGGCAAATTTCACGCAGTCAGGGTGCGATAGAATCGGCTTTACTTGCGGTTCAGTCTCTGACCGAATCAATAAATAAATCAAAGACGGAATTAATCGAATTGAAAGGCCAAGCATCTCAATTCGATGAAGAACAACAACTCCTCACCGATAGGAGGGAGGAAATAATCGGTGAACGAGCGAGTTTACGAACTTCGCTCGATACTATGTCACAGAAACGACAAACATTCTCATCACGTATCGAAGAATTGTCGATTCAAATTCAACAAAAGCGGCTTGCGGTCGATGAGATCGTTGCTGAGTTAGCTGCTGAGCACATCGAGGTGCCAGCAGCAGATATCCAACTACCTACAGTGGCCGAGGCGGAGAGGAGCGTGCAGGGACTCGAGCGCCGCCTCGGTCATCTCGGCGATGTCAATATGCTTGCAATCGAGCAGTACGATATCGCCGTAGAAAGAATTGCTGGGCTGGTAGAAGATGGGAAACTATTGCGTCAACGCCGTGAAGATTTGGTCTCGATTGTAGATAAATTACAAACCGAGAGAAAATCACGATTATTGTTGGTCTTTGAAAATGTAAACAAAAACTTCAGTCGTGTTTACGAAATTTTACAACCAAACGGATTCGGCAGTCTGAGATTGGAGAATCCGAAGAACCCGTTCGAGGGCGGATTGGAAATGGATTGTGTTCCGCCAGGAAAGAGCCGCCGAACTCGCAGAAACTTACTATCTGGTGGTGAAATGTCGATGGCGGCTCTTGCACTAATTTTCGCGATACAAGATTATGAACCAAGTCCATTCTATTACTTCGATGAGGTCGATCAAAATCTTGACCCATTCAATTGCGAGCGCATCGCAACGCTTTGCCGAATGCGCTCGCAACGCGCTCAATTCATCATGGTCACTTTGAGAAAAGTTAGCTTGATGCTAGCCGACCATCACATTGGAATCACACATGCGGGGGATGGGCTCAGTCGCCGAATCACCGACTTTAACAGGGCTGCTGCCCTAGAAATGAGTGAGGAATTAGAACGAGAGGAACGTTCCAGGAAGCGATCTGAGGAGGAACGCAATTCACTTGTCTTGCCAGACCCTGCTACAATGCCCAGAGTTCCTGAAGCTCTCGGTACCCCTAAATCTCTTGGTGGATTGGCAGATAGAGCAGGTGTTGAAACTAAAGATTCCGCTGAAATAGGTGAGGATTCATCAACAGAACTAGATCAAGTGGTTTTGGCTGAAACTGAAATTGAACTTCCTGCGGATGAGGTGAGCGCATTCGAATCATTGATTGAGCGAACAGATGATTGGTCAGAGGATATCGAGGAATCTGACATTATTCAAAATGCGATAGTCGATGAACAACAATCCGAAATTGAATCGAAATCAGAAATTACAGAAGTACTCGATTCAGATACTTCAGAAATTGATATAGAGTGAGTTGAGAATATGGGAATTTTCGATGGTACAGCGATGAAGGAAGACATTGTCTCCCGACTCATGATAGGCGAAACCGACCTTCAAACTAGTCAATACCTCGATAGATTAGTCGAACTGTCTCAACTCGAAGAGGCCGAGCATCAATTTCTCATCGAACCATTCGACCGTTCCGTCGCTCTAGTTTTCCAAATGTTCCAATCGAGCGACCTCGACCCGTGGGATGTCGATTTGAGCGCTTTTCTGAAGATGTTTAACAAGCGAATTGACGAGGCAGAAAATATCGATTTACCCACATGCGGACGCCTTGTCAGAATGGCTTGGGCAATTCTTCGTGGCCAAGCATCGACATTAATTGAGCGCCAAGAAAGAGCTCTCATAGAGGATGAGGAAGAGGATACCTGGGATTTCCACGATACTTGGGAAACAGAATTTTCTGATGAAGATTACAATTTTTCTGCAACTGTTCTTTCTGGTCAAGCTTCAGATGTTCTGCCTTCGATGTTTGAAGGTAGAATTCATCGCGACGAAGGCCGACCAGTTACCTTAGGTGAATTACTGATGGGCTTACAAGCAGCAGGTCGCCTTTCGGAAGAACAACGATTACGTGAGCAAATCGCCAAAGAACGACGCGAAGCACATGAACGAGCCCGAGCTCAATTCAAAGGCAGTATTCACGTCGAAGATTTAGAAGCAGATCTTTGCAGAACTTGGAATGTTCTCCGCGATAGAACAATGGATGACAGTGGTATGGTCAATCTCGGTGAGATTGTCGAATTATTAAAGCAACAATCTCTCGAAAAAGGCTATTCAGATGATGAAGCGTCGGCGGAAGCACAGGTTACAGCATTGGTTTCTTCATTATTTCTAACTCACCGGGGCTATGTTGATTTAACTCAAGAGCCTGGCAAAAATGGTTTGATTTCTTTACAAAATTTGCATCAAGATGATACTGATTTCTTATCTTTAAGTGAACGATTAAACCCGAAAAGTGAACTATTAGGGGGCGTTATTGCAGATGTCTGAAGCGAGCCTTTCCGTCATTCTAGAAGCTATTCTATTCACATCTGGTCGTTCGATGTCAACTGCTGAATTAGCGGTTATTGTCGAAAAATCCAATGTAAAAGTCGATGCCGCCTTATCAGAACTTCAGTCAAGAATCAAGCGTCGTCAGGATTCAGCTCTTCAACTAACAGAGGTTTCAGGGAGGTGGATTTTCGAGGTAAGACCAAATCTTTCAGATCACTTACCTGACTCATTCCGCCCGGACACCCCTCAACGATTATTGCCAGCGGCTGCGTTAATTGCTTATCATCAGCCGATGGCCCAATCTCAATTGGTCGAAATGCTTGGCCAGAGAGCTTATGATCACGTCCGAGATTTGGCCAATTTGGGATTGATCGATCGTCGTCGTGACGGTTTAACTCGTAGATTGACAACAACCAGGCGATTTGCAGAATACTTTGGTTGTCCAGAGGTTGAATACCGTGCTGTCCGAACTTGGTTCAGGGCAGAGGCGGCTAAGATGGGGTTGACCAGTGCACAGTTAGCAGCTTCTTTAGCACCAGATGAGCAGATGACGATTACAGAATTCTCAGTAGAAGAAGGGACTTCGACTGAAGTCAGTGTTCAATCTGATGAATAGGCTTCAGCTTAATCAATCGCTAACGAACGACTCGTGACTCAGTTGCTACGTATTGAATTTAGAGCTGCTTCGACAGCTGCCATGGTAATGCGCTCACCGCTCTCTCTAACCTTATTTGCCACAGCTTCAATTTCAGTTTCTTCTGCACCAGCGCTTGCACACATATTGCGAAGATGCAGTTTCATGTGTCCTGCTTGAATTCCAACCGTAGCCAGTGCGCGAAGAGCGCCGAGATTCTGTGCTAATCCTGCCGCTGCCATACATTTTGCTAATTGGTCGGCGGAATTGATGCCGAGGAGGGCGACATTTGCTTGGGCTCCGGGGTGGATTCGAATCGCTCCACCGACGAGGCCGACTGCCATAGGGATCTCAATAGAGCCGACTAGGTTTCCTTCGTTGTCTTTTTCCCAGTGTGTCATTGATCCATATTCTCTTCCATGTGCACAATAGGAGTGAGCACCGGATTCAATAGCTCGCCAATCTTGTCCACAAGCGATAGCGATTGGTGAAATGGCATTCATGATCCCTTTGTTGTGTGTTGTTGCTCGAAACGGGTCTGCTGCAGCGAAATGATAGGCTTGAATTACTCCATCTATTACTTCTGTGCCACGTGTTGCATCTGTCCCTGCATCTGACATTTCCTCGGGTGTAAAGGTGGCACTTACACGTGCGAGTCTGTGGACTGCTAGGTTACTGATAATTCGTAGGATTACTGTCCCACCAGA
Source organism: Candidatus Poseidoniales archaeon (assembly GCA_012960975.1). Taxonomy (GTDB): domain Archaea; phylum Thermoplasmatota; class Poseidoniia; order Poseidoniales; family Thalassarchaeaceae; genus MGIIb-O2. The sequence goes on from DUAE01000001.1 coordinate 17,183, forward strand.
GATTGATTCGACTTGAGGGGCTATGGTTTCAGCCATCGTATTCACCGCATTAGCCCCCATCGCATCTCGACAATCTACTAAGATGTGGACGATGACCATTGGACCGGACATGGTTTCGATAATGCGAACTTCGACGTCTCTACAACCGCCGCCGAATTTGACTAGAATCGGGTCAACATCATTACAGGATTGAATCAATCCCTCCTTGGCAGCGAGAATGGCATCTCTGGAGGCAGAGGGATTTTCACAACCAACGATTTGAATTTGTCCAATCATGACAGGGTCAGTATTATCTGAAGTAAATCCACCTTTTACTTGACATCTTTTTGCCATATTAGAAGCAGCAGCAACAACACTAGCCTCTTCGACTACGAATGGAATTAGGTAATGTTCGTCATCGATGATGAAATTAGTTGCGACTCCAATCGGTAAGGAATAGCGTCCAACGACATTCTCGATCATTCGATCAGCGGTGCCTTCGTCTAGCTCGGCATTCTCCCAAGCGGCAATTTGTTCATCACTAAGTCCAGCAATTTCTGCAAGCATCTCTCTTCGTTCTGGTACAGAGAGTTTGTAGAATCCTTTCAAACGACTATTGTCAACGGGCATGTTTCCACCGCTCCTTGCCACGCCATTCTGTATCTAACCCCTTTGGATTACCATCATTGTATCCAATTGTTCACTACGGGCCTAGAATGCAATGGGGTGGTTATTATTTTTCATCACTATCATCATATTTTCCTCTAGAGGTATAGTAGGTACTTCTGGGCTAATTTTGTTTTTTATCTAAATTAGTGATCTCTTACGGGGTGGTAAGTTCAATTTTGTTAATGGATAATGCGTTAATTTTCCTATTAACGCTTCGCTAACGCATCAATAAAGCGTTAATAATGCGTTAATATCCGCGCACCTAATCCTCAAAACAAGCAATTTTTAAATGTTTTCGAAATACCGCTGAAAAAATAAAGCGTTAATTTAGCCTATGGAAGCGTAATTAAGCGTGAACATTATGTACTCGTCAGCATGCAACGCGCATGTGGACGACCAAGGCGTAAATCTACTCGAACTGCCTCCTCTCCGAGGAAACCCATTCGATAATCGCCCTATCGAATCATCTCGTGCGCACGAACTAGTTGGCCACCAACCTCTTCTCACAAAGTGGCGCGATCATATTCATTCTCAATCGCCGAGAATGGTATTGTTAATCGGCGAGCCTGGTTCTGGACGTACCTCGATAGTCAACACTGTTTCTTCTCTGACTACTCAGAGTTACATCTCTCAATATTTTCCAGAGTTACAAGATCCAGTCAAATCTATTTTGCAAGAGCTGACTGTTCACTTCGGAGATTTTAAAATTCCAAGTTCGATGAATTTGTTATCACAAAAATTGGTTTCCAGTCTAGATGAAATTTCAGGCCCGTTGCCACTAATCGCATTTGATTACCCATCTAATATTGATCTTGGAAGGATTATCTCATCAATGGCCCCAACCCTCTCTCGCCTTCGTGCCTTCACCATCATCACGATTACCCCTTCTCAACTCAATGCTCTCGAAGATGGAGTGATTGATCTATTCGATATCACCGATCGGTTGACAGGATTCTCAAAATTAGAAATCCAACAAATGGTCAATATCAGAACTAAAACGCGTTCAAGGGAGATGTGGAATATCAAACCAACTTTACTAGAGGCAATTCATGACCAAACCGGAGGTAATCCCCGAGAAGTCCTGAAATTACTTCGTGATTTAGTTGATGAACGACGAAATTTGGGTGGGGTAGGCACCTTGGCGAAATTAATGTCATGGAGGGTTGCTAATCCTTCTGCTCAAGTCGTTGAACCTGTAGTTTCCAAAACTAAATCTCGAGAAGAAGATTGGCAAATACCTGAGACTCCTTCTATAATGATTTCCGAGGAATCAGTAGAAGATAATATCGATGAAGAACCGGATGACCTATGGGATATAGAAGAGGACGAAAGTATTCCTGAAGAACCAACACTACTTGATTGGAATGATGATTTTGGCAATTCAGAAATTGATAGGATTGACGATGCTAAAGTCGAATCGAAAGTCGAAGAAGATGATGAAGAATCCCGCATTGAAGTTCTAGAAAATCAATATCCTGAGCCTGAGCAATACGTTCCTGAACCAGAAACCGAGCTTTTCATGCAATCTGGAACCGAACCTCCAGCTAGCGTATACGGAGGTGGCTCATTTGGGGGTTTGAGGAAACGGTTGGCTAAGACAACTGATGAAATGCCGAAGGGACTAGATCAGACCGAAATCATCTATGCAGACCGTGTTAGGAATCAACCGAGCCCACCACCAAAACAAAAAAGACCGGTCGACATTGTCGAAACTGAAGAACCCCCAGGTCATTTTGAAATTGAATCTCCACCCGAAATCCATGAAATGCCAGCAAAACTCGACCGTTCAATCAAGAAAATTGCTGAAGAACATGTGCTCTCAAGGGATGGTGCTGAATGGTTTGTCGATCAATCTCTTGGCAATACTTTACCGGATTTGAATGCAAAATCGGCATTTGAAGAGGAAATGGGAACGGAACAAGAGCAAATTATTGAAGAAACACCTCAATTTGAAGAAGATTACCCAGAAGAAATTGTCAGAGATGAACTGACTTTACCCCCTCCTGAAATTCCAGTGGTCCCTTCTGTTCAACTAATTCCAGATAGTTCTGAACCTATTCAGTTACCGTTCGGAGTTATCAAACAACCAAGGCAAACTGTACAGACTCCTTCCCAACTTACCCCTCAACCATCAATTCCTCTGTCTTTCGCCCCACTTTGGGATGATGATTCCCCCCTTAATCCACAAAAATTCCATACCCTCTCTGATTCTGAGCGAATGATTCTCGAAGCTGCATCGGTGCGTGAAATTTCTCCTTCCGATGCTGAATTACAAGCGCGTTTGGAAGTTGGTCGACCGCGCTTGTCACAAATTTACAATGGCTTACAAAAAGCTGGTATGCTCTCGGTTCGAAAACAAGGCCGTACTCGATTTTTCAAACTCAGCGGTGCGGCAGCCACAGAAATTGCTGCGACTGCCGGAATGGGTTAAATCAAACAATTAGGTGAAATGATGTCGGATGATGGTTCAATAGTTACGCGCGAAAAAGTTGAGAGTTATCTTGCACTGACTGCCGAGGCCAGAGCCAAAGCAACACCTTGCACACAAAGCGATGAGGATGCAACTCGCCTTGCCTCGATGATGAGAATGTGTGATGATTACCAATCCGATGCACGTCATTTCATGGAGCAAGGAGATTTAGTCCGTGCATTTGGAGCAATAAATTACGCCCATGCATGGATAGATGCAGCCGTGCGCATCGGATTGATGGACGGTCATGGCGATGACAGATTATTCACTCTGCCTTGATTCTTGTCAGTATTCAATTATTAATATCGAAAAAAGAACCAATAAATCATAAAGATAATCATTGGAATTACACTTAACCGATTCCTTCGGAGATGAGTTTTGTGAACTTCATCATGTTTTGTACAGAACTCATTATTTGAGGGGATGTTAGACGGTCTTTCACAACCTTCAACCGAGCATGTTTCAGCAACTTCTGATTGGTATTTCTTATTCTCCCTGAGGAAGATGATACTAGTTATTATCACACCGATAAACGATATGAGCCAGACAATGATTGGAATAACTTCATATTTCTCTGGTGTCAAATTTACAAAAATTATTTCGAATGAAAAGATAATCCAAATAATCCAGGTTACCATGGTTATTTTTGTTAACTGAATCATCCAATCAAACTGTTTCATGACTATCGTATAATTGATAATTAGATAAACGTATTCTCTGCTTTAATTATTCAGATTAATTTTCGACGTGTCTTAAAATTCGTCTCGAAGTGACTTCGACATAAGAGCCACCATTTTCGATTAATCGCTCTTTCAATCGTCGATCAACAGTCAAAACGGGCCAGCGATTTTTCCGAGAAAGTTCGATTAACATCAAATCCGTATGTCGAATTCCTTCAGGATTTGCCATTGGCTTCCCGCGTTTGGCCAGAAGTGGCAACAAAAGTCCTCGTCGTTGCTGCGCCAATGAATCTAGTTCTTCCTGGACTTTGTCGAGCACGATGTAATCCGGTTTACCTAGCACATCGCGCATCGAAACATCAAGGTTCAATCCAGCATCAATCAATGCAGCCCAACCACAGGCGTCGATAAGGACGCTAACCATTTTTTCACCCAGAGATTGTGCCGTGACCAATTAATCGCCATCGTGTTCCGACCCGGCGTGAAAGTGTGATTCTTGAGCCTTCTTTTGCACAGATTGGTCTGCGTAATTCCATGGTTGCTTTCTTGCCCTTAACCGAGGTTACGGTACCAACAGAAGTTGCTGTTGCTGAATTGATCATCAACATTTCATTAGATTGTAAATTGCGCACAGGCTCTGCTTCACCACCTCCTGAAGCGACCATATTATCGAGCAATTCGAGGTTAATTCCTAATTTCTCCCAAGTTGGAGGTAATTCCCCCACTCTCGCCATAACCTGACCCGATAATTCGTCCGCCTTGGATGCAACAGGGTCGAGAGGTGTTGCAATTCCACAAAGCCCACCTGCGTGAGCACTTTCCAAATCATTGCCTCCGCCCTTGATACTCTCGATTACTGTCGGCAATGGTTCCCAGTGGAATTTGTTGCCTTTTTGGATTCGGCGACCTGGGGCAATCAGAATCTTGTCGCCGACAGAAAAATATCCTTCGACGATGCTTCCACCGAGTATTCCACCAGTCAGCTTTTCTGGTCGGGTTCCAGGTCGATTTATGTCAAAAGAGCGCGCTACATACATTAGACCATTCTCTTCTCCAGAGCGGTCTGGTGTAGGAATTATTTCTTCAATCGCTTGAATCAGAATATCCAGATTTACATCGTGGTGAGCAGAGACTGGAATCACTGGAGCATTTTCTGCAATTGTTCCTTTTGTGAAATCCCTAATCTCTTTGTAATTCTGCTTGGCCTTTTCACTAGTAGCGAGATCGATTTTATTTTGAACGATTACAATATTCTCAATTCCAGCAATTTCGAGAGCAGCGAGGTGCTCTCGAGTTTGTGGTTGTGGGCAGGTTTCAGTCGCTGAAACCAATAGAAGAGCTCCATCCATAATCGATGCGCCTGAAATCATCACTGCCATCAGTGTCTCGTGTCCTGGGGCATCGACAAAAGAAACGGTGCGTAGGTATTCTTTTGCATCGTCTTTCTTGCCTTCAGGATGCTTTCCTTTGGCGTAATATTCTCCTTCTTTCGTCGAATAAAATTCAGTATCAGCATAACCGAGTTTGATACTGATTCCACGCTTACGCTCTTCGGAGTGAGTATCGGTCCAAGTTCCAGACAGAGCTTGTGTGAGAGTGGTTTTACCGTGGTCGACGTGACCTACCATTCCGATGTTTACTTCGGGCTGTCGTTGCGCTTTAGCCAGAAGCATCATCCCCTATCGATTCACTCTTCTTCGGAGGTGGATGACTCGACAGGAGTAAATTCCTCAACATCAAAAATGGTGCCGAGATTACGGTTTCCAGTTTCAATAATTTTGAGATTTAATTGACGTGTTTCTGTGCTGATTGTGTTTCCACGGAGATTTCGTCGGCGGCGAATACCATCATACTTGTATCGGTAAACCTTGGAGTTTTTCTTTACGTATTTCTTACCTTTGTAACCAACACCTGCTGTAATTAAAACAGACTTGATGTTGCCACCTGCGAGATCTGCACGCATTGGGCGACCTGTTTTATCGGAACCTCCGGTAATTTCCAACTTGTAACCGGAAAGTGATTGATCTCCTTCTCCAACGAATATTCCATCAACGTTATCGCCGATCTTCTTTCCAAGGAAATGATTGTAGTTAGAGCCGGTAATTTCTACTGAAAACGCACGTCCACCCGCATCGGGGTTCGTATCGTTGATTACTGCCTTGAAGGCTTGTTCTCCTGCCATATTAGTCACCTTGGACGGCATCCCGAGATACGACCCCTATAAGAGCGGTTCGGAAGCCCCTAGGGGCTTATTTCCTTCGTTGTAAATCTTTCTCAATTCTTCTTTCTAGATTCGCGGGTGCGATACTGTTCATCGTTATATGAGTTGTTCGACCTCTTCCAACCGTTGATTTTGCTTTACGGGTTTCGATTAATCCCTCACTTTCAAGGAACTTTAGGTGTTTCCAAAATGTTGTATAACTTCGTTGTTTTACCTCAAATTCTTCACAAACTAATGCGTATAATTTCTTTGCATCACCGCTCGTTATCCCGCCGGATTTTTTCAATCGTCTGCACAGGCCGAGCATGATTAATTTTTGATCTTTTGAGAGTGAATCGACCTGACTCGGTTCTAGTGAGGCAGAACGAAGTGTACTCGGTAAAACGTCCTCGATAGTGACCTCTCCCCTACCAGATTTTTCGGCGCGGCGGACCGCAGCCTCGAGTAACTCGATAGCAATACGTGCATCACCGCTACCAGCAGCGAGCGCGCCGATTCTAGTCAGAACTTCTTCACCAACCGTGCCGGTGATACAAGCAGCGTCGGCACGTTGGTGAGCGATGGCTGAGAGTCCAGTTTGGTTATATGGCGCCAATTCAAGAAGATTGCTGGCGCCAAGCCGAGAAATTATCGCCGGCTCGAATAGTGTTAACAGAGTTGAATCTTGGCTGACGAGAATAAGCGAGATCGACCCTTGATGGTCCTTGCCTTCATCAATTCGAAGGAGTTTGTAGATGAGGTCGGAATTATCGCGACGAATTAACGTATCAACCTCGTCGAGTGTGAGTAAAAGATGCAAATCGTGCGCGATTAGATTTCTGCGAATCGATTGAATAATTTCTCCTGAACTCAGTCCGCGCTCAGGATGTCCAGAATCGAGAGATATTGCGATTTGTTGCAGAACTTGGGATGCAGAGGGGCTCATCCTACAATTTACATGGACAACTGTGACTTTTCGAACTTCGTGAAGATGTCTGCGCAAATCATCACCGAATTTTTTTGTCAAAATAGTTTTTCCAGTTCCTACAGGGCCGGTGATGATTGCTCTCCCACTAGTGCCATTACTTCCTATGTGTGAAAACATACTAGCGAGTTCTTCCAACTCAGCATCTCGATTGACTAAAGCTGGAGGTGTCCAATCGAAAGAAAAAGGCGACTTATCCCGAAGGATTTTGCCAGCGCCGATGCGGTCGAGGTATCCTGCCATTCATTGTTCTCGTGCTCTCGCCGTTATTAGAGATATTTGCTGTAACGCGCGCACATACACGCCTCTGTACACGCGCGCGTGGAAATAGAATCAAATTTCCTAAAATTCGATGTTGAGAAAATAGTCAACAAATCAAGGGATTTCATCGAATTGATAGCCGTTCTCCCACTGCTTCTCACCGAGAGCGACCTCAAGTTCAAACGGCGTGATTAATGGCTTAGCATATTTCACCGCATCGTCGATAGCGATGCGTGGACATGCGGTGTTGACGAAAGCATCGACAGGATAGAAATCGATTAGGTCAGGGCCGACATGGTCGAGGGCCAAAAGGTATCCTTTCTTCCCATGTTTTTCGAGAAGCTTCTTCATTCGAATCGCTAAATTACGGCGCATTTGCCCAGGCTTCTCGCCAATCAAAATTCCAAAATTCTTAGCGCCATCTACGCTGAAAATCAATCCCATTCGTTGACGTAAAATTCGCTCGATTCGCTCAAACGACATTTCACTCGCCCCCCCATCATAAGGGTCGAGCAGTGCCAGTGGTTTACCGGTATGCATAACTAAACCAATTGGGTGGAAATCTCCTGAACCGAGGAAAAGGTAGTGACCAATTGACGGGTCATCACCTGAATAATTGCAGCCTAAAACCTGCCCTGGGAATGTTAGGCGTGCACCGCCAGTAGGAATCGTAACTTCAAATCCTGCTGCTTCTAATCGCAACTTGTATTCCTCCAAAAGGTGCAAGTGTTGAATCGAGCCAACCAATCCCAACTTTATTCCGGTAAGTGGAGCTACTCTCCCAACCGCATCTACGAAACGCTCGCGTGCTGCTTCATCGCTGAGGTCGATAGGTGATTCTGCTTCGATGATTCGCGCCTCTGCAATTGCTTTATGGCGTGCTAGAATTGGCAATACTGGGTCGATTTCAGGGTCTCCATCATAGGTAACAGGGATAAAATGAGTCGGCATTCCTGAATCGATGTTCATTGCACTGTGTCCCATATGAGCGACTAACTCTACGCCCATCATGCGCATCTTATCGTGCACCAAATCACAGGCACCATAACATGGGTCAGCGGCTAAAACTACCTTTGCCATCGAGCCATGTTCGATTTCATCCATCATTTCCAGGGCTTGCATCTTCAAGCCCTCAGGGACCTGAAGTGCCACAAGACGATGGTCGTTCTCTTTGATCCTCTCGACTAAATCCTCGAGTTGGAAATCATGACGTTCCATATCCATGGTTATTACCGACTCACCGTCATAGGGCCTGTATTTGAGCGGTTGCATCTGAATAGTGACATGCATTCATCCAAAATCATTCCTCGCGTAATTCTCGTACACGTGGAATCACCTCGGTAGCAAAGAGTTTGATTGAATCCATACAATCTTCATGAGGCATTGTGCCGTTGCTGTATTTCATGTCGAATCTATTGACTCCCAGATGGTTGGTGACATCTACTATCTTTCTTGCTACAGTCTCTGGAGAACCTACAAACATCGCTCCATCAGGACTAGTTCCGAACTGGAACTGATCATATCTCATTGGTGGCCAACCTCTCTCCCGACCGATTTTGGCATACATTTTCTGTAGGTGTGGCCAAACTGTTTCCTTCGCCTTCTCATCAGTCTCCGCGATATGTCCTGGGCAGTGAATTGCTACCTCACCTACAGGTAGATTGAACTGCTTTCGAGCATTATGATATTGGTCGACGAAAGAAGTAAACCTGGTTGGTGATCCTCCTATGATAGCGAGCATTAACGGGAAATCGTATTTAGCTGCTCGGATTACTGACTCCTGACTTCCTCCAACTCCTACCCATGATTTCATTTGAGGTCGTTCGAGTCTGGGATAGACTACTTGATTTTGAAGGGAAGAGCGAGTGCGTCCTTGCCAAGTAACCGGTGCGCCATCTCTCAATTGGGAGAATATCTGCAACCTTTCTTCGAATAAATCATCGTAGTCACTGAGGTCGAATCCGAATAGGGAGTATGACTCGGTGAAAGACCCCCTGCCGAGTATTGGCTCAGCCCTCCCGTTCGAAAGGGCATCTATGGTAGCGAAGCGCTGATACACCCTCACCGGGTCATCAGTGCTGAGTACAGTGACAGCGGTATTAAGTCGAACATTGTTAGTCCTTGTTGCGATTCCAGCGAGCATCGTCTCTGGAGCAGAGATAACGAAATCCTCTCGGTGATGCTCCCCTACTCCAAAGCAATCAACTCCGAGACGGTCAGCTAGTACCGCCTGTTCAAGCACATTTCTTAGAACTTGGGCGTCATCAAGCAACTGGTTGGAAGTCCCATTCGTTGCATCGCCGAAGGTGTGCAACCCGAACTCCATATCTGCCATTATATATGGCAGACATGGGTTAGAATTTAAACGAATAAGTATTCCAATTGATACTGTTGAACAATAAAAATCACTTGAGAATTTCAACCTTGCCGTCGATGATGTCAATCCTTGCAAGTGAGCGTACTGGCCATTCTGGGCGCTCGCGATTTAATCGCTCTCGTCCTTCACCTTTCTCGATTGCGACGACAACATCCTTCAGGATTACTCCCATCTCTTCTAATCTCTCTAACAAAGGCTCCAAAGTTCCACCAGTAGAGATTACATCATCGACGATTACAATTCGGTCACCAGGGTGAATGTCATTGATGTAAACGGTGGACTGAGAGTAACCTGTAGCGACGTTCACCCCCACTTCACCTTCCATTCCATACGAGCGTTTGCGGACAACAACAGTCGGCTTTCCAGTTGCATCACCGACTGCAGCCAGAAGTGGCAAACCCATAGCTTCGACAGTTACAATCAAATCGACTTCTGACCAATCAACGCTAGCAACGATCAAATCGCGCGTAGCACGCAATACATCGGCATCCATCCTAGGTATTCCATCTGAAATCGGATGGATGAAGTAAGGGTAATCTCCCTTCCAAATAATTGGAGAACCCCTAAGTGAATCTTGCAAGATTGACAATGGGTCACCGGGAGTCATTCCCGACCACACTCAAATTAGTCCCTTGGCCCGTAAGTGTTCAGATCCTTCAGCCACATGGATAGTGCAAGGGGTTGGGAACTTGCAAGTTGCCTTACGAAGTGCATCTCGAGCTTGAACATAGAATTCGGGTTGGGTAACTATCGAAACGACTACTTGGTTTCGTTGAACGCGAGCAGCGGTCCCGACATTTTTCCCAAAGGAAAGACGCATACCTTGTGATACACGGTCTGCCCCTGCACCGGTCGCTTGCTTATTTTCTCGCAAAATTTGGTGAGGGTAGGTGTGCATTCGAAGTGCATATTGGTCAGTAGCAGCCGATCTGATGGTTGCGTTTGCGACCTGACGTGCTGCCTCTAGAGCCGAGTCTCGAATTTGACAAGGATTATCTGCAGTTAATTCAAGTCGAATTGGGAATTCTCCTGCTTCAGCCTTGACTCGATTACCCATAAAGTAACGTAAAATTCGATTATTTGGCACACCGCCGGTGTACTTACGTCGAGTGAATGCCTGACCCTTAATCTGGCGGTACATTTTTGCCGGCTTGCGTGCCATCTGAATTACCTCGGACTCGGCCGACCTGCCTGCCGTATATAATTCTGAGTGAGCCACCGTAGGTGGGAATTCAAGTGGTTCTGAGCCGCTCACTCTCCGCCCTTACGACCTTTACTCCTGCAACGATTAAGATGAAGCCGATTACCAAAGAAATCCCAATTTTTTCATCGAGCAACCACCAGCTGCCCAGAACTCCAAAAACTGGAACCACGAAAACGTAGGATGCAGCGGAGGTTGCACCTAATTTCTCGATCCCTTTCACAAACCAATAATATGCCAGAACTGTCGAGAGTGCTCCAAGATAAAAAATAGCGTACCAGTCCTGTGTTGTAGGGTTGGGCAAACCAAATTGCCATGTTTCGTATATAGCCAGAGGTGTCAACAATACAGTGCCTATCAATGAATACCAAACTACAATTTGAAGAGCTGTCGAAGGCCCTTCTCCTCCTCTTTGCTCCATCATTCTCCTAGTCATGTTGGTTGTCGTCGCCCAAGATAATGCACCGAACATAATCAAAATATCACCTAGAATTCTATCAGCAAATTCGATTTGAGTATTCGGGCTCCAACCCGTAACGATCGCAACACCAATGAAGCCGCAGGCTAGGCCTACCAACATTTTTGCTGATATTTTTTGACCGAGGAGTGGAGCTGCGAGTAATACTGTGAAGATGGGATTGAATGTGATGATTAGTGATGCATCGCTTGCTGCGGTGTAATACACACCATGCATGAAAAATAATTGGTATCCCAAAACGCCGGTTAGCGCAAGAATAGTCACTGTTTTCAATGACTTTTTATCTCGAGTAAACCATTGAACCGGCTTGCCACTAGCGGCCTGAAAAGTGAACCAAGCATAGAAAATAATCATCGTCAAAACATATCGCATCCAAGCGCCGGTCATCGGCGGTAAACCATGGGCTAGCATTCTGCCGACTGGCCAAGATAGGCCCCAAATCAGAGCGACAAGCACCATTAGTGCGTGGGTTTTGTACTGCTTTTCACCCGACATCTCTCTGCCCTCAGATGCTCCCGAACCATCAAGGTAAATTATACCAATTGTAATCGACTTTTCCGCACCGGCTTGCAAAGGTGGTAGTAGGTCTTATGCACCGCCGGCGCTGTGAGTATACCTACGCGCAGCGTAAGCGATGGAGGTGAGGTGAGGTGTCAAAGAGAGGTATGCTCGATCAATTTGCAGAAATCAAGGCGCAGCACCCTGATACTGTGCTATTTTTCAGGATGGGGGATTTCTACGAAATGTTTCACGACGATGCAGTATTAGCGGCTGATGTCTTGGGAATTACGCTGACTAGCCGTGATAAGAAATCGGATAATCCTGTACCTATGGCTGGCGTTCCATGGCATTCTGTCGAAGGCTATCTGCAAGTAATGCTTCGAGCCGGACACAAGGTTACACTTTGCGAACAAGAAGATGAACTCCGCCCCGGTTCAAAAATTCTCGAACGGATTGTCACTCGCGTCTATACACCTGGATCGCTCTATGAAGAGAATTTGATTGGCGAAGATGGTTCAAGTTTACTCGCTGCAATAGCACCAAAGGGTGATTCAGTTGGCTTGGCGTTGTTGGATTCTTCAACTGGCCGCTCATGGGTGCAGGAGCATACAGGGGCCGGTCGTTGGGAACGTGTTAAGGACGAATTACAGCGATGGTCTCCCAGTGAAATTGTAGTCGGCGGTAAGGATGCTGAAAGTGAGCAAATTTCAGGTTTATTAGCAGATTTAGATCGCGTAATTTTGAGTGTTCATGAAGTTGATGTTGAACAGCGGCTTCAGGCTGTTCGCGAGCATCTCAATGTCTCTGATTTAGGGTCAGTCGATCTAGATTCGAAGCCGCTGGGCTTACAGGCGTGTGGACTTGCAGCGAGTTATGTCGCCCGCCTGCATCTTATCGATGTGGTTCCGCTACGCGAGGTTCACTTCGATGCAGATGAAGGCCATATGGTTCTCGATCAGACAACATTACGTAACCTCGAATTGAGCCACACTCTAGTTGGTGAAAAAGAAGGGTCATTGCTACAGTCCATTGATTCAACGCGAACATGGATGGGCCGCCGCCTCCTCAAAGAATGGGTGATGCGACCATTGACGAATCGTGAGCAAATTTCCTCTCGCCACGCCGCGGTTGCAAGTCTTGTTAAGGCTCCGCGGCGGCTTGATTCGATTCGTGAAACTCTGAAATCGATGAGAGATTTGGAGCGATTAGCCACCCGCTTATCTTATGGTCGAGCCAATGCAAGGGATCTTGTTGCAGTAGCAGATTGTTTGGCACGAATGGAAAAACTTCAATCCTTATTGAGTGAAGGAAATTCAGATTTGTTAAACGAATGCGCTGAAGGTATGACAAATCTCGAACCGATAATGCATCACATTTCATCTAGTGTCGTCGATGAGCCACCACCAACCATTAGAGATGGAGGAATTATTCGTGCAGGAATCGATGAAAAACTCGATGATTTAAGGCAAAAAGCAGGAGAGGGCACAACCTGGTTGAAGGGTTACGAATCTCGGGAGCGCGAACGTCTTGATATTCCCAGTTTAAAGATAAAACAGAATCGTCAATTTGGTTTTTTCATCGAGATTACCAAAACTCATGTCGACAAGGTTCCTGAGGAATATCGACGTCGTCAAACGATGACTAATGCCGAGCGATTTACGACTGATGAATTGGGTAAATGGGAAGAAATAATACTTACGGCTGATGACCGTGCTAAGGCGCTTGAAAACGAATTATTCGTACAATTGAGAGCTGAAGTAGCAAACCATGCCCCCGCCTTAGCAGAGTTAGCGAGAAAGGTTTCGACCGCCGATGTAGTTGCTTCTTTTTCCTTCCATGCGCGTAAAAATTCTTGGACACGACCAGAGATTACCGATGATGGCAGGATGGATATTCGCGGTGGAAGGCATCCTGTTCTCGAAACGGATGGAAGGTTTGTTCCGAATGATATTTCATTTGATAATAAGCGCCGATTCCTCCTACTCACTGGCCCAAATATGGGTGGTAAATCGACTTATTTACGACAGAATGCATTGATTGCTATTCTGGCGCAAGCCGGCTCTTACGTGCCGGCTGACAAAGCTATAATTGGTTTGATTGACCGTGTTTTCACACGGGTCGGGGCACACGATGATCTCCGCCGTGGTCGCTCAACCTTCATGATGGAAATGATTGAAGTCGCACACATATTGCGTCGAGCAACCGGTCGTAGTCTAATTTTGCTTGACGAAATCGGTCGCGGAACATCGACTTTCGATGGTTTAGCGATTGCTTGGTCTGTAACGGAGGATATCTGCAGTAGATTGGGTGCAAGGACGCTTTTTGCAACTCATTACCATCAATTGGTCGGACTTGAAGCAGAATTGAGTAATTTACGAAATATCCATGTCCAAGTCGCTGATGTCAATGGTGAAATCCACTTTTTACACACGATTTCTGAGGGCCCTTGTGATGATTCCTACGGGGTTCAAGTCGCCGCATTAGCAGGTTTACCCGGCGGCGTTGTTGAGCGTGCACGAGATTTGCTAATATTCCTCGAAGGGCAGGCTAGAGGTGCGAAAGCAGGCTCTAGCGATTCTCCTGATTCACGCCCTGAAGGTCAGTCGAGCCTGTATGGCTGGATGCTTTCTTTGCCGACAGCGCCAGAATTGTCTTCAGATTCAGAAAATATTGAACCAACTGAGGTTCAAAAACCTGAAATAATTATTCGAGAAGACCCAATTTTACAAGAAATTGCCGAGCGCTTACGTACTCTGGATCCGGATTCACTTAGCCCACGCGATGCTCTCGATGCTCTCTACGCCATGAGAAATGCCCTCGGAAATACTGAGCAATCCCAACCCCTGGAGGATTGATTTTGGCCGAGCTTGAACTCACGCGTTCGGTAATTCAACAATTGGATGATCTCACTATCGGCCAAATCGCCGCAGGTGAGGTAGTTGAGCGCCCTGCACAGGTTGTGAAAGAATTAGTCGAAAATTCGATTGACGCGGGCGCGCATCGAATCCGTGTTGAAATCACTCGCGGCGGATTCGATAGAATCACAGTAATCGATGACGGTCACGGAATCCCAGCAGAGGAATTGAAATTAGCGATAACTCGTCATGCGACGAGTAAATTATCTGGTCCTGAAGATTTAGCAAAAATCCTGACGAAAGGATTCCGTGGAGAAGCCTTGGCTTCAATCGGTTCTGTTAGTGAGCTTACAGTCTCCAGCCGCCCCTCTGGTTCGGTTGGAAACTCGATTATTGTCGATAATGGTATAATCGGAACTACTGAGCCTGCTGGAATTGCCCCCGGGACTCGAATCGATGTTGTCAATATTTTTGAAAAAGTTCCAGCTCGACTTTCATTTCAACGCCGGCCAGCCACTGAAACAGCTGCAATTATTGATGTGGGGATCTCATTGGCATTGAGTGAACCAGGCACTGGGATACTCATTGTAGTCGATGGTAGAACCGTTCTTGATTGCCCACCTAGTGCTGAGATGGAAGATCGACTTTACGATTTATTCGGAGCGACTTCTGCGAAATTAATCGAGCTTGAAACCTCATCTATCGATAGCCAAGCACCCGGTGAAGAACGTTGGATTGGGTGGATTTCACCACCCGGATTAACCCGTTCGCGCTCGGATGATATTCATGTTATTGTTAACGGCCGACCCGTATCTCCTGGGCCATTTTTACAAGCTGTTCGTAGAGGATATCATAGCCGTTTGATGGTCGGCCGACATCCTATTGGAGTTCTTTCACTTAATTTGCCAGCCAACGAGGTCGATGTCAATGTCCACCCGACAAAAAGGGAGGTTCGCCTGCGGAATTCATGGCGAGTTTTGGAGAGGTTAGAGCGTGCGATAAAGCATACATTGAGCAAAGTTGCGACGCAGCCAGAATCTGCTGATAATACGATACTAGAAGGCATAGATAAAGTTGAGATTGAAGAGAAAATCAATGAAGAAATTCGGCCAAGTTGGGCTGAAGCAATCCCTCGTGAAATGACTCAAACTCATTTTAGTTCACTTCGTCACGCCGTTGAAAAAACACCTGCCGCAACCACAAGCCGACTTGATGAAACGCAAACTGAACAATCTACTTTACCAGGATTAGATCCTACTCCAATCACCTCATCTCTTTCATCTGAAGAGAGAACTTTGCATCGCTTTTCTGCTTTCGGTGAGGCGAAATCACCACTGGATGAGCCTACTCCAGATGCAGTGGTGATTCCCGAACTGCCTGAAATGATTCCCTTGGGACAATTTGCCGAATCTTACATTTTAGCAGAAGGTGATGATGAATTATTCATCATTGATCAGCATGCTTTACACGAGCGCATTCGCTATGAGCGATTGCGCTCACAAATGGTAAATTGGGACGGTCAACAATTGGTTACACCACTACATATTTCTTTAGGGGCGCGAGAGGCGGCCTCCGCCCGTTCCCAGTCAGTCCGACTTACAGAACTGGGGATTTCAATCAGTGAATCGACGGAAGGTTTCGTAATCCATTCGCTGCCCGAAGTTCTTATCGGAAAGAATTCAGTCGAGGACTTTGTTCACGATTTGCTGATTGAAATTTCCAGCCAACCAGAATCGAGTGGAGTTGATGCTGTCGAGAATTTACGTGATAAGGTCGCTTTCATGCGATCTTGTAGAGGGGCAGTGAAGGCAAATCAGAAACTCAATCTTGCAGAGATGAGGCGCCTGCTTGCCGATATGAGAACGGTAGCTAATCCTTGGGCTTGTGTTCATGGTCGTCCGACAATTCTAAGGCTGAGTTTAGATCATCTCGACAAGCATTTTGGGCGCCATGGCTAATATTATTCTATCACAAATAATTGATATTATAATGATGACAAGACTCCAATCTGGCCTAAAAATTCCGGGTGGCTGACTGCCGATACTTCTGGATTGATGATTTCTCCTCCGCATGAAGTGGCTAGCAGTACGGCGGTCATAACCAAACGATGGTCCCCATGTGTATCAACCGGCTCCACTGGTAGTTTCGGCCGCTGACCTCCAGCGATTACCAATCCATCAGCGGTCGGTTTACAAAACAGGCCGAATTTATTTAGCAACTCTACAGTTTTTATAATTCGATTTGATTCTTTGCCACGCGCATGAGCGACACCAGTGATTCTTCCACCATTTTTTAGAGCTAAATATGCAGCAGCTGGGGATATAATATCGCTAGCATTTTGCAGATTCAACTCACCCCCTTCTAGGTTAGTGAGTTGGTCAAAAGAGGCGATCATAGATTGGTCATATGGGTAAATTTCCATTTGTACATCGAGCTCATGATGCAATTCAGCGCACAAAATCCCCATCGGATAAAGACTCAATTCAGGAGGTATCCCCAATGATTCAGGCCCACTCGGGTCAAAACTATTAATCGATATTTTGTCATTCGTTTTGGTAATTGGACTGCCAAAAATACCTGCGGCAAGTCCGGTTATCTCTAGATAACCCGTGCTTACCGACTCTCCAATACAATCAATCACAACTTCTTCAGAAAATTTAGGAGAGGCTAGAATCAATGCGGTTAGTGGCTGGCTAGAACGTCCCATCTCAAGACTAATTTCCCCCCCTGAAATCGGTCCGCAGACCGTACAAGGTAAATTTGTAGATGAAACTTTAACGTCCAGTTCCCGTAAGGCAAAAGCCAATTCAGGGCATTCTCGTGATCTAAGGGATTCATCGCCATCAATGGTGATTTCTTCATCGAAACAAGCTGCTATCGCAGTCATGATTCGAGCAACCGTGCCAGAATTTCCACAATTCAATGTTGAATCTGGAGCACTTAAACCGTCTTTTGGAGGTTTAATCAACCATTCTGTGCCCCCTCTCTCAATTTCCACTCCCATTTTTTCTAAGCAGTTCGCCATAGAGTGAATATCTCCCCCTGGCTCACTCGCAATTTCGATTTTCAGTGTTTTTTTTCCTTGTGCTGCCATCGCCATAAATCGAATCATATGACTTTTCGAGGGTGGTAGAGAATAGAAGAATTCACCACTCGGTGAAATCGGCTCGATGCTTAACACGACTCGACATCGTGCCATATTTGTTGAATCCTTGCTTCAAGCATCCACATTGCGAATAAAATTTCCAAAATCTGAAGTCTCATCCCACAATGCAGCTCTATCATCAATTTTACTTTGAAGAAGAGTTTCTTCCAAAGTTCCATTCAATACTATTAAATTCTGTTTTGCTAGCATTTTCGGACTCAATCCTGGCATTAGAACGGAGATAAATCCAGGAACTCGTTTGGGATAAACCTCGTTGACATGCTGGACGATATTAGTCGTACAGGTATTGGTTAGGGTATTGTACCACTCTGGTGATTCTGCGAGTTTATTGGTTCTCCTAAGGTATGACTCCAAGAGGTTTCGATGATTGTTCTCACCTAGGACAATTCCTTCGAATAAATGAGTCACAGATTTCGGTCGGCA
The DNA here is from genome assembly GCA_012960975.1 of Candidatus Poseidoniales archaeon. Taxonomy (GTDB): domain Archaea; phylum Thermoplasmatota; class Poseidoniia; order Poseidoniales; family Thalassarchaeaceae; genus MGIIb-O2. Next base: position 35,428 of record DUAE01000001.1, read on the forward strand.
GCGGCTACGTACTCCGATTATGTCTTCCTCTTTCCCCCATACATAGATTAATTCATACTCTCTGAATATACCACTTATTGGATGATATTTTTCTCCTTTTTCTCTTCTAACTTCGATTGAACAGGCAATTCTTCTACTATCTTCGAACTCGAATGAAAGGATAGTATGGGCCATCTGTGGATATTTTGGTTCGAAATATTCCAGTATCAGCCAAATTTTCTTGACGCTGCGAAGGTCGAACGACTCAACAATCCATTTTTCATCATAATCTCGAGTCGTTTGCCAGTGAAAATCACGTAAATTGTAAATTGTTACTTGATCACCATCAAATTCAACTCTAGCAGTGTGTGCATTATCGTTTACCCAACTCCGATCATTTGAAGGCTTCAATCTAAGGAATTTCATAATCCAAATAAATCCAAAGAGAATGGCGATAAAAATGGCCAATAGAAGTATATTTGTGAGAAGGAAGGTGAGCCAAGTGGGTATAATCACAACTTACCTTAGCCGCAATATGGGATGAAGTCTGCTGTCTTGCTCCCGCTTGTCGGATTGATTAGGTGGCGCGGCAGGGGAGATTCGAACTCCCGAGGTGAAACACCACTGGATTAGCAATCCAGCGCAATGGCCAGGCTATGCGACTGCCGCAGTGACCCGCCCACCTGCGATTCTCGCTTAAGCGGAACGGTAGACTTCACTCTTCTTCTTCATCAGATTCGAGAGTTTTATCATCTTCTAGTAATTCTGCTGGAAGTCGGGCGACGAAAATAATTTCATCAACATGGTCGGTTTTGTCTGCATTACGAAGCTCCATAATTCGAGTTCCTTTGGTGACCTTCCCTCTGGTTTCTTTAGTCTGAGCTGCAGATAATCTAATCATCATCCCAGACTTGGTTAGGATGAATAATTGGTCTCCCAAATCTGGAATTTGTCTTACGCTGACGATTTCATCTTTGTCTCTTAGTGACATGGTTTTGACTCCTTTTGTTCCTCGGTTAGTTTTCCGATATCCATCTCGATCTGTGGTGATTTCACCATCTTCATTGACAATTTCATTTCCATCTTCATCGATTGCAGAAATCATTTCACCGGAACCGAGTCTAGTTCTCTTCGCCATTCCGTATTTTGAAATCGTCAAGACACTGGTGTCAAAATCATCTGAAACAATCATTCCGATGACTCTGTCAGATTTGCGAAGAGACATCCCTCTAACTCCTTGGCTGACCCGTCCCTGTACTCGAACAGTATGCGTAGAGATGATATCGCCACTTGCTGGGTCGACTCGAGATTTGACATCAGATGGCTTGAATCTACAAGCATTTCCGCCAGCCGAAACTAGGACTACATGATCATCTTCCATTGCTGAACGGACTGATACGAGTGAATCATCTTGGCCCGCAGCAAATTTCAGAGCGTACTTTCCGTTTTTATTGATTTTCACATAATCAATGAGTTTGCTACGCTTGATTCTACCCTTAGCGGTAGCAAATATCAAGAAATTTCCATCTGGATCTTCAATAAGTTCCTTGCTCATAGGAAGGATGGAAATAACACTCTCATCATCTCTAATTCCATTCAAAAGGTTACGAATGTGAGTTCCACGGCCGTGCCTGCTAGCTTGAGGTGTTTCCCATGCGCGGAGTCCGTAGACGCGTCCTTTGTCAGTGAATATTAGTAGCCTATCTTTTGAGAAACAGGTTATGATAGCCGACGGGGCATCTTCATCTTTGGTCGTTACGCCTTTCAATCCCTTTCCTCCGCGGTTTTGTACGCGGAATCCTTCGACTGGTAAATGGCGAATGTAATTGTCCTGAGTGAGGGAAATAACCAACGCTCGTTCTGCTACCAAATCCTCTCTATCCATCGAAAGCGGACTTGGGTCTATGTGGGTTCGACGATCATCTCCATGTCGCTCACTAACTTCTGATAATTCTTGCAACAGTATGCTAAAACGACGTGTTTGAGATGAAATAATATCTGTCAAATCTGTAATTTTCACTTGTAAATCATCAAATTCGTTTTGAACCTTTTCAACGTCCAATCTACTCAATTGGTACAATCTCCTTTCAGCAATTGCTTTTGCTTGAGGTTCTGTAAATGTGAATTTAGCAATACTAGACATTGTTTCATCACCGCGTAATACGGATTCAAATTGTTCGCGGCTTGAACTCGCTTTTCCAACCTTGACCACATCATCGATTCTATCTTGTGCCTTGACCAAGCCTTCTAAAATATGAGCTCTTGCTTCTGCTTTTTGACAATCAAAAATCGCTCTTCTCTCAATCACATTTTCTCTATGCTTAACATAGGTGTGAATCATTCTTGGTAAAGTCATTAACACTGGACGACCGTCAAGAATAGCCATCATATTTGCAGAGTATGATTCTTGTAGGCGACTCGATTTGAATAGTTGATTTAATACTGCATGGGGATCGGCGTTATTCTTTACTTCAATAACAACTCTAATGCCTTCCTTACTGGATTCATCCCTAATGTCTCGGATTCCGATAACAGTTCCCTTACTGACTAAATCAGCAATATGTACAAGCATATCCGCCTTCTTTACTTGATATGGAATTTCAGTGATTATCACTCTCTTTCCTTTGGAATCATCTTGTACTTCGCACCTTGAACGTACATGGAATCTACCTTTGCCTGAAGAATACATGTCATAGATTCCATCTATTCCATGAATACTTGCTCCCGTTGGGAAATCAGGCCCTTTAACATGCTCCATATATTCATTAATTGAAATATTTGGCATTGTGGATAAGTCACCATTATCTTCCATGATTCGGTTGACGTGCAAGTCTACCGCAGCAGCGACTTCTGTCAAATTATGAGGGGGTATTTTTGTTGCCATTCCCACAGCAATACCATCGCTTCCATTCAATAGAAGATTTGGCAGCCTTGAAGGCAATACTGTTGGTTCTTGCTCAGAATCATCGAAATTCGATTGGAAATCAACTGTTTTCTTATCAATATCTTCTAACATATGTTTCGCAATTCGGTCAAGACGACTCTCTGTGTATCGCATTGCAGCAGGTGGATCTCCATCTATTGAGCCGAAATTACCTTGCCCATCAACAAGTGGGTAACGCAAGGAAAAATCTTGCGCCATCCTAACCATTGTATCATAGATTGATTGGTCACCATGGGGGTGGTATTTACCCATTACTTCTCCGACTGAACGTGCAGATTTACTGAACTTCTTTTCAGATGTATGGCCGCCCTCAAACATACCATATAGAACCCTTCGATGAACCGGTTTTAATCCATCTCTAGCATCTGGTAATGCTCTGCCAATGATGACCGACATCGCATAATTGATATACGAAGTTTTCATCTCTTCATCAATTGGTTGATTGAGAATATTACCAATTATTATTGGGTCTTCTTCGGTCGTTTCTTGGTCTTCTTCGGGTATTTCAGATGTCAAGGTTGGTCACCTCCTTTGCGTACTTTTCGATGAAGGCCCTTCTATCAGGGACATCTTCACCCATCAAGATTTCAAACATGCGATCTGATGCTTCTGCATCTTGTACTGTAACTTTCAACATAGTTCTAGTCTCGGGATTCATTGTCGTGTCCCATAGTTGGTCTGGATTCATTTCACCAAGACCTTTGTACCGTTGTATCCCAATTTTTGCAGCGGGGTTACCTGCCCTCAGTTCTGTGATTAGTTCATCTCTCTCGCTTTCGGAAAATGCATACTTGCTAATACGCCCTTTAGACACTTGATATAATGGCGGTTGAGCGATATATACGTGGCCACCGGTTATTGCAGGGCGCATGAACCTCCATAGGAAGGTCATCATTAGCGTCCTAATGTGGGCACCATCAATATCTGCGTCAGTCATAATGATTATTCTTGAATAGCGCATCTTCTCTGTGTTAAAGGCGCCCTCTTCCTCGGGATTGTTTCCAACGCCGGCGCCAAAAGCCCGAATCATGGTTTGAATCTCATTGTTTTGGAATACCTTTACCAAATTTCTCCTTTGACGTTCCACATTGAGGATTTTTCCACGCAACGGTAGTATCGCTTGGATTCTTCTATCGCGGCCGGTCTTTGCAGAACCACCCGCTGAATCACCTTCGACAAG
>DUAE01000001.1:39543-174073 GCA_012960975.1 Candidatus Poseidoniales archaeon
TTGATTGGCAATCGGCTAATTTCCCAGGAAGGCCGCCGCCTTCTAGTACGCCTTTACGGCGTGTTAAGTCTCTTGCCTTTCTAGCAGCCTCTCTCGCTTTACTGGCCAGTAAACCTTTCTCAACTATTTGCTTGGCGGTGGAAGGGTTTTCTTCGAAAAAATCACTTAACTTCTCATAAACAATTGAATCGACAATACCTGCTACTTCACTGCTAACCAATTTGTCTTTAGTCTGTGATGAAAAAGATGGATCAGGATGCTTTACGCTGACGATTGCGGTCAATCCCTCTCTAACATCCTCTCCAGAAAGTGTGTCTCCTTTCAGTAAATTTCTGCTTTTTGCATATTTGTTTACACTACGAGTCAGTGCCCCTCTGAGGCCACTCAAATGTGTCCCGCCATCCCTATTACGAATGATGTTTGTATAACACTGAATTGATTCGCTAAATGCATCTGACCATTGCAATGCAAGTTCAACAGATACTTCTCCGAGTTCTATTTCTCTAAAGCCTTCAACATGTATGACATCACTATGCATTGCTACACGGCGAATGTTTAGTTGGTGGACAAATTCTTTGATTCCACCTTCATAATGATGTTCACTGACATGTTCTTCTTCACCGCGTTCATCGGTGATTGTAATTTTTAGCCCTGCGTTGAGGAATGATGTTTCTTTAAGGCGCGTGTCGACGGTATCAAAATCAAACTCTGTGATTTCGTGAAATATGTCCAAATCTGGCTTGAAGGCGATTAAAGTCCCAGTGTCTTGGCATTCTCCTACAACTTTTAAATCATACATTGGAACTCCTTTTTCATATCTTTGGAAGTATATTTTGTTGTCAAGATGGATTGTCATCTCCAACCATTCTGAAACGGCGTTAACTGCTGAAACACCAACTCCGTGCAATCCTCCAGATACTTTGTATGCATCGTTATCGAATTTTCCACCAGCATGCAGCTTTGTCATAATGACCTCTGCTGCAGAAACACCAAACTCATCATGGATACCAACAGGTATGCCTCTGCCAAAATCTCTCACAGATAAAGAACCGTCGGCGTTGATATTGACTTCTACGAAATCATTTTGCCCGGCGAGATGCTCGTCTACTGCATTGTCAACTACTTCCCAAATACAATGATGTAAACCTGAGCCGTCGTTGGGATCCCCGATATACATTCCTGGTCTTTTTCTGACCGCTTCCAGGCCTTCCAAAACTTGGATGCTATCGGCGTCGTACTTATCTGACATTCTAATTTCCTCCATTTATGCGAGGGTTCCCGTAGGGAACCCTCAACCACTCTACTAAATACCTGACGTTGGGGGTTATTGAATGCTTCTTATTGGGGGTTTGGAAATGGCTAAATCAGCAGTTTTTGGAGATAACAAGATTATTTATTCTGGACAATTGACTCGACACGATTAAACAGACTACGATTCTGCCTCGGCTGAATGGGCCTACCTCTCACCTGCGTCACACTCTCTGGGTGCACTGTCGACGAGATGTTGAAGGATGCAGCTAGAGCAACTGCTGTTGGAGCTGATTTAGTCGAAGTACGCCTTGATAAATTGTGGGTACTGAAGCAACAACCGGAACCTGTTGAGAAGATTATTCCGACTCCCAATAAACCCCGGCCTCGTCCAGTTTATATCGCTCCAGAATACACTCCTCAACCCATGGATTCAGTCGATCTTGATTCTGCAATTATTTCATTCAAAGCCGGTATCGAATTACCTGTCATTATGACCTGTCGATCCAACCACCAGGATGGTTATTTCCCAGGTTCGGAAGATGAACGGATTGAAGTTCTCACCAAGGCGATTAAAAGCGGCGTAAGTTGGGTTGATCTAGAGATTGACATCGATTCTAAAGTTCGCAAGAAATTGATGAAGTTAGCTGGAAAAAATACCAGCATCATCGCTTCGCTTCATTCCGATGATTCCGTGTTTTCATCTGAGGAGATAATTCAAGAAGTCGAAGAGAATCAATCCGCTGGTGAAGTCATAAAAATGTGTTTCAAAAGCACAGGGAAAAATGATGGACTCCGAATCTTCAAAGCGGCATGGAATTTCAAAGAATCAGAGATAAAAACCGCGATAATGGGTAGTGGTTTAGGAGGCGATTGGAGTCGAATTCATGCTCCTCTCCTCGGTCAACATTTGGTTTATACTACAATGGAAACAGGTTGGCATCTATCACAGGAAGGCCGAATTAATGCAAGCGATTTGAAAACTGCTTGGAAATTATTAGAATATTCTTAATTCTAATCTTCCATTTTTTCTTCTTCGCCTTCGTGTTGTTCTAATAATGGTACTGAATTAACTTCTGAAGCACTCTCATTGAGCCCAAATGCATGGTATCTATTGTGTAGAACCATCGGTACGATGAGGAAAGAAAGTGGTAGAATACTAACCAAAATATAGGCTGTAAATTTTGGCAATGTCAATCTATCCTCAACATCGATGAGTACCTCTACATTCATATCGCCTCCTGCTGTGCCTGCATCAGTGTGCCTCGTGTTATCCCAATTATCGAAAACGAGGTAATACAATGGATTTGAATCGAACCAATTAGTATTCCAAACTGAACCATCTGTATCAATTGCGACGGAAAATTCTACGGTTTGACGATCTTCATATGCGTGTACATCTCGAAATGGTAGCCACATGACTGTATCTCTCCATTCTACTGGGATAGTCTTCAGATTAAGAAAATCACTCCATCTCTCATTTCTCTGGTCATAATCTACATTATATCTATCCCAATTTCCACTTGATAAAAGATAGACATCACCTTCGGAACCTTTCGATGGCGGGTTGCTCAAATCTGGGCTGAAAGTTATACAGAAAGTGTATGAATAGCCGGTAGTCAAACGCAAACTCAAAGCTTGTCCGGAGTCATTTTTTAATTCCATCTCAATGCTAAGATCTCTAAACAAGGCGACGTTATTTTGTGAATTTGAATCATCAGACGCTTCCCAATTAAACCATGAGTCTTCGCCGACACGATGGGTATCTACAGATGTGTATATGTCCCAATCATTGCTGGCCGGAACTTGACAACTACTGTCTGCTGAGGCAGTAGGGGCGACTATAATCGCAATAACAACGGCGAAAATTGGCGTCATCAAACATGTGTTGAGAAATAGGGCAACTGATTTTTTCTGGAGCCCGTCTTTCATTATCGTCTCCTCGTACGAATTGGGCGGATATATCCTGATTCCTTATCCCTTCGCTCTTCGACTGTCAGATACTTAGGTTGTGGAGGAGGTGAATGTTGGTCCATTCCTGGCAAGTTCCCTTCTGCGACTACCTCTTGCACATCGTAGGTTTCTTGCATATTTTCGGCGTCGAGTTCCTCTTCATCTTTCTGTTTCATAATGAACCAACCGAGAAGAAGAACTGTTGCTACTAATACGAGTAAACCTGCGCTGCTAGCGTTGGGAACTAAATCTTGCCATGTCAAATCGGCAAGAGTTATTTTTTTATTCTCTTCTTGTATTCCAAGAATAGTAATTACGAAATCTTCTGATGTACAAACTCCAACTCCGTCACAGACTTCCATGATGATTCGGATCTCACCTGGTTTCGTCCATGTTTGTTCACCCCATATGAAATCGTTACGCATATCACCATCAAGATTAGAATCGATTAAACTGTTCAAATCCCAGCGAATCGTCAAATTAGATGAAAGGAAACGATCTCGATCATTCGCAGGATTCCCATCTCCATCTGAATCCTCATCCGCATCAAAATCCATCCATGCTAAGATGCCATTTTCTAAGTCGTGGTCGATTGCTTCTGAATCGAGCATGACTAAATCATTGACGAAAACATAATCCGCGCCGATAGGATTTGTCGTAATTATTTCCGGCGCGTGCGAAACATGAACTAACATTGTCGTAGAATTGGTTTCTCCGGCTTCAAAACCATCGATAACAGTCAATGTGACAAGATATGTTCCTGATAATTCGTAATGGTGCCAAACTATTGGGCCTTCGACTTGCGGAGATGCATCCCCGAAGTCCCAAATCCATCTGGATATTCCATTCCATTCTGAGTCGGATTGTTCCGTGGATGTTCTCCCAACGAAGAGTGGATCAGCATCATAACTCTTTGAGCCATCGAATTGTAGTGGCATACCCGGTGCGATGAATGCATTTCCGAACTCGGTCTGAGATACTTGCCAAGTCACAGTCGTTTCGTCAGAAGGGATATAATCAATGATGGACCCATTAATGCTTGGTTGTCTGAAATCTAGCATAGGAACTGGAAGTGGATTGGCTATTCTAATTGAGTATGATTTCATTGCGGATGCGGTTCCTCTCTCATCCACAACAACTAAGCTCACTGTATAAAGACCGGGTTCAAGGAAGGTTTGATGTATAGATGAGATATTATAAATCGGTTCATCGAGACTAGAAATGTTCCAAATCGTCTCCAGAAGTGAAGTGTCTCCATCTGGATCGAACGAAATGCTTTCGAATCGATATTCAGTCTCAACTGTCCCGTCGGCGGGACGAGCGAAAACAGCAACTGGTCGCTGATTAGTTACATGAACCTCAAGGTTTGCGACCGAGGAATTTCCATCATCATCGGTAACCTCTAGTATGATATTCTTGATTCCAGGTGTTTTCCAACCAACAATTGGATTTATTTCAAAAGATTCGGTTGCGGAGAAATCAGAGGTCAATGTCATTCCAGACCCTCCAAGATTAACACCTTCTTCGAAGGTCCACCGATACTCGACAATCAATCCGTCGAGGTCTTCGAAGATATCTGGCATTTCGAGAGGAGTCAAAGTGAATGTTTGTAATGTTTCATCGAATATTTGTAGAGGAACGCGGTTTAGAATTCTGATGTAAAGTGTATGTTCAACAAAATGTGTTCCGTCATCGACAGTTAAGGTCAGCGTGTAGATAATTCCGTCTGCACTTCCGTCGACCCAAGCATGCCCTGCCTCGACTAATCCTTGGCCAGTCTCAATATTGCTATCTCCCCAATCCCAAGTGAATTGTAGTTCACCAGTAGGGACGTTGTCAATTGTATCATGAGCAGAAAATTGAACCCGTTGGTTCGTTTTCAAAACTAATTCATCGTTTTGAACAACGCCATCGACGGATATAATGGGAATTGGTTCAGAGGTATCATCGACGTCGATTATCCAAGATTGCGGTTCAGAGAAATATCCACCTTGATCTTGGATGGTTAGGACGACTACATATTGGCCTGCATTGATGTAAGATTGAACTGGGTTTTTTAGACCAGAACTGGTGTTATCACCGAGGTCCCAGAAATATGCCATCGGTGTTTCGTTATGGCTGAATGTTCCGTTTAATTGCGAGAATCCCCATGCATCATATCCAGAACCAAACATACTGACTGGTAGCCAAGTTTGAGTTATATTTGTCGAGAGTGAACCAGATGCCACCGGCTCCATATTTGCTAGATTAATCGGTAATGCAAATGCTTGGTCAACGAGCGCCCCGGTAACGTCGGTGATGCTTACTCCAAAGGTCCAATCACCAGTCTCAGGCGGTGTGAACCATACGTTTTTCTCTGATACGACGCTATTTCCTGCAGTAATATCGAAAGTTACCGTATCTTTCAGTGTATTATTTAGGAATGCTTCGACCTCAACTTCAAGAATCTCAAAGAAAGCATTCGAAGTCACTTCAAGTTGGATTTCAATGCTATCATCGAGAAGGTTCCCATCTCTATCGAATGGGATAATATTATCAATTTGGATTTCTGCTGGGTCAGTAATCAATCCAGCTTGAACTGTTATTGCTGCTTCTGGATAAGAGCCGGTTGTGATTCCGCAACTTGCAAAATTGTAATCACAATCATCTACTAGAGATTCATACCAAGTAATCAACCAAACTTCATCGGTAAAATTTCCAAACCCATGAACTAGACCGGTTGCAGCACCGCTAGCTGGGTCGATTCGAAGTCGATTCAAACTCCATGTTCCCGTCGCTGATTCTTTCTGCACGACCACTCCTTCAAAACCGAATTGAGTTGGTGAAACCATCATGTTGAGAGGTGCTCCAGAACCTTGAGAGAACTTGTATGAGCGCATCCCCCATCCTTCGATAGATTGAGAACCGCTAGACCAATCGTTAACCCACTGGTCGTTGAAACCGCTCATCTGAACTTTACAAACCTGTGAAGCGGTGCAGGATGATGCTAGGTCGAGATTTGAAAATCCGAATGCTCCTTGTGCACTATCAAGAGTAACTGCTACGCTGAAATTTGCAAAAATCTCACTCATAGTCGTTCCAATAGAAATCGACCCTGGCTGTGGATTGGCTGCGAGGTTGACGATTCCAGCTCCGCCAGTAGCTGTGTCTGCAATCAAACTAGCAATCGCTGCGCCACCACCCAATTTGTCAGCTAGATACATCATGAACATGAAGCCAGCACCGTAATCAGCGATTCGTTGATTCCACCAGCGAACGCTAAGGTTGGAATTTGCCGACCATTCATTTGCATGACCTGTCAAGGTGCTGGTCACACCAAAACAAAGGTAAGCGGCCATGTCAGCTGCTCCTTCATCAATCCACAAATGTTCGTAAGGGTCACGAGCACTGTGCAAAAGATGTTCTAACTCGTGAGATAAAATTGTATTTCGCCAATTCATGTCGTCAGCATCGATGAAAACAGATTCCCTACTAGACGCAATACCTGGTGAAAAATATCCTCCAGTCCCACCGGCTCCATCCATTGCAATGATTACTATCTCTACCTGACAATTATTGTCCACATCCGGAGGCGTTCCGAAATATGTTGTGTCAGTAGGAAAAATTGTCGTTTCAAAAGTCGAAGCTATGTCGTTGAGAGTCGTTGCTGGAATAACTTGTCCATTTTGGACAAAAATCGCCGAATTAGTTGAGGTTTTTTGCACCGTCGCATCGACGGTGCCGCTGGCGGTTGGAATTGTATCGGTATCGCCCTGACTCCAAGCATTTGTGCAATTTCTCGCAGACGACCGAGAATTGCTGTAAGACTGCGAAAAAGGTAAAATCAAATTAGGGTAACCAGCTTCGACCCATTGCTTTTTCAGGTAACTAGTAGCCGAAAAGACTGGTTCATCATTATTGGTAAACATGTATTGATTACCTTCAAGTGTCGAATCGAATTCATCCAAATCGCCCGCAATGAACTCTGAAACCACATTCTCACTGACCGGCACAGCCAGTGCCATCGGAGACAAACTAGCCACTAACATCAACGAGACTAGCAACAACGTAGTTGTTGTGCGTCGAGAGGGGCGTGCGGTCAACATGGGTAACACTTCGTGTTCAGAACAAGTTCAAGCCCGTTTGGGACCTATTTTAACATCGATGGAGCATCGTTCGGACATGATTCGGCTCGGTTCGGCGCCACACGTATTCCCGGCTCTGCTGGTCGTACTGCTTCTGACATTCGCACCTGTCGCTGCTGAAGGTAGTTCAGAAGTAACTGAATTGCATGTCATCTCATCTCATTCCCACGACGAGGGAGCGTTCACTCAGGGATTAGAGATGCACGAAGGTTCACTTTACGAGAGCACTGGTCTGTATGGCAGTTCAAGTCTTAGGGAAGTGGATCCATCGAGTGGGGAGGTACTACGCCAAACACAACTCGACCAGAGCCTGTTCGGAGAGGGTATCACCATTGTCGGGGACACTATCGTGATGCTCACTTGGAGGGAGGAGATTGCCTTGGTTTTTGACATAGTGACGTTCGAGATCATTGCTAATCACACATACTCCGGTGAGGGCTGGGGGCTGTGCTACGACGGAAACCATCTGGTTATGTCAAACGGAACTTCAGATTTGACTTTCAGGAACCCATCCGACTTCTCCGTTGAAGCAACGCTCCTCGTAACTAATCAGGGCATCGGGGTGGATTTCCTCAACGAGCTCGAGTGCGTCGGTCAGACGGTGTATGCGAACGTGTGGGGCAACGATTCCATCATCGCTATCAACAAGACCACCGGAGAGGTCGAGTCAACCATAGACGCCTCGGTTTTGGCCGAGAACGAGTCCGACGGTTACAATGACGTGTTGAACGGGATAGCCTACTTCCCAGAGCGGGATGCATTCCTGATTACCGGCAAGAACTGGACCTCGATGCATCTAGTTTCGTTCGAGAACTCTCAGACACCCTCTGACGGCAATATCTCAAAACCTCTGCCGTTGAACTTTCTGAAGGGGATATTGCCGTTTCTCCTGATTGCAGCCTTTGTCATAATCCTCAGTTCCATGCGTCTTCTGAGTGTAATCATACGATTCCCTCTTCTGATAATCGCTAGGCGACAAACTGAGAAGCCTCCTCCACCCACGGATGGAAGGAGTAGGGGGGAGTAGCCATGGATAATGACGATTTTTCTCGCCATTCGCGTACCGAATTATGGCTTTACGATCTCTCACTCGACCCTGCAACTCGCATTGCCGGAGCACTTCTGATCATTATTGGTAGTGCGCTCGGTGCGATGCTTGGGATATTATTGATTTCGGCAGATCCGTCTGATATTCTCGGTACAATTGATGATTCTAGCGGCACATCTGATGTTGACGGGTTGGTTATCTCCGCCTTGCTTGATAATAGTTCAGGCGGAGATCCGGTTGAGGGCGTTGTAGTCCAAATTCTCGATATGAATCGGCTCGAAATTTCTCGTGATACGACGGACTCAGGAGGCCGTTTTTCATTAGATGAAATCGCTCGCCATTCCTCGATATTACGAATTGAACATCCCGATAATGTCACTGTTGAGATTCTTCTCATTCCGGGTGATTACGCTCAAATCTCAATCACATTAACACCCGGTTCTGGTCTTTATGAGGAAGACATGCGGGGGGAGAGCCATTTAGGAGAATCTGTATTTATTGGCACATTTATTGCTGTCATTACTTTACTCGTAGGATTAGCTGGAATCTCCGGTGGTTTTGCGGCATATAGTGGTGACCATTATCGTCGAACTTGGTGGTTGACTTTCTTCGGGCTTTTTAGTCGAGGGATGATTTTCATTGGTCCACTCCTCATTCTTATCGGGCTTGGTATGATATATCTTTGTCGTGACCAATTCACCGATTATAATCCGGTTGCCGACTGAGGTGAATTATGTATCTAATCACGGTTGAAGGTGGCGATGGTAGCGGAAAAGGTCTCGCCACAAAAGTGATTGCAGAAGTCCTCGAAAAGGAATTTTGCTTCACTTCTGTCGATATCACCAGTGAGCCTCGCCGAGAGCACCCTCTAGGGCGGCTCGCTATCGATGCAGTTCGAACAAAAACCACGACACCTGAAAGTGAGGCTGGACTATTCGCAGCCGACAGAGTCGACCATTCACATAGCTGGATTTTACCCCGACTTGAGGAGGGGACAATAGTTGTTTCTGAACGTAATGTACACTCATCATTAGTATACCAAGGAATCGTCGGAAATCTTGGCGTAGATCGAGTCGCACACATGAATTCTGCAGCCCTAATTCCTGACCTTTGTGTTTGGGTGGATTGCGACCCTGAAGTTGCATTGAATCGCATTAAAAGTGGTACACTAAGAGCTCATTCTGAAAAAGAGGAATACTTTGAAACCAGCGAGTTGCAAAAACAAATCCGCGCAGGTTATCACCAACTCCTATCGGGTAAGATTGAGATGCCGACCCCATTCGATATGGGTGCTGTAATTGGTCCGGTTTTGAATGAAGGAACAGAGGATGAATTTAAGCGAAAATTAAAACTTAGAATTCGACGTTTTATTCACTCTCACCCATCACCTTTGAACGTAGATACGGAAATCGTTGAACAGCATTTAATCAGAAAATTGTTGCAGGTCGCAAAAGGTCAAACTATGCTTACAGGATTAGGCGTAAAACCAGCAATCAATCATTATGATTGGTTGGCTGGCAGCAAACCATGGCAAGTTCTCACAGGCGCTGAAAAATTGCATCAAGAGAGTTTGTTGAGAACGCGCGAGGGCGGAAGGATGGACGTACCGAAGAGTGTTCTTGCCCATTCAATTTCATCTATTTGTGGGACTCTTTCTCTATTATCATCAGCAAATATCGGTGACATACGTGCAGGGCAAGGGCCAGTACGTGCAGTTTCAGAGAGTCATTCTCATAAAATCGTTCGTTATCTCGCGGAGGAATTAGATTGGATCCATCAGCATAAATCTCTATTGGGCCGAGACTCAACACGCAATCAATTGAAGGAGTCAATTCAGCCTTTTGGTATTCTTTCTTTGGTGATTTGGCCGTTGCGAATAGCGATTAGAAAGTGGCAAATCGCCAATCCAAAAACCCACCTTCGTTTTGCGATAGGTCAAATTATTCGTTCTCAACATCACTCAGTTGCAGTTGAAAATACGATGCAACGTTTAGCGATTCTTGGCGCTGGGAAATCTGACGGAAAATTACCAACAACAACGACGGAATTAGTCGAATGGTGGCAAGGCTCACTGTGATTATTTGACTACTAATTTTGCATTTGCCGGCAATTGTACCTGTTCGGGTCCATCAAAATATTGTGAACGTGAACTGAACGAAGCAGAGAACCACCAGCCGGTGACTAATCCAGCGCTCAATCCTGTGATCACCCTGATGAAATTTGTCGATTCATAGGAGGTGAGTAATTGGGTGAAACCATCGATTGCTATCGGTATAAGTCCGATTCCACAAAGTGCAATCATTGCTAGTAGGCGTCGATCATTTTGATAAAAATCCTCTATCGTTTGGTCTTGAAAAATCGAAAGGAAACTATCTCTTGTTGTCCATCGATTCAATCCTCGTCGGCTCCAAATAAATGCCCCGACGATAACTCCGAGCATGATTCCGATATCTCGAGTACACATCGCTAGTTGATTGTCATTTAATTCCCAAGAACGCTCATGTTTTTGATGACAATTCAAATCGCCAAAAGCGTATACGAATGCTGCAACTGGATTGAGTTCAGACCAAGCAAAGTCGCCACCATGAAGTGATTGATCGTGACCGATTTTGGAATTTTCACCATTATCGTTATTTCCCCATGATGCCCAGTCATCTTGAGTAGCATAGTCAAATTGGTTTGCTCGACCGGATAATTCTGGAATTGAATTTGTTGGTAAAATGAGTGGAATTATCACCATCAACAATAGGTAAGCGCCGATAATTCCAGCGATTATTCGGCCAATTTTTTCTTCACGTTTACGCTCAAATCGACCATTCGCTAGAGCCTCCATGATACTTTCAAAGCAATTCTCCCCATCAATGCTTCTTCGAATTGAGATTCTCAGTATTCTGGAAATACGCAGTCTCAATTCACTATTTTAATCAAATAGCACCATTGGTATATTGAACGACTCGTCATGCGCTATACATGGTTCGGGTAGGTGTAGGTGATGCTTTCATGCTTGCACTTGTTGTAAGCGCGATGGTCACTGTCATGGCTACAATCATTACAATAATTGCTACCGACATGGTCGAACCAGATATTCCTCAAACCATACAGATGGGATTAACCGCGGGTGTCATCAGTTTTGTTTTAGTCGCATCTTTGGCCTTAATGAGATTAAGAAATCTTTCAATTAACGAAAAAAATCCAGCAGAAATCAAACGTGTGGAATTGGAACGTACTCGAGCAATTCTAGCAATGATAGAAGATCGCGGGCCGACTGATGCAGCGGGTGAGCCAATCTGGCAAGTTTCTGAGAAAGTATTTCGAGAGCGAGGAGTGCTCAATATTGATTTGCATGGATTAGACCCTCCTTCAGCTGCGGCGTTAACTGAAAGGCTACTTGAGCGGCGATCGGATCTTCGCCGATTGCGTTTGATTACCGGCCGTGGTGAATCTCACAATGAAGATTCAGCAGATCCTGGTATCAGACCTATCGTTTTGCAAATACTACAAATTGGTGCAACTAGAGTTGATTGGCAAGTGATAATCAGATCGAGTTCGGTAGTTTTGCGGCCGATGGGAATTGCCCCGACGCCGAGAATTTGGGTCGGTCGATTTGTGATTTATTCAATTCCGATTACTGGTGTTATGGGCTTAGCCTTTCAGGATTTAGCTGGAAATGGCGTTGGCAATCAAGGATTGTATTTCGGAATTGGTGCTGGATTGTTGATGACCGCGTTGGTCGCATCATACAGAGATCGTCGACCTTAATTGGAGCGTTATCGTTTCAGAATTGATTGATAATTTCCGTTCGCTAATTGTTTGGTCAACCAGTGGTGAAGTGTAACGCTCCCCATCTCACAAAGTGTCGAATTCAAGAAGGCAGAGATTAATGCAAATTTTGCCTCATCTGGGTGAAACCCTCTCGATTCAAGATAAAATAATTGGGCATCATCAACAGGTCCATTCGCGGTACCATGTCCACAACCAACAACATCAGATTCACTTACTTCAAGCTCTGGAATACTGTCCGCTTCCGCCTTATCTGACAATAATAAATTGTGGAATAACTGACCCGCATCCGCACCTCTTGCACCTTTTGCTACTCTTAGCATTCCTGTGCCAATTGTACGGCTTTCTCCATCACAAGCTGAATGCCAATTCAATCTACTATAGGTTTCTGGTGCGTGATGGAGAATCTCGATGTGATGGTCGATTTGCATTTTTCTACTGCTTAAAATCGAACCTAATACTCGTAAATGTCCACCTGGTTCGTCCATTATGTAACGCAGGTCAGATTTTGTTCGATCCGACCCTGAACTAATCGTTCCAACTTTCACCTGCGCGTCGCGCCCAATGTTGATAGCATCGATGCGGAGTAAAATACCTGAATCGGTACTGCCTACTAGGACATCATTGAGAATTGTTCCATTACCGACACTGCCACTTCGTAAAAATCCAAACCATGGTGCTGTACCAATAATTAGTGTGATAATTTCAAATTCACAATGCTGACCAATATCTAATGAAAGGTGTAATCCACTATTGACATCGTCTGTTTGAATTTGTAGAATGATTGGCTGTTCACTTGTGAAATTTTTTTCTACCTTCAAAGTAAAGGTAGAGTTCTTGGTGACTGCACGCAAAAAATTCACTGCAACCGGGTCATTTCGGTCATCGATTTCAACCTTAGCCCCGGTCTCGATTCCGATACCTGCTGGTACTGGTGTTCCATCCAACATTGTCAGGCTTAATTTTGGTGTGACAATGTCTTCGGGAACTTCGTCAACATTCCCTGTTGGATGTACTCGGCGCCATGGAGTATATCGCCAAAGGTGGTCGGCCTTCTTTGGTGAATTAATCATGAGATATGTTTCTGCAGAATCCATTTTTTTCACCAATATCAGCCAATGCTACCTTCCATTTCAAAAGCCATTAATTTGTTTAATTCAACTGCATATTCCATTGGAAGTTCACGGGTGAACGGCTCGAAAAATCCGTTGACAATCATTGCTAAAGATTCACTTTCAGTGTGACCGCGACTCATCAAATAGAATAATTGATCATCGCTCACCTTCGAAACGCTTGCCTCATGTTCACAACGCGCGCTTTGGTTTGCCACTTCCATCGTTGGATAGGTGTCGCTGCGACTCGCTTCATCAAGAATGAGTGCGTCACAAACAACATTTGTTTTGCAACCTTTTGCCTTTGGCGAGACGGTCACCATTCCGCGATACGAGCCGCGCCCGCCGTCTTTTGAAATCGACTTTGAAAGTATAGTGCTAGTCGTATTGTCTGCTAAATGATGAATTTTTGCTCCGGTATCTTGGTGCTGTCCCTTACCAGCGTAAGCGACGGAGATGACTTCTGCATGAGATCCTTTTCCCTTCAAAATCACAGATGGATATTTCATTGTTAACTTCGAGCCAATGTTTCCATCGACCCACTCAATCTTGGAGTTCTCGTGGGCGATACCGCGCTTGGTCACCAAATTGTAGACATTCACGCTCCAATTCTGCACCGTACTATAGCGGATGTGAGCGCCAGGCAGTGCTATTAGTTCCACAACTGCGGAGTGTAATGAATCGGTCGAGTAAGTTGGAGCAGTACAGCCCTCTACGTAGTGAATTGAACTTCCCTCATCAGCGATAATCAATGTTCGCTCAAATTGGCCCATATTCTTTGCATTGATTCTAAAGTATGCTTGAACCGGCATTTCTACGTGTACGCCTTTTGGAATATATAGAAAAGATCCTCCAGACCATACCGCAGTGTTTAGGGCAGCAAATTTATTGTCTGAATAAGGAACTACTGAACAGAACCATTTTTTGATAATTTCAGGATATTCCCTGAGGCCTGAATCCATATCCAGGAATATCACTCCCTGTTTTTCTAAATCTTCGCGAATTGAATGATAAACAGCTTCTGATTCGTACTGTGCGGTTACTCCAGACAACCATTTTTGTTCAGCTGCTGGAATTCCTAATTTGTCGAATGTGTTCCGGATATCTTCGGGGACATCGTCCCAATTGTTCTCAGTGGCTTTAGAGGATCGTAGGAAATAACAAATGCTATCGAAATCAATTTGCTTGAGCATAGACATATTCCCCCAAGTCGGCATCGGTCGGCTCTCGTAGTGATGAAAGGCTTTAACCCGTATATCTGTCATCCATTTCGGCTCGTTTTTCAGCGCAGAAATGTCTCGAACTACCTGTTCACTCAAACCAAAATCAAAGCGGATAGTAGCATTTTCAGGGTCGTGCCAACCGGCCTTGTAATCGCCAATAACTTCACGTGCATCTTGATTTGTATTTGTCATTTTTCATATCCCTATCTTTCTTGTATCGTAGTCATTCAATCAGTTATCTTTACGGTAGATTTGTTTTCTTCTGAGTCGGCGTAATTGTCATCATTATCGAGCCATTCATAACCGCGTTCTTCCAATTCAAGAGCTAACTCTGGACCACCTGTTTTGACAATTTTCCCTTTGATTAAAACATGAATTTTATCAGGTTGAACATGCTCGAGAATTCTTGAATAATGTGTGATGATTAACGCACCAGAATCGGTTCCACGAATCGCTGTGTTGATACCTTTTGCTACCGTTCTAATTCCATCGATATCGAGACCAGAATCGGTCTCGTCCAAAATTGCCAATTTCGGTTCGAGTAACATCAATTGTAAAATCTCGAAGCGCTTCTTTTCCCCACCACTAAATCCATCGTTAACATAACGTCCGAGAAAGGAACGAGAAATGCCTAGTTCTTGCATTGCGTCTTTGAGACCTTTTCGAAAAGCAGGTCCTTTTGCTGCATCTTCACCTCGAATTGCTGCAACCGACTTTCTCAAAAAATTTCCAACTTGTAAACCGGGCACTGCTTGAGGATATTGGAAGGAGAGGAATACACCAGCCCGGGATCGCTCCCATGTTTCCATTTCAAGTAAATCTTGTCCGTTAAGACTGACTGAGCCAGCAGTGACATCGTAATCTGGATGCCCCATGATGATGTTCGCCATTGTGGTTTTTCCACTGCCATTTCGGCCCATAATTGCATGAATTTCTCCTGGTTTAATCTCAATATTAATCCCGTTCAAAATTGGTGTATCATCAATTCCCGCATGTAGATTACAAACCTCGAGTAAATTAGTGTTCGAACTCATAGTCTCAACTCAACCTTGCGAATGGAGTTCGACTTATCAAGTTTAACTATTATTTAGGGTCGCCTAAACCTAGGGTATTTGAAGGATTTTCGGTCATCCTCAAGTGAGATTGCTTGCTCGGCTGAACGATGGAGAGGGATTCAGCCAACGGATTGCCAATCACCGATGAGTTATCTGAGTCTTATCGTCAACAAATTGATGCGGCTATGAAAGCTGAATCTGAACGCCGCATCACCGAGAATCACGACCCCATTGAGCTGAAAAGGCTTCGAGGCCTTTCTCTAATCGATTTGCTCAATTCTAATGATCAGGAGATTATCCCATCTCTAATGGCCCGTTTAGGACCTGTTCGTGCTGCGTTAGATGATCATGGCGGTGGATTAATTATTTCTGATGCTGAAATTGAAGAATTAAACAATGGCAAGGAGGCAATATCACTGATTCTTGATTTAGACGGTGCATGTATCTCTTGTGGTGCTGCACCCGGGACTCTACGTGGTATTCAAGATGATTTATTGATGGATGATGAAGTAATTTCTGTTCGATTCGCCGCCTCGATGTTGGAATGGTTTGATGAATTACAACGAGAATTTGTTCTCGCTCATGGCGGCGTCACATTTGTTTAATTAGACTCATTCAAGTAGTTGAACTAATGATTTTATAGCTGATGGAGCGAATCCTAAAACTGTGATTTCCTCTCCTTTGATAAGTGTTGCAAATTGGCCAGCTGGTCCTGCCAAGTCATAGGCTCCTGCCTTTCCTTCCCATGATCTATTTTCAATTAGCCCTACTACATCGTCTTCAGATAATTTTTCGAATTCAACGAGGGCAGATTCTGTCCAAATATCAGCGCTCCATCCTCCATGAAGCCTTTCAGACCCCCTCTCATCATTTGGATAAATTATTGCTGTCGAAGACCAAACTCTGTGGCGACTATCCGATAATCGTAACAACATCATCGTAGCAGAAGCAGCATTAATCGGTTTACCCAAAGGGACCTTTGAATCATCTGGATCTTCAACGACTGTATCCGCAACAAGAATATAGTCTGGATTTTCTTCTCCACTTTGGGAGATCATAATCCATTCCATGACAGCAGCTCGTGCCTTGAATAAGCAGGTGGCCTCAGTTTGTTCTCCAACCTCTTTTCCTACAATTAATCCCGATTCTTCTGTTAGTAAGGCCCTTGTTGAGACTGAGATACCTCTAATGGAATCCAAATGTTTCTGTAACCAATCTTGTCGTCTTCGTGATGCGGATGCCAATATGATCTGCATCTTCTGCACCTAGAGGTCTATTCGTTCATCACAAATCGGACATTTCACCATTTTCAGGTTTGACCCTACTTCGAATCGACCATTACACTCATTGCAAATTACCGGTTGATTCATTACAGGAAGTGCTGGCATCCCAGGGATTGGAGAAGTTCCAGAGGTTGGCATTACCGGTGATGCAGGTACCGGCATGTCAGGTAATGAATCCGCTATTATCGTTGTATGACTTCGCGTCTCTCGGCGTTTTTTTCTTTCGCTCGCACCTTCGGTTAATTCTGGTTCGACCAGCTCTACCTCACTTGATTTAACGGTAATATCAGTCTCTTCAATTACATCGACAACATCTTCCTCGAGCATAACCGTAGCCGTAACAACTCGGCCTCTTCGTTTCCCGAGGTATCTAATAGCTCGAATTGAAAGCATCAACAAAACTAGGGTGCTGAGCAATAAAATTGCAATCGCAACTCCAGCAGCTAATATTTTGAAATTTTGCTCATCTAATCCGAGTGCAATTCGCAATTGCTCACTTATCGGAGTATTCTCATTGTTCAAATCCCAATCATCGATTAACGCTCGAATTTGCCACCCTGATGTCTCATGCCAGGAGAGAATAATTACTTCGTCACTCCCTGGACTTCTATCGGCAGCACCTAAGTGGGTTTTACTGGTAGTTATTCGATTTGAAAGTCCAATCCAACCTTCTTCTGCATTTATTATTCCATATTGAATTTGAGTGCCACTCGGACCGACAAAGTCATAGAAAAGTTGCGCGCCACGATATGTTTCGATAAGTACAATCGAATTCAATCCTCGAGCAGGAATTTGTAAACTATTATTTTCAATTGGCATAAATGTCGAATCAACAATCTTAGCAATCAATTCGGCTTCTGCAGGGACACCTTCTCGCCAGACGACGGTTAGGTGATCTTCTCCATCGATCAAATTGACAATCATCTTCTGGGAACCAGCTTCATCGCCAACCGTTTTCTTGTATGCCCAAGATGATTGGCGTTCATCACCATGAGCATACCAAAGCCCTAATCTATCAATTCCAGTTGTATCATTCCTCACCGATTGGTAGAGAAGATGTGCACCTTCTTCACCAAATTCGATTACGAGAGGGTCGGCTACAGTCGAACTAATTTCAATCTCGCCGATAACATTTGGCGTATATCTCCAATCCGATGATTTTGTTGGTGCATCAGCGCTGAGCAAGAAAATGCTCGTTTGGTCTTGGAAGGTACCACCCGTAGTAATATCACGATGATAACCTGCAACTAAGAGTTCATCTCCTTGTTTGTCAATGTCGATTCCGAAATATTTTCCATCAGAGAGCAATATTGGCTCCATCAAATCTTGAATCGGCGTCATTGTGCAGGTTGCATCTATTGTCGAATAACTAACGGTTTGTTGGAAATATCCATCATTATCTATGTATCTTCGAGTCCAGGCAATATGAGCAATCCCATCATCAGTACTCCAGGTAGATAAATCTCCAGTCCACATTTCTTCGAGTAAATTAGTACAGGCGGTCAAGGCTCGATTCGAATTTATTCTATAGAGGGCCAACCCCCCATCTTTCTCACTAATTACCAAACCTTCCTCACCTAATTCGATTATCTCAATCGGGTTTTCACCATAACTGAAAGTAGTTTCTCTGATTCCAGAAAGTGTCGATTCATCGACCAAAATTGTCCATTCAATCTCATTATTTTCCCAATTTAGGTCGGCTAAACCTTCGCCCTGAACGGACACTCTCATCTCGATGGGGCCAGATTCAGTTGCTATGTGGGCGAAGGCAATTTGTGATGCGCCTTGGCCAACTACGAGGGATATCGTTGTCGATAGCACAGCTTCCCAACCGTGTTCGGTGTTGAATTCTAGTGTCGCTTCTACAGAGGTTGCATCGGTTGAGCCTAGGTTATCTATTCGTGCGGTAATGAGAAATTGTTCGTTTGGCCGAGGTATCGAGGGTTCGGTACGTATCGCTCCTTCACGGAATACCAAGTCGATTCCTTGCGGTCTGGCTAATACTGGGAATGTGATAGATAGATCATTATCGGTCTCATCCGTTTCGTTGATTTGAAAACTAGGATCTAATGAAATCGTTACCAATTTGTCACCAACAGTGGCCGGATTCCATGATAGTGAAATTTCCATAATATCACCACTACCAATATATTGAACCAATACTTCATCTTTTCTTGCACCATCTTCAAGAAGGTAAATTTTGAAATCTTCAGCAGAAATATCTCCGATGTTTCGAATTTGTGTTTTTACTTCAAGGAATGTATTGACATAAGATTCAGAAATTGGAACCCCAAATTCTTGAACCGATAATCCACTTCTGAACATTAAATCAGCAGAAGGTGGATTATTGTCGATTTCGACAGTCGTTCTAATCTCTTCGGAGATGACCCCAACTCCACTGACAAAGCGGACTGAGAATCTATGAATTCCGTCGGGAAGTGTCGTAGTATCCCATATGTGAGACCAATCCATTTCCTCGGCACTATTACCCCAATAATTGGTTATATTCCCCCATGGGTCAGTTCCAATTCTCCATTGTATTTGAGCTCCGTTAACCGTTTCTAGAGTGCCGTGGACTTGAACATCTCCGCTGACTGCCGATTGTCCACTTGGAGCATTAAGAGTGATAGTTACGCGCCCTACCAAGTAAGTGCGTTTCGTGGTATTACTCCATTGGTCAAATTCATTTTTGACTTTCACTTCGATTGTAATTGATTCAGCTTCAATATCATCATCTGCAAAATTTGGTAGATTTATCGGGGTTGACCAATTGACTTTTCCATATGTTTTGTGCCAATCTACGAGTACGCTATTTGAGAGCGGCCCCCCATCACTTGGCCGATATTTATAGGTCACTCGAAGATGTACTTCTTCAGTCGAACCATTTTCTTCAGCGGCATCGGTAATATGGCCGCGGATATTGTAAACTTCACCTTCGATAACCCAATCGCCTGTTGGGTTTTCGAAGACGGCCCAATCTCCAGCTCCTGTTGGTGGTGGGGGTTCAGTAGAGTTGTTTCCACCGCCGCCACCACCGTCACCAATCAATTCCTGGAGCAAGAGGTTACCATCGACGATGCCAAAGCCGTACTTGTCGTTCCACTTGTCAGTGATCTCCGGCTTCGATGCACTGCCGCGCATCTCTGAATTATTTCTCAAGAGATCCTTGACTTCTTGAGGGGATAGGTCCTCATCAATTTCTAAAATCACCGCAACTAATCCCGCAACAGCAGGACAGGCCATACTGGTCCCATCCATGTTGACATAATCATCATCTGCAAGATCTGATGAGCCTTGACCTGGAATGGGGGAAGCAGAAGCAGCATGTTGAGCAGACATCATCGAAGAGCCAGGAGAAACAACATCAGGCTTCAATTCGTCCCATTGATTATCGTCGCCATCATCCTCTCTCGGCCCGGAATTTGAGTAGCTGGCAATTTCATCGTCATCACGGATAATTGTATTTTTATCCTCAATAGAACCGACAGTAATCGCCGAATCCGCCGCTCCTACTGAAGTAACACGGCGATATCCATCATTACCGATAGCCGCAATCGGAACGATTCCGGCTTCTGCTGCTTGATTGACCGCACGAGCCTCAGCATTGGTCCCGTTATCGCCGGGGTCTTCTCCGGTAACTGAACCAGCACTACCAAATGACATCGTCATAATGTCTATACCTCGGCTTGAATCATTATTTCCCCAATCTGTATTTACATTCTGGATTACCCATTCGAGCCCCCTCAAAATTTGACCTGAATTTCCTCCACCAGCATCCGTCATCACCTTGACATCGACTAGGTAAGCGCCAGGTGCATATCCTTGATTTATTCTACGCGAATCGCCAGTTCCGAGAGCAATCCCTGCTACGTGAGTGCCATGACCTGCTCCATCGTCTGGGTCGTAAGTACCATCGTTACAATCGTCAGAATTCCAAGATGTAGCATCACAACCACCGAGCCATTTTGGATCAGCTAAATCATTTGGTTCGTTGGTATTATCTGTGTTATCATCAGAAAAATCATCGAGAGAAAAATGCTCGTTATCAACTCCTGAATCGATGACAGCGATGACTACTCCTGATCCATCATAGCCGAAATCTCTCATAGTTTCATCATAAATTGATGAATCGCGAACCTTTGAGCCACGAGTTGCTTCAGATAGGAATGGTATGATGACATTCTGTTGTTCAACCATGACCACACCATTGAGTTGCCAAATTTCAATGAGAGCACTAATCGGCACATGGTCAACTACGATAGAATCCAAAATCTCCATTGGGAAGAACCAAGATCCTTCTCGATGCCATCCATGATCGGCTAATATTGCCATCAACGCTTCCTCATCACTTTGGCCGGCATGCCATGAATAATCGATTACTATCGCAACTGTTTTTCTTCCATCTTCACCAGTAATTTGACTTAAAGAAACCGATTCAGTATCGCCAGTAATTATCCGTTGAAGCCGATCATCCATACCATCGGAATCCAAATCATACCAATAATTGAACCACCAATTTACATCTTCGACGGGGGGACCTGCATCCCAAGATGGGAATCCCGGTGAGCGATCGATGGGGGCACAGATTACTTCTCCACACCTCATGGCTGGAGGAAGCCTTGAATCCGGTTCAGTTTCGTTATCAGTATCATTCTCGATGATTGAGTCGACAGGTATCATTGCCGCAGCGCCGACAGAGAAATCCATAATCAGCAATATCGCCAAAATAAGCAGTGGACTCGTTGGAATCGCTCGTCGACTCATGGCTCTCAAAGAGAGCCAATCTAACAATGGGTATAATTTATACCGGTGGGGGTATCGTTGTTTCGGTCTTATGGCCACTTTATGTGTGCATTCGAAAGGTTGCATCTTAATCGACAAATTTCACCGTTTATCTCTGTAAAAATCTCACCTTCACAAATAGGGCAAATCGTTTGTTCCGCCAACTCTTCTAGCCAAGCTTGTCTAGTTTCGAGTTCGTCACCCTCCGCTCTTAGTCTTTCTAGAATTCGAGCAGCCTCTGCCTGCAATGGTTTTCCTGCCTCCATCCACGGATCATTATCGAGGCTTCCCATCTTTTCTCGAGCTCGCTTACGAATAGATTCAGCACCGGATTCCGAGCTCGAACTACTACCGATTGTTGTAGTTGAATCAAGTGAACTCGGCGCCCCTTTTGCTATTGGTCTAGCAAGAGCATATGCTAGGAAAAATCCACCAACATGTGCTAGATGAGCAATATTTGTTGAGCCGATAGTTCCTGCCTCAATCGAATACATTTGATAGACTTCAAGTCCGAGTCGAACTGCAACGATAATCCATATCGGCCAGGGTCGAATAAAAAATAGAAGTGGAAATTCGACTTCATCATTCGGCCAGCACGCCATATAGGCTCCTAATAGGCCGAAAGCGGCACCGCTGGCGCCAAGAGCTGGAACAAATGAATTCGGATGCGCGGCAACCCAAGCAAGGTTACCGCCGATCAATCCGAGAAAGTAAACTGCCAGCCATCTTTTCCCCCCCAGTCGTTGTTCTAATGGGACGCCGACGAGGCCGATTACAATGATATTTGAGAGTACATGAAGCCAATTAGAGTGGAGCCAAGCGGCTGTGATGAATCTATGGAATTGGTCGGGTTCTGTCACTAAAGCAGGTATCATTGCAAATAGATGAATTTCTTCGAATCCGAAAATATTGACAGCATCAAGAAAAAACCTTAGGAACATTATGAGCATAGTTGAAAGAATCATCGCTAAAGCCAGACTAGTTTTTTGCTTCCACGCAGAAAAGAATGGTGCTACAGCTACTCCAATGAAAATTGCTACCCAAACATAGTCGGTCGACTCCAATTGCGACCAGAACACATCGAGGTCAACCGACTCTTCCACATCTATGCACGCTCGGTCTTAGTGCATAGCCGCTTCCCTGCGCTGACGAACGACTCAAACGATGATGCAGTATCCGATGGAGCATGGAAGCGGCGAAATTGCTCTTTGCTTCCAACCTTGACGTCTATCGAGGTAACCGGTTGGTTTTGTCAAATATTGAATTGAGTCTGAATGAGGGAGAGGTTGTCGCTTTGGTCGGACCGAATGGTAGTGGAAAGACGACTTTACTGGAATCTTGTGCTGGAATGCATCGAATGACTTCGGGTAAGGTCGAATGGAGAGATGATCATGGCGTAGTTCGAATTGTTCGTGACTTTGAAGGTCGGCGCAAAAGATTGCCACCGATGGGATTGACCTTACAGAAGGATGGAATTTGTGGCGAAGAAACCATTGAAGAGCGATTAAGCACTGCTTTATCGATTAGTGGGCGCGCACCATCTTCTTCAGACCTCTACCAGATGTTATCTGCTTGGGGATTAGACCATCGAGCCGTTGAGCGCACCGCTCAACTTTCCGGCGGTTTACGACGACGATTAGCAGTTCTCTGCGGATTATCACCTGCGGTAATGTCAGCAAATCCTCGCGCAATTCTTCTCGATGAGCCATCTGAAGGCCTCGATGAATCTGCGAGAGGATTATTGGTAAATTGGATGCGAGCCCTCGCTGCTCAAGGGCATGGAATCCTAATCGCAACCCACGATCCTGAGATGATTGCAGCTTCAGACAGAATCGTTTCTGTTCTTGAGAACGGTACGCTGAGCAGCGAAACTCAAGATTGCCTTGCATTCGCAGGCGAACTTCCAGATCCTTGCCCTGCGATTGAACCAAATCCCCTTGCCAGCCATTTGCGCTGGGCATTTCGAATGGAAGTGCGTAATCCAATCGATACGATTAGTCGTCTACTTCCAGCGTTAATTTCACTTCTCCTCATCCACACTTTTGTCGGAGAGAAAGAAATACTCGTCTCAGGTAATGATTTTCTCGCCGCATTAATTATCGCACCGGCTTTCATCTCAGTTCTCGTTGCACCCGCGCTGATCAAACGCTACGCAGATTCGGATTGTGGGCGCTGGTGGTCTGCATTGCTTGGACCAATGCACCGAATTTCATCATCTTTCATAGGTTCATCACTAATCTTACCACTCCCATTGATATACATTTCATGGTTAATTCTCGGTGACACTGCTCCAGCAGAAACTTCCCAAGATGTTCTCGAATCAATTTGGATAATTGGGTTATCATTGATTGATGTCGCCATCGCTGCTGCTGCCGTTCATCTTTTGGTTGCAGATTTACATCGATCAAACGCCGCTGCAGCCTCTCTCTTACTGCTGATTCTCGTCTGGCCATTCATCGAATTAACAGACGCACTTACGATTATTCTCAATGATGGTATGACATTTGGATTGGGGATGGAAGAGCCGTTCACGATGATTTTATTGGCGAGTTTAACAAGTGTTTTGATTTGGTTAGTTGCAGTATTTTTGCCGGATGTGTGAGAATAGACTTATTGAATAAGCGATGTTTGGCATTGTTGTGATTTCACGTAAGCACGTTGGCTGGGCGTTTACCGGACTGGGTTCACTCGGTGCAATAATTACCGCAATTTTGGGTTATACTTACGCTCCAGGAGTAGATCCTGAAGCTTGGAATGCTCCCGAAGCCTACCGGATTTTGTTCTGGCACGTACCTTTTGCGTGGACCTCATTTGTCGCTTATACAATTTTGTTTATCGGCTCGATTGCATGGTATGCTCGGCGTAAAGAATGGGGATGGCGCTTGGTCGCGACAGGATCAGATCTTGGTCTATTATTTGGGCTCGGAGTAGTAATTTCTGGTCCGATTTGGGGTGCTGCTGAATGGGGGGTTCCTTGGGATTGGGGTGATTTACGACTGAATACGTACGCTTTGTTGACCGGCGTGGCGCTGTTTATTGTTCTCTCACGCCGGTCGCAACCCGATGGAATTAATACTCGTGATACTCTTTCTACTGTCGGATTATTTGGCTTTGCTTTGGTACCAATAACTGCTCTTGCAACTACTTTGTACCGTGAACGCCATCCAGGTGTTGTTATTATTAAATCTGAGGATTCAGGTCTCGACCCAGAAATTAGTAGAGTTTTATTAATTGGAGTGTTATCATTTTCCCTATTGATGATTGGTTTATCAATTTTAACAGAATTATCTTATCGATTACATGCTGAATTGGTCGAATTACAACAACGTCTTGACGAGGTGGTACATTGAACGGAATGGGCTCATACATTGTAGTATACCTGACTTTAAGTGGATTATTGGTGCGATATATCTGGACTTTACACAACCGTCTTGTGAATTTAGAAAATCGAATAGCCGACGCAACTATTCGTCTTGAAGATGAATGAGTAGCATCGTTGTGTTGTTTTTCTCAGCGCGAACCCTTCTAATGGAAGTGCTGAGCGGAAAAGCGGGGGAGTCACATGTCATCGGCCGCTTTTTGTATTGTTTGCGGAGGCGAACCTCCGCTTACAAGTGACAGAATGTGTGAAGGATGCCTCCGCAAACGAGTAATTTTGTCAAAAATTCCTGAAGTGATTCAGCAGCACCGTTGCGCTAAATGCAGTGCTTACGATATTCACGGCCGATGGTCAAAGATGGAGACCGATCCTCTTGCTGATTTACGGGTTCGAGATGCATTAGAAATCGATTCCCGTGCTGAAAATCTCAACATTGGATTCTCTGTCGAAATTATTGATGAGCGAACAAGTCGTATTCATGTCGATGTTTCCGGCGAAGTCGAGACTTTTGATTTCGCAGATTCACATGAGGTTCTACTTCAGACTAGTAATGCGATTTGCTTACCTTGCACTCGAAAGGATGGTGCATATTTCGAGGCGATAGTCCAACTGCGTTCTGCCGGTCGTCGACTCGATAAAGATGAATTGAAATTACTTCGCTCAACCTTGGATCAAATGTTGGCTGGCATGGAGGCAGATACGATGTTTTTCATCACCAAAGAAGGTCCAGTTACCGGCGGATGGGATCTTCAACTAGGTTCGAAAGCTATGGCAAGAATGTGGGGTAGAATATTGGTGAAGCAATTTGGTGGCACCATCAAAGAAACCAATACTACAGTTGGAATGAAAGATGGGATTGAAATTACTCGACTAACTGTGAGTTATAGAAAACCCGCTTATGATATCGGTGATGTAATGAAACTCAAAAATCATTATTGGATGATTGATTCTTGGCAAAAAGACGGACCTATTTTGCGCCGTATGAAATTTTTTGAACGTACCGGTGCATCGTGGAGAGACATGGAAAAGGCTCGAATCATTTGTCCCGTAGCAGAACAGCATACAGTAGATATTCTCAATCGAGATAGTTCGGCTGCAGAGGTGATGGATCCGATTGATTATCGGATGGTGACGGTAGGATTACCATACGATGATGACGGTAAAACGACGAAAATGCGCATCGCTTTGATAGAAGATAACTGGGTAGCGATGCCCGGAATCAGTGTGGAGGATAGCAAATGAGTGAGAATCTTAGAAAGAGATTGAACGAGTCGGATATAGCGGCTCTTTTGTCTGAACTTGATAGCCGAGATATGGCCGGTTTCACTCGTAATTTTATTGACGATTTCGAAAAAGCGATTTCACAAACAGTCGATGTCGAAGCGGATGATGATTGGACAGGAGTGGTTTTCCTCGGCATGGGTGGCTCAGGCGCGGGTGGTATGTTCCTATCTTCCCTAACGGATCAAAATGGTGGGATGCCTTTCATTATTTGGCGTGATTATGGCTTACCTTCGTGGTGGGGTCCAGATTGGCTGGTTATCGCAACATCATATTCAGGAAATACCGAAGAGACTCTCGACGGAGTTCAAGAGGCCCTCGAAAATGGCGGAACTGTTGTTGGAATATGCTCCGGTGGGGAATTACAAGAAATTCTTGAAAAGTCTGATGATTCAATTTGTCTTAATGTCCCGGGTGGCCAAATGCCTCGCTCAGCCTTTGGCCATTTATTTGGATCTCAACTCGCCGCTTGCTGGGCGATAGGATTGTTGGCGCGTCCTAGTCTTGATGAATTGTCAGCGATGCTCTCGAGGTTGCGCACCGCTTCGATTGAAGCTGATTTGAGCGGCGGTAATGGGATGACTGTCGCCATCGCTGAATCTTTCTTCGGAAAACAGATTGGAATCATTGCGCCATCTATGTTGGATGCGGCCGGACGTCGTTTCGCGAATCAATTGAATGAAAATTCAGACAGTTTTGCTCGGCATTCAAGCCTGCCTGAAATGAATCATAATGAGATAGTCGCATGGGCTTCAGCAGATTCCACAGAACATGCATTGCTCTACCTCTCATGTTCTGGAATTCATCCACGAGTTGCCTCGCGTATGGATTGGATGTTAGAGAATGTTGATGTCGAGTCGTCATGGATTATCGATTGCGAAGGTGAGAGTTTACTCGAAAATTTGCTTTATGCCGCGCATTTGACAGATTGGATTAGTATTGCGCTTGCCCTTATTGGAGGCGTCGACCCATCAGAGATGGGTTCGATAGATTCTCTGAAAGCCCATTTATCTTCAATTCAGTAAATTGGCCCGAGGACTAGCCTAGGGTCTGGGTGAATTGCGAGATATTTTTCTCGATTTTCCGGATCTACTACGCCTGGCATATCATGGCTTTGTGGTTCCTCAAATGAGAGTTGGAAGTGAAGGTGTGGTTCCCAACCACCGTTTTCGTGTTTATCTCCCATCCAACAGATTACCTCACCTGCAGAAATTGGTTGGCCGACTCGCTTACCGGCAACAGAAGCAGAATCAAGATGACCATAAAGTGCCCAAATAGGCAAACCATCGAGGATGTGTTTTGTGATTACCACATATCCATAGTCCCCGTCAGCGGGATTGTATCCGAAGTGAGAAATTTCGCCATCTTCGAATGCCATACACGGTGTGCCGACAGGCGCACCGATGTCGATTCCTATGTGGAGGAATCGGTTTCCCCTGAATAGGTTGGTTGAATACATCCCCGGGCGTAGTTCATCATATCGCCCGATGTCATATACGTATTTTGAGGGTGAGTCGTCACCCGATGTGAAGTCTCGCACTTCATACTCATCAGGAAGATCTACGACTGGATGAAATTGATATGAGTCCCAGTCAATCATGATTCGCGGAAGAGGATAGAGAACATCATCCCTCCTCCTCTGCTTTTTCAGCAAGTTTACGAGCTCCACTCTTCAGTCGTAGATCTTTCTTTGTTTTTGCTCCCAAGTCTTTCAACATCTCAGTTTGACGGATTACATTTCCTCTTCCTTCAGTCAATCTATCTTTTGCCTTCTCGTAAGCGCTAGTAGCCTGACCTAATTCGAACCCTATCTCAGTAAATGATTCAATGAAGAGTACTACTTGGTCGTGAAGTGCTCCTGCTCTTTCGATTAATTTAATTTGATTTTTTGATTGGTTTTCTCTCTTCCATAATTCTTGAATCAACATTAATGCTAACATGATTGTTGTACCGCTGACAATTTTCACTCTACGATTGCCTACAAGGTCGGTGTAGAGATCAGCATCATGGTGTAATGCAGCGATATATGCACTCTCAAGTGGCACAACCATCAATACGAAATCCAAGGTCTGTATTGAATCCATGTGCTCATAATTTTTCGTCGATAATTCCTTTGCATGACCACGGATTGATTTACACAAACCCTTCATTGCATTGTTAGCAGCAATATCATCTTCGGCATTTACGTATTCATTATAGGATGTGAGAGAGACCTTCGAATCGATGACGACTTGACGGTTATTTGGCAAATATATCACAAAATCAGTTCGTTTTCTGGTTTTGTCTATTGCTGTTTCCGACAATTGTTTGACATAATCTCGACCATCTACAAAACCCATGCTTTGGAGTAGATTTTCGACAACAACTTCACCCCAAGCCCCTTGAGCTTGAGAATCTCCTTTCAATGCCCTAGTCAAGTTCTGAGTATCTTCAGATAATTTTAGTCCTAAAGTCGAAATTGTTTGGACATTTTCTCGCAAGGCGGCCTCTCGTTCTATCCGTCCCTTGTCGATGCTGTCTAAAGCTCCGTGATATTCTTTGAGAGATTTAGCAAAATCTTCTGTGACAGCTTTGAAAGATTGTTCTTTTTCTTCTCCAGCCAGTTTGACTGTTTCTTCGAATACTTCTTTCGCTGTCACTTTGAAAGCGTTCAACATTTGCTGATCATTTTTTTGAGTATTTTGACGTTGTTCATCAGTTTTGGCTTCCACTATAGCTAATGCTATTTCACTTTCAGACTTCGCTTCTTGCACCATTCTCTCAGTTTTTTGAGATAAAACCATCCACATTGCAGCAGCCGTTAAGAGAGCAGTAATTGCGATCAAGGCGAGTGTCAATGAATCGACCATGCAATACTGTAATCACTCAGGGTTATTGAACTCTTCAGAACCAATTCAATTTTTTCTTCTTCGACGCACCGTTTCGATTACATAGGCAAGCCCATTACTATCGGTGTGGAAACATACGGCCGAGTGCATTGCGCCATTCTCGGATCGCGCGGTTTAGTCGCTCAACGCTTGCTTCAACGCTTGCTCAATCATAGTTGGTTAAACCCCGTTGCAGTCGTTGGTTCACCTTCGACAGTTGGAATGAATTTACGTGAACAAGAATGGTACCTCGATGAAGAGCGACCAGAACTTCCTGAAATGGTTGTTAAAGGCCTTGTTGATATCGAAAATCTCATTGAAGAATTACATGAATTGGGAGTACAAATTATATTTTCAGCCTTACCTGATAATGTAGCTGAATTGGTCGAAGAAAAACTTGCATTCGCCGGATTTATTGTCATCAGTCACGCTCTTTTACACCGTCTAGAAAATCATGTGCCATTAGTTATTCCTGACGTAAACCCAAGTCATCTTTCATTGCTGAAATCGCAAGACTACGCTGCTGGAAAATTAATTTCATGTTCGAATTGCACCGTCGTCCCTTTAGCCCTTACAGTCGAACCCTTACACCGGAATTTCCCGATTGAGTCAATTCATATTACAACCGATCAGGCTCTATCTGGTGGTGGCCGTAAATTGCTTACAAAAGGCCGTATGGGTGAACCGATTTCACCAATAATTCCCGGCGAAGCAGAAAGCGTAGAAAAAGAGCTTCGCCGAATTCTAGGAACCAATCTTCACGGCCGAATTATACCAGCTGAATTTAGCGTTACGGCAAAGTGCAAGAGAGTGGCACGAGATCATGGTCATTTAGCTAGGGTTGAGGTGAAATTTTTGGAGGAGATTAGTGCACACGAGATTATTCGTGTCTGGCGACAATACTCTTCTAGAACTCAAGAACTTGAATTACCTTCCTCGCCAAATAAACCCATTATTTTCGTCGATGGAAAGTTGGATATCGATGTGCATCGATGGGTAGGTAGCGATACAAAATGCCCTTCAGTAGATCCACTCGCAGCAATGTCAGTCGCTGTGGGTGAAGTAGAGGTTGTTGGTGATACTCTGCTTTACACCGTCGTTGCAGACAACACAATTCGTGGCGCCGCAGGGTACAGTGTCTTGTTAGCAGAACTTTTGCTTGTGGAGGGTATCCTTCACGATTCAAATACAATTCTTGAAAGCGAGCAAAGTAGATTAGATATGTCAATAAAATGAGCAGCAATTCAAACGCAATCATCGTTTCGGCGAATCATGCGCATCAGAAAGTTAGCGATGTTGTTATCGAAATTAGAACCTCATCCTTGCTTAGATGTCGAGTTGGAACAATATAGCACGGATGGAAATCTAGCTGCAAGGTGGCTGACTGATATCGCTTCTTTCGGCGACCTCCCAGAAGGTTGTATCATCGCCGATTTAGGTGCTGGAAACGGCATATTAGGAATTGGTGCTTTGACTCTCGGCGCTGGTAAAACAATATTTGTTGAGAGTGATGAACAGGCTTGCAACATTACGAAACTGAATTTGAAAAATCATGGTTTCGAAGATGTTGGCGAGGTAATTCAATCTAGTATAGGTGATGGTGAACAGTATCTCGAAGGTGTCGATTTGATTATTACAAATCCACCTTGGGGTAAACAGATTCCAAAAGCCGATCGTCCATTCCTACAATCAATTATCACCAGCGGCAAAACAGCTCATATTCTCCATAGTGCAAATGCTG
Source organism: Candidatus Poseidoniales archaeon (assembly GCA_012960975.1). Classification (GTDB taxonomy): domain Archaea; phylum Thermoplasmatota; class Poseidoniia; order Poseidoniales; family Thalassarchaeaceae; genus MGIIb-O2. Next base: position 70,420 of record DUAE01000001.1, read on the forward strand.
TTCATATCGAACCCTTCTTCATCGCCGCTGGATGGAGAGCAGAAAAATACGGGGAGGCGGATTTTGCACTGCCGGCGAAGTATGCTCATCACAGTCGTCAACGTGACAAAACCAGAGTTGGCTTTTGGCGCATTACAATAAATTGAAGCCAAAATTTGGCCTTGATTTTACTTCCTTAAATCACCTCTAGCCAAACTGAGCCTATGGCTCATCGATTCCGTCGCGTTCATAGGGGGTTGGTCGGTCGCGCGGTCAATGAGTGCAGCAGTAGGTGACCTAGTGACGCCCGGCACAGCAGTCGAGATTCCATCAGGTGCCGAAGTAGGAGACGGGGTTCACGCCTCAGATTCTGGAGTTATAGCAACACTTACCGGAAAACTAGTTGAAAATGATGGTACTATCTCTGTTCAATCCAACCGCCCAACTGCAAATATGCCTAAAATCGGCGATATTGTCATCGGTCAAGTAAATCGCTTGAATGCAAAGACCGCTGAAATCAGAATTCTTCACATCGAAAACAAGGAGGGCGGCGAGAGGGGCGTTCCGGCATTGAAATTATTTGCCGACATTTTCGTAACTGAATTTGTTGACCGATATATGCCATCAGCAGGAGATGCGATGCGCTCGCGAGATATCGTTCGCGCAAAAATTACTCAATTTGAACCGATGCTGAAAGCGAGTACTCGAAACGATCCAACCCTCGGTGTCTTGCATGCGATATGTCCGCCTTGTGGCGAACTTCTTGTGACCAGTGATAAAACTCCTGATTTCAATGTAGAATGTCCTCGTTGTGATTATACCGGATACCGTGTCCTTTCGAATGGCTTCGGTTATGGCCACGTTCTCCCTGATGGAGTTGATATTCAGTCACTGAATCGCCCCGGCGAGCGTTGGTCACCTGCTGCTGAGGGTAATCTCGGACACGACGGGGCGCGACCATATCTCTCAGTCGTTGCAGATCATCGCCGTGGATTGGAGCATGAAATGCCTGCTAGCGCGGCGAAGATGCGCGGTGGCCGGGGCGGCGGCCGCGGAGGGCGCAGTGGAGGTGGAGATCGCCCACGCCGAGAAATGCACAAGACGGTCTGTACGATGTGCAGTTCCAAAACAGAAGTACCATTCAAACCTACACCAGGTAAGCCAATCCGTTGTAGAGATTGTCTCAACAAGGTCAACGATGGTGAGGCAAGCAAGGAAGAATTAGCAGCAGAGCGCGAAGTATTGAAGGTAGCACGAGCGAAATCTGATGCTAACATGCCGATGAAACTCTTCGTCGGCAGCGTATCTTGGGATGCGAGTGAAGACGATTTGAGAAAAGTCTTCGCAGAGCATGGTACAGTAACTGAAGTTCACATAGCCAAAGATCGTGAAACCGGTAAATCACGTGGATTTGCTTTCATCTCTTTCCCAAACAAGAAAGAGGGTGCTGCGGCTGTGAAAAAGCTCGATGGTGCTGAATTCTTCGGCCGCAAACTGAGCGTTCAGGAATCTAATGCTGGCGGTGTTAAGCGTGGTGGAAATCGTGGTGGAAATCGTGGTGGCCGAGATGGTGGACGTCGTCCACGCCGAAACTGAGTTGAATTGACTCGGTTCTAAGCGAAGTCGTGAAGGCAGAACACCTTCACGAATGGTTGGGATTCGAATGGAGGGCTGGCTTGTACTCGATGGATACGAGGACGAACCAGCTGCATTCGGTGTACCAAATTATGTCGGTTTTCATATCAGATATGTCTGTGGTGTTCTCGAAGCGCGAGGAGTTCCTTACACTTACATGACAATCGATCAGTGGCGTTTGAGCCACAAAAAACGTCTCGAAGATACTGAAGGACGAGCCCAAATTAAACGCGAGTTGAGCGAACTCGATGGTGCGATCGTTTTAGCAGGTGCAATCGTGCCGGGAAAGTATATTCGTGGAACTCCTATTTCACGTGGCGAACTAGACAAATTTTTGGCGATTTTTCCATATGAACAACCGGTGCTCTGTGGCGGTTGGGCAATCAAGCATTGGCGATATGATGGATGGACTCCTCTTCGCTCGAAATTGTTTTGTGCAGTAAATGATGTCGATGCTTCACTAGATCATTATCTCTCAACAGGTGAGTGGTCTCATAGTAAGCGCACCGCTGAGCAATGGTCCGAATGGGCGCTTGCTGGTGCGCGCTCAAAAGCAGTGACCACGCATCCTGATTTATTGACTGAAGATGGACGCGCAGGTCCATTGACTTACGAGTTGGAATTGTATCAAGGATGCGTTCGGTTCAAGCGCGGTTGCAAGTTTTGTATCGAACCAAAAAAAGGCCTACCACTATGGCGCGAAGAATCAGAGGTTTTGTCTGAAATCACAGCTGCTCTCGATAGCGGTGTCAATCACATACGTATAGGTGGCGCGACCGATATTTACACCTACAAGGCTGAAGGGGTACGCGATCTAGAATATCCGATTCCGAATCCCGAGCCGATTGCTAAAATTCTACATGGTGCTCGCGAGGATGAGCGACTCAAAATTTTCCACGTCGACAATGGCAACCCCTCTATCGTAGCAGAAAATCTCGAACCTGCTACCGAGATAACGAAAACGATGGTTAACACTCTAAGTGATGGCGCGGTTCTATCTTTTGGACTCGAATCAGCCGACCCGACCGTCCATGAAATAAATTGGTTAAATTGCAATGCTGAGCAACTTACAACTGCCATTCGCCACATCAATGAATTCGGTAAAGGTCGTGGCGAACGCGGTCTCCCTAAACTCCTACCTGGACTCAACTTCATCGCCGGTTTGAATGGTGAAACCGACAAATCTTACCAAATGAATCTAGAATTATTGCACAACCTACGTAGCCAAGGCCTGTGGTTACGCAGAATCAACATCAGGCAAGTCGAAGGGCGCGGATTTCAAGATATCTCCGAAGAACCATTCCGTGCTTTCAAAAAAGCCGTCAGAGAAGAAATTGACACAATTTTACTCCAAGAAATGTTCCCGCTCGGTACCAAACTTTCCGATGTATGGTGGGAAGCACACGAGAACCGTATTCGTCGACCAGAACAGGTTCTTGACCCAAGTCATCGAGCCGAAGTGATTCGCGGAAAGGCAGGAATTACCTTCGGTCGTCAGATTGGAGCCTACCCAATCCTTGTCGGGTTACCATATCTCGTACCACTCGAGGCTGGCTCCGACATTATCGTTACTGGTCATGGGGCGAGAAGCATCTCTGGAGTTGAAGCAAATCTTTCGATAAACAAGGCAACTCAATCTCAATTGGAGGCAGTTCCAGGAATTGGGAAGAAGGCAGCTTGGCGCATTGTCAGTACACGAGCAAAAGCTAGTAGAAAATCCAAAATTCCATTCGATTCTGTGGAGGCTGCCTTTCAGGCAGCGGGCATACAAACTCCTGAGGTGGCAAAACAAGTGTTCTCAATTTGATGCAGAGACTGGCCATTGAGGGGGAATAGTCATAGCCTCAACTTACTCGCTCATGGATAATGTCTGATTCCAATTCGAAGGGTCGAATCGTAGCGCTGTCTATTTGCTTACTATTTCTTGGAATACCCATTCTGGGAATAATTTCCGCAGATTTTTCTCAAACGGAACTTCAAAATGAAAATAAAAAGTTACTTACCCACGTCGATTCGACTATAATTCACGAGCCTGGTTCTGCTCATGGACAGGTTTTCAGCAACTCTGTTTTCGAACTGAATTCTTACTCACCGAAACTGATTATGGGTAATGGTAGTTCGGTTGAATTCAGTTCGGCAAGCGCGGTTTTGACAACTGATTCAGTTATTTCAACCGCTGATGATTGTTCTCTTTTAGCAAATTTATCACTATACTGTGACGGATTGAATAATTATGGTCAACTCGGTATCGGCAACACCCAACTGTCGAGTGGATATGTTAATTTCGGTGGAAAAATTCCAGCGGCACTCAGCGATGGTTCAGATCATTATTGTGTAATTCTTGATGATGGGTCGGTCAATTGCTGGGGTCGAAATAATAAGGGCCAAATCGGCGATGGGACGAATATCAATAGGAATTCACCTGTGGCGATTGACCTTGGAACAAATAAGACAGCAGTATCGATTTCAGCCGGTCGAGATTTTACCTGCGCTCTATTGAATACTGGAGAAGTTTCGTGCTGGGGAGATAACTCATATGGCATTCTCGCTGACGGAACTACGACCGATTCTAACTCTCCGATAGTCTCCAATCATTCAACTGGACTCAACGCGGTGGCAATTACGACTCCAGGATACAGCGTTTGCGCTATTTTCGACAACGCTTCAATTAGTTGCTGGGGGAAGTCCTACACTGTATTTTCTGTCAATGGAGCGGTTAGCGCAGGTTCAGCACAAATTGCACTTGCTAGCGGACGAACAGCCGTTGCCATCGATGGAATTAATTCCCATACTTGTGCAATTCTCGACAACGGCTCAGCGAATTGCTGGGGAGTGAATACCTACGGGCAATTCGGTAATGGCGAGTGTTCTTCAGTTATCGTAGGAAGTGGATGTACTGGCTCGAATGGCAATATGCCAATCGAAGTTAACATGACTGGAGCGGGTTCGGTCTCTTCACTAATTGCAATCTCTGTTGGAACTGATTCAACCTGTGGGATTAATTCAGGATACGACCTATATTGCTGGGGCAGGCAATCAGGTGAATTCGATGGTACTAACGATTCTCTAACAATGCCTCATCTTATGAATTTCAGCGATGGTTCATCGATAGCTTATTCGGATCAAGATATGGATAATGATGGTACGGTCAACATTCTTGATGTTCATATGGCTGGAGATGCAGATGGTGATGGGATTCCGAGCCCGACCGATCCATATCCAAACAATCCTGCACGATGGATGAATTGTGAGGAAGGGGAGTGGGGGAGACTTACTTGCACTGAGGCGAGTCCTGGGCATTATGCACCAAACGGTGCGCTCTACCACTCAGAATGTACTTTTGGAGAATTCCAACATGCGAGTGGCCAGCCGAGTTGTAACTCAGCTTCAGCCGGACATTATGTCAATCGGGCCGCATCGAATCTTCAATACCAATGTGATCTAGGGAGTTACCAAACTGATGTGGGGCAATCCTCTTGCACTAATGCAACAGCAGGAAATCATGTCCCTCTCTTCAGTGGTGAATCCGGTGATGATGCCGGAAACTCGACCCACCTTTCCCCGATGAGTGCTGATTATTCTGCGACCATCGCTACCGATTCAGATTTATTTGATTATTACAAGATCACAGTCCCGAAGAGTTCTGGAATTTCAGTAAATCTTTCTACTTTCAGCTCTGCTGAAGTTGACCTAATCCTCTACAATTCAAGCTTAGGCGTAATCGCTTCATCTTCCAATTCTGGATTCTACGATGACGCGAACACGAACGCAACTTCATACAGTTCAGCGTTCGATGTTTATATCGCCGTCGAGCGAGTAAACGGAACAGGCGCTTACTCATTCAAAATTTGGCTTTTCAATACCGCTGACGGAACATTGATCGGTGACCCAACTTATTCGTTAAACGTCGAATTTAGCGCACGCCAAATCGAGTGCTCAACTGGAACTTATCAACCAAATGCTGGCAGTGATTCATGCGATTTAGCAGATCCAGGATACCATGTTGCTGGAGTTGGGGCTACATCTCAAACTGCTTGTTCTGCGGGTACTTACCAACCTCAGTACGGCCAAATAAGTTGTGTCACCGCTTCGTTAGGTCATTTCGTTCCAGCTGCTGCTTCGTCATACCAAACACCTGCGAATGCTGGGTATTACGTTGCGTTGCTCGGTGCTACCTCAGAAACACCGTGCAGTGCCGGAACATATCAACCATTGACTGGACAGTATTTCTGTAATGATGCTGATGCTGGATATTATGTCGCAAGTAGCGGCTCCGATGCACAATTCGCTTGTGGCCTTGGCACCTACCAGCCGAATACTGGCGAGACTTACTGCTTGAATGCTGCAGCGGGATATCATGTTCCAACAACGGCTGCAACAAGCCAAACCGCCTGCGGACCTGGAACTTATCAGCCGAGTGGCGGACAGTCGAACTGCCTCTATGCGAGTCCTGGATTTTTCTCTGCTGGAAACGCTTCGACCACTCAGACTCCTTGTGTTGCCGGCACATTTCAACCAACTACTGGCCAAACTCGCTGTTTGAATGCTGATGCAGGATATTATGTTGACATCAACGCATCGGCAACACAATTCGCATGCGGGCTTGGTACCTATCAGCCGAATACCGGCTCGATAGATTGTATGATTGCTGAGCCTGGCCATTACGTTGGAGTTACAGGCTCACCAAGCCAGACGCCTTGCGCGGCTGGTACATATAATCCGAATTCAGGTTCAACGTCATTTTCGGATTGTATCGCAGCGTCTACCGGCCATTATGTTCCAAATTCCGGTAGTGATGCAGAATTAGAATGTGGAATTGGAACATATACAGACCAAACCGGTCAATCAACATGTACAGATGCAGATGCTGGCAATTATGTTGATTCAACAGCAGCAGAATCGCAAACAGAGTGTGCAGCCGGCACATACCAACCTCAAGCAGCTCAAGCCGGCTGTTACGATGCCGATCCTGGAAATTTTGTTCCTTCACTTGGTTCAGCACTACAAACAGAATGCTCAGCTGGAACTTACAATCCAATGAGTGGTTCATCGCTGTCTAGCGATTGCCTACAAGCGATGGCTGGATACTACGTCGCAAATTCTGGTTCCGCTGACCAAACTGAATGCGGCGTTGGAACTTATCAACCAGTGATTGGTCAATTGAGTTGTATTGATTCACCAGCTGGAACATATATCTCAACAACTGGCCAAACTGGCTATATCGAGTGTCCAGTAGGACGTTACCAGCCGGCTCAAGGTTCAACTGAATGTGTGAATTCAGAGCCAGGGAATTATGTTGCTTCTTTGATGGCGACGGCACAAATTGAGTGTATTTCTGGAACTTATCAACCTAATTACCAAGCGACAGATTGCATTGAAGCAGATGCTGGATATTATGTTGCAAGTGACGGTTCAGCATCACAAACGATTAACCCTCTCGATTACTACACCGACTCAAATGGCAGTTCTTACCTGACGAATTGTCCGAATTTTTACATTACTCTTGAATTAGGAGCCGATTCGATTGCTGATTGTGTTCTCGATACCGATGGTGACAGGATAATCGACGAAAACGACCCTGATGATGATGGAGATGGAAGATTGGACCTCATCGATGATTGTTCGCCGGGATTAACCGGCTGGATCAGCAATGTCGAGACAGATGCTGACGGTGATGGATGCCAGGATGAGGGAGAAGATTCTGATGATGACAATGATGGCGTCGAAGATACCTACGACTCCTTCCCTCAAGATAATCTAGAGTGGGAAGATACCGACGGAGATGGAATCGGAAATAATGCTGACATTGATGATGATGGCGATGGTTGGAGCGATACGATCGAAGCGATTTGCGATACCGATTCTGAACTCATCGGTGACGTTCCACTAGATACCGATGGGGATGGAATCTGCGATAAGTCCGATACCGATGATGATGGTGATGGATATTCCGACATCTCAGATTGGGCCATACTCGATGCTATGGAATGGGTCGATACCGATGGAGACGGTATCGGAAATAATGCTGACACTGATGATGACGGTGATGGTTGGTCAGATGAGAAAGAAATTCTAGAAGGCACAAATCCCCTCTACGCAGATAGCGATAATGATGGGGTGATCGACCCAGAGGATGCATTCCCAAACGATATTCATGAGACCCTAGATGATGATGGGGACGGAGTCGGGAATAACCAAGATTCTCACCCTAATAATGCTCGATACCAGACCACATTCGACTTATTGATTGATATTATGGCAGGAATTGCAGCTCTTGTCGTGATTGGCGCTGCTGCAGTATTCGGCTTGCGCCAGAAATCAGAAGATAGTGAAGAGGAGGATCCCACTCCTGAGTCCCAAGGTCATGTTGGAGTTGGAATAGGTGAATTAGAACCGATAGAGATGGCTGGAGTTTCAACTATCTCTGATTCAGCAACCGAATCCGGTTTCAGTGATGATGACGTTGCATCTGAGGCTGACCCGATTTTACAGTACACACAAGAACCGGTTGCAGAACCTGAACCTGAACCTGATCGGGAATTCGATGTAGGAAGCATGGAAGACCTAGATGATTTGTTATCAGAATTACCGGCCCCGCCAAAACTGGTTATCGCACCGCCTGCGGGTACGCCGATTAACGCAAATGGTCAACAGGTTTGGAAGGATGAAACAGGGCAGGTTTGGTGCATGAATATGGATGGAACCATCCTCAAACATGATGCTGCAACTGGTGGATGGATTACTTACCATAACTGAAATCACAAGTAAGAATACTCGTAAATACAGGATAACCTCTACTGTCGTCTCAGTCATGGGCTAGGCTAGCATTGATAGACAAACACTCAATGCGCTTATCCTGTGGTGACATATGAGTGAGAATAAGCCAACAAATGAGATGATACTAACAATTGAAGCAAGCGCACATTGTGACGGGCCTTGCGGAGTCTATGATCCTGCGAGCGCTCGTATCGCAGCAGAGGCTGTACAATCTATGACCCTGAAGATGATTGCACTGATGAATGATGAAGCGATGGCGAACCCACAAAATGTGATGACATTGAATCGCTATTCATCAATCAAGGAAGAAGAATCACAAAAGTGTAAGGATGAACTTCTAATTCTATGGACTGATTTCTTCAAGCCTCAACACCTCGATGCGAATCCTGATTTACACGATACTTTCTGGCAGGCAGCAAAACTTTGCTCAGCCTGCAAGGTCGAAGTTTCTGAGCAACATGCTCAGGAATTGATGGACGCAGTCGAAGCGATTCACCACATATTCTGGACCGCGAAAGGTCGTGATGTTCCATGGATCCGCGCTTCCTGAATGTAGTAGTTAACGGCGACTCGATGTGGCCGACTTTAGCGAATGGTGCCTCCGCTCGATTCGAGATGATCGATGCGACTGTTCACGATGGACTGAAAGTGGGACAAATTGTATTGCTCGACCATCCGTTCCGGTCTGAACTGCGAATTATCAAACGAATTCAAACGATTTCGAATGGAAAGGCCTTTCTCATCGGAGATAATCCTGACCCTACGGCGAGCGAAGATTCACACAATTTCGGAGCGATCGAGATTGCGTCAATTTTTGCAATCCTTTCACAAAATTGAATTTCTAAGTTTTCCTCAAAACTGAATGACGTTTGCGCCCCAAGCAAGACCGCCACCGAATGCGGCGGTGACCACCAAATCACCTTCTTTGATGAGTCCATCATCCATCGCTTCGCGCATAGCGATAGGCACACTCGCACCAGCAGTATTGCCATACTTGTGCAGATTTGTGAACGTCTTCGACATCGGCAGACCGAGCTTTTCCATTCCCGTTTTGATGATGTTGATATTAGCTTGATGGGGGATTACGAAATCGACATCCTCGATTGTCTTGCCAACCCGAGCCAAAGCCCCGTGAACAGCCTGTGGAAACGCCTCGATTGCAAAATTCCAAACCGCACGGCCGTCCATGTGGAAATATTGCATCCCCTCCTCGAAATTCTCGCTCGGAATTGGCACACGAGTCCCCCCGGCGGGGATCTCGATAACCGATGAGCCTGAACCGTCACTCATCATCCAGGAGCCAAGAACTCCCTTGCCTTCGGGAACTTTACCCAGAACTGCAGCTCCCGCTCCATCGCCAAACAGAACGCAAGTGGTTCGGTCTTTCCAATTCAAAATTCGTGAATAAATCTCTGAGCCGACAACCAAAACATTGTCGTAACCGGGAGTGCCAACGTAGCGAGCACCGATATCCAATGCATGGACCCAACCGGCGCAGACCGCGTTAATGTCGAAAGCGCCACAATCAACACAGCCCAATTTGTGCTGAACAATGCCAGCAGTAGAAGAGAGCGGGACGTCAGGAGAAGAGGTAGCGAGAATCAACAAATCGATGTCGGAAGCAACCAAGCCTGCATCATCAAGAGCGCGGTTGCAAGCCTCTACCGCTAAGTCTGAAGTGTTCGTATCTTTATCGGCAATTCGGCGATGTTTCATCCCTGTTTTCGTGGTGATCCACTCATCACTAGTCTCGATAATCGCCTCCCAATCAGAATTGCTCATTTCGTTCGGCGGCACATACGCGCCAAGTCCAATGATGCCTACCGAAACCATGTTCTCAAGCCCATTGCGGGCGTGTTTCTCTTTCAGTTGTTCCTACGGAACATTATTTTATTCTGCAATTTGTTCAGTCGTGCTTGAGGCAGATGTTCATCGCCTCTGAGAAAAAGCCCAAACTCCAGCGGCCACCCTCTCTGCCTACGCCGCTGTCCTTGACACCGCCAAACGGCACTCTGAGATCGCGGTGTAACCATGTGTTGACCCATACCATTCCAGTGTGGATATTCTCGGCGACACGACGACCCTTGTCTAAGTCGCCGACCCAGACGCTTCCAGCCAAGCCGTAGCGCGTACCATTTGCGATAGCTACAGCCTCATCCTCAGTCTCAAATTTGTGGAGTGTGACAACGGGCCCAAAGATTTCCTCAGTTGAGCAGCGTGCATCGGTGGCAAGTCCTTCAATCACAGTCGGAGAAAGCCAATTTCCATGTTCAAACTCACTCGGCAAGCAGGGTCGGCCACCGGTCAGCGTAGTTCCTCCTTCTTCCTTCGCAAGTGCGACATAGGACTCAACTTTTTCCAAGTGGTCTGTCGAAATAAGTGCGCCCAGTTCGGTGGTTTCATCGCTTGGATCTCCGATTTTCATCGATTCTACTGTGTCGACGAATTTTGTCACAAATTCGTCGTAAATCCCTGATTGAATTAGGATGCGCGAGCCACATAAGCAGACTTGGCCTGAGTTAAGGAAACTCGCGCGGACAACGCCTGAAACTGTTTCTTCGAGGTTGCAATCGTCGAAGATTATGCTGGCATTTTTGCCACCGAGTTCTAAACTGAGTTTCTTGAATTGAGGTGCGGCGACTTCAGCCACTTTCGCTCCGGTTGCAGTTCCGCCAGTGAATGAAACCAAATCAATATCTACGTGAGAAGTAAGAGGCCCTCCCGCTCCAGCACCGTCTCCGTGAACGAGGTTAACTACACCTGCTGGAAGACCTATTTCGTCCAATGTTTCCATCAGTAAATTTGCCGTCATCGGAGTCAATTCAGAGGGTTTGCAGACTACTGTATTTCCCATGCCGATGGCCGGTGCAACCTTCCAACTCAATAAGTAGAGCGGAAGGTTCCAGGGTGTGATTAGGGCAGCCACACCAACTGGATTTGAGATGACAATATTTGTCGCATCGTCCATCTCGAAGTGCTCTTCTGCCTCTGTTTCCTTTTCGCGAATCAAGCCAGCAAAAAATCGGAAATTAGCGACTGATCGATAAGCGTCAACATCACGGGCGAGCGAGATAGGTTTGCCGGTATCACGGCTTTCTAGTGCAGCGATTTCTTCATATTTAACTTCGAGAGCATTGGCGATTTTTTCGAGCCAATCTGCTCGCTCGCCAAAACTTAGTCCGCTCCATTCAGTCTGAGCATCTCGCGCAGCAGAAACTGCCGCATCGACATCATCTGTGCCGGACAGTGGAACCCTCGCGAAACGGTAGCCGGTCGCGGGTTCAAGCACATTCAACCAATCATCATTTGAGTGAGGAACAAACTTGCCGTTCACATAATTTTCGAGGTCGAGAGGAGTCACTCCTTCACGATCCCGCTCGCAAGGAATGCAGCCCGATTCACAGCACTTCTCGGGCTCCAATATCATTCCTCCAAATTACCTTCATTTGAGTTAGGGTCTATGCGTGTTCGAGAGGTGATATATTCTGAATAATCGAGAGAGAAGCGGTCGCGGTCAGGATCCCATTCATCCCAAGTTACAACCTTTTCAAGTTCATTTTGGTAGCTGTCAGGAACAATTCCCGGGACGATAAACGCCTTTTGCCTGTGTAGCGGATATGGGTTGCGAAGTTGTATCCCCAAAACACCCAATACAGCACGTGCCACATACCATGTTGCCTGAGAATTCCAACCGTGTGCAATCTTGATTACAATTCCCAAACCTTTGGGCCAATCCGGATGATCAATCGCTAATCCAAGCAGACCATCCGCACCTTCTTTTGCGATTAATTTTCCTTCTCCTGCTTTCAGGCAGGTTGAGTCGAGTCGATTGAAACCACCGATTAGGTCTGGATGCTTATTCATAGCCTCCCAAATCCAATCTTCATCTCGCTTTGTTGCTAATCCTGCAAACATAACTGCAAGTTCGTCGACGGTGTTTGAGACGGTAGGGAAACCGCAGCCATCTTTGGCAACACGGAGTGGTTCCCAGTTAGGCTTGTGCATATAGTTACGTAAAGTATCGAGATACATCGGGAACCAAGGTGAGCTCGGCAGGGTGTAGCCAGCGCGGTTCATGCCCATCACACGCATTGCCTTGAGAATTGCAGCGTGTTCACCTGAACAGGTATGGAACCAACGGCGAGGACGACGGACTTGGCGTCCGAATTGGATTAGTGGGACATCGAGCGGGCATTGCATCAATCCCCATTCTGATTCGGAAAGCAGAGATTGCGCAGCTGCGACGTGTTCGGTATCACCATTGTGTGAAGAGCAGGAAATTGCCCTTTGCTCCCAATCGAGGTCTGCGAGTGCCTCGGTGAATGCCTTGATCATCAGCGGCTTCATCATCGAGCGGCCATAGACTAGGACATTTCCACCGAATGAGTGGATAATCTCGTCGCCATGCGCCCAAGCGATGGCGCCGTGTATTGTATTTTCAGAAACGTCCATTCGACGAAAATCAACTAGAGGTTCCCACTCGACATCGCGACCGGTTGCGATTCCTTCGTGATGTTCGCCAAGTGGATTGGTTGGGAATACACCTGAGCCTGGTCTGCCGGGTGCGACGCTCGAAGGTTGCTCGGTTCGGTGTGCTGACATTTACTCGCCTCCGTTCACGCGGGGCGCGACCTTTGTCATGAATGCGTCCATGTTTCTTTGAACGCGCGCTGAGTCGTGATTAAAGAAATCGAACCAGCACATTATCCGGTCATCAGGATGAAAACGTTCGCGGATTTGTACGGCTACCTCTTCGACATTGCCGATTACCGCATTGTCAGTTGCCTTCGCTACCTTTGCCGGGTCAATCGTGCCTTCCAATGCATTCCAGTAAGTTGTCAACGCGGCATTAGCCTCAATTTTTGCAGCCACGCTACGCTCTTCTGCGGTCAGCCCTTCCTCATCGTTGACAAAGACCATGACCGTTCGTGGCATCATTGAGCGTTGCCATTTTCCACCGTTAGGGTGGTAGTGCTCAGTCATTCTTTCATGCGTCGCGTTAATCAAATGTGGCGGTGTAATCGAGAGGTTGAACACCTGTACTGGTGCCCATTTGTTTAACTCAATCTGCAATCGCGGATCGTGACTTCCGAGAATTAAATTCAGTAACTCGCGGCGCCATTTTTGTGGAATTGTTTTGATATCCTCAAAATTGTAGCGCGGTGCGATGTCAATTGATTCAGGCACCGTGTCTAAGTCGCCCAATTCGACAGCTGCATCCTGCACGTCTTTCCAATCTTCATCGGAGCGGAAGTTAGCACGGGTGAGAGTGGTTTTGCGAATTTTTTTGGTTGAGATTATTTCACCATTCAAAAGGCGTAGGAAAATCTCCGATGCCTCAGCAAAAATTTGTCCCCTAAGTGCGGACCATGCCGCTTCTTCGACAATATCTCTCGGGGAAATCCCGTATGGGCGTGCCATGAATTCAAAGCGGCCGGCCGAAAAACCGATGTGCAACTTGCGAGATTCATCTGGATTCATCCCATGTAATGCTAAAAAGGAGCCAACCCGTTCAGCTTGAGGAATAGGTCCGCCTGAAGCGAGAATTGACATTACTGCACTGCCAACTTCGATATTTTTTGTTCGAGCCAACATTTTTTGAGCTATCTGAAAGAAGTCGGTGCAAAGCCCAACTTCACCTGGATAATGTGGTACAACAGGCTTTGAATTGCTCTTTTGCACCTCAGTTGAGAGGTGTGCTTGAGCTACCCAAGCAACTCCGAATCCAAGTTTGTCAGCCATCTCTACTTGCTCGAAAAAATTGGTAAACATTTCATTCTCGGATGGTGTATGACCGGATGTGTCTGGTGTTTGAGATATTGAAAAGAAAATATCAAAATCCATTTCGAAAACCCTCCAGTAATGTTTCAAATCGAGCGCATTCTGCCACCATCGACAGCCAGACTAACTCCTCTAATTGCACCACTTGATGGTAAACAGAGGAAAGTAACGGCGGCTGCGGTCTCAACTGGATCGACCAGCCGCTGAATAGGTACAGAATTCATCCAAGTTTCTCGAACCTCTTCGACGGTTTTGCCAGTACGCTCAGAGATTGAGCCAGCCAGTGAGCCGAGTCGGGCGGTATCGGTAAATCCTGGCATGATGTTGTTGATGGTCACGCAAGGGTCAAGCTCGCGAGATAGTGATTTTGACCACGAAGCCATAGCCCCGCGCAGGGTATTTGATAGTCCTATATTGTCGATTGGTTCGCGAACCGAAGTCGAAATTATATTGACAAATCTGCCGTATCCAGTAGCTGCCATTCGTGGTGCAAGAATCTGCGCAATTGTGTGTGCTGCGTGCAAGTGACGAGCAAAAGGACCTTCGAATTCATCCAAATTATTGCCCAACAGCGGTCCTCCTGGTGGTCCGCCAGCATTATTGATGACAATATCTACAACTCCGAGGCCGAGTACAACCTCTCTAACTGCCTCGACATCCTCCAAATCAAGCACCAATGTTTCATGTCCAGATCCATGTAATTCGCCAATCAATTCGTCGAGAACTTCAGCCGAGCGGGCGCAAGCGATGACGCGAGCACCTGCTCGAGCTAGCATCATCGCGCTGGCACGGCCTATGCCTTTTGACGCACCGCAAACGAGAGCGGTGCGACCAGCGAGTATATTTTCGGCGTATGGAAAGTTATCATTCAGCAGGTCAGTCATTTGTATTCCTCTCAATCGATGTAGTGCGCATAGGTGTGGTCAGCCAATTTTTGGTCAACAACTTCGAGAATTTCGGGTCCTGCGTTTCTGAACGCCGGGTGTTCAGCTTCTCCTTGCGGGTGGCGCATCTCAGACCAGCGTCCGGCGGTGTAAGCCATCAGTGCTTCCTTCATTAGGACTCCAGCCAAAACTAAAGTTTTGTAGCACAAATCCTCGTAAGTCATGCCCTTGGTTACCGGAACTTCTCGCCGTAGCAACAACTCACCTGTATCTATTCCGTTATCGCAGAAATGGGTCGAGGAGCCGACAGGAATGTCGTGATAGACGCTCCACGCAGGAGATGCGGATCCTCGGCAATCCGGCAGTAGGCCGGGGTGGCTATTGATTACGCCATCCGTGGGGTGGTCGAGAATCTCGCCGCGGATAATTCTGGTCCCACCAAATACGATTAGATCAAGGGGTAGATTCTCCAAATATGGCATCACGTGTTCTGTGTTATGGCGTAGGACTTCGATGTGTGGAACACTGAATCCTTGGCTTTCCAAATTGGCTAATTGAGACTCGATTGTTGGTGCGATATCGTTGCCTTCAATACGTTTGAGGAACTTCTCACGTTCTTCGTCGCTTATTGCAGAATCTTCACTGATGACGATTGTTGGGACATAACCTTCTGAGAGAATTTGGCGAAGCATTTCTCGGCCATATGGGTGTTCTTTCAGGAGCAGGAATGCAAATCGAGGCTCGGCGGACATGGTAATCTCTGAGCCTCGGAAGAGGTTGCACATACCCGTTCTTTTCGGTTAAGGTGTAACTCGACTGCGGTCGCGAGGGAACAGTACGACTTCTCTGACATTGCCCGCTCCAGTCAGAACCATCAGCAGCCTCGCAACTCCCAATCCCCAACCTGCGTGGGGTGGCGCGCCGTAGCGGAATCCATCGGTGTAGAAAGTGAAATCCTCTGGGTTAAGATCCATATTTCGCAGATTTTGTTCGAGAACATCGACTCGATGTTCACGCTGTCCTCCACTAGTCATCTCATCGCGGCCATAATTGAGGTCGAAACCTCGGCTCAACTGACCTCCAGTCGCGCCTTTTTCATCCTCGTTGTGGTAGATGTAGAACGGTTTCATCGCCATCGGCCATTGCGGCAAAAAGTGGAATCCAGGATGCTCGGCAGCGATGATATCGCAGTGGTGACTCTCGATATCGTTACCCCACTCAATCTCGCCGCCGCCATTTTGTACAATTTCAATCGCATCGCAGTAAGATATGCGGGGGAATGGCAGTTCGGGAACGTCCACAGTAACCAGTTCTTCGCCCTGGCTGGTTTTGTATTCATTGATGACATCAATCAAATGTTGGTCTTTGGCTGCAACTTCAGTCCAAATGTGGTGAATCATTCGCTCTTGCACGCACATAACATCTTCGTCATTCATCCACGCACCTTCGATATCGAAAGATATGAATTCGTTCAGGTGACGGTATGTATCGTGTTTCTCCGCCCTAAATGCTGGTCCAATCTCAAAGACTCGCTCAAGCCCGCCCAAAACAGCTAGTTGTTTGTACAGTTGAGGGGACTGGGAGAGGAATGCAGGTGTGTCGAAGTACATCATCGGGAAGAGATTGGTCCCTCCTTCACTTGCCGATGCGATAATTTTCGGCGAGTTCATTTCGTTGAACCCTTCACTAATCAGGTGGTCTCTGCCATATTGCAGGACTTTACTGCGTAGTTGGAACATTGCGTTGACATGTGCTCGACGCAGATCTAGATATCTATTGTCTAATCTAATGTCTAACCCTACCTTCACGTCATCTGTAACTCCTACAGGCAAAGGTGTGGCGGCACTCGAAAGAATGGTGGCCGATGAAACTGTTACTTCGTATTCGGCAGGCGGAGTCGGCGCCCCTTCTTTTTGCTTCGGTGGCCGCTTCTGGGCTACCACGCCGGTGACTTGGATGGTTGATTCGCGGGTAGCCGATTGCAGAGCTTCGAAAGTTACTTCTTCCATGTTGTCGCGCTTGGCGAATGCTTGGATGTGACCGGTACCATCGCGCAGCATGATGAAGGCGATTGCACCGCGTCCGCGGACTGTTTCTGCGTAACCGGCGACTGAAACTTCTTCTCCAACAAGATCTGCTCCCCCACTCACAATTTGTCCAATGGTGTGTGTGCGGTAAGAGGTCGGAAGCCAATCTGTGCTGTCGCGCATGACCTTGCGTCATGCCTTCAATTTATGAATCAAATCGAGAAAGTCTGAGACATTCTAGCCTCTTGTACTGCTCTGCGCAGGTAGAGGAGTCAAGATTGTCCGAGTTCTACACCATTTCGACTTCTATCGAGTTCGGGCGGGAATGCGAGCCAGCGGATGAGGACGAAATTGAGAAATCCGAATACGCAGGTGTTGAATAGCCATGCGAGATAGTGGTTGATGTGCCACAGTTCAATCAGGAGATATTCCATGCTTGTGGTGACAACAAGCAGACCAGTGTAGCACCAGAAAGCGCGGTTCAGACTCGTAGAATATTTGAAAGTTGACTTGAAGGTGAATTTATAGTGCATGAAATGTGCTTCTATATTGCCAATTATACTTGAAACCACCCAAGCTGCCACTGCAGTATGGGCATCCCAGAGATTGATTTGATAGAGGATGTAGTACAATAGAAACCCGAATGCAGAATTGAAGCAACCGACGAGGTTGAATTTCATGAACTCGTTGAAGACGACTCTTGCGGACCAACCGACCTCGTCGACTCTGGTTCTGAAATCGGCAATCCAATCCATTCGTTACACACACACTTGAGGTTTGGCCAACACCTCGTCTCTTGAATGTCGCGCACAGGACTTCATAGACTTGATTTTGAATTCATCATGGTATGTTGTTATACTCAATAATCGAAGTTGTGGCTAAGCGAATGCTTGAGTAGTTGAGTGTCTACCCCAGACCATGACTTCCGAATCGATGTACCACAGAATGATGGGAAATACTGGAATGCAAGTTTCGATACTTTCCTATGGATTTTGGGCAACCTATGGTGTCAAGGAGCGCTTATCTGGTGATGATGGAATCAATACTGCAAAGGAATTGATGACAATCGCTCGCGAAGCCGGCGTAAATTGTTTTGACCACGCCGAGGCATATGGAAATCCTCAAGGTGAGGCTGAGCGTATTTTTGGTATTGCACTAAAACAACTTCAGGAAGATGATCCAGTGCTATGGCGTCGCTCCGAACTCGTGATTACAACCAAAATCTTCTGGGGTGGCTCAGGTGTTAACGAATCTGGATTATCGACTAAACACTGCCGAGAAGGAATGAATGCATGTTTGTCGAGATTACAACTCGATTATGTAGACATGGTTCTCTGCCATCGTCCCGATCCTTTCACACCAACGATTACAGTTGTCCGGGCGATGACCGATTTGGTCCGAAACTGCAAGGCATCTTCTTGGGGTACGAGTGAATGGTCAGCTCAGCAGATTACCGAAGCCTTTTGGATCGCTAAAACCGAAGGTCTCGAACCTCCTCAATATGAGCAACCGCAATACAATATGTTGCATCGTCAGCGATTTGAGGAAGAATATTTTCCGCTTTTCAACCCACCATATTCACTCGGCACAACGACTTGGAGCCCATTACGCTCCGGCTTCCTGACTGGAAAATATATCGATGGAATTCCAGAAGATTCTCGACCAACTCAACCAGGATATGATTGGTTGCTCACAGATTTGGAAGAAAGAAAAGCCCGTGGAGAATATGAAATCGTCAAAAATTTAGCAAAATATGCTACCGATAACTTCGATTGTACTACAGCACAATTGGCTCTTGCTTGGTGTTTGAAAAACCCGAATGTAACCACAGTTCTAGTCGGTGCTACGACGGCTGCACAACTCCGTGAAAATTTGGGTTGTATCGATGTTGCTGTCAAAATTACAGAAGATGATATGGTCGCACTGGATGATATTTTGGGGAATAAACCCGCTGATTGGATAGGGCCTGGCGGAGTCGGGCCTAGGGACTTGAAAACGCTTTAAAATTCATTTTATTCCGCCGGAATTCTGTCGGATAACTTCACAAACCTGTATCTTGAATTCATCGTAAAATGTTGTTCTTCCCAAATTCATCGCTACTCTGTGCTCAGTATTTTTACGCCATGCATTTTGACCTTCCATCGATTCAAATTCGACGATTGTCACCCGCTCACCATCTGCTGCTGTGAATGATTTATGTGATATATAACCGGGTATTGTTTGTGCAAGCTCACTCATTCGACCTGCCATATTTGCATATTCTTCGCCCGCTTTTTCACTCAGTCGGCTTCGAAAGACCGTGACTATCATAGTAAGGCAGGTGAGGTAGAAGTCAATCAAGATTGAGTGGATTATTCCTCTTCTTCGAGTTCATTGGAAATTTTTGCTGAAAGGAGGAGGAATGCAGTGTGTCCCATCGGCTGATTGCCAGGCCTCACTCCGCCCTTTGCAGCTTTGACCCAGCGGCGTTCAATCATCTCACCGGCGAATTCAACGACAAGACCCGCTTCCTCGACCGCGTTCCATGATTTTTCCAATTGTGCGGTCGTCGGACAATAACATGCCATTCTCCCGCCTATTTTGAGAACACTTGCAATTTCTGGAACAACTTCCCAAGGCTCAGCAACATCGATGATTGCAGAATCGATTTCGCCACAGATTTCTTCGACTTTTTCAGCCGCTTCAGCAAGATCACCTTCAATCAAATGCCAATCCGGAAATTCGGCTGAAAATTCAGCCATTCTGTCCATATTTTGGCGACCGACAGAAGCATGTTCTGGACGTACTTCGACAGAGATTAAAGTCCCTGCATTTCCCATTACATTCGCCAAATGCATTGCTAATCCAGCAGAGCCGTGACCACCTTCCAGTACACGGCTTCCAACACCAATTCCCATCCACGAAATCAGAAATCCGGAATCTTTGATGCCAATCGTTTGAGCTCTGCGGAACATATTCCTACGCGCCTCCGGAAGAGCCGCGTCGACAATTGTCAGAGATTTCTGCCCTACCATGATTCGTTCACCGACCGAATATCCATCCAAAAGTTGGCCAACATCGAATCGACCGAGCCCCTTCACTTTCACTTCACCAGCAACTCGGTTGAGCAGGTAAGCCCGCCCGTCGTCCTCTCGTAGAGCCACCCAATTTGGTGTTAGTGGATCCGAACCTGTCTCGCCTGTAGAGCCTACCATTATTTCCTGCGCACCTCCCCTTCCGCTTCAATACCTTCGATTGAAGTCATGATATATTATGGCAGGTTTACGACCCTTAAGGGTCGATAATTCTACAAACGTGGATAGGTTATCATTATACCATGCCTATTATCATCAGATGATTATGGTTAGAGTTCATCGTAGGGCGGTTTCAGCAATTTCATTTTCAATAATGATGATTGTTATGAGTATGTCTGGAATAATTGGACTGAATGAATTCGAATCGGATCGCAAGGAATTGCAACAAGAACCGGCTGCGCTTTACGCAACTAGCCCGGGTCATGTTGTATTCGCTCAGTACATCACTTCAACTAATTGTGGATTCTGTATGGACTACGGTAGTCCAGGTCATGATCAATTGAAGAATAATTTCCCTGATGATTATGTTTACATCTCTCTACACAGTGCTAGTTATGGCAATACTGCTGATTCTGAAGCCGGTAATATAGCACCAATTTTCGCGGTCACTCATCTAGGTGAGACCGGAGGTGCACCGAAGACTGCATTTGGCGATAGCTCCTCAAATATGGCAGTTGGATGTGGAGCTAATACCTGCTGGGACTCATTTTTCAGTAATGGTGGTTATATGCCATCAAATGTCAATGATTTCGGCATGGCAATTACTCAAACCGATAATGGCGATGGAACTGCAAGTGTTACGATCGGCGCTAGATATCTCGGTAGCGGAACTCCCCCTGCAAATCTCAAAGTTTACGCTGCAGTTACCGACATGAATTGTGAGGCCCACCCTTATACAAATGGATACAAGGGCGGGAATTGTTGGGAAGCATGGTTGTTGAACAATGCTGATTATGCTAGCAACAATCATGCTGCAACCACTGGGACCGGTTTTGAGACAATTAATTTGGCTTCAAATGGAGGCTGGTCGAATACAACTTGGACCGTGCCAATCAATCTAGTTGCACAAGGATTTAGCAATTTCAATACCGTCGCAGCACTTTATTCAGATTACCAAACCACAAATGCAGATGAGTCGGTTTATGCTGCGATAGATGCGACGATGATGCCTCTTATCGATATAGGAATCACAACCTTTGAAACTAATAATGAGGGTGGAACTCAAGGCTTCATCGCAGGAGATATGATTTCTCTCGAAGTAACTTTGACAAATAACGGTGAAAATAACTACAATGAGGGGGGAAATCTTGAATTCTTCTTCCTTGATGGTTCGGATGAAACAAGCCTTGGCAGTTATTCTCTCAGCAACTTTGCGGTTGGCGCAACTCAGGTTTACTCAGTTGATTTCGATTCGACTGGATTAACCTTACAACCATCGGGGACAACTACTTTCCGAGCTAGGTTATCAAATATTGAAGGAGACCGTGTTTCTTCCAACGACATTAGCGACGCACTTGCCTTCCACGACATGCCGCCTGTTGCGAATACTCCAACTTCAATTAGTTCTCCAACAATTTCTAGAGGAAGTCAAATTCAATTTGAAGCCAATGCAATTTCTAACGATTTGGTCGATGACATGAGCACAATGATACCTACACTGGAATCTTCTGTAGCGGGAACAAATTCTTGGTCCAACGTTTGGGTGACTGAAATGGAATTAGTTGGAACCGGCGGTAATGCACATTATTTATTCACAATCCAAACTCCTATGAATGCTGATACTGGATCTTATCATCTTCGTATCATGTGGACAGACGAAGCCGGCCAATCAAGTGGATGGTTGATTTCACAAAACGCCTTCTTCCTCGAAAATTCTTTGCCTCGTCTTCTCACAAATGGCGATGATGAATATGCTGGAATGCCAACCGTGAAGGTCGAGACTGTTGAATCGGTATCGATCCTTGGATTAATCACCGATTCTGAAACCCCCCTCTCAATGCTAACAATCACCAGTGAATCCCCTGAGTTCATTGGTTGGGATTCATCAACACTTTCGATATTGGTTGAGTTTAGTGCGGTTATTCGAGATAGTCACGGCAGTCCTTTACCACAGGGTATTCATGTTGTAGTCGGTGATGGTGATGATACAAATTCAGGAATATTACTTTTCAATGTAATCGAAAATGGAGCTCCTCGGTGGTCGCCGATTCCAACTCAGTCATTCGATGAGGGTGGAGAAGGTGCATTTTCTTTGACTAATTATTTGTCAGATACTGATGAAAATGGTCAACCAATATCGGTTGTTGGCCTATCTTTGTCAATTATCAGCATTTCCGATGAGACTCTAGCTACTGCTGAGCTCAGCGGCCATTCGCTTTTTGTTTCGGCCGTTGACGATGATTCGTTTGGTAATTTCGATATCGTTCTTCGTGCTAGCGATGGAAATATGTTCTCCGATACGACCGTTACCTTTGTCGTACAAAACATCAATGATGCACCTCGTATAGATTTAACAGAATATGAAGAAATAACCATTCAAACCGGGGAAAGAGTATTCTTAGAGTTAATCGATTTGGTTACAGATATCGATAATCCCGATGATGAAATTTGGATTACAGCGATGACATTTGTTCCAGGTGCAGTGCAATACAATCCAATTTCAGGAACTTTGACAATGAGTTGGGACGAAGCTGGAACTGAACTTGTCACCATCAGTGCAGAAGATCGCCATGGTTCTTCTTCTTCCAAGGTGATTACTGTCTCAATCGTCGATGATTTACCACTTTATTGGGAAAATAATGGGTTAGGAGATTTATCAGTCGAAATTGACACTATGGATTATTATTCAAATCCTGAAATTACAATTTCCAATATTGGTGAACTATCCTTAAGTGAAATTAAGGTGCTTTGGAGCGTTTGTAATAGTGTGACGGGCATTTGCCATTCTGCTGGGACTTCGTATAATTTCGGGCCGTTCATCGTTAATACGGTTAGCGGAGATGGCCTTGGTGTCGGCGACTATCTGACTCTTGTCGTAACCGCAATTGATGATTCTGAAATGGATCGTGTTTCTGATGAATGGAAGCAATATGCGGTTGAACCAACCGAAGATGTGGAGCCAAACGAGCAAATTGATGAGGGTCAATCAGTGAAAAAATTCAGCACTTTTGTAACCGTTGGAATGATTGGAATTGTTTTACTCACTATGGTTTCTATAGTTCTTGTATTAATGATCACGCTTCGTCGTCAGAAAACGGTTCAAGCCGTTGATTGGTCAACGCATGCCTCGGTGAATAATGATGAGGAAACTTCCGTTGACACTCCTAGAGAAGAAGCACCAAACCTCCTCTCTAATGTTCCACCACCACCACTGATGAACCCTCCATTACCTCCTGAGGGATTACCTGCTGGTTGGACCATGGAACAATGGCATTATTACGGTGCAGAATACCTGAGCCGACGTGAATAAAGCAGTTTTTCGCACTCGTCTTTTCTTACGCACCTTCAAGAAGGTGCCTGAGGCACGAACATCCCCGGGGGATGCAAATGTCAAGCGATGAGCAAAAAATTGAGTCTGCTGAAATCGATTCAAAAAACGATTCATTCGAAGATGTTGATCCACTCGATTCATGGGCCGATGGTGTCGCCTTTGGCGTTGCCGAAGATAAAGATTCAATCTGCCCTGTTCCTGTTGAAAGTTGGATTGAGTCGATAAAAATCGACTCGACTGTCGATGTACCGATTCCAGAAAAATTGGTTGACCAGGTTATCGGTCAAGAAGCGGCGGCGATAGTTGTCCGTAAAGCGGCTGAACAACGTCGCCACGTCATAATGGTCGGCGAGCCAGGTACTGGAAAGTCTATGCTGGCTCGCTCGATGACAGAATTCCTTCCCAAAGAACAATTGGAAGATGTCCTGATGTATCGGAATCATGATGACGAAAATGAACCGAAGGTGCGCACAGTTCCCGCTGGACGCGGTTCTAGAATCATTTCTGAGCGTAAAGCACACATTAGTCAACAGCGTGAGAAAACTAATCGAACACTGCTGTTTATCGTTCTCGTAGTCGGCGCCGCTCTCATTCTCGCTACTATTTCTAGTGGTGAAATTATGACTTTAATTTTTGGCGGATTCCTTCTCGTCTTCGGATATTTCTTCCTACGCACTCGTCTATCCGCGGGCGATGAGGGAAACATCCCGAAATTGCTTGTTAAACATGACAGGGATGAGAATCCACCGTTTATCGACGCGACCGGTACTTTAGCTGGCGCTTTACTCGGCGATGTCCGCCACGACCCGTTTCAATCTGGGGCGGATTTGGCGACCCCTGCTCACGAGAGGGTCGAGCCTGGTGCGGTTCACCGCGCCAACAAAGGTGTGCTTTACATTGACGAAATTCGTATGTTAAGAATGGAGGAACAACAAGCATTACTCGTCGCTATGCAAGAGAAGGCATTGGCGATTTCGGGACGCTCAGAGCGATCCAGTGGAGCTTTAACTAAGTCTGAGCCTGTTCCAACCGATTTCATTCTCATAGCATCTGGAAACCTTGATTCAATTCAAAATATGCATCCTGCTCTTCGCAGCAGAATTCGCGGTTATGGCTACGAAGTTTACGTCAATACCGACATGCGCGATACAGAGAAAAACCGACGCAAACTTATCCGATTTATTGCACAAGAAATCAGAAACGAACAAAATAAAGGTTCTGGTAAACCAATTCCTCATTTTGATCGTGGCTCTATAGGTCTAATTTTGAAAGAGGCCCAACGTCGTAGTGGTCGAAGAGGAAAACTTTCACTGCGGCTGCGTGAATTGGGCGGACTCGTCAGAATTGCAGGTGATCTCGCTGCCGAAGAAAATGCCGAGTTCACATCAACTAAACATGTCGTGCGCGCACGCATGATTGCAAAACCGCTTGAGCAACAGGTAGCCGATAGATATCTCGAGCGGCAAGCAGATTACGCTATGTTAGTCAACAAAGGTACGAGAATTGGTCGAGTCAATGGACTCGCTGTTCTCGGCGCGGATTCAGGTCTTTCTGATTACTCGGGTGTTGTCTTGCCAGTAGAAGCGATGGTAACTCCTTCACAAGGTCGTTCCGGACAAGTTATTGCGACCGGTGGTTTGTCTGATTTAGCGAAAGAATCCGTTACGAATATCACTGCAGTCGTCAAAAAATTGACTGGAAAAGATATCAAAGATTACGACTTACATGTACAATTTCCGGGCACTCATAATGTCGATGGTGACAGTGCATCTATCACTATGGCGACCGCGATTATCAGTGCATTTGAGGGTGTTCCAATTGAACAAAACCTCGCAATGACTGGCTCACTCACTGTTCGTGGTGAGGTTTTGCCGATAGGCGGCGTTTCAGCAAAGATTGAAGCCGCCGCAAAATCAGGAATTAAGAAAGTCATAATTCCTCGCTCAAATATGCAAGATGTTCTCATTGATGAGAAGTATGAAGAAATGATTGAAGTGATTCCTGTAGATTCCCTCGACGAAGTTTTACTGCACGCTTTAGTCGGTGCAGACAAAGTCGGAATCGTTGAGCGTTTGGCGAAGGTAATCGACACTATCTCAAATACTGGTGATATTCAACCAAGCGCCTGATTTATCACCGGTTATTATGCTCCCTCAAGTATAAGACCCTTTGACTTGGCCCTTAGCAGGGATTCGAATGGTTAGAGCAGCAGTAGTCGCACATGGTGGAGCAGGACCTGGACCAGACCGCCTTGCTAATCTAATCCCTTGTCTTGAACGAGCTCGAGAAGTTCTCGAGCTTGGTGGCTCTGCGATTGAAGCTGCGGTCGAAGCATGTGTAATCCTTGAAAATGATCCCGTCTTCAATGCCGGAACTGGAGCGGTCCTTCGAACCGATGGTTCGGTTCTTACCGATGCCTCTCTGCAAACGGGAGATGGTAAGTTAGGATTCGTAACATGTATGCCCAATACCCCCAATCCGATTCGAATCTGCCTTGATTTACTCGATGAAGAAATCAATGGTCTTGCAGGAACTGGAGCCAGAGATTGGGCGGATGAACGCGGCCATAAGAAAGCCCATGTGGTAGGCCGCGCTCCAAAAGGTCAAATCGGTGATATTGACGCTGAAATCACTGGCGATACTGTCGGGGTTATCGTGCGTGATCGCCATGGAAAAATTGCTGCTGCAACCAGTACCGGCGGTTGCAGTTACCGGCCGGCCGGCCGCGTCGGCGACGTCCCTCTTCCAGGATGTGGATTTTGGGCGGAAGATGGTTTAGCTGTCGCTGCAACCGGAATAGGCGAAGCAATTACTTGTGCATTGCTTTCAAATAGAATCTACGAGCGAATTCGGATAAGTGACAACTTTTCGCTTGAATCACTCAATTTAACAATAAAAAGCACCATAGATGACCTAATCAATCCAAAATACCAGGTCGGTGTAATCGTTTTAGGACCTAGTGGAGAAGGAATTGGTGTATCGAATACGGACATGCCTTGGTCGACTTGGCAAGCGGATTCCTAAATCGAGTAGGATTTTTCATGGGATTCGCTTAAAGACAACCCCTCGGTCGCCGGCTCAGTGATATCATGTCAGACTTCGAGACTCGCATTCTGCAAATCGCTGGCGTTCTAGGTCAGCTCGACGACTCTCAAGTTCCACGAAACATTCGTGCATCTATCAAAGATGGCGTCGACAAGTGGCTTCTCAACAAAAATAAGGAGATGGATCTCCGTCTCGGAATGACTGCTTCAATGCTCGACGAAGTCTTCAACGATTCAAACCTTCCACTTCACTTTGGCCCACTCTGCCTCCAAATTCAGACTGTGCTCGAGACGATGTTAACTGAAGTTCGTCGAAGCTAATTCACTCACTTGCCCACCTTGTCGATTCAGAACGTTCTAACTTGTCCGATGGGGTGTCTATTTGTTTTTTTTAGATTATAGAGAAGAGAATTGCTCCTGAGATGATGAACATTAGCGCTGCAATTGAAAAATCGATAATTTTCCAAGCCTGAGGGTCTTCCATTATCGGAGAGAGTAAGCGCGCTCCATAACCGAGGCTAAAGAAGAAAATTAGTGATGCGAGCGCGGCTCCAATTCCAAATAATTCGCGTTCGGCGCCTTGGTAGCGAGAAGAGGCACTGCCGAGAAGCACCAACGTGTCGAGGTAAACATGTGGATTTAACCAGGTAAATGCCAAGGTCGTGATTACGACCTTGCCAACGGATTCGCTCGAATGTTCCGAGAGAGTAAGCCCCTCTGGACTCAATGCAGAGCGAATCCGTATAATTCCATATATTACGAGAAAGATTACTGCAAACATCGATATCCAAAATTCAGCTTCTTCAAAATCTGCTAACCACGCACCGACGCCAAATACTCCAGCAGTGATTAACAAGGCGTCGGAAATTGCACAAATTGTGCAGACTACTAAGATATGAGATCTCAAAAGACCTTGGCGCAAAACATAGGCATTTTGAGCACCGATAGCAACGATAAGGCTGAGACTTATCGCGAATCCTTCTATCGCCGATGTGAACACAACTCGATGTAATAATCGGTTACTGAAAACAATTGAGGTTTAGCCGGATAAAAATTACTGTAATCACACAGCATTATCGTGTGCTAAAGGGATGAAGCAGCCTTCAAAATCAGGTGCTTCGGCGTTCTGTAGCCTTCGGGCGCAAGTTGGTGTACTTGCACTTACGGCAAGATCGTGGCTTAGATCCACGGTGGGTTGCACTACACTTCATGCAAATCCACTTCTTGAGGAGGCGAGCCTCTGCTATAGGGTGACGTGTTGCCATGTGTCCCGCCGACCTGACAACCCTTCATAATCACTTTGCAATCAATTTTGGTGCCCGGGGATAATAATAAGCACATTTCTGAACCTAACTATTCATACACCTTCGGCGAACGGGGAGGCTACGGTGCCAGCAAGTATCGTTCTCGGAGCCCAGTGGGGAGACGAAGGAAAAGGCAAAGCCATCGACCAATTAGCCCCTCATTCTTCTTGGGCGGTTCGCTTCCAAGGTGGTAATAATGCTGGACATACTATCGTTCTCGGTAATACCACCATCAAACTGCATCAGATTCCTTCTGGCGTCACCTCAATGGACTGCAATTTGGTTCTCGGTGATGGGATGGTCATTGATCCATGGGTGCTTGAGGAAGAGTTGGATCGGTGGTATGGATTGAGTGGTGAGCGACCTGAGGGGAAGCGGTTGTTCATATCCGAGCGTGCATCCGTGATTTTGCCGTTTCACCGTCTGTATGATTCTGCTGACAAGGTTGTTGGTACAACCGGTCGCGGGATTGGTCCAGCTTATCGCGACCGAATTGAGCGAGTTGGAATCCGCTTTGCGGATATTCCTGGCGTGCTCGCCGATGAAAAGAAAATCGAATCTCAAATTTCACGAATGAATCATCAATTGAATACTGTAAAAGTAGATCAACAAATTAGTGTAGGAGATTTGAAGGCTAATCTTCAATGGATTCTCGACCGATATAGTGATGCAATAAAGCCGACTGGATTAATGATTGATATGGCACTTCGAAATGGTGAACAAATTTTACTCGAAGGTGCTCAAGGGGCCATGCTCGATATCGATCAGGGCACCTATCCATTCGTAACATCAAGTGTTGTTGGTCGAGCGAATGCGACTCACGGCGCAGGAATTCATCCTGGATGGATTGAGGAATGCTTTGGAATAACCAAAGCATACGTCACTCGCGTCGGAAATGGCCCGATGCCTACTGAACTCGTTCTCGATGCGGGACCAGGCGAACACATGGCTAGAATTGGTCACGAGTACGGCACAACAACCGGTCGGCCCCGCCGAACCGGCTGGCTCGATATCATCGCTCTAAAGGACGCCCACCGAACGAGTGGTTACACTGGATTAGTAGTGACAAAACTCGATGTTCTAGGTGGACTCGATGAGATCAAAATATGTGTCGGTTACGAATTAGATGGCAAACACATCACCTACTTCCCAACTCTCGCCGAAGATATCGCTCGATGTATCCCAATTTACGAAACTCACCAAGGATTCCCTGCACTCTCTGATGAAGAATGGATTGCTATGGCTGACCGTTCAAGAGCAGAAGAAATCGGTTATGCGGCTATGCCTGAAGGTGTGCGAAACATCGTCAAGCGAATCGAATATCTATCTGGAATCCCAGTGGTTAGTGTAGGAATTGGCCCGGACAGAAGGGCTTCGATTGCGAAGAAAGGCGGAGCATTCGATAATCCAGAGACAAAGGCAAGTTTCTAATCGGGACACTAAGGGGACAAAACATGGGATTCAAAGCGAACGCTAACAAGCGACGTAAAATCGCTGCGGCAGCAAAAGGTCCTGGTGAGAAAAAGAAGATGGAATTCGAAGGCCAAGTGCCTTGCGATATCGCCGAATGTAAAAATTGGGCTGATAAGAAAATCGGTGGCAGAAAAATCGCCTTCGACCGTGCTGCAGATATTTTCGGCGAGGATAGTTTGCTCGGAAGCGCTCGCCGAGTCAGCGTCTGTAAGTCACATTACCGCGAATGGAAGAAAGAAAGAAAGGACGAAATGACCGAGTGGTCATGAACTCTTCACCTGAATCCAGCGCCCTAGGCATTTGATTCAGAAATATCATTCCATCCTGTTTTTTTTCTGCTCAATTTGCTAGGTATGAGGCAAAATGATGAAAGACGGCTGGTTGAGGCAGAAGGTATGAGTCACCCTGCAAATGAGCCAATTCTTGGATATGCACCTGGAAGTGAAGAAAGAAACGCATTATATGCTGAACTTGACAAACAGATGTCTGAAGTCGTTGAAATTCCTTGTATCATCAACGGTGAAGCCGTTTACACTGGCACGACCACCACACAGGTGATCCCTCACAAGCACGGCCACATACTCGCCAACGTCCACTTGGCTAGTCGAGTTGAAATGGAAGCGGCTTGCGAGGCTGCGGTAAATGCTCAGCAGGCTTGGATTGAGCTTGGAATAGAGGCTAGATGTGAAATTTTCGAGCGTTGTGCGGATTTATTGGCAGGAGATTGGCGAATGCGAATCAATGCGTCAACGATGTTGAATCAATCGAAGACTGCTTACCAGGCTGAGATTGATGCGGCTTGCGAGTTGATTGACTTCTGGCGATTCAACTGTCATTATGCTCGGGGGTTCCACGATTATTTGCAACCGCTTGTATCACCTGCGGGTGTTGAGAATACTACTGAAGTTAGACCGTTAGAAGGCTTTGTATTATCGATTACTCCCTTCAACTTCTCGAGTATAGCAGTAAATTTGCCGAGTGCTCCGGCTATTGTTGGCTGCACTGGTGTTTGGAAGCCGAGCCGCAATTCGTACCTCTCCAATTACTTCTTGATGGAATTAATGATGGAGGCAGGTTTACCTGCAGGAGTAATCAATTTCGTGCCGGGTTCTGGTGCTGAAATCACCGAGGTTTGTTTGGATAATCCCGATTTTGCTGGACTTCATTTCACCGGCTCTACCCGAGTTTTCCAAGGCCTATGGCAAGAAATTGGACTGGCTTTGCCAAACCTCAATTCCTATCCGCGAATTGTGGGTGAAACCGGTGGAAAAGACTTCGTCGTTGCTCATTCTGATTGCGACCGCCAAGGATTGCTCGTCGCATTGCTCCGCGGCTCTTTTGAGTATCAAGGCCAGAAGTGCTCCGCTGCAAGTCGCGCATATGTTCCACGCTCTGTTTGGGATGCAATTTCGGATGATTTAATCTCCGAAATTGCAAAGATAAAGATGGGTGATGCTCGTGATTTCACCAATTTTATGACTGCGGTTATCGACCAGCGAGCATTCGATAAGATCAGCGGGTATATCGACCGCGCTGCAGCTCGAGATTGCTGCGAAATCATCGTCGGCGGAGGCCACGATGATACGTCTGGATACTTCATCGAACCTACGATTATCGTCACAACAAACCCAACCTCTGAGACGATGGTCGAGGAAATCTTTGGACCGGTTTTGACAGTTTTCGTTTACGAGGACGACAAATTCGACGAGGTTTTGACAATGTGCGATACTGCTTCGCCATACGCACTTACAGGAAGCATTTTTTCGAGTAACGAAGATAATATCCAGAAGGCATTCGCCGCACTCCGCTTCACCGCAGGAAATTTCTACATCAACGACAAGCCAACAGGTGCAGTAGTCGCTCAGCAACCGTTCGGTGGAGCTCGTGCATCTGGGACCAACGATAAGGCAGGAGGGCCACTCAATTTGTTGCGATGGATCAGTCCTCGCTCGGTCAAGAGAACTCTCGATACGCCACAGACTTGGGATTATCCGTTCTTACAACCTGATAACTCTTGAAATCAGGAATGTTGAATAAGTTGATTATTGACAAGAACT
Source organism: Candidatus Poseidoniales archaeon (assembly GCA_012960975.1). Lineage (GTDB taxonomy): Archaea > Thermoplasmatota > Poseidoniia > Poseidoniales > Thalassarchaeaceae > MGIIb-O2. The sequence goes on from DUAE01000001.1 coordinate 101,945, forward strand.
TGCAGGGGAGAATTTTGCTGAGAGGTCACTTTCGGGTGACGACCCGTTGACCTGATCTGGGTAATGCCAGCGGAGGGAGAAATATGGAAACAAATATAGCATATTTATTGATGATTGTAACACTTGGTTTTTTTGGCTATGTTGGCTACCAAGTAACGACGAATGAACAAATTGACGGAGATTCTTATCTATCTGCCCGTGGTTCACAAAACTCGATTCGAATCGGTTTGAGTCTCTTCGCATCTGGCATGGGTATTTGGGTTCTTTTCGGCCCCTCTGAGGTGGGTTACTACGGTGGTTTTTGGGATGTTACTGGTTATGCGGTTTCAGCTGCTACGCCTTTTCTTTTACTCGCTTATGTTGGTCCAATAATCCGCGAGCGTTTGCCGTCGGGGGTTACTCTTGCGGACTATGTTCGCATGCGACTCGGCCGGCCTATGCAGGTTTATGTTGGTCTCATTTCAGTGCTATACATGTTCACTTTTCTGTTTGCAGAATTTACTGCAATCGGCAAAGGGATGGGTTTGCTAGCAGGGGTTGAACCTATCATTCCGATTCTAGCTGTTGCGATAGCTACTGCGGGATACACAGCCTATGGTGGATTGCCGGCATCTCTGGCTACCGACCGGATTCAAGCATGGATTGTTCTGTTTTTGATAGTCTCCTTGCTGCTATTCCTCTTTGGCGGCGATATAGGTGGACTGCTCAGTGATGCCAAAGCGTATACTCCGGAAGATATTCAGTGGGAATGGTATCATGGAAGCATGTCAGATATGAGCACTTTCGAGTCAGGTTTGGCTCTGGTGATTGCGATAACTGCAGCTGAAATGTTTTCTCAAGGCAATTGGCAGCGCGCTTGGGCATCAGAATCTGACGAGGCGCTGAAGCAAGGTGCTTGGATGGCAGCAGCACTAGTTCTTCCATTGGTTTTCGTGATGGGAGTTCTCGGTGCTGCTGTTGCCGGGCAAGGTGCAGTTGAAGACCCAGCTGCCGCATTTTTCTATCTCATAGAAGACGCTGGTCCACTATTCATTGCAGCATTTATCGTGCTCGCGGTGGCGTTAGTTGCTTCGAGTGCAGATACTTTGCAAAATGCGATTGTCGCTTCAATTTCTCGAGATCTATCTGATGGAAATATGGGAATTAAAGGTGCGAGGATTTGGACTATTACACTGATGATCCCAGCAATTTTTCTCTCTACCGGGCCAACTATTGGAATCTTCGAAATTTTCCTTTTCGCTGATCTTCTGGCAACCGCTACCGTCGCCCCAGTTTTGCTAACTCTTTGGGATAAAGTGTCGGCTAAGGGGGCACTTTCCGGAGCACTTTCAGGTTTACTCTCAGTGGTGATTTATGGTACTGTAACAGCTGATGTTTCAGCAGGATTCAATTATATTCTTCATCCAACAAATGAGCTAGGACTCGCGAATCTCCGGGTCTTTCTCGCAGCACTTATCGGCTCAGCATTCGTTACAGTGGTAGGTTCTTACGCCATGCCCGATGAGTCCTAATCAATGTCAGATTCGAACGATGATCCGCTGATGCCGGTCGTTTGCGCTCCTGAACACCCTGACCCTGACTTCGTTTCTCCTTGTGCGAAGGATCACATGACGGTGATTCTAGGGCTTTGTCCCAATTGTGGGTCTGATGTGAAGATTGAGATGAAAAATTGTCCTGAATGTAACTACAAACTGGGATATAAGGATTGAATGACCTTTTTCCTCCTTGTTTTAACTTTCAATAGTTCACTTTAATCTGAAAAATATACCTTCACCTCCGACGAGTTCAAGGATATACCCTTTCTAGGAAGCGTGTGCAATCAGATAGGTTAGCGGCTTTTCGGAGCATAATACTACAACCATGGCCAATATGGGGGCCTACATGGTCGCGGCGGCACAAATTGAATGGTAATATGTTTCGGCTCGAGATATTTATTTTTGGTCTCCTCGCCGTCGCAATACCATATTTTTCATCGAATTTATTCGCCGGTGCAAACGGCGTGACCTTTTGGGACCCTGAAATCGCTCTCGACCGACAAATTCCAGTCATCGGCTGGATGATTGTCCCTTACATGGCGTTGTATCTATATTATCCAGCAGTCTTAATATTCAATCAGCCTGATGACCGTTCCCGCCTTGAAATGATTGCTGGAGTCCAAATGCTTTCGGCTCTGACAATTTTTTGCTTGTTTTTCTTTGTATTTTTCCCTGCAGAAATTGATATGCGCAGCGATATCCCACAATCAATTCTAGAGGGTAATGGCTGGAAATCAACTCTTTTCGCTACAATTCATGCGACGGACCAGCCGTTCAATGCTTGGCCGAGTCTACATATTGTCCACTCATATTTCCTCGGCCGAGTGGTCACGAGATGGGTTCTGCAAGCGTGGCCGACAAGCAATATAGCCAAAGTATTCGTGGGTGTAATCTGGATTGAATACATTCTGCTTTGTATTAGTATTCTGACCACAAAACAGCACTATCTTTTCGATTTAGCTACTGGATTAATTTTGGCGATTTTTGCTTGGCGATTTATTCTACCAATCATGGAACAAATTGCAAATCTAACTGACGACCAACTCGATCTAAATTATGGGTCAGGCAAATAAATGAAATTCTTTCTCAAGAATATACGATTGGAATGAACGAATTCGCTGCATCTTCACATGCGTTCGCTACATCGTCTAATCTTTGCAATACTCTGTACATGTGCATCGCGGCTAGTGCATCGTCGTCACCGTGTGTGAATACGAACCCTGCTGCGTCCCGTTCAATTTCATCTGCTTCATGTTCGAGTTGATTGACTTCGGCAATCAACACACCCAGAACATCTTTCTCTTTACGAGTGAATCCAGATACGCTGAGGTTCTCTAATTGTTCTACTGTATCCTCATATTTTTGTACGGTCGCTAGAACTGCATGAGCCATTATTACAAGTTTTTCTTGAGATTCTTTATTTTCGTATAGTTTTCTAAATGATAATTGTTCTGCAACGTTTTGAGCATAATCTGCAATCCTATCTTGCTTGCTTACCATGGCTAAGAAGGTGTTCCGTCCGATTGTCATTCTGACATTTGAACCAATTTCAGCTCGAACGGTATTCTTCAGTTTATCAGCTTCTAATTCTGCTTCGGCCGTTAATCGAATTTGTTCAGAAGGGTCTTCTCCAGATACTGCAGTTGAAACAGCATCCAACATTGCAAAAACGGTTTTTTCGACTGCTACTGCATGGTCGTGAAATAATTCGAACGGAGTAGTACTAGATTCACCATCTGCGCTTGAAAGAGCACGGCCAGGTGTATCGGATATTACGAACGATTGGGTAATCGGCTTGATGACTTCTGGCTTAATCACTATTAGGAGTGTAATTCCAATTGAGAGTAGTGTGACGATTACTACGTTAGTTGGGCTGTTGTTGAATAAGATTAGGATGGTCACCGAGCCTATTCCGGCAACGGGAAGGCTCGCTATCCAACTCGCAGCTATTTTTCCGAATACTCGGAAATCAACCGCAGCGGCTCCACCAGCTAATCCTACTCCTACGACTGCTCCTACAAGAGTATGTGTCGTTGAGATTGGTACTGCAAGAAAAGGCATCGAGAAGATTAGAACGGTCGTTGCTGCGCCGAATTCAGCTGCGAATCCACGCGAAGGAGTAATGTGAGTGATTTTCTTACCGATAGTATCCATTACCTTGTACCCCCAAGTTGCGACACCGATGGTAATTCCCACTCCACCGAGCAGAAGGAGTCCAATTGGGACACCTACTTGATCTGGAGAGAGAACCCCTGTCGCCGAGGTGGCAATGTCGAAGATCGCAGCCATTGGACCTATCGCGTTTGCCACATCGTTAGCTCCGTGCGCAAACGCGACATAACAAGCGGTGATAATCTGTAACCAGATGAAAACACGCTCAACTCCCTCGTATCCTTCTTCCTCGAATTTGTATCTGCGCAAGATGACCCAAAGAGCGAAACTTGCGAGACAACCTATTGCTAAAGCGGAGAGTAAAGAGTTCATAGGAATCCAAGCACCTTCAAGCATCGGGTTGAATGTTGTTCCATCATCTGCAGGTAACCAATCAGCTTTGTTGATGTGTCCCGCACTGTCCATATTTGAGTAGAATCCTTTGAGTGCCTTGAATTGAAGAGCCAAACCTAGGACGAAAAAGGTAGGTAGAGCTAAAAATGGTGCTATTTCTTTCGTTCGTTGCAAGGGATCTGTATTATTCATTATGAATTTCTTAATTAGCATGAACGATAAGTAGGCAAGAATTCCTCCTAACAAAGGCGAAGCGACCCAACTTAGGACAATTTCGAATACTTTGTCCCAATTAACAGAAGATGGTTGAATGAACAACCCCATGCCGATTACTCCACCGACGATACTGTGTGTGGTCGATACCGGTAAACCATATTTTGTTGCAATAGTCAACCAAATTGCAGCGGCTAAGAGTGCAGCCATGAATCCATACATCAATTGTTGACTTAATTCGTAAGAAAATCCATCCGGGCCGAAATCTAAAACTCCCTTTCGAATCGTATCGGTAACGTGGCTGCCGAAGAATACTGCACCTAGAAATTCGAAGACAGCAGCGACGATAATCGCGCGACGCAAAGTCAGAGCACCACTGCCGACACTCGTCCCCATTGCATTAGCAACATCGTTAGCTCCGATATTCCATGCCATATAGGCAGCAATTATTCCAGCCATACTGATAACGAGAATCAGACCGGTCTCCATCGAGTTGAGCGAGCAACAATCAGTATTTGGTTGTTTAACAAACCCGATATTCTTCCATAATTTATTTCCATCAGTATTTTTGAGCATATTTTCCAGTATTTTTTACACCTTGGCTTCAAATGAAAGTGCTATACAATGACGATAATTGCTGACCACTAAATGCATGGCATTCAAATAGTATGCTCGCCGCGACTCGGCTCATGGCACAAGGAACAGTCAAGTGGTTCAATCACGTGAAGGGATTCGGATTTATAGAACAGGAAGACGGCGAAGATCTATTCGTTCACAAAACTCAGGTGGAGGGCCGCATCGATGAAGGCGACTCCGTTGAGTTTGAAATCGGCGAAGGCCCGAAAGGACCTAACGCTGAGAGCGTTAAGAAAACTGAGTGAATAATCATCCAGTGCTAGCGGAAAACCGCTGCTTTGATTTCTCCTTTAGCGGAGCCTTTCTTCAAAATATGTCAAAATGCTCTAACACATTGCTCTAAATTGCATAATCTCATTGTTTCAACTCTCAAGCAGAGTAAGATTATTGATGCATAGGCTTGAATTTAGTCATTAACCGATTATTGAGGTGACGGTTTCGGGCTGTGTTAGATAGATGAGCAGCCCGATTCCTGCGAACATCATCATCCAAGCGCCGGTCGCCTTGACAATTCCAGTCGTTCGGCGAAGGAAACCAATCATTGCTTGCCGGCCAGCACCGACCAGAGCAGTTACGAGAATCATCAGGAAGGTGACTGAAATGATTAGTCCCGAAAGGCCGGCGATGAAGGCGGTATTTCCTACAACTGTCAGCCATGCGATGAATGGGAATACCGCCGCTGCAGTACAATCGACAGACGCGGCGGAATAACCAATCCCCCATAGATACATATTGCGGCGAGGGGTGAAATTTTCGTCTTCTTCTTTTGTTTGATATATGTCGAGAATTTTTTGAACGCCAGAGAGTAGGTGGCTAGTCCAACCAAGCAGCATTAATCCTCCTAAAACGACGAGTAGCCAAGCGATTGCGATTGCAACCGAGTGAAGAATTCCCGACAGATTAATAATCTCAGATAGTCCGAATATGATGAATCCAACAACACCGAAGAAAGTTAATTGGCCGAGGGCAGCGAAACCACCGACCTCAATTGAGCCAGGCATTTTACCGCTTAATTTTCCAGCTTCGCGTAATTCATCTTCGCGCATGCCAAGGCTGAGATAATAGGTAATGTATGAAGGTAAAACTGGGAATGCACAAGGTGAGAAATATACCAAGATTCCGAGGAATAAACCTATGATGAAAACGCCTTGTATTGAGCGATCTGCTTTCTCAATCCCAATACGCAATGATTGTGCCTTACCTTCACTTGCCTTCTCTATTGCATTGTCGAATTCATTCCAACCATCCAATGGCGTTCCGGTGTTTTCTTTTGCGACCACGAAACCTTCGTGGTCGATAACTAGAGCAAGAGGAAGCGCTTGGGCTGAATAATACTCAACTAGGTCCCCTCGAGCACCATCTTCGAGAAGAATAGAATCACTAGCACCATTGGCTACAGGCCAAGGCATGTGGCGATTAGATGACTGATCGCCAAATGTAGAATTAATTTGTTCAAATGATTCGTAGCCATACCAAGATGCGATGGAAATCGCTACAACTGGATAATCTCCACCAATGGTCTGCCAATCATCTAAATTTTGATCGATATGCTCCTGGACATAATGGCAATTTGAGCAATCGACTGCCATGAAATCGAGAACGACTACACTACCTCGTAAATCACTCAATCGAATATATCCATCGCGAAGCGGAATAGTATCATCGATTCCGTCCCGCTGCATTGTTAGAACTTCAAAATCTGCAACGGGCTCAATTTCATCAGTAGTCCCGTATGCAGAAGACGATAGGTCGAAGAGAGTTAGGGATGAATAACCAATGATACAGAACAGAACAATTGCTACACCGAAGGCTTGCCATGTCGGTTTTTGTTTCAGGATATCAAAATCCAAACCGGCTACCATGATGCTTGCTAACCATGCCTGCTTTTTCTATTCGGCGGGAAGAAGGGCTTAATCGATTTTGTAAATTTGATATGTAAAGACTAAATTATTGCCTTTATTTCGGTTATTTATGGTCGGAGTGAGCATAGACGACATCAATTTCTTTCAACGAAATGGTGTAGTTGTGATTCGCAATCTATTGGATGCCAATCAGGTCGAGGAATTAGCTGAAGCAATCGATTGGAATATCGATAACCCAAGTCACCTTGGCCAGACTGCCAGTCGTAACACAGATCCTGGCCATTTTTTTGAAGATTTTTGTAATTGGCAACGTATTCCTGCGTATAGGAATATTATCTTTGATTCAGACATTGGAAGTATCGCAGCAAGTCTGATGGGCAGTGAAGAAGTCCGGCTCTTTCATGACCATATGCTTGTTAAAGAACCGGCAACAAAACAGCCTACTCCGTGGCATCAGGATCTTCCCTATTACAATATTGAAGGTACACAAAATATCAGTTTCTGGATTCCTGTTGACCCTGTATCTAATGAAGCGACACTCGAATTTGTGGCTGGCTCAAACGATGGCACATGGTACATGCCCAAGACCTTCTTGACCGAGTCGGCAAAGTGGTTTCCAGAGGGTAGTTTGGCAGAAGTTCCTGAAATTGATAGTGAGCCGGGTTTGCATGAAATACTCAGTTGGGAATTGAAACCCGGCGATGCAGTCGCCTTCCACATGTTGACTCTACACGGTTCACGAGGTTCGACTAATCGGCGCCGTGCATTTTCTGTCAGAGTAATGGGAGAGGATATTCGACACGCACCTCGTGAGTGGCGAACTTCCCCTGAATTTGAAGGATTGAGGGATGAGCTCGCAGTTGGAGTAAAGATGGATCATCCACTCTTCCCTGTAATTTTTATTTCTGATTAAGAAGATTATCTAGAACTGAACTCGCTCCAACTCGGAAGCGGGAGTTTCCTGCGCTGATGATTGAGGGGTCTTGGGCGTTGACAAGATTCGTTAGTCGAGCTATATCGCCACTCGTTTTGATTCCACCAGATAGTTTCATTCCACGCTTTTCTTTGAAAGTCAATTCGTGGCGCATGATTTCGTAAGCGAAAATTTCAGCCGCTTCGTCGCTACAAGGGCCACGCTTACCGGTGCAGGTCTTGATGAAATCAGCACCGGCTGCGAGTGCCATTCGTGCAACTGCGCGCATGTTGCGCTCGTCTAATAGTGGAGTTTCAAGAATAACTTTCAGCATGGCTTTACCTGCTGCATCTCTCATTGTAGTAAGTTTAGCGAGTTCAATCTCATTTGGGAAATCTTCTGCATCTCGTGGCTCAAGAACTACATCAATTTCATCTGCACCACTGTCAGCAGCAGCACGGATATCTTTACCGATTTCATCCAAATTTTGTGAACCCACCGGAAATCCTCCTACTACTACAGTGAGAATTATTCCTGAATCGAGCAGTGGTTTGACTTGCTCGGCATGCTTGGCGAAGACGCACACTGCACCGACGCGGGCTGTATTCGCTCGAGCCACGAATTCAGTCAATTCATCCTCGCTCGCCTCATGATCCAGCAAAGTGTAATCGAGGCAATCGATTACAGCGCGCACGTTCAAGTAGACACCTCAGGAATGCCGCGCTTCGAAGCCATGCATGAATTCAACCAATGCCTCTACTGATTCGATAGGACAGCCATTGTACATGCTAGCCCTAATCCCACCTACTGAGCGATGACCTTTCAGGCCACCAAGACCTGCTGCTGCAGATTCAGTAAGGAATACTGATTCCAATGCCTCATTCGCACATCGCCAAGTCACATTCATCACCGAGCGGGATTCATTATTTGCGTGTGGTACCCAAAAATTGGTTCGGTCGATTTCGCCATACAAAAGAGCAGATTTAGCCCGATTACGTGCAATTGAACCCTCGAGACCGCCATTCTCTTCAAGCCATTTGAAGACGCAATCGAGAACGAATATTCCGAAAGTGTTTGGAGTGTTGAACAGTGACCCCTTCGAAGCATGAACTGAGTAATCGAGCATAGTAGGAATTTCGTTCAAGTTAGAGTTTACCTGTGCCCGAGCCAGAGCCCAAGGCGAGAGAATCACCAGCGTAACACCCGAGGGCCCGAGGTTCTTTTGAGCCCCCGCATAGATCAGATCGTGAGCCGAAACATCGAGCTGAACTCCCGCGATATCAGAGGATGCATCGAGTATCAGTGGCTTTCCGCTCGAGTCGGGAAGATGGTGAAATTGTGTTCCCATCAGCGTGTTATTCGATGTGTAATGCATGTAGACTGCGTTCTCGCGAATGGTATAATCTCCGTCGTTTGGAACAGATCGGAAACCGTTCTCAGAATCATCCCATTGCGCCGCTGCTCCACCAATGCGCTTCGCCTCCTTCAATGCCTTTTGCGACCAACCTCCCGTGACGAGAAAATCCGCTGCCTCCCCCGGGGCTAACAGGTTTAGAGCGCTCATGTAGAATTGCAGCGAAGCGCCGCCTTGAAGAAATAGAATCGTATAATCTTCTGGAACTGACAGCACTCTTCGGATTCGCTCCATGGCGCTGTCGACAACCGCTTGGAATGTGGGGCTTCGGTGGCTAATCTCGCACAGTCCGAAGCCACTACCGTGTAAGTTTGGTAATGCTGCTTGAACTTCTTCGACGACCGAGAGTGGTAGAACTGCTGGGCCAGCACCGAAGTTGTGTATGCGTGAGTGGCTCACACTCTTAGGGCGTGTGTTAGGGTCTTTCAGCACTTCTGCGAAGCAAGGGTTGGATTGAAGCCGGATGCTTCTGCCGACAAGTCGTGATTCGCATTGGATTAGTCATGCTACAAGGCGCGCGCCATGTCCACATGGCGGCACTAAATGCAGCAGCAGAATCGTCAGGTATCAATATCGAAATCCACGAGTTGCGCAAGGCAGCGGACCTTTCACAGGCTAAACCGGATGCACTCGTGTTTCCTGGTGGTGAATCTACGACGATGCGACTGACTGGCAACGATGCTGCATCCAGACTTTTGCCAGCAATTTTCGATTGGATTCGCACCGACCCTACCCGCCCGGTCCTCGGGACCTGCGCGGGTGCAATTCTGCTGTGTGATCCTCGTGACGGCGGCGAGCCGTTAATCGCCGCCGAAATCGACCGAAACGCCTTCGGAAGTCAGGTCGATTCATTCCAGAGCGCGCTCAAATCAAGCCTGCTTGCCCGCGACTTCCCAGGCGTCTTCATCCGCGCGCCGCGATTCACAAATGTGGGCGATTCGTCAGAGGTCGTAGCTACCCTTGGTGAAGAGGTTGTAGGGGTGCGTTTTGGTAATCGTCTGGCTCTTACTTTCCATCCCGAATTATCAAATGATAATGGATTCCATCAATGGTTATTAGAGACTACAAAAGAGGTAACTGCATGACGTTTCAAGTGCGTTTACCGAACATTCCTGAGTTAGCCGAGGCGGCAGATGTTAGTGATACCGAGGGTTGTATTCAATGCCAGATGGGTAGCAAGTTGGTGCTCTTCATCACCGGCCATTGTCATTGGATGTGCGACTATTGTCCACTCTCCGAAAATCGCCGTGAAATTGACTTCATGTATGCAAACGAGCGCCGTATAGAAATTGGCGATTGGGGAGCTGTGATAGAAGAGGGGCGAGCCATGAACGCAACCGGTGCTGGAATTACTGGAGGTGATCCAGTTATGGCTCGAGAAAGGGTTCTGGAGGCTTGTCGGGTGCTCAAAGCGGAGTTTGGAAATGACTTCCATCTTCACATGTACACGAGTATTCCGTTCAAGACTGAATGGGCTGCAGAGTTTGCAGAGGCGGGCTTAGATGAGATTCGCTTCCATTTTTTGGATCTTAAGGCTGAGAAATACCGTGAAATAATGGCTGCGTGCGTCGAATCAGGGATGTTAACCGGCGTTGAGATTCCGGTTGAGCCTGACAAGGCGGATAAGCTGATGGAATTACTTGAGACGATGCGCGGGATGGCTGTGCAATTCCTCAATTTGAATGAGTTGGAGATTACCGTTGGCAACCACGACAATATGGAGGTTCGTGGATTCAATTTGTCGACTGAAATCACTGCTGGGGCTGCTGGTTCGTCTGAGTTATCGATTCGTATGCGCGACCGTGTTATGGCTGCAGCTATCGGTGCACCTGATCCTGAAGACGGCAAGATCCGAGAACCATATCTTTACCATCTGAAGTTCTGCACTGCCACATACAAGGACAGTGGGCAATTACGAAGGAGGTTTTTGCGACGTGGCGAAAATACTATCTCGCCTCATGAGATACTCACTGAGGATGGCACGCTGGTGTTCGGGGCCATCGATTGTCTTCCTGAAGATGCCGAAGGCTGGTTGGATGAGATTCACGAACAAACAAGTCTACCTCGTCGATTCATGTTCTGGGACGAAGACAATGGCCGCATCGAGTTGCCTCTGGTAATGGCTGAGGAATTGTCTGAAGTAATCGATGCACCTATCGCTTTAGTCGAGGTCCACCCTACACACGAGCGAATGGAGATGACTGTCGTCTACCTCAACGTCGCCAACGGCGAAAATTAGTCTGAATGAATTTTCTCATTCTGCCATGTTCGTAGGAACATCACCATACTGGTTAGCGTGAGGTTGGCCAGCGTCTACTATGAACCACATGATGAACAAGACGAAATTGACTAGTGGAATAACAAAAAGGAGTATCATCCAACCACTCTTTCCAATATCGTGCAAGCGGCGTATGCAGGCTGTGAAACCTGCTGGAATAAATGCTAGAGTCAAAAGCGAGATTCCAACTCCACCGAGCAGGCCATCGATAACTCCTAGACCTACTGCTGCGAGGATGCTAGAGAGGTAAAAGAACCAAAATTCTGAGCGAGAAGCTCGTCCAGAAATTGTAATAGATTTCTTGAAGCAAGTCTTTACTGCATCCATAAATTGCATCGTATTGGCTGAGCGTCCTGTGATTTCGGGTTGTTCCATCATCCTTTTTGGCTACTCGCCATTAGTAATTAAGTTTGAGGCGGCATTGGATTATTCAATTAGAGAATGAATAAATCCGTAGCCTTTCCGTCGAGTTAATCAACCCTGAACATCAGTCCTCTGACATGCCTGTGCGCCGAGCCGATGCGTCCTCCTTCGGGGTGAATCCATATCGTCGGCTTTCAGCATCTCAAGTCATCACTTGGCAAACCTGTCCCCGCCTTTGGTACTACACTTATGTTCCAAAACTGAAGGGGCCTCTTCCCCCTCAAATTTTGCGAGGAAATGCTGTAGAAGAGTGTGTTTCTCGCGTTATTCGCGAATCCCCTGTTTATATCGATGCGGCGGCTGGAAATCGTCTTCCTTCGCCGCTTAATTCTGAGGGAGCAGTCGATTGGGATTCAGATGAAGGTTGGGCCGGTCCGGGTTTGATTGCGCGTCAGCGCGAATTTTGGCCACAAAATCGTGCGGATTTTGAAGAGTGGGCACTGGCACGAACTAATGCCCACTTCGATCGCTGTTGGGAATCGGCGATTCAGGATTGGAAATCAAGTGTGAATCGCATTGGTTCGGCAGATGATATCGACCCAGCTGAAGGTCGAGCGATGATTGCTGCCGGTCTGAAATTACACCTCGACCAAGTCGAGGCTTGCCTAAATGCAGGTGGTGGCCCGGGATTGGAAGATTGGCGTAGCGGCAAAGGTCGTGAGGAATTTCCAGCTCCCGATGGATTTCCGCGAGATTGGGATGAGGTGCATCCTGGAGCGGAAACATCGGGTGATGCGATGACTTGGGTAGAGGCATGGGAGGTTGCGCGACCGTGGTTCGTTGACCCGGATGGCGCGAGTTTTACTGAGACCACTTGTCATCCACAAGCTTGGTTCCAGGGCGAGTATGATTTGGTCTATCGATGGACTGGGAAAATTCGAATTATTGATTTGAAAGCATCTGTTGGAAAAGGAGATCGTTCAGGAACTTATCTCGAGCAATTGCGACTATATTCATGGATATGGTGGGAGACTCATGGTCGGGTAGATGAGGTTGAGTCACTCGAAATATGGTATCTTGGACCTGGCACAATCAAGGATGTTCCTCGACCGAGTAAAGCCGAGATGGAAGCATACGATATCGAGTTGAAAGAACTCTACGATTTGTTGCATGCTTCGGTTCCATCTATTGATGATTGTCCAACAAAACCTGCTCCGCTCCGCTACTTCGATGTGGGTGGAAAACCCTCTAACCCTCCTGTTTCTTCAGATCCTCTGGCTCGGTGTAATCGCTGTGATTTGCGAGGAATTTGTCCTAATGTGGAACATGATATGGCATTACCGAGCGAGACTCGTTTGGAAAAGTTCGGCCATGGCTGGCCGATTACTCCGATGGGTGAAATCAAAACTCGGCACACGGTGATTGGTGAAGTTCGTGAATTGCGTGGGCCGACGCTCGCTGATGATGGCTCAATTGATTTAGAATTCAGATTGGTCGATGGTTATGAGCGAGCGAAGGTCAAGCCATATCGATATGGTGGACCGAGCAATGTTACGCGCACTATACAAAATGACTCGCGAGTGAAAATTGAAAATGCATTGGCTTCGATTTGGCGTAGTGAATTGAATATCGAATTAGATAGAGAGGCGATAGTCAGTATAGCAGGCGAAGATGAAGAAGCTGCTATGATTGAGGTTGAGACTAGAGTCAATGTAATTGGCCGAATTTGGTCGATAAACGCTTTTCCTAATGGAAAAGGGGTTTCTCGCTGGGCGATAACGATGGTTGATTCCAGTGGCTCGGCTGGAGTCGTTGCATTCAAGCAATTCATTCCAATTATTGCCGCCGGTCTTTCGCGTGGAGATATGATTGCGATTTTGAATGGTGAGATCGGTGAGTTCAACGGTCAAAAACAGGTGAGAATTGGCCCGGGTGGGCGAGTTGTTTTGTTGAAACCAGCTGAAGATTTACCTGATTTTTGAGTGGACATCATCCGCCACTAGAAACTACGACGAGTTCAAGGCGGATATCTTCACTAATTTCTGATGTATGAGGTACGATTGAATCGCCGAAAACTGCAAGAACTGTCGAAGAAGGAATTTCGAGTTGTTTGAGAACTTCTCTGATTGTAATCGGCTCGTCACTCTCGACTACGAGCAACTCATCACCATGCTCTACCTCGATTCGCATGGTCACGGGGTGGCGAGTCAGGCTTATGACCGAATCGCAGGTGGGCGGCACACTGCCGAGATCGCATAGCCCGGTATTGCGGTAGATTCGAAATCTACTGTCCATTGGACGCGGGGGTTCAAATCCCTCTCTCGGCGCCATAATTTACAAGGTAATTATCCACATTTTCATACCATCTAAGAAATACTGGACAGCTGTAGTGACGATTAGTAGTCCCATTATACGAGTAAAGACTCTAGTACTGTTTTCTCCGATTGAATTTTTCATACTTGAGGCAATCCAAAACATGGACATAGAGAAAGCCATTACAATGATAATCGCCAAGGCTACTGTTGCAATACCATTTGTAGTTCCCATGAGGATTACCAGTGTAATTGATCCTGGACCTGCTAACATTGGCATACCTAGAGGCACTAGACCAAAGTCAACAGGTTCATCCAAATCAATCTCTCCTCCTGTCGTGATAGATATCACTTTTCGAGAGGGTTTTTGCCCCTCCTTTAGCATGTTCATACCAACTATACCCAGCATCAGTCCTCCAGCAACACGTAGGCTGTACAACTCAACTCCGAGATGCTCCAGTAGCCCTTCTCCAGCCATTAAGAAAGTCAATAAAACAAAACTCGCAAAGATGCATGCTCGTGTGGCAATAGATTTCAACTCCTTTTTGTCTAAATCTTTTCCCAATGCTAAGAATATAGCTATCGATGCTGGCGGATCAACTATCACGATGAGGGGGGCGAGAACAAGGGAGAATGCAAACAAATCCATGGGCGGGCGCGATTGCATAACCTATTTGAATATGACAGGATGAATCATTCAGGTTGGTGGCACGATGCCTAATCACATAACCCGGTGTTGCGGTAGATTCGAAATATTTCTGCTATTACAGTATAGTAAGTTCATCTGAAAGAATTACTCCAGGATTTACCGTGAATACCTCTTCTCCTTTACGAATGATTGCGGCTTTATTTCCGAGAAGTTCATGGCGCCCGTTTTCACAGCGCAAAAAACTGCCTTCATAGAGCCCAATCACAGGCAAATCATGAGTTTCGTGATACTCACTAATTCTCCTTGCTCTAGTTTCTCCGAAGTGTTTCTCAAAATCTCCTTCTTCGCTTTCGCGGAACCAAATTCCCCCTGGGTGGTAATGTGGATTGATTTGGAAGGGTATGATATTGAATGTTTCAAACGATGGAACCAGGGTGATGGGCATATCGTTCGTCGTTTGCATAGTTGGGCAGGCGGCATTTGAGCCAGCGCTCACACCTGCATATGGTATTCCTCTCTCCAATATTGCTTCACGAATTGGCTCAATCAATCCGCGTTCATGTAATTCTCGGACGAGTAGCCATGTATTTCCACCACCAACGTAGATTCCATCCATAGATTCGATGGCGGTGAGATGATCATCAAATTCATGTAATCCAATTAATTCGTAATCTGAATCACCGGCATATTCCCGCATTCGATTAGTGTATCCATCATGGTCATGGCCAGCAAATGGTACGAAAACAACCCTCTTACATCCAGAAAAATGTTCAGCCATCAGTGCTCTGTACATCGTTCTTCGTTCTTGTGTACCGATTCCACCACTGCCGAGGAGTGCTTTCATTCACTCGCCTCAAGCATAGAAATTTGATTCAGGAGCCGGCTCGATATTAGATAATGTATCCTCGATCGAGCCGCTTAATTCCATAGTGGCCAGCAATTTTTTTGCCGTCTCTTCAGTGGTATCTAAATCCAAATCAAGAGGTAAATCCAATCCAGCTTCAATCCAATTAGCCAATCTATCTGCTGCTAATACATCCATGCTTGATCCGATTGTTTCCGCCACCAGTGCCACCGCTGGGACATCGTGCAGCGGTGAAAGTGAAATCAATAATCCGGCAAGTCCAATCATTCCAGATTCGGGCTGAGTTCTGCTGACAGAAATATCGTTTGCCTCAAAATTTTTCCGAACATTTTCATCGGCACAGATGACGTGAACCCCACGATCTTCAGTGCCGGCGGCTAATCCTGCAAGAATTAGGACTTGAGGAGATTTTGAAACCTTTGCCAATTCGAGGATTGCATTAGCGACTTCGAATTGGCCGGTGGCGGTCATCGGTTGCAAATCGCCACCGATAGTAATCACCGTGCACCCATCAGGAAGTAGAACTGAGTGAATTTCCAATCTAGGAGGTGCGACCAAGCCCTCTTTTGAGAGTGTAGCATGTGGGGGGAAATCGGGGTGCAAAATCCATCCAATTGTTCTACTTGGGTGTTTTGTAACGAGTGCATCAACGACTAATTTTCCGACGTTTCCAACGCCAGGGACTGCTTCTAAAATCGCTGTATGCGCTGGTAATTTATCGCCGATTAACCAATGTATTTGTGTTCTCATTCCTCTTCATCCTCGAAAACTTTCCGAGGGGATGGTAATGCTTCAATCCATTCATCACTACCTGCGTTCACACGCTGTCTTCGCCGAGCACCTTGCGGGTCTTCCGGCGAGAATTTCAACGGTGCTGCTGCAGTAGTTCCAGCATCGCATTTTTTGCATGTTGCATCGAGTCCAAACTCTCCGCATTCGGTACACTTCTGTAGTTTTGTGCGAACCATTCCATCCCTCCTGACTTGCCTTGGTGTTTTAGGGTGTATGAAGTATTGTGTTTGTTGAAAGATATCATAGCCTTTCGATGGTGAGAGTGCCTTCCACCGACTTCATTTTTTCTTCTGCTGCCTTCTGTGCTGCTTCCCAGATACTCTCTGCTGAAGCGAAGTCTGGTGCTTTGATATCGATTCGATAATGAGGCGCGCCATCATAATGACATGTGAGTGTAATTTCATCCTCACCAACCGCAATTGATTCAGCAGCGAGGAGTGTGTCGCGAATTGCATGAACTCCTTCGGGCCCCCAGACTTCGATGTCGAATTTACCTCGGATTTCGACAAAAGGTGGAATGATATTCTCGACGGCGAGGTCCGTAACAACCTTCATCCAATCTCCTGTGAAATCATTATCGATTAATGCAGTTTCATTGATGGCGCACTCTTCTAGTGCGCCGTAGAGAGTGCCGAAGATTTCAGTCATTTCATTTGAGATAGCATCAACTTTAGTTTCGTCCCAACCAATTCGTTCAGCAGCGACGCGCATTATTTGTGTTGCACGTCCTTGATTTTTCCAAGCTTGCAAGGTGTCCTTGCGTCGCTCTGCTGAAACTGATTTTATTGAAAGGTCTACTCGCTGCCGATCTTTTTTCACTCGAGTGACTTTAGCGATTACCCGCTGACCTTCTCGAAGGTGAGCGCGAATATTTTTGACCCATCCTGAAGCGACTTCACCAATGAAAACGAAACCTTCTCGTTCACCGTAACCACCTAAGGTAAGATAAGCACCATTTTCACGAAGTGATTTGACGGTACAAACGAGAAGTTCACCTTCTTTCGGCCATGCTTCATCTGAGCTACTCAAGTTGTATTCGCCCCCTCTCACTCGAGGACGTCAACTACGGTGCTACCAGAAATGTCTGCTTTACCACCAGCAGGGCGAGCTAATGTCGCACCGCAGATAGAGCAGGAAATCGAGGTCGACGCCCTGTCGAATAGAATTGTTTCGTGACCGCAGTCGCGGCAGCTTACACGTAGAAAATTTCCACTCATTTCTATCCCTCAATCATTTGTCTATAAGTTCGAACTTACGAGCTCGCTGTCCAGCCGGGGAGTGCGCCTTACCTGTCTCCGAACATCGGAAAATTAGGTTGACGCGCTTTGTTGGCTTCTCACCTGATGGCTTAGGTCGAGGGAATCCACGATATCCTGCGGTGACTCTACGGAAACGGCGTTGACCCCACTTCAACTCCGAAGCACGTCGCTTCTTGACGCGCTCGACCGTGTGTATGGTATGCTTACCTGCAAACGGACTGTAGCGCATGACCTTTCGTGGCATTTTGACCATGTTTAGCACCTCATTCGCCTTACGACGAGGCGGGCGACCGAAGGCCCGTATATGAAGTCTGTCGAAAGATTCACTTCGCTGTCAAACGGTGGTCGATGTCTTCGCCGAACAAAATAGATGAATGATTATCTCCTGCCATTGGCCGTGATAACCCCTGCGATTCAGATTTGGATAGGTCTATCTGTCCTAATCTCAGGAATATCAATGGGCCGGATGGGACCATCTTTTTCTCGGAGCAAATTTTCGTTTCCTTTGATTTTACTGGGTTTTTTACTCATGGTGGTCCACTCATCCCCAGTTCCTTCGCCCGAGTCTATATTTGTCACCACCTTACGAAACACTGCGATTTGGACTTTTATCTCCAGTCTCGGTATTACTCTAGTATTGATTGGCGCGCCGACATATTATAGAGTACGACCGATGCAATTAATCAGTGGCTGGATTCTTGTTGGAATCGCTTGGATGTTGTATCTGGATTATTCAGCACCGTTGACTTGGTTGGAATTTTTCGTCCCACTCGCAGTAGTACCAGGGATATTGTTACCTATCGTGATATTCGCCTATGCAGTTCAATTTGCTGAGAGGTCTATGTCTATTTTGGAAGAGGCGCCTGAGTTGAATCAAAAAGAGAGAGATTTTGTCACTTCTATAATCTCTCGAAATCTTCGACGCTCTGAAGCTGCGACATCAGGAGAACAAATTAACGATCGCCCTGGTGAAATGTTATCCAAATCCTCAAGTAGAATTGATCGCAATTCAGGAGGTGAATCTAATGAGTCCTGAATTGACTGAAATAGTTTTACTGTTTTTTGGTGGAATCGCTATCTCTAGCTTTTGGTTGCTTATCAATTTGGTCGTCTCATATCATCCATATCACAATCCGGCGGTTCCATTTTTCTCAGTATTTATTTCCGGTGCGATTGCGATTTTCTTCACCGCAGCGCTATCAGAGAATATTTCTACTATTGAAGCAACAAGAATTGCATTAACAAATGGGGGGTCTGGATTGCTTCAAATCTTGCCTTTTGCCTATGTAGTATTCCTTTTCTTCCTTCTCAAAGCATCCTTGCGACGTCGTCCACAAGATCCACTTCTGGCACTTCTCGATGAAGAATGAGCGGTATCAGAAACACCCTCTTTGAGGGTAACTATCATAACAAGCCGGTCGGTCGCCGCGCCATCCAATAGGTGGTCATCATGTCAAAGGGTACTCCAAGCATGGGTAAGCGACAAAAGTCGACTCACATTCGTTGCCGCCGTTGCGGCCGTCACGCATACCACAAAAAGAAGCATGTTTGCGCATCTTGTGGATTTGGTGAAACTGCAAAACTCCGCAAGTACGCTTGGGCAAAACGCAACCGTTCAATGGGAGCAAAATAAGAGATTTTTCTCCAAAGGGCTAAGACCCGACTAACGAAGGGGCAATTGGTTCGGCTATGTGCGGTATCATCGGCATCGTTGGACAGCCCGGCTCAAATGTTGCTGCAGATATTTACGATGGACTACTAGTTTTACAACATCGTGGCCAAGATGCGGCAGGTATTGTCACATTCGATAATGGCAATCTGTACCATCGTCGAGCAAATGGATATGTCAGGGATGTTTTTCGTAAGCGCCACATGAAATTGTTGGAGGGTTCAGTAGGAATCGGTCATGTACGATACCCTACCGCAGGAACTTCTTCAGTTTCCGAAGCTCAGCCATTTTACACCAATACTCCATTTGGTGTGAGCCTCGCTCACAATGGTAATCTAAACAATACCAATGAGATACTTTCTACATTGTTGGAATATGATCATCGTCGAATCAATACGAGTTCTGATTCAGAAGCTCTGCTTAATTTGTTAGCGGCTGAAATCCAACGTTCATTGAACGGTCGACCAGGGGGAATGGATGCGCTAAGTGCAGATGACATTTTCCGCGCTGTCGAGAGGACTCATATTCGTGCGGATGGAACATATTCTGTTGTGACGACAATCACTGGTTGGGGGCTTGTCGCATTCAGAGATCCCCATGGAATTCGTCCACTATGCATGGGAATACGAGAAGTAGACGGTTTTGTCGAACGCGCCATAGCTTCCGAAAGCGCTGCTTTAATGGCGCTCGGCTTCACACTTGAGCGAGATGTTGAACCTGGTGAAGCAATCGTAATTCGCTCAGATGGTTCATATTTTTCCAAACAATGTCACGCTGAACCAAAATATCGGCCATGCATTTTCGAGCATGTCTATTTTGCACGACCTGATTCAACTATCGATGGAGTTTCAGTTCATGGCGCGCGCTTGAGAATGGGTGCTTCTTTAGCGCGCCGAATAACCGAGAAATATCCCGATCATGAAATCGATTCAGTTATTCCTGTGCCGGATAGTGGTTGCATCGCAGCTCTTGAATTAGCCCGGGAATTGGCTGTACCTTATCGTGAAGGATTTGTCAAAAATCGTTACATTGGTCGAACTTTCATTATGCCAGGCCAAACTCAGAGATTAAATTCTGTTAGGAAGAAATTGAATACGATTGACTCTGAATTTTCCGGTAAAACAGTTCTTATCGTCGATGATAGCATAGTACGTGGAAACACCTCTCGACGAATTGTCGAAATGGCGCGTGAATCAGGTGCAAAAAAAGTCTACTTTGCCTCAGCAGCCCCTCCTATTATTCATCCTAATGTGTATGGAATAGATATGCCAGCAAGACAGGAATATGTCGCTTACAATCGCACCATCGACGAGATTTGCGAGGTGATTGGTGCGGACCATTTAATCTATCAGAATTTGGAAGATTTAGTCAAGGCTTGCCTCGGAGAGTCCGATACTCATCTCGCAACTTTTGATTGTTCATGCTTTGATGGCGTCTATGTTACTGGCGGAGTATCTGAAGAATATTTGGCGCGGATTGAAGCGGCGCGAAATGATGGCGCTAAGAAAAAGAAGAAATCTGCTGAAGCTTGAATCGAGCATTCGCTCGGCAGACTGAAAGTATTTGTCTGTTTGAGTCGACTTGTGAATCCGACAATCGATGTCTCACAAGTCGTCGAACTTTCTGAGATTGCATCTTGTGGGTGTGCCCTCCCTGGTGGGCTGCTTGCGCTAGGTGGTTCGGATAATTCAGGTATTTCTACTGGTTCTGTTTCGTTGATTCATTCTGAGGGGCAATGTATTGGGCGGCAAAATTTTGAAGGAAAAATAATCGCTGTTATCAGTTTGGAAGACAAGGTTTTCATCGCTTCCAGCACCGGTGGAGTGAGCGCGTTTAGCCTAGATCTGGAGAGTTTAGTTTGGTCGGTCGAGGTTGAGGCAGGCTGCGATTTAATGGTGGCTGCTGGAGAGGATATCGTCCTCGCCGATGGAGCCGGAGCAGTCTGGAGGATACTTCCAAATGGAGAGGTTTTGAGGAAGAATACCATTGGTGAAATAACCCATCTTTGTTCATCTAATGATGGTGAGGTGGTTGGTATTGGGCTTTCAGATGGGCGTGTTGTGATGATGGATTCTAGCGAGAATATTCTCCAAGACTCTTTAGCTGCAGATGATGATATCGAAACAATTTCAGCTATGTCATTCCGTTCTGACAACACACTCATAGTTGCTAGAAATTCACTAGGAATGGCACTAGATGAGCGATTTGAGAATCGCATTGAGTGCTGGAATGTGTCTCAAGGACTTCTTCAAACAACTGAATTATCTGCTCCTGCGACTACAATTCTGCCCACCGAATTTGGTATCGTCGTCGGATGTTTCAATGGTGAACTTCTAGAAATCGAAATCGGCTCGGAACCGACGATATTACACAAATTTGACTATTCAATCACAACTATTTCTCGATGGGAAAACGACTTATTAATCGGCTCTTGGTTTGATATTGCAAGATACACGCGAAAAGACAACAAAATTATCTGGAGTCTTGAACATATTGGAATTATCGAGCAAATAATCTCTCTCGATAACGGCTGTGTTGGCGTGATTGGCGATGATAGAAAACATGCCACACCTGCTCCATTATTCATAATAGATCCCGACAGCGAACTTAAAACGGTTGAAGAAATTCATGATTACGACGAAATAGAATTTTCTGGTAAGGTGCAGGCCAGTGTGGAATTTTCTGGTTCCCTGAGTAAAGAGGAGGAAGTCGCAGCCGAAGAGCGACCAATTTTTCCAGAAGATGCTTCCTCAATCCTTGGCGATTTATCAGAAGAACTTGAAATTGTAATCGAAGAGACGGTAGTAGAAGTCGATATTCTAAAGGATTTATCTGAATCTGCACGCTCACTAAATATACCGCCGATTGCAGACGTTGGAGAAGATAAAACCATTCAATCTGATGTTGACGGAACTGCCACTATCCTGCTTGATGGAACAAGTTCTTACGATCCGGATGGTGAAATAATCGGCTGGGCTTGGGAGGATAATAACGGTAGATTAATCGGTAAATCTGCTCAAGTTAAGGTGAGATTACCCAAGGGTGTTCATGCATTTCATTTGACGGTAAGCGATAATCGTGGTGCTTCGAACAAGGCAACTTTCACAGTTCAAATTCTCTAAATTATTCAGCATATATCTGAACTGAAGAAACATGCCAAACGATTCTTGCGTTCCGCTCCCATGAATCTGAATCCGACATTCCATCTAAGTGGACGGTTGAGCCTGCTCCCAAAAATGCCGGGTCAACCGTGAGATTTGTTCCCCACGGATTCACATCATCATCTCCTGCAAAAATGTCCCATTTGTAAAGTAAAACCTCGTGGTTCACCTGCTCTTCTTCGTACATTCTATACTCGAATGAAACCGCTCTGGCTGCATAATCATCGACCTGAAATACACAATGATGCAAAGGTCGAGAAACGCTGGTATTGGCTTCAATTGTCATGTTTAAGACACAAACTTGCCCCACCAAACTACCTGAGCTATCGCCATTGTCATTATACCCCAAAATCAAAGTGATATTTCTTGGTTGCTCATTGATGTCGTGAACGACATCGACCAATGTGAATCTTAAACCTGCATCGCCATTTGAGTTTAGATCTGATGAATCAGGAACGCCATCCCCGTCTGCATCGGGTAAACCTAATTCATAATCGCTGAGAATTTGGTCTGATAGGCTGAGGCCGAGCAAAATACCGAGAATCACAGCGATTACGAGCGCGACCTGAACGTTGCGCTCTGAGAATGCCTCATCTACCATGATGGTCGAGGCTACCGCCTTGATTTTAACGCATTGATGAATTGATTTGAAAGTCGCTTCGATATGTGCTTCAAAGTGCAGCGAGTGCTATCTTTAGTGCTGGAACTGCATCTTCCCAATTTGCGACGATGCCATAATCTGCAACTCCGAAAATTGGAGCATCAGGATCTTTATTGATTGCTACAATGAATTTTGAAGAGCGCATTCCAGCTAGATGCTGAATCGCACCAGATATTCCAACGGCGATGTAAAGAGAAGGCGTAACCGTTTTTCCGGTTTGCCCGACTTGCATGCTGTGAGGCATACTCCATTCATCGACTACTGCTCGACTTGCGCCGACTGCAGCTCCAATTATGTCTGCAACTTCTTCTAGGTGTCTGAAGTTCTCGATTGAACCTATTCCGCGACCTCCGGAAATGATGATGTCCGCTTCTGCTACATCGAGGCGCTCACTTGCTTTCGCAATCGCTTCCATTACTGCAATTGTGACATCTGCACTCTGATCCACCACGTTAACTGGAGCGCTTGCCCCTCCTTCAGCTGCATCGAATGCATTCGGGCGGAGAGTGATTACACAATCTCCTGTAACAGTTGATGTTTCGACCGCTTTGCCGGAATAAATTGGTCGAGTAATTGCAATGCCATCTGCTAAATCGGTCGCGTCCTGGACTATTGGAATGCCGCGCTTAGCAGCGATTCGTGCAGCGACTTCGCGACCGATTGGACTTGCAGATGCAAGAATAACTCCATTGCATACCGAGTTGATTGCTGAGGCCCATGCGCCACCATCGAATGTTGAGAAACAATCTCCAACGACCGAGATAACCTTCTCTACACCTGCGATAGTTGCTGCTTCGGCTGCTCCGATGCCACCCGGGCAAATGACAGTAGAGCCGTTGCCGAGAGAAGACGCTGCGCCTACGAGTTGAGCTGTGGTTGGGTGAAGCGAATCACCTGCTGATTCTGCTATAATTGTGAATGTCATACGTTTCTCCTCCTTAAATTACGTTTGCCTCATCTCGAAGTTTCCCGACGACGACCGAAACTGACTCCGCTCCCTCGAACTTCTGTCCTGCTGCCTTCTGGGTCGGCGGGGTGTGACCCGAAATTGATACTGATGCAGTGCCGAGATCAACGCCTAAATCCGCGGCGCTGATAACTTCGATTTGCTTCTTCTTTGCCATCATGATACCACGAACATTTGGTCGGCGCATCTCAGTGGTTCCTTTATCGAAAGCGAAAATGCAAGGTGCCGTAACGGCGATGCGCTCGCTACCAGATGAACTTGGGCGCATTGCTGAGAAACCATCGCCATCTGCTGTAACTTCAGAAACCAAAGTGACGCAAGCCGCGTCCATTAATTCAGCAACGCCTGGTCCAGTTGAACCAGCGTTCGTATCGGAAGCTTGTTTACCACAGAATACAACATCTGCACCGATGTTCTGAACAGCGGCTGCAAGAAGAGATTGAACCTGAGTCGAGTCGAGTGCGGAAAGATCAGCGACATCGATGCGGACAAGATTGTCTGCACCGACAGCAGCCGCGTCGGTCAGCATCCGATTACATCGGTCTGGGCCCGCGGTAACCACGGTGATAGTGCCGTCGACAGCAGCAGAAAGTTGTAATGCAGACTCGAGAGCGTATTCATCATAAGGGCTCATTGACCACTTTGAGACAGCGTTTTCATCGACCTTTCCATCGGTGACAGTAATCTTCGCAGTAGTGTCTGGGACTTGTTTCAATAATACGGCGATATTCATGCTTAATGCACCTCTAACGGCTCGTCGAGATGAGTCCCCTCTATGAATTAAACGCTGAACACCCTTTGGCTCCTATCAAAGTGAACCAGGTCAGTCAGCTTGTGTTCTGACAGATTCAGGATATTTCACGAATATTATTTCTGCTTCTGAGCAGATTAGTTGTCAACCGGGGGGATATCAACCATTGACAGGTCAATCATTATGTCAATCTGCTGATCGAGGTCATTATGTTGATTCCTATGCAGCTATCGAGCCGTTTCCATGCCCAATAGGAAGTTATCAAACATCGATTGCGGCTACCGAATGTATTCTTGCATCGAAAGATTATTTTGTCCCCTCGACAGGAATGATATCACAGCAAGCATGCCCCAGTGGTGAATCACAACCTCTCGTAGGTCAAGCTTCTTGTAATCTTAATTTGGAAAAATCCGGTATTCCTACATTTGCATTAATTGGTGGTGTTGCAGTTTTTGCACTCATTGCAGTTGTCACCTTGATGCGATCTAGTTCTAAGCCCCAAGGCAAAATGGTTAGTAAGAAACGTAGAAAAATGAAAAAGAAGTAATGATACCAATTTGGTCGCCGAAATCAATATTCAATAATATCACTTCAGAGTTCACGAGTGAAGGCCTGAATACCGGTAATGTGCCGACCAAGAATCAGGTTGTGAATATCATGAGTTCCTTCGTAAGTCTTGACTGATTCTAGGTTAGCCATATGGCGCATGATGCAGTATTCATCCAAAATTCCGTTCGCACCATGTATGTCACGAGCGACCCTAGCAATATCGAGAGCAATGTCTACATTGTTCATCTTAGCTAGTGAAATCTGTTCTGGAATCCATGTTCCAGCATCTTTTTTCTGGCCGAGATGATAAGCGAGCAGTTGTGCTTTAGTTATCTCACGAAGCATCCAAGATAACTTGTTTTGAACCAATTGATAGGCAGCGATTGGATGAGTGAATTGGATTCGGCTGCTAGCATAATCTCGCGCCGAATCGAAGCAAGCCTGAGCTGCTCCAATCGCTCCCCATGAAATTCCAAAACGAGCGTTGTTGAGACACGAAAACGGTCCACGAAGTCCTTGAACTCCAGGCAGAATCCTATCTTTGGGAATCTTACAATCGGAGAATACCAATTCGCTGGTCATGGATGCTCTAAGGGAATATTTTCCTTTCATTTCTGGTGCTGAGAATCCTTCGTCATCTTTCTCGACGATGAATCCACGGATTACCCCATCAAGTTTAGCCCAAACGACTGCAACCTGCGCTAAGGTGCCGTTTGTGATCCACATCTTGGCACCATTCAGCAGATAGTGGTCACCCATATCCTCTGCTTTGGTAATCATATCGCCAGGATTTGAGCCGTAATCCGGCTCGGTTAATCCAAAGCAGCCAATCCATTCGCCGCTGGCCATTTTTGGTAAGTAGAATTTTTTCTGTTCCTCACTACCAAAGTCCCAAATTGGATACATAGCTAAAGAACCTTGAACGCTTGCAAATGAGCGCAACCCCGAGTCTCCACGTTCCAATTCACGGCAAATAACTCCGTATGCAGTGTAGGAAAGTCCAGGGCAGCCATAACCTTCCAGTGGTGCACCGAGAACGCCCATCTCACCCAGAGCCACTCTCCACTCGTCTGGGAAAATTCCATCTGCACATGCTTTCTCGATATTCGGTAATACTTCCGCATTGACAAAATCACGAACCATATCACGAACCATTTGTTCTTCTTCGGTCAAAAGCGCATCTACATCGTAGAAGTCGAGCGCCTCATATGCCATAGTAATCATTCATTGGCGCCTTCATAGTCCAAATGAATGTTACTGATTCGACCCGTATGGTCGCAAGAACAATAATTTCACTTCTTCTTGTTTTTGGTCTTTCGATTATTGATGCGCTTAGCATCTCGTTTCTCTTCTTCAGAGCCAATTTTCATCGTCACCCAATATTGTAATTTTGGTGAGAATGAGACTGCGATTGTGAAGATCATCATAAGTATGACTAATGGAATTGAAATCTGGATGATTATGCCGAGCAACCCATCGATTGACCCCCTTTCTTTGGATGGGTGATATTCGATTAAAGTTCCTCTACTTGTGACAATCCAACCGCTATCCTGTTGGGTGCCCCAAGTTCCAACAATTCTGTCTCCAGAAATTGTCGTGTCGAATTTCTGAGCATCTTCGTTATCGAGCCAAGGATAAGTTGCATTTTTTGAAATATCGTGCTCAATTAACCCGAATGGAGCGATCACGACTAGAGATCGGTCTCCATCTTGGTGAGTTAGTTGCATAAATCTGCCATTGACTCCAACGATATCATTGATTGACATTTCTGTTGCTGTCGCACCTTCTGTGCTCAAATGAATCAATGCAATTTGTTTACTCGTAGTAGTCGCCACACATGTCGGCTCGTAATTTGTAGGACATATCACATCAATCCAAGGATAACCAACTCCTCCAATCCAAGTTAATACGTGGTCTCGGTCGATAATTCCGATTCCATCGACAGAAGATGAAACTACACAAATCATCAATTCATCATGGCATTCGATTCCGGTGATTAAACTGCTTCCTCTACCGGCAATTTCATGCACTTCTAATCCACCACCTCCCTCGGCACGTACTCGCCAAAGCCAACCGTTATCTCCGCCTACATAAGCCCAAGATCCGGCGGTGTTCCAAGCGACTGCAGTCAATTCGGTTTGGCCTAAATTTAGATGCTCGCCAGCCAGTGTTACCGAATGATCATCCTTCGCATAACGAAGGATGGTACCATCATCTCCAACTATGAGAGCGGTTCCTCCACCTGGATGCCAGCTCGCATCGTTCAAATTTTGTGATTCCGACCAAATTAATTCAACTTGCACGGTCGGAATCGAAGCTAAAATCATCCCAACATATCCGTCTGCTCCATGAAGCAAAACAAGTTTTCCATCAGGATCTATCGCCGCACCTTCAATTCCCAGATCAGTATCACTAAGAATTACTATTTCATCCATTACGATGGGAGATTCTGCTGCTGTGCTTGGAACTAACATCATTAGTAAAATCGCAACTATACCAACGCAGATAATACGCTCTCGCATGGCAGGCCGAGTCGAGATTATCGTTTAGCCATGTAGTATATGACTTCAGTCAACTTTATCGGTTATTATGATGAAATTGAGTAGTTTGGGGAATTAGAAATCTTGTATTTGCAAAAGTTTTGTTGAGTTATCACTGGTAGTATTGAAGAAGCCGTTGACGCGCGCAGACTCTATGGAGAGATTCGACGTCAAGCGCGGAGTAGTCAAAGATGTGACAGCAAATGGAGGATTGACAGTTCTTGCTGGCAAATTTTTCGAAAATGTTAACAAAACTGGAGACAATTCTTTTGAGGGTTCACACGATATCATGACTTTAATCTCTGGTCATTACAATGAAGCAGGTGCGCTTATGCTCGATGTGACAAATGTTCCGCCAAACTTCGATGATCCAGAGGCGATGAAAATCGCAATGGATAGTCGAAAGCGCTTCACCCAATTCCTCGATGACTCGACAGGATATAATTCCAAGAAGCGTGGAGATAAGGCGAAGGAATGGGCAAAAAAGGCGTCGAAAGCTAAGTTGGCGATAAAAGCCGCTCGACATTTCATGGAAATGTCATCAAACATATCCGATGAGGATGCTGCAACGGCAGAGTCTTTGATTGAAGAGATTGAGGCCGCTCTTGCAGACAATAACAATACTCGTGCAGCAAGCCGCGGCGAAAAACTTGGCAAGCTGTTTTAATTTGGTGAAAAAATGACAGATTCTGGCCCGCTCTCGTCTCTCGACGATGCAGGTCGTGAGCGTGTCGAAAGAATGTTTCGAGGCTGCGAAGAAATCATTGGTGTAGAGCATATTGCCTCCGTTATTGGCAGTGGTGTAAGCCACGCTGGTGATGATATCATTCGTGGCTATATCGGACTCGAACCGAGTGGTAAAGCCCATCTTGGATGGGTGGTTATTGCCGATACAATCCGTAATTTGCTCGATGAGGGCGTAAATGTTCTGATTTGGCTAGCAGATTGGCATGCTTGGGTGAACGATAAGTTCGGCCGCGATATGGAAAAAATTAGCCTCGCGGGCGATTATATGACCGAAGTCTTCCGAGCTCTGCTTGATTTTCCTGAAGAAGGTGACGGGGCAGGCCAACTCCGATTTATGCGCGCTTCAGAATTAATGTCATCTGGAATTTATTGGGAGCGTGTATTACGATGCTCAAAGAATATGAGTTTGAACCGAGTTCGTCGGACTTTCAGTATCATGGGCCGTGACGAGGACTCCTCTGATCACGATTTATCCGCCTTTTTCTATCCAGCTATGCAGGCAGCGGATATTTTCGAATTGAATATCGATGTCGCATTCGGGGGAATGGACCAACGTAAGGCACACATGTATATGCGCGAGGTTGCAGATAAGAATCACTGGACGAAAGCGACATGTGTCCACACACCGATGCTTTCTGGATTGAAAGGTCGTGGCGGTGGAAGGATGGATTCTTTTGACCATAAAATGTCAAAATCAGATCCAAATAATGCAATCTTATTACATGATAATCCAAAGAAAATTAGTAAAAAGTTCCGAAAGGCATTTCTTGAAGTTGGAAATGACGATTCCCCAGTTTTCGAGATTGCAAGGCACATTGTTCTACCAAAGTTCGGGGAACTGAAAGTCGAACCTAATCCTGAATATGGCTCGCCATCTACCTGGAATGATATCGACACTTTTGTAGCAGCGGTTGGTAAAGGTGAGATTCATCCATTCGATGCAAAGATGGCAGTGGCATATGGCCTTTCTGAAGTCCTAGCTCCAATTTCTACACATTTTGAAGAAAAGTCCGATTTACTTGAACAAATGAATAAAATGACTGGCTCTCAGTAAAGTCTTTTCAGATTCAGTCCTACGTTTTCATGCCGTAGTAGGTATCATAACCCTCTCGCGCCGCGGCCGAGACACGAGAGTGGTCATATGGCAGAGGTTGGAATTGACGATATCGCGATTCATTTTCCGCGATTATATTTCGATATGAAAGATTTCGCAGAATTCCGTGGAGCGGATTTTGGTAAATTAAACAAAGGTCTCGGACTTGCTGCAATGGCGATTCCTGATGTTCATGAAGATACTGCGACGATGGGTGCGAATGCATGTGCTCGCTTGATTGACAGAAACAACCTCAATCCGAAAAAAATCGGTCGCATTTATTTGGGGACGGAATCAGCTCTCGATGGTGCGAAACCTACTGCAACTTACATCATGGATATGCTTGAGCAAAAATACGAGCCGAAGTTCGGTAAGGATTGCTTCCGTAACTGCGATGTTGTTGATTTAACCTTCGCATGTATCGGCGCAGTCGATGCAATGCACAATACCTTAGATTGGGCTGCTCGCGGTGGCGAGGAGCAAGACCGAATTGGAATCGTTGTTTTTGCAGATAATGCAAAGTATGATCTCGGCTCATCTGGAGAATATACACAAGGAGCCGGTGGTGGAGCGATTCTCATCCGTCATAATCCTCGATTAATTGAGATTCCAGATAATTGGGGTGTCTCTACTATGCCTGTGCATGATTTCTTCAAACCTCGAAGAGAAGTCGACATGAAAACCGTGGTCACAAATGTTCTGGATTTAGCAGAAGAAACTGGTGAGAAACTAAAAGTGGGTTTAGTTGATAGAATTCTAAATATTTTACCAACTTCGAGTAAAAAAGACAACATCATGTTCGAATCTGAAACTTTGAGTATTCACAAAGACACCCCGATTTTCGATGGGCAATTTTCAAATCGTTGTTATTCAGAATCAGTAAAATCCGCTTTCATTAATTTTCGTGCTGAAGCCATCAGAACTGGGCGTTATGACCCAGAAAATGACGAAATTTTGACAAATCAATGGAAGCGAATCATTGTTCACCTTCCATATGCTTTCCAAGGCAAGAGAATGTTCCCAGATTTGTTCCGTCACGACCGCCGACATCTTCCAATGTGGGATGATTTTGTTTCCGAGTTTGGTGACGAACCATTTTTCGAGGATTTTGCAGACACTCCTGAAGGTTACGAACAATTTCAAAAAGCCAATGATGGATATCGTAGATTGATTTCAAAAACTCCACAATTCAAAGAATTTGTCGAAGCACGTATCGAGAAAACCCAACGCGCTTCGAGCTTAATCGGAAACCAATATACTGGCTCAATTTTCCTTGCTCTGATGTCAACCATGGAATCAGATTTCGCAGATGACGAAACAATGATAGGAAAGCGTGTCGGTCTTTGTGGATACGGTTCTGGAGCAAAAGCCAAGGTTTTCGAAGGAATTGTACAACCAGAATGGAAAGAAATCGCAACGCGATTCAAATTATTCGATCGACTCTCACACCGTACACCAATCGACAAGGAAATTTACGAGAGGCTACATCGAGGTTCACAGAAGGAATCAATCGTTGCGCCGAGCGCCGAGTTTGCACTAATCGAAATTGGTGGTGTTGGCAAACTCGAAGGTCATCGTCACTATGCTTGGGTCCCAAAATCTGCATGACAAATTGAATGTACAGTGTTCAATTATTCTTGCCTACATATTTTATTTTTCTCAAACTTTATTTCTATGTGCTATCTAAAGGAAAACAATTGGAGGAGTAATGATGAAAATTCGACTTCACCAATTTTTATCTAAGTGTGGTGTATTTACATCTAAAAATGAAGTAAAGAATTCAATTTGGAATGGTGAAATTTTGGTGAATGGAACACCAATGAAAGATATTAAATTTCAATTCAATCCGGCGAAAAAAACAATTACATATCGTGGCAATGAATTGAATTTGCCCATAGAAAACTTTTATTTTTTGTTTCATAAACCAGCTGGATATATTTGCTCAAGATTGAATGATCAAGAAAAGCAATTCGGTAAAAAATCTGTTTATGAATTTTTCAGAAATAATGTCGAGTCGACCGTCTATGAATCACTCATCACAGTAGGTCGGCTCGATGAGGAAACAACAGGGTTCCTATTGTTTACAACCGATGGAATGATGGTCTCTAAAATCACAAATCCTGAAATGCAGATTCAGAAAACATATCGTGTGCAAACAGAAAATCGAATAACAGAAGAAAGCATGGAACTCATCAGAGACGGTGTTCACATTTCAATCGATGATGAAGGGTTTACAGAATCATATATGACTAGACCTGCTAATATTCGTTTGTCGAAGCCAAATATTGCAATTTTAACCATAGATGAGGGTAAAAAACGTCAGATTCGCAGAATGTTTGGAACTCTCGGCAATCATGTAATACAATTGCATCGTTTATCGATAGAGGATATGAACCTCGCTGATTTCAATTTGAAATCTGGTCAATTTCGCCAAGTTTCAAAATCTGATATTGAATCTTTGATTATTTCTTAGAAATAAACCGTAATTATGGCGAAATTGATCGGCTGATTACTATTCGTTGAACTTCTTGGGTTCCTTCGTAAATTTGAGTAATTTTCGCATCGCGGAAGAACCTCTCAACTGGAAAATCCGTCGTATACCCATATCCACCAAGGATTTGGACCGCTCGTTCAGCTACCCACATTGCGGTATCCCCCGCGAATAATTTCGCCATACTCGCTTCCATCGAATGTCGTGGTGCACCTTGTTCGTAATGTCGTTGTTTAGCCCATGCTGCTTTGTAGACCATGTGACGAGCTGCCTCGGTTTGCGTAGCCATGTCAGCGAGGTAATTACCTATGCTTTGGTGAAGGGCAATCGGCTTACCAAAAGCCTGTCTTTCGTGTGCATAATTAAGTGCGGACTCATATGCACCCTGGGCAATTCCTAGTGCTTGAGCAGCGATTCCAATCCGAGAATTATCTAAAGCATTCATCGCTATTGGGAAGCCTTTTCCTACTTCCTTCAAGACATTTCCAACAGGAACTTTGCAATTATCTAGCAGTAGAACACAGGTATCTGAAGAACGTATTCCAAGTTTATCTTCCTTCTTTCCTACATTAAATCCTTCCATACTCGATTCAACGATAAAAGCAGTAGTTCCTCCGTGCTTTTTGACACCATAATCAGGGTGATCTACATCCTTTGCGAATAGAACAAAAATTCCAGCGCTCTGTCCGTTAGTCACCCACATTTTTTCTCCATTCAAGATATAATGTAGACCATCATCGCTGAGTTTCGCTCGACAGCTAAGTGCTGCCGCATCGGTACCAGCACCTGCCTCAGAAAGTGAATAGGCGCCAATTTCTCCTGCTGCTAATCGTGGTAGGTAGCGCTGCTTCTGGTCGTTATTTCCATGTAGAGCTATGGTCTTTGAACAAAGCCCGACATGAACGCAGAACATCACGGCAAAAGAGGGATCTACTCGTGAAAGTTCTTCGACGATTATCGCCTCTGAAATATCATCAACTGGATTGCCATTGTATTCTTCAGGAATTGTTACGCCTTGTAAGCCGTATTCACAAAAAGCCTGCCATTCATCGAGTGGTGGCCGTTGCTCTCTATCTCTCTCAAGGCATGTAGGCGCGAGAATTTCCTCAGCAAAATCTCGAACCATCTCGCGAATCATGCTTTGTTCTTCTGTTTCTTGAAAATCCATGCTGTTCCCTGATTATGCCGAATAGGTAGGCGTTGTTAATCTCTTGTAACGGCAATGATTGCTAAGAATTATCATCGAATAGTTCAAATGAGGCTGGTGATGCCGCCGTGTCTGAATTAACATGGCTGATGGGGATTATTCGGAATTTGCGATTGCACATGGGCGCCGATATACTCTCGAACACCTTTGGTTACAGGTCCTTGATGAGAAGAAATCTAATTCTCAAGTCAAGATCGGAGTTAGCGAATTTATCCCTGCTGAATACGGCGAAATTCACCGAGTCGTATTGACTAGACCTGAAGATGATGAAGAATTCAAGACCGAACAAACAGAAGGTGTCCAAGATGATGATGAACCCGCTCACATGGCGAGTGGAGATGAGGTTGGAGTAGATGATCTGTTGATTACTCTCATGACCCCTTTAGAACGTCTGTTAATTAATGCTCCATTTGCTTGTAAAATCATCGATTTGAATGGAGACATTGAAGATAATGCTGATCTGGTAAACGATGAAGCATATGGTGATGGCTGGTGCGTAATCGTCCAGCCATTCGATTTCGATGAAGAACAATACCTAACTCAAGAAGAATACATCGAATATCTAAACGAACTCGAGTGAACCGAGAATCATTAGTATAGGATATTTTTTGTCAAGGCCAGACTAACACTGGCCAGGATTCGAAATCATCTTTTTGCCAATCAATATTTTCGAGCCAATCCAAGACTTCTGATTCTTCAGCTAAATCTAGCTCGATTTGCTTTCGGTGTAGCCAGCCTTTTAATCGACCTAGTTTCCTACTCGGCTCGAGCCCAGTAACCTGTGCCAACTTATTCCCATCAACTATTGGGGAGTTTCCCGCTTGTAGTTTTGGAAGATTCGATAATCTAGAGCGAATCTTTTCAGCATTGTGGTAGTGAAGAAGTGCAGATTGAAAATTTTCAGGCAATGCTGCACGGAATCTTCGAAGTTCTGTTAAATCTGTACTCGGTATTTTTGATTTATTATTGTGGAGGAAAGTGATTAATCTCATTTGGTCTTTAGAGAGTTTCAATGATTTTCTGAGGGAAGCAGAAACTTCGTCGCCAGATCTTGAGTCATTTGAGCAGATTTTTGCAAGTGCGGTAATCTCATCTCCCAAAATATTCTGAATTTGGCTTGATTCAATATCAGATAATATCACATTGAGGACACCTAAAGAATCCATCAAGGATACGATTTCATCTCTATTTGGTTTGGATAAAATTTGTAATAATTCACTACCTATTCTTTCGCGAGAAACCTTGTCTAGCATTTTTAGGTTGGATGAAATTGCTTTGGTAAGTTCAGAATTCATTTGACGGGTGCCATGCTTTTCTGCATCAAGAAAACGAAACGCTCTCATGATTCTCAATCCATCTTCTCCTAATCGATCTGATGCATTGCCAACAGTGCGTAAAATTCCCGCTTCTAAATCAGCTGCACCGTTGAATAAATCAATTAATTTCCCTTCAGAATCAATTGCCATAGCGTTAATTGTAAAATCCCGTCGAGACAAATCTCCTTCAATACTGTCGCCGAATTCAACATTATCAGGCCGTCGTCCATCACCATAACTTCCCTCACTTCGAAGGGTGGTTACTTCCCAAGTCTGTTCACCTGTGTCTAATCTGACCATTATAGTACCAAATTCTTCACCTACGGCTATTGATCTAGGAAATATTTTCTTTACTTCTTCAGGTGTCAAATCTGTAGCGATATCCAAATCGGTCTTCGGTGAATCGATTAATGCATCACGAACCCAACCTCCGACTATCCAGGCGCACCCAACCTGCCGTAATCTCTCCAAAACGGTAAAATCGTCCGAACTGAGTTTACCCAAGTCGACCTCCATGACCATTCCACTCACCGATTCGCAATCATACCTTCGGGCATCATACATATGAGTAAATCACTCTTCGGTGGCATATGAAGGTCGAATTGGTCCCCCTCGAGTTACTTCGGCCGCATGAAGAAATTATAATAAAAAAAGTCAACCAACTCGAAAAAATGACTCATCGATGGAATGCATATACCAAACCCCTTCTGCTCGATCGAAAAACTGGAACAATTCTCGATGGGCATCATAGATATGAGGTCGCACAGAGATTGAAGTTGAAGTGCGTACCTTGTGTGATGATTGATTATCTCAATGATGATTCAATCGAATTAGAAATTTGGCCAAATTGTGGTCGTGAAACTATAACGAAGCAAGATGTAATCGATTCTGCTTTGAGCGGAGAATTATTCTCGCCAAAAACCAGCCGTCATCGTTTGTCTGACCATCTACCTCCAATCGCAATTTCACTATTTCGCTTACGCGAGCCAGCGGTCTGAACAGTCAACAGATTATTGATTAGTCTAATTTAATGTCTAGATTCGATATCCTCGATGAAAAATCCAGCAATCTTAGAAATGAATTCATCATCCGAATTTTTGAGATTATTGATAATTTCAATTGTCGTTTCATCTACCTTTGTGCTTCCGATTAATTCCTCGATTAATCGTGTTCGAAGAGAACTTTCTCTAGAAGTGTCAGCGATGATGGAATTTCGTAACTTATTTGCATCGATTGAATAATTTCGACGTAAAGAACCAACTATCAATGTTTCATTTTGAGTTGTTTCCAAGCATTGTGTAAATGCACCTAGTTGTTTCCAATCTTTACCTTCTATGGCAGAAATAACTGCCTTGGTTAATCTGAAATCTCCATCTTCCATCCAATTTGGAATTTTTGAAGAGATTATCTCATTGTTCGATGAATTTTCAATCAGAAAAATGATTGCATCTTTCCGAGCGAGATGATTATTTTCGACAATATCGATGAGTAAATCATCTAACTCACCTTCAATTGCATCCGGGTGATTTCGAAGTAGAGAAACAGCGTCGGCCTGAACTTTTTTCGATGGATCAATTAATCCTATATACAGTAAATCTCCATCAATTTTTTCCATTTTGCTCATCGATTGTATCGCCATCGAGCGGATTCCACTCGATTCATTCTCCATCCCATCGCGGTTCACTTCTTCGAGGTTTGCAGCGATGGAAAATTTAGTTGCCCAAGCGGCATTGCGAACTACTGCAACTTCGTCTTGGCAAAGTTTAGATAAAATTGGTTTACAAGATTTTCCAGCACGATTAGCGATTCGAGCTGCACACATTCGAAATCCCACTCTTTCAGATTCCGCTAATCGCTGTATCAATTCAAGATCCTTGGGCCGAGCCCAAATACCGATGGCTTGTATCGCCTTTACACGAAACCATTCATCAGAATCATCCAGTAATGGTTCGAAGGCTTGAATTGCGACCGGGTCATTAATTTCGAATAATCTTCGAACCGCTCGACGTCGATGTCGAACATCAGCGCTACGAAGATTGCGCATCGCTGCTCTTACCATGATTTAACGAGTGAAGTCGGTGGCATGAACGCTTTGATTCAAGGCACTAAATCTCGGTGTCCACCGGCCATTCCTACTTCCTCATCATCAGGTGAGCCGGGAGCTGCTAAATCCATTGAGAAAAGTTGCCCGAAAACCGGCCAAATCGGTGCTAACCATTCCATTTCTGACATGATTAAATCCATCACAGGATGTTCAAGAATTTCATCTTCGGTGGCATCTTCTGGGAGAATTGGTAAATCGATTGGAAGGTCTCTCAATGCAGCGACTAAATGTTCAACATTTTCAATCAACTCATCATCTAATTCGATGAGATCGATAAGTAGAGCAACAGCATCTTCTAGATGATCAGCCAATAAATTTGCATCGAGAGGATCCCTTTCAGCTTCACCTAAATCCATAGGTCCGAAAACTACTCCGCCAAGATCCGTATCGAACCAATCATTCCCTTGTTTTTCTCGTTTTAATAATCGTTGATGAACTGGACCGCCAAACGGCCCCAAAACGAATCCTCCCTCGTCTACCATGACTTCGAGGGAAATCGGCATTTCTTTTACCGCGCCGGTGATTAAAACTCGGTCTACGCCACGATCCATTTCATCTGGATTATCTAAGGCTGCAGGCGATAATACTCGCATCAATCCTCTCGCAGAGTGTTTCTCGAGTCGTCGACTCGTGTGCTCGCGAACCTCGGTGTGTGGTTCGACGATTGAGACCATTCCATCAGGTCCGAGCACTTCATCAAGAATCGCTGAGATGTAACCACCTTTCGAACCCATCAGAAGCACGTGTTGTCCTCTACGTAGTTCGAGGTGGTGCAACAGTGTCAGAATCATGTGTGGAGCAGAAATCGTCTTCGCTGCTCCAACTTCTGTTATCAGGAAAGGTACCGGACTATCATACCAAAACGGTTCGGCAGAAAGGTCGGTAAAGTCCCGGACATCGACAATTTTCATCGCATCGGAAACGCGAGAATCAATGGGAACTCCCGCTGCTTTGAGTCTTTCAAGCAAATCGTCGATTTCAGCCAACCACGCCACTTCCGAACAGAAGGTTCAACCACTAATCATTTGAATACAACGCTCGCCCGTTCTCCCGTGGGGCCCGTGGTCTAGGGGTTATGACGTTGCTCTTACAAAGCGAAGATCACCGGTTCAATTCCGGTCGGGCCCACCATTAATTTTCATCCATAAGCTGGTGGATACTGTATTGAGAACCGGTTTCACTTGTGCATTTGTTCGATATCTCAAACTTTCCGATTCACTATTATGAACAAAAGTCCGAATTCTTTTGATTGAATCTCTGCGGGAGGCATTTTTAATCGGAGTAACAGAGCCGGAATATCGTATTTGCTTTCAAGATCATCACTTAACAAGTGGATAATCTCATTTTCAGGGACTTCTTTGATACAATCTCTGAGCAATTTGATTGGGATTGGGCATTTCTCCCCGCGCACATCAAGAATATGTGGGGACTCTTTCATGTATTCACCTACAAATCTAATCCAAAGGCATCTACTCCATAATTCTGTTTGTTATCTATTTTTTTGTCGAAACTGACAAAATGTTCGGTGAAAGAGTCAAGAAGGTCGCCCATGAGCCAGTAGCATGGTTGACGAGGCCTCAGGCCTAGCCTCTCGTGTCACTCGACGCCTACGTCGGCGTGGTTGGACCGTATCCACTGCTGAGTCGTGTACTGGTGGACTTCTCGCATCTCTGATTACCGATATATCAGGTGCAACCCAATGGTTTCAGCAGGGTTGGGTAGTCTATTCTAATGAAGCAAAGATGCGCGAACTCGGTGTCGAAAAATCAGCTTTCGATCAGGATGATGCGGGCGCTGTTTCACACGAGGTCGCTGTTCAAATGGCTCGCGGTGCCAGATATCAATCGGGTTCAGATGTAGCCATTTCGATTACTGGAATAGCCGGACCTGGGGGCGCGACTGTGGATAAGGAAGTCGGGCGTGTTCATGTAGCGGTAATCGCCCGGGATTATTTTTTGGTCAGGAGAATGGATTTTGGTGATAATGACCGTTTGGATAACAAAAAATCCTTCGCAGTTTTCGCACTTCGCTTAACACTAGAGGCTCTCGATCGAGTCGATGGCCAAGATGGACGAACAGAAGAATCTCAAGACAACGGAGATGTTGAGAATATCGATCGATCAAAATTAGAGCCTTCTTCAGAAGAGTGGGAAGGTGGGCTAGCTTGGGATGGAGGTCAATCCACTGTAGCTGAAGAGATTCAGAAAGTCGACCTCGCAGCCTTAATCGATTGGGATGAATGAGCGATTCATAACGATATTATCATGAGCGTACTCAGTTGACCTCAATTGGATGGCGTCGGCAGACTGGGCGGAACGGCAGCAGATATTGCTTGCAGCCGGCATTCTGGTAACCGGTCAAGAGACTAAAAAAAAGATTGAAAATTTACCTGATTTGACTCCACTTATCGAGGCAGCAACCTCGTCTCAAGTTCATGTTTTGTCATCAAGGTCGATAGATGAATTACTGATGTTGGTACCATCCTCTGAATCGATAGAAATTTCAACTCAGGTAGCAAAATCAGCTCAAGCAACTTTGCCAGCTCCTGACAATCCCTCTCCTATTGGTCGTGTTATTGCTCCAATTGATTCACCGAAAATCACCCCAGCTCCTCGGCCACATGGATTGTCGCACTATAGCTTGGCAGATTTCCCTATGCTCGCGACTGATGTTGATTCAGAAATCGAAATTCATTTTGATATTACAGGTAATTCGGTTACCGAAGGAAAGATGGCCGACATGAGGTCGTGTTTTTCAGATCGATTAAAAAAAATTCGTAACATGATGTTGACAGGAGGTGTTTTGCCACGTCGTCCGATATCGAATGGAGAGGCGTGGCGAAATCGACAACGATATTCATCGAATGAATATGAAGTGACGATCATTGGATTGGTCAATGGCCCGAGATGGACAAAAAATGGAAATTTAATGTTCATGGTAGAGGATGAAACCACTCAGATTCAATGTTTTCTAAAACCACCTGCTGGAGCGAATCCATTGCACGCTGCCCTCGATGGACTGATGAATGATGATGTAGTCGGTGTGAGCGGCCATTTTGGTGGAGATCAAACTGATTTATTTTTCTGCTCTAACATTCATTTACCACCATTAAAACCACGTGCAAAAACTGCTGCGAGCGCCGACCAAGCAGTCTCAGCAGCCTTCCTTTCCGACACTCATGTCGGCAGCAATACTTTCCTTGAACCACAATGGCAGAAAATGATACAGTGGTTCAAAACCGATTCATTAGCGAAAACAATTCGATATTTTGTTCTGAGTGGTGATGGAGTAGATGGTGTCGGAATTTATCCAGGACAAGATCGTCACTTGGCAATTAAAGATCTGTTCGATCAGTATGGAAAGTTGGCAACTCTTCTCGAAGAATTACCCGATTGGATTGACATTATCATACTACCAGGTAATCACGATGCCGTTCGACCTGCCGAACCACAACCAGCTCTAACTGCTGAGGTTCAGCAATATTTTTCGGACGCAGTTTTTGTAGGAAATCCTTGTGATTTTAGCCTTCACGGTGTTCGTATCCTATCATATCACGGTAAGAGTATCGACGACTTCGTCGCCGGACTGCGCTCGGTAACATATGCGAAGCCAGAGATGGCGATGCGGGCGATGTTAGAGCGCCGGCATCTCGCACCGTCTTGGGGTGGTAAAACTCCACTTTCACCAGAGCCAGAGGATAGTATGGTCATTGGAACGGTTCCGGATATTTTCGTCACCGGTCATGTTCATGGGCAATTCGTCAGCGATCATAAGGGAACAACAATCGTTCATAGTTCGACTTGGCAAGACCAGACCGATTATCAGCGAATGTTAGGATTCCAACCGAAGCCTTGTATTCTAACCGTCATTAATCTGCATACTCACGCGAGCGCATCAATTCCATTCGCTTGATTCCTTTTGCTTGTCTTGCGAGTAAGAAAAATTATTTTTTTTCTTTGTTTTCTCTGCTTCGACAATCTTCTGTTTGACATTGAATCGTATCAAAATAGTCCGAATTATCTGAGGTTTCGGCAATTGGCACGAGTGGTGCTAATTGTCCATTGGCTACGAAAAGGCTCGGACCTGAATTGAGGAAATACATCGAACCCATTCGAGTTCGAGAATCTTCAGGAGTTGCATTGGTTTTGGTTGCACATTCACCAGTGCAACCATCAGCAAATGCAACGTATACTCGACCTTCTCGGTCGATGTGTAAATCATTGAAATCCAATAAATTTCTGTTCGATCCACCAATATCTCGACAATCACCACTGTTCAAACATATCGCACCGATTTGCACTGGATCAGCCGATACACGGGTGGTATAGAATACTGGGCTTGGGTCGAGAGCGTTTAGGCTATAGGTGATGTACAGATAATAACTGACGTTTCCATTTGCATAGTGAGGATTTCCATTCCATGGATTTCCATCTAAGTCGGTTTGGTTCAACTCACTACTATTTTCACTACCGAGATAAGTGATGGCAATACGCCCTGCGTCTCCTGCATCGATTTGTGGGAAAGTTGTCGAAATAACTTCAACTGGGCTAATTCTAATACTTTCTTGTTCCCATGACTCTCCTGAATCAGTACTCCTCGACATGTAGACTCCTTCATCTGCGCCTGTCCAGATGTGATATGCATTGGATTCAGCGTCGGTTGCGACCTCTGAATTTTTTCTTGGATTGGGAGTTCCAACATCCTCTCCCATCGTTCGATCAAACCAAGTCAAACCATTGTCATCGGAAACGATGACTGTGGGTGTTTCGACCCGGGGCGTGACGTAGACGGTACCATCGGGTGCAGAAGTGATGGCTCCATGGAGTCCACCGTTGGTGGTGGCTAATCCGAAAATCTGGCCACCGGCCTCAAATGAAGCACCACCATCAAAGCTGGTGAAACAGAAGATGCCTGCGAGTTTGTTGTAACAATAGTACACAGCCGTTTCATAGAATGTTTGGGACAATTGACCACCGATTCCATAGCCGCTGCTCGTCCAAGGGCCCGATGCCAGTTTGATGTGATCATTGATTGGAGTCGTACCTGAGTCGTGTGCATTGCCCAACCAGGTTTCGCCATCATCATCGCTCCAACATATCCAAGATGTTTCCAAACCCTGCATCTGCACGTTGAATATTCGATCAGTGATCGGATCTACCCATCCCCATGGATCATTGGTTTGGAACGCACACATGGGGCCTGAGACATTCTCCCAAGATTCGCCGTGGTCACAAGAACGCATGACCTTCTCAAAGGCGATGAAGAAAATGCAGCCACTCGACGTGATCCCGAGGCTAGGTTCTGCTCCATCCTCGCCGACACTACTGAAAGTGAATTGCATCGGAATCATTGGGATATCGAGGCTGATTCCATCGGATCCTGATACATAGGTTCCGCTTGGTAATTCCTCTTCTTGCTGAGGACTAGGTGGGCCATCGTTTTGTACACAGCCAGAAAGTGCTACTGTTAACATCAAGATGCCGACGAGTAAAGCCACACTTCGCATAGTCATTCGCACTAACGGCGGCGTATGTATCTTATCGAACTTTGAACTAACTGACAATTTCGTCAATCAATAGTATTAGGAAAGCTTTCATTAAAAATTGTCGACCATATTTGAGTCAGATTCCTGTCTTCGATTATCGGCACTTCTGCTGCGATGAACGCATCTTTTGCTCGTTCTCTAGCTGGGTTAAATCCGATGAAATGAGATCCTGGAATTTTCATTGATAAATCGGTACTAGAATCACCGACCGACCAAATTTTAGTTGTATCGAATCCATTGATTATTGCTAATTTTGTAACCATTAGGCCTTTGTCATGTGAATTGACCTTAGATGGAGCAGCACCGAGGAGGTATCCTTCATCATCCCAAGAAAAATCGTTTGCCGCCCAATCATCGACCTTGAGCATATGTGCAATTGTACCGATGAACCTAGCCACTCCTGAGGAAACGATGGCAACATATATTCCTCGATTTTGTAATTCTTCGATTACTGCTCGTGCACCAGGCATTAGTTTGACTCCAGAAAAACAACGCATAATTTCGTCTAAATGAATTTCTGGTTGTAATTTCAACCACATTCCGACGTCATTAGCCATAAATTCATCATCGGTAATTTCTTTGTTGAGAAATTTTTCGAGCATAGCATAATTTTCTGTTCCAAAATGATTGTGAATCATTTGCCAAGATGAGCCACAGTTAACGAGGACACCATCACAATCGAATACCACTGCCTGAACTTCGCTCATGCTTACTTGGGTGCAAAGACTTTGGTTTAGATTATACTAATCGAACGGATGCATTCATTGGTAGGATTGGGTTGCATTATTCGTGAGTGATGGGTATACGGTGAAGGCTGTCAAGGTCAAGATGCTTTTTTTCGGTCCTCTTGCTGAAAATTTAGGTGAGAGGGAAGTTGTAACCACTCTCGAGATGGGGACAACTTGCAATCAGTTGATCGAATTATTCGAGTTAAGCAATGTCGTAGCGGATGGTGTGGCGGTTGCAATCGATGGTCAGATTGGTGCAGACCGCAATTCAGCATTGAAAGATGCAAGCGAAATTGCCTTTCTTCCACCAGTTTCAGGCGGTTAAGGGGTGATTGAGCCGAAGCCTTTGAACGGGAAAGCCGTCACCTCGACTCGATAGCATGGCATTAGGCGCAACTGAAATCATCATTCTTTTCATCGCTGCACTGTTCCTTTTCGGAGCAAAGAAGATTCCTGAATTAGCCCGTAGTGCTGGACAAGCAAAAGGTGAATTTGAGGCTGGACTAAGGCAGGGTATGTCCAAATCTACCGCTGAATCAGATATGGATCGTGGTGGAAAAACCGAATCGTATGTTGCTGAAGAAGAGTGATTTACTTCAGCGTTTTTTCCGAATTCGTAGCCTTGCTCCACAATCTGGGCAATCTCCAAAATCTTTTTTTCCAGAACTCGTTGATTCTGGAATTGGTTGAATGGATTTACATCCGCTGCAGATTAATTGCCAATCCCACATCGCTCGAATGCCTTCGGTAGTTACAGATATCCATTTTAACCCGGATTTTTCTGCGAGATTTTGTAGACGATAATCATCGCTGACCAACACCGCTTGAATTTCGATAACCAGTGCGAAAATTGATAAATCAGTCTCTGAAAGTCCTGCCATATCTCCACTCAATCTAGCAATTTCTGTCGCTTGTGCAACAGAATTTTTCGAAGGTTCTCGCCATTGTAATTCAACCGAATCGATAACTATCTCCCTATCGGGTGCGATTCGTTGTAATTCCACACGTTGGCTCGGTACTGCAAAGCAGCCTCGCATCCGATTCATCGGCCAAGCTATCAGCGCTGCCGTATCCAGAACCTCTTCGACCATAGTATAGCGAATCCGCCGGCACATATCAG
This sequence comes from Candidatus Poseidoniales archaeon, assembly GCA_012960975.1. Classification (GTDB taxonomy): domain Archaea; phylum Thermoplasmatota; class Poseidoniia; order Poseidoniales; family Thalassarchaeaceae; genus MGIIb-O2. The sequence goes on from DUAE01000001.1 coordinate 146,190, forward strand.
GGGTCGGGTTCAGCAATCCTTTGCTGTCTAAATCAGAAAACCTTCATGCAGGAAGCAAAGGACGAACGCTTGTTAGCATGGCTTCTATGACTAGTGTTTACGATTCTATCCTCGAATGGGCAGATGGTTTAGGGCTTGCTGGACTTGCAATAATTTCATCGACTGAGGCGGCATTTCAGCCGATTCCGCCGGATTTAATAGTCTGGCCGATGGTTCTTGCTGCCGATTCAAATGTCGCAATTCTTGCAATTGTTCTCGTCGCAACAATAGCCAGCGTGATTGGTGCAATTGGTGGATATGGTATCGGGATGTACGCTGGAACTTGGATTCTTGAGCGATTTGTTTCCGAAAACACAATTGCAAAATTAAATGCATTAATTGAGAGATACGGCGCCGCTGGAGTTTTCATCGCCGCAGTTTCACCGATTCCATACAAGGCTCTAGCTTGGATAGCTGGCGCTGGAAAAATGGATTTCCGTCTTTTCATAGCAGCTGGGTTATTTGGCAGAGGTATCAGGTTTGGTTTAGCAGGAGTTTTGTTAGGAATTTACGGTGAATCTATGAAATCATATTTAGATTGGAAGACCTTTACAGCGATTTCTTTAATCGGTGCAGTTTTGATAATCCCGTTATTTAATTGGTGGCAAAACCTTGCGGTTTCTAAAAATGAAGATTCTATCGCTTGAAACACACGACAACCCAAGCCGTCTTGATTGAATTTTATGGCTGCCTTTTGACCGTTTCGATTATGAAGGGGTCGCGGCTCGGCGGCTTTGTCGCTCCTGTGGTGTAGTACGGTCCATCATTCCGGGTTTTCATCCCGGCGACCCGGGTTCAAATCCCGGCAGGAGCACCATTTACCAGGATACTAAGCGATACACAGCGTTTTCTCATAATTTGGTTGGATGAAATTGCTCAATTTGCAAGATTTGTAATCATTGCATCGATAGTATCAGGATTTGCATCTTTGTTGCGGCCCGATACGCAGGTGCGCCCAATCACATCGGCGCCGATGTAGGAGAATTGCTGGCGCATAGCCATGATCACATGCTCACCACCGCCACCACTGTGAGTAGCTAGGCCGACTGGCTTTCCTGTGCACATTTTTCTGAAATTTTCCCAATCCCTTGAGATCCATGCCATTGCATTGTTCAGAGTAGGTGGCATCGAACCGTTATATTCTGGTGCAACAATAATCCATGCATCTGCCCGAATCATTCTATCTATTAGATCGGAAATATCTGGTATTTCATCAGGACTTTTTGAACGAGCCACGGTAAACATAGGAAGGTCCATTTCAGCTAAATCGATGACTTGGCTCGAATGGCCTTGATTCGATGCGGCTTCTGAAAATTTTTCTGCTAATTCTTTGTTCTCACCAGATGTTGCACTGATTATCAGGAATTCACTCATAGTTCTGCGAGAGGCTATGCTACTTCAACAGCAACCACTTGTATTTTTCACTCAGTTTCAGTTTTTTTTTCTTCTTCAATCGCAGCACGGACTTCATTCATATTGAGATTTTGCAGTTGAGTAACCAAATCTTTCAGAGCCTCTTCGGGAAGTGCTCCTGGTTGAGAAAATACTCCGATTCCTTCTTTGAAAGCAATTGTTGTAGGAATCGATCTAACATTGAAATAACCAGATAGTGATTGTTCAGATTCCGTATCGATTTTTCCGAAAACAACGTCTGGGAATTCTTCAGACACGCGCTCGTATACAGGTCCATAAGCCTTGCAAGGGCCGCACCATTCTGCCCAAAAGTCGAGGATGATTAACTCATTGTTTTCGATGATTTCTGCGAACTCGGGTTCAGTAATATTGACTGTTGCCATGGTCGATTCGCTCGACCTGACCCATTTCAACCCGTGGGCGATCAAATCAACTAATCTGTATGATTCCTATGTCAAATTATTCAATCGACTTCACAGATAGAAATTGGAATATTTTGAGCAGTCGCCATGTTAATGATAATTCTTGTCCATTTGCTGGTCGCAGAAGGCAGAGCTAAGACATGACTGGCCGAATCGAGAATTTTTGCAGTCAATGAATTTGCAGCTTCTGGTCGCCCACTATCTTGTAACCCCCTATCTGGGTCATCCCATTCTTCAGTGAAAACTGCGATTGCAACAGAATTATTGTCTGCCCAACGTTCAGCCATGTAATCAACTCCTGATGCCCCACCTACGATAATTAAATCAGGATATCCATTTTCTTCAATCCAATTTTCAATTACTTCTTCAAATACTTCAAAATCGTAAAACCTACTGCTTCCGACAATTGCTAGATTAATCACATTTCCATCTTCATTCAGGTCACGTTTTCCCAACGTATTGACCACTTCTTGTCCTGACGACGCTACCATTAGTTGCCCTCAGATTGGTTGTTGACCATAAAGGTCGTCTAATAAATTCTAGAGATTTTGTTAAAATGGAATAATAATTTTGAATCAAGGAGAAGTTTTGATTTATTCGCGCCCTCTTCTTGATAGTTAGTAAGCCGTCCGCAGACTCAGGGTGAGATGATGAATCACGATGTTGAAGCTATTCGAACACACTTTCCAATCCTTGAGAGAGTTTTACCAAATGGTAAGCAATTAGTCTATTTTGACAATGCTGCAACGACCCAAAAACCACTTGTAGTTATTGACGCAATGTCGGATTTTTACAAAAATTACCACGCGAATGCACATCGCTCAAACCACACACTTGCAGACGAATCTACCACGGCACTCGAAGAGGCACGTGACAAACTTTCGTCATTTTTTGGCGCTAGCGAGAGTTCTATGATCTATACTGGTGGTGCTACCGAGGCGATGAACCTAATCGCTTATGGCTGGGCTCGGTACAATCTCGAAGAAGGCGACGTAGTGGTTACAACTGAAATGGAACATCACGCAAATATCGTTCCTTGGCAAGAATTATCGAAGGATATCGGTATCGAGTTGAGATTCGTTCCTTTCGATACCGAAGCTCGTAAATTGGATTATGGGGCACTCGAAGTTGCTGCACAAGGTGCATCATTAGTTTGTGCTGGCCATGTTAGCAATGTTCTCGGTGTTCGTAATGATGTTGAGCGCATAATCAAAATTGCCCACAGTAATGGTGCACGAGTTGCCTTGGATAGTGCTCAAGGTGCACCACACGAAAAGATTAATTTTGATGAACTTGGCGCAGATTTCTGTGCCATTGCCGGTCATAAGATGGCAGGTCCAACTGGCATTGGTTGCCTACTTGTCAAAGCCGACGCATTAGCAGAAATGGGGCCATTCTTGACCGGTGGAGCAATAATCACAACCGTCACTACTGAAGGCACTCAATTTCAAGACGGATATGCTATGTTTGAGACAGGTACTCCTCGTATGGCTGAAGCGATAGGTTGGCGAGCAGCAGTTGAATGGTTAGAAGAGAATATAGATTTTAATGATGCACATCATCATATTCATGACATTGCATCATGGATGTCTAGTGAAATGGAAAAAATCCCAGGTATCACTATTTTCGGTGCTCCTGGTAGAGATGATGGAGTTGGAATTGTGTCTTTCTTGCATGAATCAATTCTAGCTCAAGATATGGGTTATTTACTCGACGCTGGTGGTTTTGCAATACGGACTGGAACACACTGTGCTCAGCCCTTGCTTGAGGCGATGGGAGTCGTTTCGACAAATCGTGCTTCAATCTGGATATACAATACGATGGCAGAAGCCGAAGCATTCATTGTTCATCTACGCGATATTGTCGATAGATTTGCATAATATTATTCATCGGTTTTCGAGCCATCGTTCTAAGCATTAAAAATAGAGGGTATCTGGGATTGATTATGCCGGATGAGCGTTGGCCTGAGAATGTCGATGAAATCATCGAAGAATTTGCTGATTGCTTCGATTCAATGGAGCGGTTTGAATTATTATTCGAATATGCAAAAAAACATCCTTTCCCTCTACATATCGATGATTGGACTGATGAAAACATGGTTCATGGTTGTCAATCTCGGGCACATGTGACTTGCGTTACAGATTCAGAAGGTAAAATTCGCGTTAGTGGCGGTGCGGATGCTCAAATCGTTCAAGGCTTAATGGCAATCTCCTCTTTCGTTATCAACGGCCAATCACCAAAAGCTGTTGCTGAGCATAATCCAAAGTATATTGAAGCGATGGGATTGAGCCAAATATTAACTCCAAGCCGTGCGAACGGATTTATGAATATGATATCAAAAATCAAAAAATCCGCTCGAGCAATGTTGGAGTGATGAGGGATAAATATGGTGTCAGAATCTGATGTGCGCGAGGCCTTGTTTGAGGTCGAAGATCCGGAAATGAAAATTTCTGTCATCGATTTAGGATTGATATACAAAGTTGAAATCGATGGCGAACACACAGAAATCGATATGACTCTAACAAGTCCTGGTTGTCCGATTGCACCTGAATTAATGGCGGCAGTTCATCGAGCAGCACTTACTACTAATGGCATTGAAAGCGTCCATATTAATCTGATATTTTCGCCGCTTTGGGACCCAAAGATTCACGCAACTGAAGATGGTCAATTTGAACTCGGTATATTCTGAAAATAGATTTATTCTAGAGTCATTTCCGCCGCACGAACAGTGTTAGACATCAACATAGCAATTGTCATCGGACCAACTCCTCCGGGTACTGGAGTGATGTATCCAGCAATTTCAGCAGCAGCTGGATCAACATCGCCAGCAAGGCGGCTTCCGCTATCTCGTGATTCATCGACAACTCGATTGATTCCAACATCAATTACAGTCGCCCCGGGCTTGATCCAATCGGCCTTTACAGTCGCTGGTCGACCGATTGCTGCAACGATGAGATCTGCTTCTCGGCAGATTTTAGCAGCATCTTTGGTTCGTGAATGGGCTATGGTCACGGTTGCATCAATACCCTTCTGAGCGAGGAGCAGAGCGAGGGGCATTCCAACTATGCGGGAGCGTCCGATAACTACAGCTTTAGCTCCAATCAGGTCGATTTCCGCATCAGCAATCATCGCCATTACGCCGGCTGGAGTGCACGGTAGAAGTCCATCTGATTTCCCCATCACAAGACGTCCTAAGTTCATTGGATGAAAACCGTCGACATCCTTTGCTGGCTCAATCTCTTCTGTGATTGCTAATTCGTCCGTACCAGCGGGAGTGGGGCTTTGGACAAGAATCCCGTGAACAGTATCATCAGTATTCAGATCAGTAACTACCTGCATCAATTCTAGTTGAGAAACATTTTCGGACAGGTCGATTCGGGTGCTACGAATTCCAGTTCTTTCACATGCGTGTTCTTTGTTTCTCACATATACATGACTGGCCGGGTCATTACCAGCTAGAACGACCGCGAGATGCGGCTCAATACCTTGTGATTTCAGAGATGCGACACGCTCGGCTAACTCGGCTTCAATACGCAAGCCGAGCGATTTCCCATCGAGTAGAACTGCACTCACGTTCAATGCGTACACTCTCTCATCCTTCATTGTTAGGGATAGCCTGACACTCTACTAAATCTCCTATTCAAAGAATTAAAACCCTATTTTATAATTAATAAAAACCCTCAATTTATTTACTAATTCTACGAGCCGTGGAATCGAATTAGTTGGAGCCCCAGGAGGGAGTCGAACCCCCGACCGTCTGATTACAAATCAGGTGCTCTACCGGGCTGAGCTACTGAGGCTTAAGCGGCGACGAGAACCTTCAGCACTTGAACCCTACACCTAGTGAGGTTGCGTGCAGCCGACGGATTGATGGATGAAAGGTGCCACGCAGAGCCATGTCGGAGGGTGAAACGAGTTCTTCTTCCCGGGGATATCGCCGGATGAACCTAATTATTTCAGCATGGGTATGCCTCGTCATCGGTCCGGGAATTATTCTCTATTCCGAAAATTCCCCTCTCCTCCTCGCCTTCGCTGCGCCGATTGCAATCGCTGGAATTTTCCTCCTCCTAATCGGTTTACGATTACCTAACGAGGAGGATGTCGATCCGGCTGAGATAGCGGCATGGGAACCTGATGCAACGATGCTGCCTGAAGCGGGTAGGGTGATGTATCGCATCGATACGACTCTGAATGAACCGATTCGAACCTCAATATTATGCGGACAATGTGGCAATTTAGAGTGGGTTGAAGGTGGTAAACCTAAATTTTTTGATTGTATATTTTGTGATGCGAAACTTTGGGAAGAGGAAGAATAATGATTTCCACTCAATGTATGAGCGGCAATCGTCAAGTGTGAAATCCGACTCGAAACGCCCGAGGAATCAAAATGTCACTCAACAATAACCAACGTCGGATGCTGCGCGTAATGCACGGCGATGCTGAACGTACTTGGTCGTTGAACGATTTGTTGGCTGCAACTGGATGGAGCGATCAAGTTCATGTCGCTGGTGCTGGAAAAGAGTTAGCAGAGGATGGGTTAGCTGAGATTTTAGAGTCACAATCGTCGATGGTTTATCTTGGTAAAGAGGGTGCATCAGCAGTTGAAAACGGCCTGTTAGAAGCGCGTATTTGGAAGTGGTTTGAGGCAGTAGACGACTCAAACCGAAATATGGCAGGGCTTTTTTCTGCAGGTTTCGAGCGTCATGAGGCTGGACCAGGAGTCGGCTTGTTGAAGGCACTCGGCATCAGTATCCAGAGTGGTGTTTTTGTCGCTGAAAATAAAAAATCGGTAGCAAAAACTATCACATCTCGCACCGAATTTATCGAATCCATTGGTAAAGGAGTATATCTAGAAGAACTCGATTCGGAAATGATAAAACATTTCTCAAATCGAAAAAATTTAATTTTTATTGAAGAAAATACGACTCGCACCTGGACTTTAACTAATGCTGGAAAAGATATTGGCGAGTCAGAGTTAGTCGATGTCGAATTAATCGGAGAGGTCACACCAGAATTTTTGCAAGGAGAAAATTGGCGCGATGTGAAATACAAGGCTTTCGATGTCGATGCTCCCGCTCCAATTCCGATGGGTGGCAGGCCTCATCCAATGCAATCTCTAATCGAGAGAATTCGCTCGGTCTTCCTCGAGATGGGTTTTTCTGAAATCGAAGGAGATTATGTCCAATCTGCCGGATGGAATATGGATGCACTCTACATTCCTCAATCCCATCCTGCGCGAACTATGCAGGATACTTTCTATCTCTCTAATCCTGAAAAAATTGAACTCGATGAAAAAACCCTGAACATATGGTCGGCTGTACACGAACATGGCCATGATACTGGGAGTCGAGGATGGGGCTCTACTTTTGATAAAGAAGAATCACAAAAGGCTTTGCTGCGCACTCATACGACAGTCAACACCGTCAAATATATCTCCCAAAATCCAAATCATGCATGCCGAGTTTTCGGAATAGGCCGGGTTTTCAGACAAGAAACGATAGACCGTACTCATCTTCCTGAATTTCATCAAATCGAAGGTATTATTCACGAACCTGACGCAAATCTTTCGATGTTAATTACAACCTTGAAAACCTTCTACACGAAAATGGGCTATCCAGATGTAAGGGTTCGACCTGCATACTTCCCGTATACCGAGCCGTCTGTTGAAGTCGAAGTTCTATGGCGAGGGGAGTGGCTCGAATTGGGTGGTTCAGGAATTTTTCGACCAGAGGTTACCGAGCCACTTGGAACTGAATGGCCGGTTTGTGCTTGGGGGATGGGTCTCGAGCGGCTCGCTATGCTCGTGCTAGATCTGAACGATATTCGCGAACTCTACCAGCCTGACCTTGAGCGTTTGAGTCGAATGCCGATTCTTTGAATGCAAATCTGGTCACTGAAGCCATTACGAGCACCGATAACAGAATCGTGCCGCTATTCGGTGGTAATGATTTCAACCAAGGTACTGAAAAAACTCCTTTTTCTACTGATTGGTCACCACTTGGTGGCGGACCATTTTCACATCCGGGTGGTGGCGGACCAATTCCTGGCCCCCATGTTTCTCCATGGCCGGAGCAATCAGGATCATCTCCATCATCATCAGATGGTAATTCACTACCATAGCAATTGATGAAGTAAGGGAAACCAATGCCACCTTCTCCATTAATCATAGTAGTATGGTAATGATATATGCCCTCAGGCCAGTCTGGAGTTGCACTAAATATTCCATTACAAGCATCCAATGTTCCAAGGTCCTGAATATATTCATAGTCATCAATTCCACCAGAACCATCTGCTCCATCCTTAAGTCGATATGAAGAAGTCATTTCAACAACATCTCCATCCTCATTCCATCCAGTGTAACCATAAATTGAATTCCCATCAAATGCAAATCCTACAATCTTTGAATGTGTATTCAAAGTTCTTTGAGAGTCTAAATTGTAATCATACATTGTTTCCCCTTCTGCTGCGTGCCAATGTATACAATTTGCATCAGCATGGTAATGATATTCGCCTCCTGGTCCTGAATGACCATGACATACCCCAAGATCTACTGGCTGTTCACCTTCTTCTTGTTGATATGCGCCTTCTTCTAAAGCAACTGCATCACCACCTGGTCCATCTTCTGGACCATATATTGCTACTCCTGTAACTGTGAATGCAATAGAACCTCTAATAGCTGCCATGACACAACCATCTGAACTAACTGTGGGATTACAGTTAGGGTCATCAGTCGGTGTCAATGGTATGGTATAACTCATAGATTGGGCAGTTGCACAGCATCCAAGTGTAGACTCGAAATCATGATTTGGTAAGCCATTGGTACTAATTGTAATATTCTGGTCCTCAATAACAAAACTTAGATCGCACATATGATTATCTGGTTCCTCTGTACTATAATCGTCGACAACAGGAACCGGTTCCTCGTCACACAGTAAAGTTTCTGACCACCAAGCAGAAGAACCTGTTTCTGGGGTAGGATCATCATCATACTCACAACCGCCATCATCTTGTGTCGCAGCGCTATCGAAGTTATTTGCAGATTCATCAGTACAGCCTGCTACTGTTTCCTCATCATATTCACAAGAACCATCGTCTTCAGTTGCAGTACTATTGAAATTATTAGCCTCAGAATCAGTACAACCCTGAGATGGTTGCTAGGCCGGTTCTGTAGGTTCTGTAGCGTTAATCCAAATTGTTTGTGTTGCAACCGTATCTTCCCAAGTGCCACAGGTTGCTTGGGTTATTATCGTCATATTCGAATTAACTTCGTCAAAACTCAATGTAAATCGGCCGCTATCATCAATCGGTAAACTTAGGCTGAAGTTACCGATGTCACCATCACTCCAAATCAGTTCACAGGTATTGATAGCGGGATGAACAACCGTGCCTTGTATAGATGCGCTATCACCTTTTTCGACTGTGATTTCATTCTCATTGACAATCATCACAGTCGCATCTTCAGCAGGGTAGTGAATCGTAAATACTGAGGTCCAACGGGATTCTTGACCGATCGAATCTAAAGCAATTATTTTCAAAGCGTGTTCTCCGACAGATAATTCAGAAATATCAAAAATAAGTGTGCCGTTTTCGTCTGGTACGACTTCGAGTGATTGACCATCCATTGTGATGGTGAGAGCTAGGCTCGGCATATCTTCGTCAGAAATGGATAATTCGATTGAATCAGCGCTTCCAATCAATATTTGATTTGGAATACTTCCATCGATTATAGGTGCGAGGTTTTCTTTACTACCGTCTAGGTCGAAGACTAAAGCGCCGAGTATTACGCTACCAATCATCAATGCAGCGAGGAATATTGACTTCGCTTGGCCACCTGCATCCATATTAATCCCAAGAAGGGATGATATTTGAATCAAATCCAACCCTCATTCATCGACGAGAGTTTTCACATCTTTGAGAAAGAGAGTAACATCCCAATTTGTTCCGCTCCATGCAACGCGTTTTCGCAATTCTTTATCGAGAATAAAAGTCACAGTCGAGTGGCCAACACCATAGTCAGAAAGTGATTGTTCATGAGGGTCTTCTATTGGAGTCGTTTCGTCATTTTCACCCTCGGTAACACATGTCAACATATCTTCACCTCTTTCGTATCCATCATCACACATGCAATGTGCTCCTCCACTTTCGCCCATTACCCAACCTCGGCCATTACAATCAATTCCTGGTGGCATTTGCGAGAGGTTTCCTCCATCTGCAATCCACGCGAGGTTAGTTTGCGAACCGAAAAGTGAATCTAGATGAGATTCATTTAGTACCGACCAATTCCACGAATCTGAGTCCCATGCATATAGTTGCCAATTGGTTTCAGAATCAAGAGTAATATTTTCCGATTCGAGCGCGAGGTCTGAAAAATCTGATTTTGTTGCACTCGAAGCTATTTCTGAATAAAGCAAATCAATAGATGTCGTTGAGTTGTCGGGATACATAACAACAACTCGATTTGTCGAACCTTCGGGTGGTTCACTCGCATTGATATGGTCATTATCTACAACGATATTCCATTCATCCCAAACTTTGACAAGGGTTGAAGCACGATCTGCTGAGAGATGATCCCATTCAAGTCCCATGATTTCCATCCAAGCCGCAAACCGTTCGGGAGTGTCTCTAGCGGGGTCGATAGTGATTGAGATAATGATTACATCATCCGAGTACTCACCGAGATTTTCATCGACCCAATCTAGATTTGCTGAAAGCGCTAAACAGACATCAGGGCAAGATGTGTATAGGAATGCGACAACGACAACCTTTCCCTCATATTCTGAAAGTGTGATGATTTCTCGATTCTGATTCAATAATGAAAAATCTGGTGCATCAGGAGGATCATTGTATTCGATTCCATTGAATTTTTTCCCCACATTATCATCTAAACAACCAGTGAGTGATGGTGAAATAATCATGAATATTGCTAGTAATTGTAAAATTTTCATTTTTATTCTTCCATCAATATTAGTATGTCTTCCATTACGAGTTCGGCGTTCCAATCAGTATCACCCCACCAAACTCGTTGATTCATTTCTTTGTCAAGAATTATTGTTCCTGTAGTATGGTCTACCCAGTAACTGAGAGGATGGTGCATAACTTTGAGATCCTCACTTTCGGTTTGCGTTTCTTTTCCACAACCGACGTCATCGACTTCTTCACCTTCTGGCGTATCCGCACATATGTCAAAACCATCGGCGACTCCATCACCATCAAGATCTGAATCATATGTTTTGAGCCCGACATCAAAATTAACCCAAACGGGCTCAAGAACTTCTAGCCCTCCTGTAAGGTGAGGCCAATTGAGGCCTCTGTCACTCGCATAATTTGCAAGAACGCTTGTATTGTCAGTCCACGGGTCTACGGTGATACTCAAGATTGCTACATCATTTTCGTAATGGTCGCCAAGTTCTTGTGAAATGTAAGCAAGATTTGCACTTACGATAGGGCAAATATCTGGGCATCGAGTGAATAGGAATGCGATTACAACTATTTTACCTTCAAGAGAAGAAAGAGTGAATTCTTGACCATTTTCGTCGATTAAAGTAAAATCTTCTGCATGAACTGCAGGAACTATATCTTCGCCGTAGAAAATATCAATTTCTTCCTCTCCAAGGCATCCTGCATTCAGGATGCATAAAGTCAAAATCACTGCAATAATTGAATCCTTCATTCTTCTTCCTCAGATTTGTTCACAATTTCTTCATTGCCAATATTTTTTGCAATCCATATTAATGCTGACGCACCAAATAATAGTATCGCAATTTTCGGGAGAATATTTTCTAATCCATTATCCGAAGTGTCATTCGGTGCAACCCCTCCTCCTGGGAGAGAAAAATTTGGACTCGTATCGGTGTGGTTATCTGTCATAATCTGCAAAGTAATTGTTTGCCAGAGTGAATCATTAGAATAAATTTCAATTTCATATACTCCCGGTGACCAAGATAAATTATCTAACCATAAACCACATTCATCATTTGTATTCGTTGAGTTAGATGGACCTGCCGTACAATTCCAATCTAAATTCGAATCAGTAGGATGAGGTAATCTCACATCTCGGCTGTAATCTACTGTATTATACAGTATGATACTACTATTTTCAGAAATATCATAGTTTGATGGTTGTACACTACCATTTCTCATAATAAATGAGGAAATATCTGCACCATGGGCTGCAACTGTCGGAGTGAGTAAGATCGAGACTATTAAAATCGAAAAAATTCGACCGCCCAATTCCTCACCTCATTCGCTGCTTTCTTCAGCAGTCCATAGTGGGGGGTAATCAAATTCGGGATTGTAATCTTCATCGAATTGAACGACGTAAATTCCACTGACCATTTCTGAAATGTAGACAAATCCGCGAGGGTCATATTGTAATCCCCAATCGAAAGGTATCATGCAGGAAGCCCAGCAATCTGCCATATCATACCCCATCGCTTCGATTGGATCTTCAATCCAAGTTGGTCCGGCTGGAAGGTAATATCCTACGGTGTGTGTCGGAGCTAATTCCTGAATCGCTTGGAATCCTCGGTCAGGTTCTGGAACTCCGTTTTCCCATACGATTTCATCCCATATTTTTCCGTGGTCGGTAGCCCATGCGCCAGCGTGGTAATGGGTGAAGTAAACCTCTCCAGCAGGTCCTGTATCGCCATTGTGTGGGCTGTAAATATATCCGCCAGGGATGTAGTGTTGAGGATGGGTACCGTTGCTTGTCATGCCTTCTCCGGGCAATCTCCACTTAGATACTAGGAATGGTTTCTCAGGGTCGGTAGTGTCGATTGTCCAAATATATCCAGTATGATTATCATTTGAACCATATTCAGGTGCGATATAGGTATAATGCCGCCAATTTTGTCCATAAACGGGGTCCTCATATCCTGTCCCGCAGTTTGCTGGCCAAGTTTCCACCGGATCTAATTGGCTAATGCCTGAACAGACCAGATGGTCACTAGCAACTGCATAATGGATGTTATCATTTCCTTGGCTTGAATCCAACCATTCTTCTGGTGACATGTTTGCATGGCCGCCTCCTTCTGGCCCATACCAGCCTGAATCTGCTGAGGGGCACCCCATCCATCGGCCGACTTCAGGCGGCCATGAAATACCATATGGATCTGCTATAGTCGGCGGGTTAGAAACATCGACGAGGCGCAGACCGCCACCCCAATATGAGATCACTAACATTTTCTGTTTAGTGATTGGATGGGTGAAAAATACGTTATCGTGATTGAAGACAGTTCCACCACAAGTGGTGTCCGGTTCTGGAGTATATGCTCCCCATGGTACGATTTCACGACTTGAGTTTTGAGCGCTATTATCTTGGCCCGGTAACCATGATTCGAATCCCATCGGGACATAGAATACTTTAGTTCCCTTGACAGGTCCACCACCAGCGACCATTTCTGGATAAGGATCTGCTCCAAACAGGAATAGACTACATTCTTCGCGAGGGTCGAGAGCTCCATCCCAATCACAATAAACATTCAAATCTTGATTGTGAAAACCTGCTGGTGGCTCATTCCATTCCGCAACCTTAACCGGGCTGGTTTTGTCTTTGACATAAATCACATCGAGGCGATTTGCGCCGCTGTTAGCATCGTCATCATTTGGAATCGGATCGAGTTCTGAATTCGTCAATTCGTGATTAATCAATACCCAATTATTGTCTTTTGTGACCTTGATGTCAATAATTCGAGCAACCTCAGCATAATATGTCGACATCAGTTTGATATTGTTTGGTTCACTGATGTCGAGAATCTCAAATTGATTGTAACTGGAAACATATGCGAAACATCCACCTGATCCATCTGCGTATAATTTACAATCTTCATCGAAATTACCTTCGATGGTAATTTCAGAATTGTCTCCAGGCGTCGGCCCGATATTTTTGAATTCATCAGAGCAAGGCCGACCCTGAGTGTCGTCAAATCCTGGTGGGGGTTTGACATTTCCATCACAATTCAGATTGTGATAATCGATTAGTTTTGCATTAGGTGTATTCAATCGGTGTGACAGTAAATCGATGTGAGAATGGTTATCATCTTCGATTTCGACTACAGGGTCAATCCAATCCCAAACCGAGTCATCAGCACCGTCTGGCTTGAACACAGCAATACAACCTGAAAGCGGTGCTGTCACCATTATGGTGACCATCAAAAGAAGTGGAATCGAGTATAATCTGGCCATGGGCATACCTCTTATGTTTAATCGCGCTCTCAGATAGCAATTCAATGCAACGGTCAATGGTGTGTTTATTCAAGGGGTAATCCATAGGGTTTGTCTATGTCGAGTTGAACTATGTAAAGTCCGGTCGTGATACAGGAAAGGTAGGTGTAGCCTTTGTGATATTCTGCCGCCCAGATGAAAGGTGTCCAGCCAAAATCGTAGTAAGCGCTGTCGAGAGGTTGGCCGTCTATGCCGTGTGAGATATGGTATCCTATCGTTGCTTCAAAGTGTATTTCAGTACGATTCCCATCGATATCTAATCCGCGTAACATCAAGGTTTCAATATCAACAATCCATAATCCTGCATGATAACTCGAAAGATAAATTCGCCCGTCCCACGCCCCGCCCAGACTATTGTCGGGGAAACCCGGCAATCCTGTTTGGAAGATTTCAGTATCGGCGTTGTGAGGGCTGAATAAGAGCCATTCCTCACCGCCGGGAATATGATGGTCGTCTGCGAATGGAATTTCCCAGCCATGAATCAATTTAGGCAAGAATGTCAATTTCCCATTCGTAACTTCGTAATCTGTGGTGTCGATTAGATATCCCATTCCTGTGCCGATAGTGGTTTCGAGAACTTCGGTCGCAAGGAAAGTCAAGTGCATTTTTCCTGCAGGGTAGCCGAGATGACTTGCATCGACCATATCGTCAATTGGTTCGGCATAGTGAATGTATGATGCACGCCCTCCATTTTCATTTCCAGTTGTACCGCTATCGGGTTCGCCATCATTGTCGAGGTCGGCGAAATCCATCCATTGCCCGACCTCGGGGGCACGCCAGGTGCAGCCTAGTTGAGTCCCAAATGAACCTCTGCAGGCAGCAGCGTGCAAGGTGTATTGAACGAAATCATTGGTAGGATGGGGGACATCGGAGACATCGAAGATTCGAAGTCCAGCTTCCCAATATGCACCATAGATGAATGTCTTACCAAATCGTGGATCATTAGCATCTTCACCCGGCCATGTTTGAACTGTCATATCGTGAATGTAAATCCAACCACCTCTGGTAGATTCCCAGCTAACTTCGGCTTCACCAACTTTTACAATAAGTGGATTATCGCCGAATCCTGCAAAATTTAAGTGAGCAATTGTAATGCCTCCACAAGCATCACCTTGGCCTACATCACAGGCTTCGTACTCTGGATTTGCAACGAAAATATACCATTCATTATCGATCATATGGGTGTAAAGATTGTGTGGCCCACTAGGATGGTCTGCATCATACCAAGAATCAACCCATTCAGGATTTGATTTATCGGTCACGTCGACGAGTGTGACTGTGACTTGAGCCGGATCTTCCCATGTGCCAACATTCGGATCAGCCGCTCCCGGATCAACGATTTGATTCTGTACGATTACATATTCACGTCCATTGTATTCAAGATATTTTACATCAAGAACCTGCGTATTTGGATCGTAATAAACTCCGGTTACAGTGGTGTTTGAAGGATTGGTAACATCGACGATATGCATCTCTGACCAACCTGCAATATATGCATAGGTTTTGCCATCTGGGGATTCTGCAACTTGAATTTCAGCATTACCAGGGGCTGTCAACTCATTGAATGAGACCGGTTGAATATTTTCAGTATACATCACATGTTGACTAGCATTGCGATGGTCATGTTCTTCATCTTGCAACAATGGATCTAACATTTCTGAAATGCCTGGATTCGAAGAGGATTTTTCGCCAATGAGTAGGATTGATGCGATGCTTGCTATGAGCAAACAGAAAACTAAACCGCCGGCAAGAGCAACTTTACGACTATCCATCCTTCGCTGCGAGAGTAGAAGTCATGTTGAAGCCATCGGCAGGCTGCCAAGAAAGTATGTGGTTGACCAGAGGCTTCGTGCTGGCGTTGGTTTTTGTTCTGATAATGCCAATCCCAATCGCTGCTCATGAAACTAAGGAATTCACGATTATTCTCCATGATTCTGGACACACACCCGAAGATGTCCGTGCGGGGATTGTCTTTGATTCCGATTCCTTGTTTTTTCGAAATGAAGATACTAGGGAATCGGCTGAACATCGAATTTTTATTGACGCCGATGGCGACGGTTCCTTCGAAGGTGTGGATGATATCACAACTGGGTGGCTACAAACCAGTTGTGAATTGAATGAAACCGGTGTTCGAGTCGACTCAAATTGTCAGGTTGCCGTGTTGATTAGTTTAGCTGTCGAAGATGGGTTACTCCCAGGAAACATATCGGCGATTCATCAAATATTGTTCGAAGGTGAACAGATAAACATCCCATTTTTTGTTGAATTAAGTCCCGATATTCATACCGATTCTAATGGTCTACCAACCGGTTCCGAAAATTTACCAGAAGATATTAACTCAAAACAATCAGTATTAGAATTCTTAATTTTCACATCAGCACTTGTTGGATTTTTTGTCGCTGCTGAATTACTAAAATCAGATGAAGAAGAATGACCTCTTTCAACGGTCGAACATAAGAACCCCGCCTGATTCGGCAGGGCTAAAGGGCGCTTAGCTCAGCTTGGAAGAGCACCTGGTTTGCAACCAGGTGGCCGGGGGTTCAAATCCCCCAGCGTCCACCACCTTTGTTAGCAAAACCACAGATTTTCAAATCAAACGTTTTGTTGTAAAAGCATTTGATTCAGAATTTTCAACAAACCTCTCAGGGTAACTTCACTGATACCAGATACTTTGCAAACTTCACTTTGAGTTCTAGGTGAAGTGCTGTCTTGCGAGGCTTTGTAGAGCATACATCCAGCGATTCCAGAAGGTTTTTTCCCTTGCCATGACAAATCTTCCTTCACCGAATCCCAAATGTCTCGGGTTTGACCGAGGACATATGGTGGCAAACCAAGATCTGAATGAAATTTCTCAAAATATTCTTCTGGACCAGTGATATGATGCGTATTCATTGTCCGAGCAACCAACCGTATGGTTCTTTTCAATTCCTTCTGTTCCACTTCACTAATCATGTCGAATGCTTCAGCTATAACATCGATTCTGCGTGGGATTTGTGCTTGGCGCGCAGCAATGTAAACACAGGCCGCAGATACACCACGAATACTTCGTCCAGTGACGAGGCCTTTATCCACAGAGTGACGGTAAAGTGAAGCCGCTTCTTGCTCTATTTGCTTCGGCAAATCCCCTCTGTCACGAATAAATTGCATTGCTTGAGTTAGATTTCTACTTCGCGAATCTCGAGTTTTACTTCTCTGGTCTATACGCTGTCTCCGGCGCCATTCACGCAAACTCTGACCAGTCATTCCATAGCGCGCCGCACCACCTGAAGTCAAATCTGCACGACTAATTTCAGTCGAGAGTCCTTTGTCGTGCAGTGTAAGGGAAGAGGGAGCTCCAACACGACTTCTATCAGCGCTGTCGGAGTGATTTACCCATTCGGCACCAGGGTCAATCATATTTTCAGCAGCCACGTATCCACAATCTGCGCAAAGCGTCTCTCCACGTACTGAATCAGTGTCCCATGAATTCGATCCACAAATTTCACACACTCCCGATATTGCATCCGTGCCCCGCGCCTTAGATGGGCGTTTTAGCACCGATAATGGTTTGCGCCGCTTTGTTGATTTAGACGTACTCTTAGGAGCGTCGTTCCGTTGTGCAGTATATCGACTCATCTTCTCAACCCGTGGTTGTATAGTGACACTCATCACTTTTAAACCCTTTGCTTTCTTGTTTCTTCTATTCCCCATATTCGTTTTCTCCATTCATCTATGCTGATAATATGTTTTCAGCCGACTAGATAGTTGTTATTGAATTCAGAGTTATTTAAACTCACAGATTTTTTTCTTTATTTTTTAGAAAATAATCCTTCGTCACCTTCTTGCACCGTCGTCATTCAGAGTCGGTCGTGTCTGGTGGTGTGCTCACTCGAACTGCCCTTTTTCAGAACCATGTCGAAGCCGGAGCAAAACTAGTTGACTTCCACGGCTATGAACTGCCGATTTGGTATACTTCTCTTCAAAATGAGCATCTAAAATGTCGTTCGGCCGCAGGCCTCTTCGATGTTTCCCATATGGGCTTTTTTCGGTTTTCTGGCAAGGGTGTTCTAGAATGGTTGAATGGTATCGGTACCCAGAATTTTTTGAATTTTCCAGTTGGTAGGTGTGGTTATACTCATTTTTTGGATCATAATGGATTTATCATCGATGACATGATTTTCGCCGTTGAATCCGAATCGTCAGTACTTGGTGTTCCAAATGCAACAATGATCGGAACTATGTTAAATTGGTTCACTGATTTGCTTCCTGAAGATAATTCAATAGAACTCGAAAATCTCTCCAATGAAACCAGTATTTTGGCTTTACAAGGCCCCGCTACACCAGCAATTTTGTCTGATGTATTAGGAATGGGAAATGTCCCCGGTCGATTCAAATGCCAAAAAATTTCTGAGAATTCTCATGACATTTCTGGTTGGATTCAAGGTACCGGATATACGGGGGAGCGTGGTGTTGAAATTTTTGTTTCCAACGCTGATGCACCGATTCTTTGGGACGCATTGCTGAATGGAGGCGTAGCGCATGGTGTCACTCCCGTTGGATTAGGTGCGCGGGATACGCTGCGACTCGAGAAAGGGTATTTACTGTCAGGACAAGATTTCCTCTGGCCCGGACTCGAGATTACACCTGATGCGCAATTACCTGATGGCTACTTGGCTCGTGATACTGCAGAAACAGCAGTACCGTTTGGAATTAGCCTTGAGCACGATTTCATCGGCCGTGCGCGCGTTGAATCATCTATGAAAACCGGCGCGCACTGGCATGGTTTACTCACTCTTGAGCGAGGTCCATCTCCCCGACCAGGTCATGAAGTACTTTCGAGCGAGGAAGAAAATTCTAAACTGGTTGGCTATGTTACGAGTGGTGGTCCTGCCCCAAGTTTAAGCCGAAGTGGGATCGCAATGGCATATCTTGAAGGGGTCGAAATAGGTGATGAATTATGGATTCAAGCAAGTTCACGAAGGCGTGTGAAAGTAAAAGTTGTAAAACTACCATTTGTTTGACTTAAGATAAGGGATGATTTGATGTTTACTAAATTACCCAAACTCCACGAAAAGGGTTGGGAGAATCTCACCCAAGAAGAGAAATTTTATTTCGCTACGAATGCAACATTTGCATTTTTCTTAGGACTAACTTTTGTAGCTCCAGGTCAGTCTTTCATCGGGGGTTTATGCTGCCTCACATTCTTCGGTTCGGTTGCCTCTACTGTGGTACTTGGGAATGTAGTAAATCCTGAAACTGCTGTGAATCTGGCTCAGTTCAATGAATTATCCGATGCTGCCGGCACAAATATGATATCGGAAAGAGATTCTGACAATAATATGAACCCTCAAGATCGAATGGTATCTAGCGCTATGAAAAAGCTCGAAACAATGCTTATTGATAGAGGATATACTGCTTCCTCGTTATTGGAAAATTTTGATACCGATGGTGACGGGGAAATCAACTATGACGAATTTGATAATGGATTACTTCGAGTTACTGGTGCGAAAGCCCCTGGGTCTTTGATACGTGCTGTTTTTTCTGCAATTGATGCTGATAATAATGGTTCGATATCTCTAGCTGAATTTGCTGCACTTATGGGTGGGGATGATGTCGAGTTGTCTGAGACTTCGGGCATCGAAATTTCTGGGCATAGTATTCAAATATACAATGGTGTTTATGCATTGCAATCTGAATTAATGAATGGAAAATCATGGTTCAAAAATAATTCTGGAACTAGGTTGTATTTCTACAATGCAAATTCGGGTGGTGCTCCTTCATGGAGTCTGGATGATCGTGAACAAAACGGGTCCAACGACTGGTACAATGGCGGTTGGACCCGCCCGCCTGTCGATGGTCGAACACCACTTGGAGATCGTCGTTTTGTTGGAGCAGGTAAAATCACTATCAAACCAGTAGTTGCTCAGATAGATTCCTCTGAATCGATTAATCAAGTCAAAGATGAGGTGCTATCAACTGCATTTATCGATGTAGAAACCGAGATTGAGGAAGATGTTGAGGATACACCATTATCGCCCGATGTAGAAAAACAATCTCCTCTAGATGAAGCGATTCAAGTTACCGATTCGATACTAATCGATATTCAAGAAGCATTAGCCGACCCGAATGCTGATCTCGATGAATTGAGAGATGTTGCAGATGCGAAATTCGAAGAAAGCATTCGAGGCCTACCATATTCATTGAAAATACCTGTTAGGGAGGTTTGGAAACTGAAGGTTGATGCTGCCTTCACGCTAGCGAAAATAAATATGAATTCAGAGAACAATGCAGCGAAAATTGCAGCAGGTGTTGGTCTTGCTGGTGCAGTGGTTGGAGGTGTGGCAGCAGCGGGAATGCGAGACAATGCGGGAACGGAAACTCCCACTCCTACCCCTGAACCTGAATCCTCTTCTGATTGGCACGATGACCATCACGTGGAGGTGACACAAGACGTGGATCCCCCCGAGAGAGTTAGGGTTCCCGATAGGGTCAACCTGCCAGGTGAGTCGCCCTCTGTGGTTGAAGAAACTACCAAATCTGTAGAACCTATTTCTGTACCATCTGAACCGATTGCTGTATCTGAAGTCGCTCAGGTAGATGAGGTTGCTTCATCGCTGAATTCGATCATCTCTGAATTTACCGAAGCTCGATTCTTAAACGACCAACGCGCATTAGTGGAACAACATTCAGGATCAACCTTCGATTTCAATCTCAGAGTATTTTCTGTAGAGAGAACCTTTGGAATCAGATTGAAGGATGAATATAGAGGTGGAAGTACACTCGTTGGCACACTAGAGGGAGATATCGAAGTCGAAGTCCGTCTAAAGTCAAATACTGATACAAGCGATTTTCACAATGGTTCAGAAATTATGATTTCTGCTGAAGTAGGTGACTGGAATGGAATTCGGAAGCGGTTGGTTTTGAATGCTTATTGAGCATGTTCAAACGCTTCTTCAATCATTTCTTCAAGGCTGATAGATGGCCTGAAACCGAGGCGTTGATCGAGAACCCAGGCATCTACTACACCCCATACTTCGTTTGAGTCACTTTGATTCAATTCGATTTCACAGCCAGTTCGTGAATTGTAGATTCCAGCAAGATCATTCATTGTGATTCCTTTTCCACTTCCTACCGCAATCTCTTCTCTAGTCAGCGGTGGGTTATCGAGGATTCCACCTATTACAGCGACCAAATCCTCGATATGAATAAAATCTTTGACATTTGTGCCATCTCCTGGGACATTAATCCAGCCCATTTGTTGTTCGTTTGCCCATTTGAATAGAAGCCCATTACCCGGTGGCCCTTCTAGAGGCACCCCTTGTACATTCGATGCGCGAATAACTGATACTGGGCGGTCGGCTTGGGCGCGCTCGAGTGCCATCTCTTCCATCCATAACTGACCTTCTGCAGCGGTATCTCGAGGTGCGAGAGTTGAATCTAATCCGTAGAAATGTTCTCCGGGTTTCCATTGTGGGTGAACTCTCAGAGTTCCTACAATAATCAAGTGAAGGCTACCGTGTCTGTCCACTGCGTCGATTATCGGTCGAGCTCTCTCTCTCATCGCGATGTAGGTCTGTCGATCGTCTCGACCGAGTGTATCATCAGATGATTTTGCGTTAATGTGAATTAAAGCGTTGCACGGAGTCAACATTGCATCAAGAGTTAACTTGTCTTGAATCGCTTCATCTGGTATGATAATGGCGGACTGGCCTAACATTTCTACGATGTATGGGGCGACGAAAGAGTCCGATGCAGTGATAGCGACTTTCATTTCAACCGACACCGACTCCTTCCAAACCAATAAGATATTATCGGTTACTTGAACACTCCTTGCAACGAATGATTAAGGCGGGATTTCCCCTCGATTCATAAAACAGGGGTGCTCCAATGGATCAATTACCTAATCTTGGACGCGAGCAAGAAATGCTCTCGATTATGGGAATGGATTCTATCGACGAACTTTTTTCAAATATTCCTGAAAATATTCGCCGTTCAAATTCTCTACCTCTGCGTGCACCTCAGACCGAAGAAGAGATTTGGCACGATGCTCAGCATTTACTTGGCGCAAATGTCGATTTGGATTCGCGCCCTTCGTTTCTCTCCGCAGGTCTAGCTCGAAATTTTGTCCCGGCTATGGTCGGTGCGATGGCTACCCGTGGCGAATTTTTGACTTCTTACACGCCATACCAACCCGAGGTCTCTCAGGGTATGCTTCAGGCTATGTGGGAATTTCAAACGATGATATCAGAGTTAGTTGGATTGCCTGTTGCAAATGTTTCGATGTATGATGCATCTACAGCGGCTGCCGAGGCCCTAACCTGCGCGGTTCGAGTTAACGGCCGAAAGGCAACTCAGAAGGGTGTGGTTTACGTGTCTCAATTTATTCCACCACATCGAATGCAAGTAATCGAGAATTACCTCCAAGGAGGTGATACTGAAATCCGAATTTTAGAACATTCTGGGGATGGTCATATCGATTTGAATGCCGCTGCGAATGCTGTGGGTTCTTGCGCGGTGTATGTCGAGCAACCGAACGCTTTCGGCGTGCTCGATGCTGGAATTTCCAATCTGAAATCAATCGTTGGCGAGAATACCGCCGTCATCGTCGGAGTCGATGTAGTTTCATTGGGATTAGTTGAAGCACCTGGTAATTATGGGGCAGATATCGTGGTCGGAGAAGGCCAACCATTTGGAATTGGCCCTACTTTTGGTGGCCCGATTTACGGGATATTTGCCTGTGCTAAGAAATATTTACGACAGATGCCAGGTCGAATTGTTGGTCAAACAGTTGATGTCGATGGTAAACTTGCTTACACACTCACTCTTTCGACTCGAGAACAACATATTCGTCGACATCGCGCAACCTCGAATATATGTTCGAATGAAACTCTCATTGCTTTGATGGGGGCAATGCACATGGCTCTACTTGGTCCCGGAGGGTTGGAAAAATTAGCCCGTAGAGTTGCTGCTTCAACCGAAGCGACGAAACGAGCGGTTCTTTCTATTGATGGCGTCGAGTTAGTCGATCCTAAGGCTGCAAACTTTCGAGAATTTGCAGTAATTTTACCCATAGATGCAGCCGCAGCCGTATCATATGCTGATGCGGCTGGAATCAATGCTGGCTTCGACCTCGGCGTGTGGTGGGCGGACTACGGAATGTCACGATGCTTGCTCATAGGTTGTGATGAGCGCACGAGCCAATCCGATATTGAGGCGCTTGTTTCAGCCCTCAGTCAATGGGTTTCAGAGGTGAGCGTGTGAGTGATATTTTCTCTTTCAACGGCGCCATTGGCGCAGGGTGGGCTCAACCTGAGCCAATGTTGAGTGAATCTGAAGTGAATGCGACAATTCCCGATGGGATTAGGCGATCAAAATTACCGGCTTGGCCGAATGCAAGTGAGCCAGAATTGGTCAGGCATTATACTTGGCTTTCGACTAGAAATTTTGGTATCGACACAGGATTTTATCCACTAGGATCTTGCACGATGAAACATAATCCAAGACTGAATGAGAGAATTGCCAATCTTCCCGGAATTGACAGACTTCATCCTCTTCAACCCGTACACCAAATTCAAGGTCTTCTATCGATTTTCTACGAGATGCAAGAGATGTTGGAAATTTGTTCGGGTATGGACCAAGTCACCCTGCAACCAGTGGCTGGTGCGCATGGTGAATTTACTGCTATGAGATGTATTCAAGAATATCATCGCGACAATGGTGAATCGCATCGTGACAAAGTCATCGTTCCGGATTCGGCTCATGGCACGAATCCGGCATCAGCTGCGATGTGTGGATACCAAATTGTCGAAATCCCTAGTGGGGAGGATGGCCGAATCGATTTAGAGGCCCTTAAAGCAGCGGTAGGAGAAGATACTGCAGCTATGATGATTACTAATCCATCAACACTTGGAGTATTCGAGCCGGAGATATTAGCTGCATCTGAAATCGTTCATGGTGCAGGTGGACAAATGTACTACGACGGGGCGAATTTTAACGCGATTTTAGGAAAAACAGATCCCGGCCTAATGGGCTTTGATGCTGTTCATTACAACCTACACAAAACCTTCAGCCAACCTCATGGCGGTGGTGGTCCTGGTAGTGGCCCAATTGGCGTGAAGAATCATCTAGCTGCATATTTACCAACACCGTTAGCTGCTCGAAGAGAAATTTCTGAATCTGATCCAAAAGGTGTCGGGGACGGATTTTGGTATACGTGGGAAATTCCTGAAAAGACCATTGGAAAAGTCCAACAATGGCATGGTAATGCTGGTGCAGTGGTACGTTCTTGGGCATTTTATCGAAGGTTTGGGAGAGAATTAGAAAAAATGTCTGAGCATGCGGTATTAGCTGCAAATTATCTTCGTCATATTATCATGAATCCAGATAAAGAAACTCAAGAAGGTGTTCATGCGATGCCCGTCAATGGTGTTCCTGCAGATGTTGTCATGCACGAATTCACCCTCTCCCTTAGCCCCCTTGTAGAAGCGGTTGGAGTAACTGGAAAAGATGTCGCAAAACGCCTACTTGATTATGGCGTAATGTCCCCTACTCTGTACTTCCCAATGATTGTCCCTGAATGTCTGATGATAGAACCTACCGAGACTGAATCGAAAGAAGTTCTCGACAAATTTGCTGCAGATTTTTTAACAATTCTTGGCGAAGATCCTGATTTGGTTAAGACCGCACCACATACTACCGATGTTCGTCGAGTTGACGAAGTTTCAGCGGCACGGAACCTGATTTTACGTCACCCAAAAGGCACTGAGTGAGAGCGAAAACACAAGACCCGGAGCACGCTCGGCGGAGCGTGGAAGCATCCCTCGACAAAGATTGGTTACTCGGCGAGAGCCGGTGGTGGCCAGCTAATGAGGGACGACCACCACTATTGAGAGATGGCGAAATCGAGCCATCAGAACCTTGGATTACTACCGATGCTGTTTCCGGTGGCAGAGGGTGGATGAGACAGCGGTTACAACCTGCTGGAAGTAAAATATTGTTACCTACTTCTTGGTCATTATTCTTCCTAATATCAACTGTATTCCCTTTGGCATTTCCTGATAAAACACCAATTGATGATCAAAATCTTGCTATTGTATTGTTTAGTATAGCGTGGATATTGACCTTGGTACCGATTCTTTCAATGAGTGATGGGCTTGAAAATCGAGCGCGAAAAAAATTCGATGTATATCCATTTGCATTTTTGCCATTTCTTTTTGGGGTGATGATTTTTGTCTTGCATATTATTATTGATTCACGGCTTGGATGGATTTCCTATCTTTGTTTCTTATATTCATGGGCACTCACAATATCTAATCTTGCACAATCGGTTAAACCTTCCTCTGGGCGATGGTTATTGCCAATCAAGGTGGAAGATGTTAACCTAGAAATTTTGGCAGATGGTTGGGAGAGGAAATCAAAGGTCTTCAGAAATGGGCTGATTGCAAGTTGGTCCGAGATATTGGATGATTATTCGGCAGATCTGGTCGGAATTTCTCACGGTAAGCACCGATTTATCGCCATCGTGCTCCGACATCGAAGCGGATTAATTCATGATATTTTCACTTCAAATTTTGTTGAAAATAAACTCTTCACTGAGATTATTTCCAAGCCACCACTGACAATTTCAGGTGATGCTTGGCCGTCAAATTTCATTATTAATTTTGAAGAAGAGTAATTGAATTTAGCAAATTATGACTACGGCAGGCATTTGAACTGTCTCTTGTCCCAATTGCCATGGACGTATGTGTTGTCTTGGGGTCGAAGTCTGACTTGCCAATCGCCAATAAGTGCACTACCTTGCTTTCTGAATTTGATATCCCTCACAAAGTTAGGGTTGCTAGTGCTCACCGTGCGCCCAAATATCTTGAGTCGGTCGTCGATGCGGCCGTTGATTCAGGATGCAAAATTTTCATCGGAATGGCGGGTATGGCCGCCGCCCTCCCAGGAGTCATCGCCTCTATGACTACCTTGCCGGTAATCGGTGTTCCCATCGGTGGAAAAGTGCCACTTGATTCATTGCTCTCAATCGTCCAAATGCCGCCGGGAATGCCAGTTGCAACTGTTGGGGTAGACCGTGGCGACAATGCCGCCGCACTTGCAATTCAGATGTTGGCTCTCGGGGATTCAGACTTGGCTCGCCGTTATGACTCGTGGCGAGTGGAAAAAACTGCGAAGGTCATCGCAGATGACGAATCGTTGCAGGAGTGATCGCGATGATGCAAACCAGTATGTTAATCGGTGAAGCAATCGAAGCTTTAGAATCTCAAATTGATGATACTGCGATTATCGCTTGTTCAGGTGGAATTGACAGTTCGGTTGCTGCTGTACTCGCTCACCGCGCTGTCGGAAGTTTACTGCATTGTGTTTATGTCGACACTGGATTTATGCGGATGGGCGAGTCGGAAGAAGTTGCTGCAATGTTCGCTGAAATGGGCATTGACCTGAAGGTCGTCGATGCATCAGAGAAGTTCTTTTCAAATTTGAAAGGAGTAACTGATCCGGAAGCAAAAAGAATGGTAATTGGTGAACAATTTATCCGAGTTTTTGAAGAAGAACAAGCAATATGTGGTGCTAAATACCTCGTTCAAGGCACGATAGCCCCAGATTGGATTGAATCTGGTGGCGGAGAGCGTGATGTCATCAAGAGCCACCATAATGTTGGCGGTTTGCCTGAGGATGTCGACCTGACTATCGTCGAACCTTTACGTGAATTTTACAAAGATGAGGTTCGTCAAATCGCTCGCGAATTAAAAATAAAATCAAGCGAGCGACAACCATTCCCCGGGCCAGGTCTTGCCGTACGTGTCTTAGGTGACCTAACTCCCTCAAGGGTCGAATCATGTCGAATTGCATGTGATATTGTTGAGAGACATTTCCAAGAAGCAGCTGCGGCTGGAATTTGTGATTTACCTTGGCAATATTTTGCTGCACTTTTACCAGTTCGCTCAGTCGGTGTTCATGGTGATGCACGGGTTCACGGCGAGACTGTTGTCGTTCGAGCGGTGACTAGTTTAGATGGTATGAGTGCACGTTATTCACCGATTCCTCATGATGTCCTGACCCAAGTGAGCACTGAAATCACGAATACACTGAAGGGCGAGGTAAATCGAGTTGTATATGATATTACTAACAAGCCCCCAGGGACAATTGAGTGGGAGTAATTTCTCCACTCACCGTTTCTTATTCAAATTATTTTCACCTAAGAATATATAGCTTGAATACAGAATATTTTGATATAATTTTTCACTCATCTAACCCGATTGATTCATGAATGATTGTTTCAGCGGCAGGCTTAGGCCGACATAGCTTAGTTGGTGGAGCGGTGGACTGTTAATCCACAGGTCGCAGGTTCAAGTCCTGCTGTCGGCGCCATCAGTCCCTGCGAGCGAGAGCAGCGAGAGTGAGCACGGCTAGAGCTGAGATTAGTCCGAACCCGGGGGTGCTTCCGCCCTCATCTGGATATTGCCAAAGGGGGCCATCCGTGTTATCGAGGTCAATCTCGTCGCACAAGCCGTCGCCATCTGAGTCCGTCGGCACCGAGTTGGCATTCAGGGGTCCTGAGTTACATTCCATTTCGTATGTATCGGCGAAGCCATCATTGTCGTCGTCGAGGTCCGCATTGTCACCCACTCCATCGCCGTCAGCATCTGAGCTCTCCGAGCCATCGAAGGGGTATGCATCGGCGCTGTCGATTACGCCGTCGCCGTCATCATCATCGTCCGCATTATCGCCAATGCCATCGCCGTCACTGTCAATCCACTCAGTAGCATCGGTTGGGAATAGGTCAACACCATCGTTGACTCCATCTCC
>DUAE01000001.1:174214-174999 GCA_012960975.1 Candidatus Poseidoniales archaeon
TCACCATCTGAATCTGCCCACTCACTTGCGTCGAGTGGGAATGGATCTTGCACGTCGATTACTCCGTCGCCATCATCGTCAGTGTCAGCGTTGTTACCAATCCCATCACCGTCGAAGTCAAAGTGCTCCCATTGGTCGAGTGGAAAATCGTCGCTTGCGTCGGGTGTACCGTCATCATCATCATCATCATCGATAAAGTCGCATGAGCCGTCGCTATCGGTGTCCACGGGTGTTGAAGCGTCATCGAGGGGATTCGTGACGCAGAGATTCTCGTAATTGTCGCTCCAGCCGTCACCGTCGTCATCTAGGTCGGCGTTGTCACCGGTGCCGTCGCCGTCGGTGTCGTTCCACTCCGTCGGATCTGCGGGGTATGCGTCAGCAATGTCGGCTACTCCATCCCCATCATCATCGGGGTCGAGGAAGTCGCACCAGGTGTCGTTGTCTAAGTCACTGGGAATTGACAGCGCGTCTAACGGGTCGGTGCCGCATGCAGTCTCGTTGACATCGTTCCAGGAGTCCTCATCGTCATCCACATCGGCATTGTTCCCGATGCCGTCCATGTCGGTGTCGGTGTCCTCGCTCGAATCGAGAGGGAAGGAGTCGCTCGTATCCGGTGTGCCGTCGCCGTCGTCGTCCTCATCTACAATGTCACAAAGTCCATCCCCATCGGTGTCCAGTGGGACCGAGTTAGGATCGGTTGAGTTGGTGCCGCAATCAGCCTCGGCGGTATCGTTCCAGCCGTCGTTGTCGTCATCGTTGTCAGCATTGTCGCCCACCCCATCATC
>DUAE01000002.1 GCA_012960975.1 Candidatus Poseidoniales archaeon
AAAAAGAAATACAAGGAACTGGTAGTGGAAGTTTTGGTGTAAGACATAGTGGTATGGAATATAATACTAATCAAGAAACACAACAAATAACTAAAGTCCCAGAAGAGGGAGGTGAATCTAGTGATGCAGTTGCTACTAGAGAAGGTAAGAAAGAAGAGGAAGAGAAAGAGAAAGATGAGGGAAAGAAAAAATCAGCATATCAAACAGAAGCTGGAAATAATCAATTAGGAGGACAAGGTTCAACAAAAGATGACACTTATAAAAATAGCGAAAACTATATAAACTCAGGAAAAGAAGATTCTGATAAGGATATGGACAAAGATACTTCCAACAACAATTCTAAAGATGAAAAATCTGAAGAAGAAGAAAAAGACGACGAAGTTGAAAAATCTGATTTCCAAGAAGCAATCAAATCCAACATCAGTACATTAACTGACGTTATAAAGTCACTCGCAGAAACTCAAAAAGACGTTAGTTCTACATTAGTAGGTATTGATGATAGATTAAAAGCATTGGAAACTCCAACTGATTTACCGTTGAAGCCACAAACTTCAGCAAGTGAAGACGTTGGTGCAAAGGTTACAGTCCCAGATACCTATCAATCTAACTCTAGACAAGCAGGGTTACATGATGATAAGGAAACTGATGACAAACCAAAAAGCGATCCATCTGGATTGAAAATGCAAGAGAAATCATTTGACTTCACTACCGAGACTCCAAGACCTAATGCAGCAATCGAGACAATTAATAAATCAGCAGAAACTGATATGTCATTTGTTTTGAAAGATGCAAGAGAAGGTGGAAATCTAAGTGTAGTAGCAAGAAACATTCTAGCTGGAAAATATTATACTCCAACACCTGACGAAGTAGGAACATACTAAAATGACTCAAATACGAACAATCGACGAGCTTGAGGCACAATATTATGGACACAATCGTAACCTTCTTAGAAAAGCTGATGCCCCTTCAACAACCAGCACTGCTGGTATGTTTAACGCCATTTTTGGTGCTTATGCATGGGCTCAACTGAATCTTGAAGCAAACGCATTCGGTATACTCCCAAAATACCCTTGGGATAAATCTGGATGGAGGGTTATAACTGCAAAACCAACACTTAATACCAACAACTCGAATACTGCCCTAGGTGGTACAACAGAAGGTGGATTAATTGCTGAAACAATCAAACCAACAGTCGCAGAATTAGATGTCAAACCAAAAACTGCTCAGTTGCCTTTCAGTGCATCTGAAGTTATGGAATGGCTATCAACTCATTCTAAAGACGATATTTGGGGTGGACTTGGTTCACTAAGATTGTATATGGCAGTACAACACAAAGAGTTCATTAATAGAATGCTTTTGGCAGATGTTGAAAGCGATGCAGCAGCATCAGGTGGTGCTCATACTGGTACACAAGACTTTGAATCCCTTGATAGAATCGTATCAAGTGATGCAGAAGAAGATGCACTAGGTGGACAAC
>DUAE01000003.1 GCA_012960975.1 Candidatus Poseidoniales archaeon
CAGTGTCCGTCGTCATGCAATTGGAACAAAGAGTGGGCTGATCTAAAGGAGTATCAGGTTCATCTTGTTGGTTATATTAAGCGGCGTACTTGCGGTATTGCAAGCGCCGGGCTTCCATTGTTTTCAATTTGATCCTTTCCCGCTGATTCAAAATAGCCTGCCCTCGTCCGAAGTAGGCGTCTGCGGGCGTGAGATTGTTGATGCTTTCGTGGTATCGGTGATGATTGTAATGATCGACGAATGCTTTGATCTGTATCTCAAGGTCTGCTGGAAAGAAGTAGTTTTCCAGCAAGATGCGGTTCTTCAGGGTTTGATGCCACCGCTCAATCTTACCCTGAGTTTGTGGATGGTATGGCGCCCCCCTGACGTGCCCCATTTTTTTATCACCCAGCCATTCAGCGAGTTCACCAGAGACGTAGCTGGACCCGTTGTCAGATAACAGTCTCGGCTTGTGCTCAACATGGGCCTGATCACAGCCAGATGCCTGTAGGGCAAGGTCCAGCGTGTCGGTTACATCGCTGGTCTTCATGGTCGTGCACAGCTTCCAGGCAATAATATAGCGCGAGTAGTCATCGAGGATCGTAGACAGATACATCCAACCCCAGCCAATAACTTTCAGATAAGTGAAGTCGGTCTGCCACAGTTGATTAATGGCTGTTGTCTTGTCTTTGAACTCATCAGCAGCTTTGATAACGATGAATGCAGGGCTGGTAATCAGATCAAGGGACTTGAGCAGGCGGTAGACGGAAGCCTCTGAGACAAAGTACTTTTCCGTATCTGTGAAGCGTACTGCCAACTCTCGGGGAGATAGCTCAGGCACATCAAGTGCAAGGTCAACAATACGCTGACGAATATAATCGGGAATACGATTCCAGATCCGAGACGGATGAGGCAATTGATCTTCTAGAGCTTCTGGACCACCCATCTGGTAGCGATCGTACCAGCGATAAAACGTGGTACGAGGAATACCCAACTTGTCCAATGTCTGTTTGACCGGCAGGGAGGCTTGCTCAACAATGCGGATGATCTCAAGTTTTTCAGATGCAGGGTATCTCATTCGTCGTCTCCCCCATCCGCGATCATACTTTTTTTAAGAAGCCGAAGTTCTAATGTTTGCTCAGCAACGACCTCCTTCAACTCACGTGCTTCACGACGAAGGGTGCTCACCTCGCCCGTTGTGGCCGAACGAGCCGTATCACCCGCAAGTCGACGCTTGCCAGCTTCCATAAATTCCTTCGACCATTTATAATAAATACTCTGAGCAATGCCTTCGAGGCGGCAAAGCTCGGCGATGCTTTCTTCACCACGCAATCCGTCTAACACAATACGGATCTTTTCTTCAGCTGAATATTGCTTGCGCGTTGCACGGCGAATGTCCTTGACCACCTTGGCCGCGCCCGTCTGTCTTGTCTGCGATTTCTGTCTCATCTTCATTCCCCTTCGGGTCAT
>DUAE01000004.1 GCA_012960975.1 Candidatus Poseidoniales archaeon
TCAGAAATTCCAGTGAAATTGGCAAAATCGGCAAAAAAGACCGACACGACCTTTTTTTCGCCATCGGCCAGATTTAAACCCGGGTCACTAATCAATCTGGACACCACGCGTGGATCGACATATTGGCCGAATTTCCCCTTGATCTCCTCAGTTTTCCGCAATTCGTGGACCATTTTGTTGAAACTGCGGGTCAGATCGCTGATCTCATCATGCGTTTTAATCTCGATCTCGCCTGACAGGTCTCCGGACTCTATTTTTCTGGTGCAGTCCATCAGCCGCCGCAGTGGCTGCAGTATGCGTAGGATGACAAGGCTCGAGAGCAGGAGTGCAAGAACGCCCGAAACGGCCGCGAGAACAATGTTGACCGTCAGGGCCTGGCGCTCGTGCTCCACCGCCTTTTTCGCAGCGCTCTCGGTGAAAGAGGAAATCCCCTCCCAAGCCACGGTCATGCTCTCGGTCAGCTTATCTTCCTCTTCCTCGATTAGCTTTTCCAGTTCGAAAAGAATGGGTCTGTTCTGCTTTAAAGCCCTGATCAGAAGGGTTTTCTGCGCATGCAGACTGGAATGCTGCTGGTTAATGGACTGAAGTTGCGGCAACAACTTTAGAAGTGATTTTACCTCCTCGATGGTCACAGCTCTATCCACAGCTTTTTCGACAATATCCTCGGCGTTCTTGATCGCCGCATCAACATTAAGCTCTCGAACGTCGAAATCTTCCTCTTCCCGAACGATTATTCTCTTGAGTTCGACATTTTCAGCTTCCAGCCGCGCTTGCTTTTCAGTCAAGCTTTCCGATCCAGTTTGCAAATGCTCGGGGATAATTTCGCCCGCCAGCTTATGCAGTTCCTCGTCGTTAAGCTTGGTAACAATGAGATGCTTCTCCAGTCTTTCGACATGCAGTTCCTGCTGAGCGATTTGCAAATCGATTTCAGCAATTTCTTTGGAAAGTGGGATAAACACCTCCGCCAGAGCGGTAACTTCCTCACTGACCTGGTAAAGCTTTTTGGTCGAAAAGAGAATAGACAATCCCATAAGGGTAAAAACCAATAAGGCAATGCCAAATATTTTGTGCGGAATTTTCATGGTATTGAGTATCCCGATAGTTCCTGTCTGCATTTGTATAACTAACAATAGGAATTCTAAGCCACAAATTCAAGTTAAATTGAAATATATCACAAGAAATGCCATATCCACAGCATGAACAAAAAGCGAATATGGCGAGCTTAAAAGCATCAATACCGCTATATCGAATAGAATATGCACCATACATAGCCCTGTGGAATACCTTGTTCTTTGGCATACATCAACCCTTGTTTTACCTGTACTGGTCAACCAAAACAGGACACATTAGTTATCGCCAAATATCAGCGGTATCAATTGCAAAGCTGACATTGGAACTTGATGATAGGCTGTTGTTGGATATACGTACCAATTTCATG
>DUAE01000005.1 GCA_012960975.1 Candidatus Poseidoniales archaeon
GGTTTGATGTAATTCCCAAATGGGGCAGCAACGAAAATCATTGAATCCCAAACCAAAAGACATTTTCATCAAGAGGGCAACGAATCACCCTGTCGTATGCATCTATCTTTGGCATGTATATTTCTTGCACTCCGTACTTGTGCAGGCATTTCACTATGTTCTCTTTTGTTGTACTGCACATTTGGTTGCGGTATCTGTTGAACGTGCAAGTGATGTAAGGTTTCCCGCTTCCGCCAAGTCGTAGAGTTTCAGAGTTGTAATCGGACGGTAAGAAGTATTTCAACTTCCGTTCTAGGACATGGAAGTATTTGTAGTTTGCTGGGAAACCAAATTCCCACGAATGGAAGATATCCACTTCGATCAATCCGTAAATTTTGTAATATGTTTTGCACATTAAACCCAAGTCCACTTTGCACTTGCCTAGGGGATCATCTTCTATCTTCGTGTGTGCTGGGGTTCCAAAGTAGTTAGCCCAGTACTGTTGGAATTCGGGGCAATCTTTTAGGAAGGTTCGGAGTGCCTGTCTCTCTGCCGTATCATCGTA
Organism: Candidatus Poseidoniales archaeon; assembly: GCA_012960975.1. Taxonomy (GTDB): domain Archaea; phylum Thermoplasmatota; class Poseidoniia; order Poseidoniales; family Thalassarchaeaceae; genus MGIIb-O2. The sequence continues at coordinate 545 of DUAE01000005.1, forward strand.
AGGGTCAACTCTGTCGATGGTTGCACACTCTCTGACTTTATCTTTTAACATTGGCTTGGTTTGGTGGTTGGTGGTGGTTGGCTCGGGTCGTGGTAATTGAAAATAGCTAGCGGAAAATTTTTTTAAAATCAGACATGGGAATGAAATCTGAGAGCTCTATCTTTAAATAAAAAGTGGTATGATCCCACACCGTTCCTCAATATGCACCCCCCTACAAGCCTTTTCTTAAAACAATCCATACAAGAAATCCCCATACGTATCTATAGGCACATGTTCACCTGTATACGATTAGGGGGATTTCTGATTTAGACTATTTGTGTTTAACTATCTGTTAAGTCATAACTCACCTGTATTCTCTCTGTTGTGTTAAAGATTGAAGGAACCCTCAAGAGATTAATTGCGGAGTCAAAGCAGCAATCAAGCCGCACGGTATTCTCTCGCCTCCACTCAAGGATTCCTAATAAATTTTCCACCATCCCACCCAACTCATCGCTTCTCCGAAGAGGTATTCGACAGAAATGATGTACTCTATTGCGACACACTTCCTTCACTCTGTCTGAGGGACTTGTTCTCCCTCTCTGATCTCTGTTACTAATCTCAGCCCCGTCACATCGGCCGTCAACATCCGTTTCAGTGGGATTACGTGACTCTTAGTCAGTACACTACCATCTACAGAACTCTGTTGGTGACTAGGGGGGAATGTTCAGAGAATCCAACACTCCCTATTTTATTCGGTCATCTTCCTTCAATCCATATTTCTTTTTTAGTGGGGGGTTTAAATATTTAATTTGTTGACCCAACATGTTCTCCGAGCTTCCTCAGTAGGAGTCGAGTCGTTGTCTCTTAAAACCGAGACATACATTGCGTTAATTCGGTAATCG
>DUAE01000006.1:0-271 GCA_012960975.1 Candidatus Poseidoniales archaeon
TATACTTATACCACCCATCTGAAAAAAAGCCAAAAAAAAGCCTCAATGAAGAGGCTTTAGAATAATATAGTGAGGTGGTCTAACTATCTACCACCTCATCTAGTTCTTGCTACTGTGTTACAGCAATATTAGTTACTAAGAATGAACGATAGTACTGATTGGATGCATCTGCACCTGTCTCAGAAGCACCGGCTCCGCCGACAAACGGATTACAGACTAGACCATATCTACTCTTGAATCCGATACGAGGTTGGAAGTCATCTTCGCCTCT
>DUAE01000006.1:364-1422 GCA_012960975.1 Candidatus Poseidoniales archaeon
AACCAACAGTGACATAATCAGCTGCAGCATACGGATCAATAAAGACTTTGTATTTGCCCTGTAGGACACCTGCGTAAGAGATGCCAGTCCAGCCGCCTACAATATTTCCGCTGATTGGTTTGACGTCTAACTGTTGTGCTGCTTCAAGAGCAGATGCTACATCAGGAGAGACGATCAGGATGTTACCTCTGCCACGACCAGTGTGTTTGCCGATCAGATTAGCTTCTCTCTCTATTTGGAAGTATAGAGATTTGTATGCCTCAATCTGCCATCTAGCGTCAGTATCAGTAGCCATGTCGAAAGTGCCTGGAGTAGCGAGACCTGACTCTTGACAACCAACTAGTGCTTTTGTATTGACTAGATTTACCATCTCACGATTCTGCTCAGTCACGATCTCTTGACTAAGTAGAGCAGCTAATTCTGCTTCAGCATTAATACCATGAACAGCGCGTAGATCTTGAGCTAGCTCATCAGAATATTTTGCTTTCAATGCACGAGTTTGTGCAGTAACAGATGTCTTCGAAATATCGAATCCTACTTCCTGCCAAGGATTAGATTCTACTACTGCAGCATCTGCTGCTGCGCCTGAAGCATCTACTTCTTGTCCTTTACCTAGTGCTTCAGCTTGTGCTGTTGAGTACTTGTCATAGCTTGGTAGAACATAACCTTCTGGTCCCCAGATTGCTTCTGGAGTGCCGCCTGGCTGTACATATCTGTTACAGTTCATTGCAAAGACTAGACCAGTTGGACGATCCATTGGCTGAACACCCATGATATCGTTAGCAACCAATACTGGCATTGCGCGTCTGACCATAGAGATAAGGATTGGATCCATCCCTGCGCCTGACACATTGTTATTCGAAACGCTTGCGATGTTGCCCACAGAAGTCGTTGTGACTTCTTCGTTCATTGCGTTCATTGTATTTTCTAGAACGCGGATAGTGTTATTGCGAACAGTGTTGTCTTTGATAGCATCAACGCCATCTGCTTCAAGCACTGGTGCCCACTTATCTTTGATCTCTTCTGATAGAAGTACTTTTCCCATTTTCTTACCTTTT
>DUAE01000007.1 GCA_012960975.1 Candidatus Poseidoniales archaeon
TGCCCCAGGGTCACTAATACTCTGCAATAGGTCATTTACATAATTATTTTGATGGACAGGAGCAACTTCATTCCAGTGGATTCGATTAGTACTAGAATATTCAGCATGACTTTTCATACTAGAATTATATTTTAATTTGAACTCAGCCAAAGTCCAAATTTAGTTTGATGTGTGAGGGTTAACCGGTTTTCAATACTCAGCCGGTACAATCCCCCAACCCTTCAGATCTACAGGTCTGATCTGCCCATCGAACCTTTCCGCAAATGCTGGGCAATGTAACGGGAAAACTGGATCACGATCCGGGTGATAGATTTCAACGCTCATCCCATGCTCACAAGTCAGCATCAGGCTAGCTGACAATTGTGGCTCCCCAGTATTCGCCACTCGCAATCCATTTTGACGCGCAAGCTCTGCCGACTTCAACCAGGGAGTAACACCACCGACATAGCCAGGGTGAAGGTTGCAAATATCGATGGCGCCGGCCTCTATCATGCGAGCGACGCCTGCGACGGTGACCTCACTCTGACCAGCGCATATTGGTATTTCGGTTTCCTTCTTAAGAATTGCCAGATCGTTAATGTCATCATCCCAATAGACCGGCTCTTCGATCCAATTTAAGTTCAGGCTCTCACATGCATTAGCAAATTCAATGGCCTCTTTTAGAGACCATGCTTGATTTGCATCCACGGCCAAATTGAACGAGCTGCCACCGGTATCACGTACGACTTTAACCCGCTCGACATCTTCGGCAACCGACATGCCTCCAACTTTTAGCTTCATACCACTGCATCCCAAAGCGATGAGATCACGCGTTTCACTAATCAAATTTATTGAGGTTCTATGGGGGCTGTAGTAACCAGCTATTGCCATTATCGGGACTTGGCTTCGCTGCCTTCCTAGCAGATCAACAATCGATAAATTTTGGCCCTTGGCATATAAGTCCCAACAGAGAATATCGGCTAACGCCTGAGCGTGTAACGCAACGCGCCGGTCTCCAAGAATATCACGAACCAAAGGACGCATGTCATCCCAGATATTGGCCAGATCGGCAGGTTCTCTCCCGATTAATATTTTTGAAAAATCTTCATTGAATGCATTGGCAATCTGCTTGCCTAAACCGAAGTCATCACCAAGATAACAAATGCCACTAACATCTGAATCAGTTTTCGCGTGAGCAAACATACCTTTCTTGTGAGTATAAATATAATTGCTACCATGAAATTTCCGAGGCAGCGGAATGGTAAAGGCCTCCGCCTTGACGGAAATAATTTTCATTCGAACTCTCCTATAAATTTGTGAAAGAACACAGGTGTTTTACTGAGGTAACTACATTAAAGCACGCCGTATGATTGTATATCAACTTGAACTAAAGTCCAAATTTCTT
>DUAE01000008.1 GCA_012960975.1 Candidatus Poseidoniales archaeon
TACCACTTCCTCACTTTTCGTCCCACCGGACCCGTCGTCAACCATCACCCAGAATTTTTGAATATCTCCCACATTTGCAGATTTATAACGAACTGGTGGAATTTGCATTCGGCCATACACATCCGGATATTCTGATTTCATTCTCGCCATGTGGTTTTCCATAAACTCATCAGTAATTGTTGGAACCGCACACAATGGTAGAATCGGTGCCTCTTTTATATAATCAATGGGACCGGAGCTTATAGTAGCCCGACGATCCTGAGCCGAAATCAGACTTATGGATATACTTATGATCAGTATGGCTATGTATTTATTCACAATGGGGTTACCTCGAGGGTGCAAAATTATAATTTATCATTCCCTGAATCAACTTGTTATTTTGTTTTATCTCTCGGAAGCCTCTCATCCATATCCGCAACCACATATGCCATAACAGCCATGGTTGCTACACATTGGTTAAATTCATCTTTATCTAGTTTATCCCAAGTATCCGCATTGGTGTGATGATACCAAAAATATTTAGAACCGTCAACTCTCAACCCCATACCGGGAACTCCTTCACGCATGATCGGTCCAATATCAGCTCCACCACCGCCTTTGGTTATTACTCCAGATTCAATAGAATAAAGTAACGTTCCAATGTCTTGCAAAATATTCATTGCTTCATCAGATCCTGTAAAACCAAAACCAGAAGGTTTAAAGACTCCTCCATCTGATTCCATTGCTAAAATATGATCATCAAGTTCATCTATATGAGCATCTCTATAAGCATTGCCTCCACGCATACCATTCTCTTCATTCGTCCACATGACCACACGTATAGTGCGTTTTGGCCTTAGTCCTAATTCTTTCATCATTTTGACAGCTTGCCATGCTGCTACACAACCGCCTCCATCATCCATAGCACCTTGTCCAACATCCCATGAATCTATATGGCCACCTAGGACAATCACTTCATCTGGAAATTCAGAACCCTTAATCTCTCCCATAACATTTCTTGATAAAGCATCTGGCTCAAATTTTCCTTCCATATATAATTTAATTTTGATGGTTTGACCTCTGTCAACCATACGTGATATCATAGCAGCATCTTCAACTGTTATTGCTGCATGAGGAATTTTTTTTATGCCATCTTCATAACGCATTCCACCTGTATGTGGTGTATTCATTGAAAATGGTCCTACAGATCTAATAATGCTTGCAATAGCTCCTGCCTTAGAAGCTGCAATAGCACCACCAGATCGATATTGCACAGTTTTACCGTAGCTTGTGAAGGGGACATTGAAAAGTACGATCTTCCCTTTTGCTTCAGAAGATCTAGCTTCTAGATCTTCAAAACTATTAACAATAA
>DUAE01000009.1:0-679 GCA_012960975.1 Candidatus Poseidoniales archaeon
ATAAGTGTAGTATAATGGTTATAAGGAATGGGAAATACCTCCCATTCCACAATAGGAGAACGACATGAACAATATGACAGCAGTAGCAACACATCCAGCACCAATCAAACGATATAACAATGAGAACGATATGAATGATATGACAGCAGTAGCAACACATCCAGCATCAATTGAACGATATAACAAGTATGTGAATGACAATATCGAAGCATTCATCATGAAATGGTTTCCAGACGAGAAAACACCATTCATGATGGAAGAGATGTCATTGGCTTTTGCTATCTCACCCGATGATGGAAGTCTCGGACATCTGAAATTCCAGATGGACATCACACGCCGCGACTATCATAACACAAAGCAAGAGACACTGGAGACTGTCATTGATGGTTGTGATTTCATCGCTTGGTATGAGGAGGAAAAATAAATGATTTTCAAAAAACACTTGACTTTTGAGTATAAGTGTAGTATAATAGTTATAAGGAATGGGAAATACCTCCCATTCCACAATAGGAGAACGACATGAATAATATGAATAAAAGAAAGCGCACAGGCAAGCCCTGTACGTGTGTAGGAATGCATCCAGCATCAGTTGAACAATATGACAAGTATGTGGATGACAACAAGGATGCTTTCATCAAGAAATGGTTTGCAGACGCGAAAACACCATATCGCATTGGTA
>DUAE01000009.1:808-1315 GCA_012960975.1 Candidatus Poseidoniales archaeon
TGTGATTTCATCGCTTGGTATGACAATGGACGAAATAAAGTGCCAGAGGATGTATCTGACGATGAGTATAGTGGTCTTTGGCGATGGGAAGACGGAAGAATGGTGAGAGCTGACTCACCGCCCAAACCACATTAGGAGAATAAGATGAATGAAGAACTAAATTTCTATTTTCGCGAAGCAGTGAGAAGACTGTCTGTGAAAGATCAATATTCTTCTGTGGAGATAGGGGCTATCCTACTGGAACTGTATAAGGAATCAGTAGGATTGGGCAAAGAGCAATTGAATGGTTGATAGGAGAAGAAGATGAAAGTGTTCATTGGAAAACCACACGGCAGCAGACATTGGGTGTCACCATATACAATCAAGGAGATATTCTTCTTCTGGAAGAAGAACTACGATGCTTTCGAAAATGAACCACATCCATTATTGACAGCAGTTTGTGAAGCGATCAGGAAAGTCTTGGATGAAATTGATCCTGACATTGAATACATCAAGATAGACAACCAC
>DUAE01000010.1:0-596 GCA_012960975.1 Candidatus Poseidoniales archaeon
GCCATTCATTGATGCAGATTCGATTGGTGATGCTGGGAAAGCCCACGGTAACTCATTTGTCGGTAGGGTGTCTACGTCCTCTGTGTGGATACCGATAATTCTTACTCTTACCCGTCCTAGTTTCAAAGGATCCTGTCTATCCTCTACTACTCCGTAAAAGAACTCTGGTCTGTTGAATTTGTTATGGATCATGCTGTCTCCTTATCATATTTATTTAATTCTACGATCATCTTGTACGCAGCCGTAGTGAGGTGGTGCTTGATCTTAGTAATGATATAATCACCAGAAAGCATTACGTCACCGGCTTTCGCATCAGTCTTCCTTGTCGAAGGGATGTCTATCTTCACCTTGTCCCCGACTGCCAGAAGCCCATTGCCGTGAATTTCTATTATCAAGTTGTTATGATTGAACTCTCCCCTGACGAATCCTCGTTGTAGTGTAGACAATGGATCGACATTATTCAACAGTGATATATTACTATCTGCTGAGTATGCGTCCCTGAATGATAGTAGACCAGTATTGGGATTCCATTGCTCGGTTTTCGTCAGGCGTTTAGTTAATAAATCGTGCGTATAGACTGTTCCAGAGAATGATCC
>DUAE01000010.1:710-1287 GCA_012960975.1 Candidatus Poseidoniales archaeon
TCACCACCGGCAGTTCTTTCATTAGTTCCAAGGATTGCAGGTATGTCCCTTTGGTGGTTTCATAATAGTAGAATGCTGATCTGCTGTCTGCATTGTATCCTATATTCTCACACAGCCAGTTTATGAAAGCCAGAGGTGATATTGATGGAGGCACACAATTCACTGTATCGGTAGTTGGCTCAGCCCAAGTAAAACTTTCAGGGAGACCAAGATAGTTCAGCATCAAGTCCTCTACCACTGATGAGGTTGTGCCCACGAATCTTCTCTTCAATTTTATGTTGCTGTTGATCAGTGTTTGTCGTGACGCTAGTTGCAACTCGAAAGTCTTAGTCTCCTGATTGTTTGACTTGATATCATTGATTGAAACTACATCAAACACCAAGTCGAATATTCCGAGATCAGTTTTATAGGACACATAGAATACTTCTGTTCCCACTATAGGCAATGTCTCTTGAATATTTTCAGTATCAACGACCACAACATTACCTGTCATTGTGTTATTGAATATCGATTCATACATCACTAACGCGAGGACAGTGTTCGTCATATCATAAGACGCACCTTTATCATTTATAAT
>DUAE01000011.1:0-1395 GCA_012960975.1 Candidatus Poseidoniales archaeon
CCATCGGTGTCCAGAGGGACCGAGTTAGGATCGGTTGAGTTGGTGCCGCAATCAGCCTCGGCGGTATCGTTCCAGCCGTCGTTGTCGTCATCGGTGTCAGCATTGTCGCCCACTCCATCATCATCGGTGTCTGTGTCCTCTTCGGGGTCCAGAGGAAAGTCGTCCTCATCATCGGGCGTACCGTCTCCGTCGTCGTCTCCGTCGAGGTAGTTGCAGATTCCGTCGTTGTCTGTGTCGACGGGTGTGGAAGTGGAGTTGTTCGAGTCGGTGGCGCAGTCTGTCTCGTCCGAGTCGGACCAGCCGTCTCCGTCGTCGTCGTCATCGACACCGTTGCAGGTACCGTCGCCATCGGTGTCGCTGGGCACATCACCCGAGTCGTTCGGGTTGGTGCCGCACGCCTCCTCATCGGCGTCGGTCCAGCCATCGCTGTCCGAGTCCGCCTCAGAGATTGTCCAAGATGCTGTGCCCCAGCCGTCTCCCGTATTGAGCCCGTTTCCGTTGACGAAGTTGACTGCGAGGTTGAATGTCACATTACCCGAGCCATTACTCGGAGAGGTCCAGTTGACCATCCACGACCTCGAGTTGGAGTTCGAGTGCGTTACCTCGCCCGATGATAGTTGCACGTTGCTCCCGGGGTCGGAGAACGAGCCTTGAGTCGTAGCGAGGTTGAACCCGCCCTTGGTTCCACTGGGTCCTCCGCTACCACCTATGGAGAGGTTGTAGGTGGTGTCGCCGATGTAGCCGACGCTGGGCAGGCCCGAGAGTGTCGGGATGACCGAGACGGTGTTGTAGTGGCAGGTGCACCCTGTGCTCGAGGATCCTGTCTTCCCACTGCTGTTTGCGAAGGTGTCGACGGGAATCGCTATTAGCAGAATCAGCGCTACGAGCAGCGCGATGCGTGAACCTCTACCCCGTGTCATAGGCCGAGGCCAACATACGCGCCTTTGATTCCTACTGTTTCTTGTTCCTAGGGGATGCCCTCGGAGCACAGGCTGCAAACTGGGCTGAATAGCCAGTTGGTGGAGTGGTGGACTGTTAATCCATAGGTCGCCGGTTCGATCCTTTGCACGAATCGACATCATCGACAGAAGGTCGAAATCATCGACTGATCGTTCACTCGCCGAGTTGCTCTGAGCAGTCGCGGGCGGCGAGGATCGCATCGATGACGAGGCGGACGTAATCATTGTCACCGAGGTGCGAGATCGCCGCCTCGGTGGTCCCGCCCTTGGAAGTCACTCCTTCGCGCAGGGCGGTGGTGTCGAGGGGTGATTCGATGGCGAGGCGAGCAGCGCCGAGAACAGTCTGCAGGACGAGGCGCTCTGCCATTTCAGGCGACATTCCCATCTCGATGCCACTCTCGATCATGGCTTCCATGGTGTGAAAGATGTAAGCTGG
>DUAE01000011.1:1547-7384 GCA_012960975.1 Candidatus Poseidoniales archaeon
TTCGGCATCACCCGCACAACGGCAGGCTCACCGCCAAGGCTCGACTCGATCGAGGCGGTGGTAACACCTGCAGCGATGCTCATGATGGTCTGCTCAGGTCGAAACCGAGTGGCAATCGAAGCCAGCAGATTCGGGAAGGCCTGTGGCTTGGCGGCAAGCACGACCAAGTCAGCGAAATCCATGACCTCGGACGAATCCGAAGCCGACCTGACACCGAGATCGTCTACCAGTTCAGCGACCTTCTTCTCATCGAGGTCTGAGACTATCACATTCTGGCCAGAAGTCATACCTCGCGCAAGAATACCACGCACCAGCGCGCCACCCATGTTACCCACACCGATGACGCCGATACGCAAATCGCCTCCCTGCTCCATGGGCTCGTCGGCCAGCGCGTCCTATTTCACACCTCAGTGAAAACGATATTTTCAATACTTTGACCTTCTTGAACGAACCCTAGTTGCAACAACTAGCATCGAAATTGCTAGTAAGAAGCCAAATCCGGGGGTTTCATCATATATTGATGGGGGTTGAATATCAGCATCTAGAGCATCACAAAGGCCATCTTTGTCCCAATCCAATGGTATGCTGTCGGCATTGAAAGGATCCGAGTTACATGATGCTTCATCTTCATCAGAGACACTATCTCCATCATCGTCAGTATCGGAATTATCTCCGATTCCATCCGAATCTAAGTCTAGCCATTCTGAACCATCATCAGGGAATGCATCTAGGGAATCAGCAACTCCATCTCCATCATCATCAAGATCGTCGGAATCGCATTGCCCATCCTCATCTGCATCTGCAGGAGTAGAATGTGCATTCATCGAATCTGATCCACAATTATTTTCAGTCAAATCCGGCCAACCATCACCATCATCGTCCAAATCCGAATTATCACCTTGTCCATCACCGTCTGTGTCTCTAGTTTCTGAACCATCTCTTGGGAATGCATCTTCAGAGTCGATTGCACCATCATTATCATCATCTGCATCGACTTCATCACAAGATAAATCTTCATCAAAATCAGTTGGGATTGAATCTGAATTCAATGGGTCTGACATACAGGTTTCTTCTGTGATGTCATCAAAGCCATCACCATCATCATCAGAATCTGAATTATCTCCTTGTCCATCACCATCTGAGTCAACTGTCTCATTGGGGTCTTCTGGAAATGCATCGTCGACATCAGGAACTCCATCATTATCCAAGTCAGCATCTAGGTAATCGCAAATACCATCTCCATCATCGTCACTAGGGAATACTTCTCCATTCATCCAATCGGTATAGCAATCAATTTCATCTGAATCGCTCCATCCATCATTATCATCATCTAAATCTGCATTATCGCCTTGCCCATCTCCATCATTATCATTAGATTCGGAAGCATCCAGGGGAAAGGCATCGTATTGATCCACGACTCCATCATCATCATCATCATTGTCGATAATATCACAGATAAAATCTCCATCAAAATCATTCGGAAACGAACTGGAATCCATTGGGTCGGTGGAACAATCTAACTCATCTGTATCAGGCCAGTTGTCATTATCATCATCTGGGTCATTATTGTCTGAAATTCCATCTCCATCATTATCAGTTTCCTGAATTGCATCACATACTCCATCCTGATTCGTATCAACCGGGACATCGGTGTCGTCCAATGAATCCGTACCACAATTATCTTCATCTAAATCAGACCATCCATCATCATCATCATCGAGATCTTCAGTTAAACTTGCACTTCCAGTGAAAATGATGTTATCGATATAAATCGCTTCAAAGCCTGAATTTGTTTGCATCTCAACTTCTAGATGACCCGTGTCACCACCGATTGAGAGGACTAGAGTAGTCCAAACATCTTCGTAGGCTGAAAATGTGGTATCGATATCTGAACCACTAGTGTTGAACAGGTCTATTGAACTAGTCGAAGTTACAAATCGTATGATGATATAATCTGCTGATTCCCAGTCGGTTTCTTGTAGGAACATATCCATCACCATCGTATCGGCAGTGACATCATCTAGGGCAAGAGTCGTAATCCCATCGACATCCGACATCTGATATCCATTGTTTCCATCTGTGAAATTTCCAACGGTGCCCGTGTAATTGATTGTTCCGAAGTAATCTCCATCAGTTAATCCAACGCCACCGTTAGACTCATAATATAATGTAAAACCCATTTCACTGCCAGTTGTTTGGGTATGTTCAACATGAGGTTCATTGACATTATTCCACAAATATCTGTCAACACTCTGGTTACCAGTATCTGTGTATTTTACGCTAGATATAGTGAACGGATCTTCAAAAGAGGTGTAAGCAACCACACCTGCGTTACCACAATTTGTCATGACTGAATCTGGCATTCCATCTCCATCGGTATCCTTCGAGGCGCAGGGGTCATTCGGAAAATCATCCTGTGCATCATCAACTCCATCTCCATCGGTATCATCGGCACTTACTGTGGGTAAAGACATTAGTAACATCAGAATAATCAGCGAGGTAGTCAAGCGGCGGTGGGTGCTCATGGAGCAACAAGTGAGAGTACGGGAGAATAAGTCTTCTACATATTAATCAATAAAATGACTGAAGTGGGAGTTCCGCTAACCTCTTTGACCTGTTTTCTATCAAATGCCATGGACGCGAGAGACCAAGCCGATGAAATCCTCGATGCTGTTGACAAATCCGGTAGACTTTACCGAGATTCTATTCCGATGATTGCAAGTGAAAATATCATTTCACCTTTGGTTGCAAAGGCTGTAAATTCCGATTTACATGGTCGTTATGCGGAAGGATTACCAGGTAAACGATATTATCAAGGATGTGATGATTTTGATACGATTGAGAATATTGGAATTGAATCGGCGAAACGTGTGTTTAATTGCCGATTTGCAAACATTCAATCAATTTCAGGTACTGTCTCCAATATGGCTGCTCTGAAGGCGTTAGCAAAACCTGGCGATACGATTACAGCTGTTTCTACAGCCGATGGTGGGCACATTTCACACGCTCGAATGGGTGCGGTAGGAGTTCGTGGATTGAATGTGGTTACATATCCGTGGGATGAGGATAGAATGGAGCCGGATATTGATGCGGCGTGTGAGATAATTCGTCAAACAAAGCCAGAAATCGCTTTGTTTGGACAATCAGTTTTCCTTTTTCCAACTCCTTTGCAAGAGATCGCCGATGCGGCTCACGAAGTCGGTGCCAAAGTGATGTATGATGGTGCTCATGTCCTTGGATTAATTGCTGGGGGACAATTCCAAGACCCACTTCGCGAAGGCGCTGATGTCATGACTGGTTCAAGTCACAAAACCTTCCCTGGTTCTCAGGGCGGTTTCATGTTGTCAAATTCTGATGATGAGAAATTTCAAAGAAAATTGAACAATTCTATTTTCCCAGGAACTTGTTCATCGTACCATCTTCATCATGTTGCAGGAAAAGCTGTCGCCTTGGCAGAGTTTGAAGCATTTGGAGCAGATTATGCTAGAGATATTATTGCTAATGCCAAGGCTTTAGGCGCAGCTTTAGCGGCTGAAGGATTCGATGTAATTGCAGAGGACCGTGGCTACACTGCTAGCCATCAAATCTTGACGAGGCATGGTGGAATCGATTCAGGTGCTGGACTCCGGGCTGCTGCAATACTCGAAGATGCAGGAATCATCACAAACATGAATATGCTTCCAGGTGATACCAAGGCTATGACTGGGCCAAGTGGCTTACGGCTCGGTGTGCCAGAGTTGACACGAGTTGGAATGGGGACTGATGAGATGCAAGATGTTGCTGGGTTCTTTGCTCGGGCGTTAATAGCTGCTGAAGATTCGGCATCGGTGAAGATTGATGTCGCCGATTTTAAATCAAATTATCAGACTGTAAAATATTGTTTCGAAGAAGGACCAGCGTACCCAAATCTAGATTGATAGTCAAGTGATTTTACTCGGACCGTCTGGGTTAGGATTATTGGTCGATAGCCGCCTTTGACTTCTATGAAGTCAGTCCAGCCGGTGCCGATTCTCATCGTCGCTATGATGCTGAGCACTGGCTGTTTAGGCTTTCTTGAGGGCGAAGAACCAATACCCACTCCAATTGATTGTGAGCAAAATCCCACTCATGTGAATTGTGAACCGGGAGGGGTGACAGAAGATGATTGCGCGTTTAACCAGATTTTCACAGGTGATGCTTGCCGATTTTTGTTGGCACCAAGAAATCTGTATTTTGGGGTAGATTCTCTTCAATTGGTAGTCGGTATACAGATGCAATCGCTTACACCGAGTTTTGAAGGAGATGGTCCCGAAAATTGGCTGGTAAATCCTAGATTGCCGTCAGGATTAGTGCTCGACCAGTCTAGTGGCGAAATTTCGGGAATTCCTACAATTGCTGTGGGGGAGTTACGTTACACGATTATCGCAGTCAATGCTGCTGGTTCTACTGTTAACACCATAGATATCCTCGTTCTCCCCGCAGCTCCTGATTCGTTTTTCTATTCCACGAATTTAATTCAGTGTAAACTCGGTCGTGAATGCGGTCTCGATGAGCCCTATGTTTACGGTGGTATTGCTGAAACTTGGTCTGCCGACCCTCCTCTTCCAGATGGATTGTCTTTGGATGAATCGGGGGCAATCTTTGGAATTGCACATGTTTTAGGAGATTCAAATCATACGATTACCGCTGGAAATCTAGGCGGTTCAGTTAGTGTAGATATTCGTATTATTACATTGCACGAAGCTCCGAATGGATTGAATTATCCTGGCCATCCTTACCATTGGAATCTTGGTGAATCTGTTCAAATTATTCCTATGGTTGGTGGTGGAGAAATATTGCATTGGTCAATTGAGCCTCCACTTCCGAATGGGCTTGAATTAGTGCAATTAGATGGCTCAATCAGAGGGACACCTACTGAATTACATGCCATTCGAACCCATTACATTTCAGCATCCAATACTGGGGGGGAACTGACGGTATCAATTCTGATTGAAGTCAAGGATGTTGCACCTGTTAATCTGTTGTATACGCCTTATGAATTCGATCTTACTATCGGTGATGATATTGGCATTATTTCACCTTCTTGGATGGACGGAACTCCGACTAATTGGGATATTTCCCCAAATCTTCCCAATGGATTTTTCTTTGATTCAACTAATGGGCAAGGACAAATAAGTGGAGTTGCAACATCTATCCAAGATTGGAGTACTCATCAGATTTGGGCAAATAATACTGGAGGGTATACTTCAACAATTATCCGAATAAAAATTTCAAGCATGCCACCTGATCTGATTTATTGGACAGATTCTGTTTATGTATTGAAATCCAATGAATCGGTTGGAATTTATGCAACAAATGATGGCCCCGATATCGATAGTTGGGCAGTTTCACCTCAATTACCCTCTGGACTTAGCCTATTGGATAATGGTTCGATTGTCGGTACGCCAGATACGAGAACCGCCTGGGATGAATATACGATTTGGGCGAATAATACTGGCGGGGCGGTCGGTTTACTTCTCGAAATAACCGTACATGATATTCGTGCTGATCAAAATGATTTATTGCGTGATATAGGCATGGCTGATTTCGGTGGATGGCCTTCGCTGATACTCCCGATTGGAGAATGGTCATTCCCAATAGGATTGGATGAAAATTCAAATCCTATAGTTTCGGCGAGCCACGTAGGCAAAGGGAAAATACTCGGTTATGGTCATGAAGGATGGGTTGCTACAACCCATGATTTCACTATGCGTGCGATCGATTGGGTTTGCGATGGTGGAACGGATGTTGGCTTGGCTTATGGGGCAGGATTCGACCATTATGAAGACGAATTACAAGCGGCTGGCTACACAGTTCAT
>DUAE01000012.1:0-510 GCA_012960975.1 Candidatus Poseidoniales archaeon
CACGCTAGGGACAAGGATTGCAAAGCATAGATTGGATAGCATAGCCTGCACAGCATAAAGTGTCACACGGCGCACACGTTAGGGACAAGGATTGCAAAGCATAGATTGGATAGCATAGCCTGCACAGCATAAAGTATCACACGACGCACACGTTAGGGACAAGGATTGCAAAGCATAGATTGGATAGCATAGCCTGCACAGCATAAAGTGTCACACGACGCACACGCTAGGGACAAGGATTGCAAAGCATAGATTGGATAGCATAGCTTGCACAGCATAAAGTGTCACACGACGCACACGCTAGGGACAAGGATTGCAAAGCATAGATTGGATAGCATAGCCTGCACAGCATAAAGTGTCACACGACGCACATGTTAGGGACAAGGATTGCAAAGCATAGATTGGATAGCATAGCCTGCACAGCATAAAGTGTCACACGACGCACACGTTAGGGACAAGGATTGCAAAGCATAGATTGGATAGCATAGCCTGCACAGCATAAAGTGTCAC
>DUAE01000012.1:605-1269 GCA_012960975.1 Candidatus Poseidoniales archaeon
GACGCACATGTTAGGGACAAGGATTGCAAAGCATAGATTGGATAGCATAGCCTGCACAGCATAAAGTATCACACGACGCACATGTTAGGGACAAGGATTGCAAAGCATAGATTGGATAGCATAGCCTGCACAGCATAAAGTGTCACACGACGCACACGCTAGGGACAAGGATTGCAAAGCATAGATTGGATAGCATAGCCTGCACAGCATAAAGTGTCACACGACGCACACGTTAGGGACATGGATTGAAAAGCATAGATTGGATAGCATAGCCTGCACCTCATAAAGTGTCACACGACGCACACGTTAGGGACAAGGATTGCAAAGCATAGATTGGATAGCATAGCCTGCACAGCATAAAGTGTCACACGACGCACACGCTAGGGACAAGGATTGCAAAGCATAGATTGGATAGCATAGCTTGCACAGCATAAAGTGTCACACGACGCACACGCTAGGGACAAGGATTGCAAAGCATAGATTGGATAGCATAGCCTGCACAGCATAAAGTGTCACACGACGCACATGTTAGGGACAAGGATTGCAAAGCATAGATTGGATAGCATAGCCTGCACAGCATAAAGTGTCACACGACGCACACGTTAGGGACAAGGATTGCAAAGCATAGATTGGATAGCATAGCCTGCACAGCATAAAGTGTCAC
>DUAE01000013.1 GCA_012960975.1 Candidatus Poseidoniales archaeon
AATAAGACATTAGCAGGTGTGCTTGGTGGATCAGGTTCTGGTAAGTCTGCATTGATGACACACCTGTCTGCCAATTGGTTACGGATGGGACATAATGTCTTGTACATCACATTGGAGTTGAGTGAGCACATGGTTGCTAAACGAGTAGATCAAAATTTGATGAACCTAGACGCTCCTGCTTTGATGAGACTGACGGAGTCCCAGTATAAGTCACAGATAAAGGCGATCAGGGATAAGACAGTAGGCAAGATGATCGTCAAGGAATATCCGACTGGAGGAGCACACGCAGGTCACTTTAGGCATTTGCTGAACGAATTATTGACTAAGCAGAACTTCAAGCCCCGAGTTATTGTTGTTGATTATCTAGGTATTTGTGCTTCATCACGGATAAAGAAATCAGGTGCTAATACATACGAGACGCAGAAGAGTATCTCCGAAGAGTTACGATCACTTGCCATAGAGTTTGATGTGCCGGTATTTACTGGGGTGCAGACTAACAGAGGTGGAGTAGGAGCAACAGATTTAAATATGGCTGATATTGCTGATTCTTATGGTGTTGCGATGACCTTGGATTTATTGATAGGGATCATCACTGATGACACACTGAGGGAGAACTCACAGGTGATAATGAAATCTATCAAGAATAGATTTGGTGAGATTGACGTGTCCTCACTTGTGGGTATTGAGTACTCTAAGATGCAGTTTTATGATGTGGCTGACAATGATTCTACCGCAGGATTGCCATCAAATAATACAGCAGCATTCTTTCAATCAAAGAAATCTGGTTCGTCAGATAAGTTCAAAGACTTTAAATTCTAGATATAAGTATAAGTATAAAACATTCACAAACCGACAGGAAAACCCCAAAATGAAAGCATATTCAGATTTCATCCAAGAGCAAATAAACAAAGAAATAGACGAGACACAAGTTGTCGAAGTCGTCGAAGAGGATCTATCGAAAGACACAATGATAGAATTCAAAGATTATATATTAGAAGCGACTCATATAGAAGAATTGCTCCAAACTTTAGGCAGAGGTGACATCGTCAAGTTTCTAGTTCAGAGCCAATCGCCTACAGCTCTTGATATTAGTGCGTGGGGCGATGCTGCCTTACATGACACAGAAGAATCAACTGCTAGGAACTTCGGATTTAATTCTGTCGTCGCGTTCCATGACTTCGCTAGTGATGTCATTAAAAATTCAAAACTATTGGCCGCTGCGCTATCAAAATAGGTAAATAGAAGAGAATGCAAGAAAGACAAAAGAA
>DUAE01000014.1 GCA_012960975.1 Candidatus Poseidoniales archaeon
CGAAGTTGACCGAAGAAGGAACCAACTATTCATCCGAGATAACATATTACACCATACCCGAACCGATATTGAAGAATATCGTTATCCCATTCAAGAGATTAATTCCTGAGATGGAAGCATATGTCGAGAGCCAGAAAGGTATTGACAGGATGAATGATTCAGGACGATGGGAACGTGGAGAAGATGATGCCTCATTCGAGTTGAGGACATTCAAACGGAAGTCTGCCAAGATTATTTCTTATATGGCTAAAGAGTTTGAACGAAAGAAATCGGCATCTGAGTATCGCAAGGAATCAATATCCAAAAGCGGTATGTTGGATGTGACCCAGTTGCACAAATACAAATTCGAGGATGACCTTTTCAAACGCAACATCATTCGACCCGATGGTAAGAATCACGGGATGATAATGTTGGTTGATTGGTCTGCTAGTATGCACGGTCATCTATTGCCGACTATCAAACAGATTTTGAATCTGGTATGGTTCTGTCGCAAGGTGAATATTCCTTTTGAGGTCTATGCATTCACTGGTCACTACACGGACTATTCTAGTCGCGATGATATGCGGAAGTTTATTAGGGCCGGTATGAGAAAGAGATTCGGCCCTCGATATGAAACCCATCCCAGAGATTACGATAATAGTTCTGGCGGTATGGTCCTCAAAAGAGATTTGAGGGACGAGTGGAAAAAGAAAGGTGAAAGGGACAACTGGAAAGTTAAAGTTGGCTCTGCCAAGTTTGACCGAAGTGATGACTTTCATCTGTTGGAACTGTTTAGTTCTAAGATGAACAACTCGATGATGACCCGGGCAACTAAGATGATTTATCTGCTGGCCGCAACAAGTCGGTTACTTGACTGGAACAGATTTGACTTGGGCAACACACCTACATTGCCGGCATTATGTGCAATGACTAAGGTGATTCCTGAGTTCCAAAAGAAATACAATCTTGATAAAACGAGTTTGATTCTTCTAACGGACGGTGATGGCAATCATTCGTTCTCCTCAATCTATGAAGGAGACGATTCTGAATATCCCAATCACGGTCGATATCAACGATTTATGGGAGACCTTAGATTGGAAGATCCTTTAACTAAGAAAGTTTATAGGTTGAAGGACTATTCTTTATATTGGTCCCGAACTCAGGAAGACTCCGAGAAGGCTGTTATGGCATTATTGATGGACAGATATGGCATCAAGAATATCGGCATCTTTGTTGACGGACAACGCAGAGGAGTTTCGACTGGAATCATTGAGAAACATATCG
>DUAE01000015.1 GCA_012960975.1 Candidatus Poseidoniales archaeon
AACATTGCGAGAAGCCCGCATTCTCATCAACAATATTCTCTACCAAACAAGTGACCTTTCAGTTAATGCCAAGGTGGGTTTACAAGACACGGTCTTCAACAGTCTACCATGGTTGCACCATACGCAACGACATTGGGAGGATTTCATCCAAACACGAGGTTTTGCGGATGAAACCATCGAACTGTTTGAGGAGTGGGTCGATATAGTGGTAAGACGCGCAACGAAGTCTGCGCATGTTTCAAAAATCTCTACACCTACTCCAAGGACCTACTCACCATATCAACCATCGAAGCTTGCTGCTGCAACTGATGTTCAAAATCACAACATGGAGGTGTTGGCGACATGCGATGATGAGGGTCAAGCGCATGATGAAACGGATAATCATGTCTCTGACTCTGATTACAAAGAAAACGACACATATGATGTCGTATTGGCTGTCGACTCTGAAGTATTCATGTTTTGCCCAGTGTGCAAGGCGGACCACAAGTTGGTCACTTGTACCACGTTCCTCAACTGGACGGTGAAAGACAGGTGGTCCTTTGCAAAGAAGATTCGTGCCTGCTTCGTATGTCTCGAGGCCGTTCATCAACGTATTTCTTGCCAGCTTCACACGAAGTGCAGCAAATGTTCCTCACCGCATCATGATCTGCTTCACCGGACGTTTGCACAGGACAATAGGGCATCACGCACAGACCAAGGACAACGATCTGATCACAGATCGCAATCGGCAAGACGTGCACCTCGTAATACGTTTGTATCGTCAGGTCACATCGGTGCAGGTCGCACAACCTCAGAGTCATCATTGACTCAGGACGATAGGAAAAAGGTCGAACTCATCCGAATTGCATTGTCAAACATCGCTTTGGCTACTAATGAATTCTTGGGTGTGTCTAACGATGCACATCATGAGACAATACCTTTGACTCAATTCAAAGTGGTCGCTCTGTGGGCGGCGAAGAGTGCAGCATTTAAAGACGCTGTCTACGTCAACGCCGTATTGGATAATACATCAAAAGCGTCGTTTATCACACCATGGCTGTTCAAAAAATTGAAGCCACAATCGGTCCCTATCATCCAAAAATTGTCGACCATGAGTGGCGTTGAGACGCGCGAGACTCATATGTCAAAAATCTTCATCAAAAGTTATGACAACAAATTTAACACAACCATTGCCATGTCGACATCTAACATCCCCACTGGCATTACACCACCTGATTTCAGTGCTATGGTTGACAAATTCCCCATTCTGGCTGGCCTGGAGGGTCCACGTCCCTCCTCTCGAAAGGGTGTTGATCTGCTATTGGGGATAAATGCTCTAGAAGTTCATCGGCCTCTGGAACATCGATCAACCGGACAAGGTGAACCAATTGCGTCAAGAACACCTCTTGGCTGGACTTTGCTTTACTCACCGGAAGAACATGCAAAAGCTGACGTGGTACTTTACACCGAGACGGCTTCGGAAAACGCCCAACGCCGGAGTCTTCAGCTGCGCAAGCTCTGATCGCTCCGGCGTCTGCTACGGATGACCCAAGTTGTGTTCACATCAAAAATGATGAATACCTGTCCAACAAATTGCAACAGTTCGTCAAACTGGCCTCAAACTGTGTGTTCCCCACCCCTACTCACAACAATTTATGTACAAAACCTGTTTATACTGAGAAAGGCACAAATCTAGTAATTACGCAGGAAGCGGTTCGAATGTATACCCCCATCTCGATTCACTTCATACCCATAACTGAGATGATCTGTTTCCTCCAGTCTGGGACCAATTTTCGCAACAAACACAACGCGCTCAAAATTGGTGCCGCCCATTTGGTTTTCACCCACCTAATTCGGAGAACTAATCTCGATTCCGACATTGTCCACGCCATCACTTACATTCTTGTCAACAATGTAACGTGTTTTTATCTTGATAACAATATTTGTACGGGTGTTTTAACTGATTTTGTTAGAATGGCGGGATCCGATCGCAAACGGAAGAAATCCTCAACGCCCTCAAAATATTCAAAGGACGAACAACGAGACCAACGTCGTCGCAAGCGATCGATACGCCGGAGGAGTCGCGTTGACACGGGAGGAAGCGATGACCAGTCTCGCTGTCCATCCGTGCCAACTACGATCTCACTCAGTTCGCCAAACTCCGTTCCACTTGGCCAATCAACGGGGACAAGAACGACCGAATCGTTGCCGAGAAGAAAAGTTAGGGCTACTCGTATCGCAACACGTTCATCAGCTGTTAGGGGAAGGTCATCGCCTCCTCAAACACGAACCATTAGGCTGATCTCACCGACGAGCTCTTTGAGT
Source organism: Candidatus Poseidoniales archaeon (assembly GCA_012960975.1). GTDB lineage: Archaea > Thermoplasmatota > Poseidoniia > Poseidoniales > Thalassarchaeaceae > MGIIb-O2. The sequence continues at coordinate 2,305 of DUAE01000015.1, forward strand.
TCAAGCTCTGACTCGTCGAGCTCGTCCTCAACGTCCTCGGAGACTACTACGTCATCGGCCTCTCATGACTCATCTCACAGACAGCGCAAATTACCGCGTGGACAAATTAACGCTCAACAAATGGTGGAAGACCACATCGTCACGTTGCTCGCTGGCCCGTCTGCCTCACCCCCTGCCGTTGAGGTAATTACGCTCCAATCATCGCGATCAACTTCGGAGGCTCGGAGTCTTGAACGGCCACCAACAATCGACTTGAGAACTGACTCATCCAGGTCGTCACCGGTCTTACCAAGCACCGAAACGACGGTGGATCTGGCCTCAACTTCATCAAACCCGAGGTCAAGATCTGTCTCGGCTGCTCCATGCCTCGACCAAAGGCCTGTGGAGCCAGCGGGCCAGAATGATACGACCATTGAACTCGTTAATATTGCGTCTTCAACTGACCCGTCAAGATCTCCGAGTGTGGCCCTTTGCACTATTCCAATTTATCGAGACCTACCATCAGTCGCTTCGCGCCTGGGACGTCAAATTATTCCGCCTATGGACGACCGACCAATTGTGACACGAAGAAAACGACCACCGCTAGCCACATTGGACATTCCCCACTGGAGCCCGAATGGACCTCCAGATTTGGTGAATTTTTCCCCGAGGTCGGCAAGCATTTCGAGGTCTCTGCTGGGCTTGGCGTACACTGACGATGTTGGACCTGTTCACCACACAACTGATGATGACAGCGACCAGGACACACCTGGTGGCCAGGCCTCGGGAAATCGAACACCATCTGGTTCAAGGCCGGGCTCAAGATCATCGTCACCGCCACACAGCCCGGGGGAGAGACAACGTCCGGAGGAGACCTACTGTATTCTTGCACAAAGGCCGGCGGAGGTTGAGCGGGCGAGGGTTGAAATTCAGCTGAAAAACAACGCTCATCGAGTCTATTTTTTTGACGAAGTCCTGGATAAACCCATTCATGAAGCCGTTCTCCTCTTTGAACAACCAAACAACTACATTGGGGCGGAGAAGTGGGTCGTGGGCAAGCGAGTCAAAGGTTCCGATAATTCGTTATCAGGCCATCGACGCCAACTTGAAATCATGGCCAACAACGCGAATACTATCCGGCTGGGTCAGCTGGGTCGTGGTCTTCCTGCTCACGAGGTTATGTTATACACGCATCCTCGGCTGTACGCAAGGTGGCAGGAGACGTGTCTCACGGAGCATCGGGATCAATGGAGGGGTGAAATTTCATTGCACGACCGGGAGGTTGCTTTGAGCCTCTACCGGGCGAGAATCAATGAAACCATTCCATTGTGTCAAGATTCGTATGCGCAGGCTAGGATGATGGGCAGGGAATTGCCACCACAACTAAGAATCCCTACCGGAACGCAATTGGCCAGAGCTTGGCAAAAAATTCCAACACGGTGCCAATGCGTGCCTTGTGCTGGCCCACGCGACTCTACAATGTCTCAAACCGAGGACCCTTTGGAGGCCATGTGCTCGGGGTGTCGTCAACGATGGGATGAGAGGGCAGCAACCTATCAGGCACAAAATTCATGGGGCCCAACTACGGTTCCGACGCAATTCCAGGCCTTGTCATCGGCCAGGCTGCTGCCAAACGACCCTACCCGTTATCAAGCCCTTCACCCACATCATCGGCAATCCACATCCAGAGGACCGGTTCATGATCGCCTGGGAGATCGAACGTCGTCAGTCGGGATTCAATTGGCCAACCTCGAGGTTGCAATGCCCACTGGAACGGTGTCGCCCCAATCATTATCAGTGTCTACGATCGCGGCGATTCAACAGGAGGATGAAAAGCCTAAGTTTACCCCAAAAGCAAGAATCCAAGCACCTACGAAAGAGTCTGGAGCCGTGCCAAAGGAAAGGAAAGACAACAAACCACCGAAGAGGTCAACAGGGCGCTCTCTCGCGGGTCCCGGCGCTCCAGGATCTGAGGTCGTACTGGCAAGCGATGTTCAGTGGACTAATGTGTCTGGCATTGATGAGATACACCTCCTGTCGGAGTCTGATGACTCAAATCATGACTTAGCGCAGTACGTGGAGACATTCTCGCGCCCCCTGGACGACATTACTGAACAAACATCCATCGCAAATCTTCAATCTGTTGCGCAAGGCAAGAAGGACGCTACTGCACTTCAGGACAATCACGTAAAATGTCCAGACGCAGCAGCAAAAACGGTCACGTTTCCGTACAACTACGAAGGATTCGTTCCAGTCTGGAAGTGCGGCATCGACTTGTGCGTAGCTGCAGGGCCGAGATACAAAGCCGGATGCTACTCGTGGTCTGAAAAAACCTCGTTCCAAAAATTGCCTCTCTATTTGGCAAAAATCAATGCCAACCTAGGCGACAAGCGTAGTCCATTTTATATGGGACCACCAGGCTCGGATTGGGATCCAATGAACAAAGTCTGCCTCATCGGCCCTGGAGGGAACGAGACAATGAAGATGGCCAGGCCTATTTTGCTCTCCTGGGAGTTCCTTAACGGTATCAGGCGAGTCGGCATGTACACGATGGATGTTGAGCATCCATCACAAGTTCAAATCGATCTTGACAAAAGGCTGCAAGTGGTGGGTATTTCTATCCTCCACATTGGCGACATTCACGGCCATGTCGTCAGGATGCTTATCAATTTCGACGGCAAGGTGGCCGAGGGTATCGACATCCCTCCGGAAATTATCCAACTCATGAACAGTCGTCATCAACGTTTCATGTTTGGCGCATCCGAAGATGACAGAAGACTGCGTCGTTATCCACAACTCCACAACATGTCTCACTCGTCATGCTTGAACAACCTTGTCCGCATCGCCTACGCGCATGACCAAAAAGATGATGCCAATTCCGACCCGTCGCGAGTAAAAACGAGTGTGAATTACGTTGCGTACAGGCTAGGCTCAAAAAGGCTCTACCACAACAAGGTCCGTCGCAACAAGCCGGAGACGAAGTACTCGGAGGACTCGATTGTCGTCGACCACCAAGAATTTGATTACACGCAGCCATTCAATCTCAACAAAACACGCACGTACCTCAACACCGCGTACAACAAGAGATGCCATTACATTGCTTGGGCATTCCTGATGAGGATGGCCACTAGGATCACGGATTTGACCTTGCGAAAACTCCACATTGATTGCCAGGACGTTGACATAATTCCCGTGATGCAAGACCTGCTTCGACTGACCAATAGGATCCCTCCGATCTCGCCAAAAAACACTGATCCATGGTCAGTTACCACTCCCTTCCCAGACTTCATGACTGATCCGACCAACCAAACGGCAAAACCATGGCCACTACTCAGGGACTCCCGCTCATTCAATTCTAAAAAACGAATTGGTCAACTCCGCCGCAGTCAAAGTCGGCAATATGAGCTTGACCTTGGCCTTATTCCCGATCTATGGCAACAACGCTATTTGGCGGAAGCCAAAAAAGTCGACCCTAAAGCTGAACTAGGACGACTCAATGGTCGAATGTTTGCGGGCCGGTGGCTGAGAGCTGTTGGTGACAGATTCCCTCATCCTTGCGAGCGATGTGCTCATTTTGGTCACACACGCAAGAGTTGCAAGGCCGTAGTCTGGTGTGTCTACGGCCTCTGTGCCGGAAACCGCGATAAACACGTTCTCGCAACGTGCCCTACCTTAAATGGTACGTGCACAAAATGCGAGGAACCTGGTCATAAAGCCCATCACCATGACGAGGGCTTTATCCCCAGTTGGCTGCACAATCACATGATTTTGGCATGTCATTTTGGAGTTTGGTCATCAAGATTGTACGAAGGAGCGATTGCCTACCGTCATGTCATTATGGACGGCGTGTCCATCATTGAAGACGTCCCGCTCGACACACTTGAATTGCGAACCATGGAGAAAAATGGTGAGGTTGGCCGAGTCAAACCACGACATCAACCCCCACCAACAATGTCTGACGTGGAGAGAAACACTGACGAAGAAGAGGACTTGAGCGACGTCGAGCTCGGTTGATACTAATACTACTAAATTGAAAAACGCTCTTGCACAATCTTTCACCCACCCCACACTTTGCCTTGGGCTGTTCGGAACGAATTCAGAAAGGAAGAGCGTCACGAATAACAAAATCAGAATAACCCCCCTCTTCATATAAAATCATATGTACAAACTATGAAAGCACAAATTGCTTCATGGTTCGGTAATGTAAATCTACTACACATGTGCTTTCAGCCACATTCTTTCCCGACTCTTTTCACCTACGAAAAAACAATACGCGGATCTTTCAAGACGGAAATAATTCAGAATTGCACATCGAAAAGCAAACTATTTAAATGTTCACATCCCTCCACACTTCAATTAATACGTGTCCGTTATAAGTGTACTGCCTATTTTTGTATACGACATTAAGTCGTCTTTTAGGGGGGAGATGTGATCCGGATATGCGTCCGTCTCACCTCGTGTTGATTCACTCGCTATTATGTTTCGTCTCTCCTACATATAGTTGAGACTTCTCAAAAACTCTGTTCAGCTTCTGCTGATCATGTCAGCCGTGAGCTGTTGAGATTTCCATCTATTATGGCCAGTTGAGCAAATACATTCCTACTATTCACACCTTTTGATATTCATGCTATTTTATTTTGTCCTTCCTCCACCATTG
>DUAE01000016.1 GCA_012960975.1 Candidatus Poseidoniales archaeon
TGTATTTAGGTCTGCAAGTTCAACGTCAGTTTTAGTGATGCCTCTCTCCAATCGTTGCCGTGACTCATTCAGGTGGGTGACATTAGACACCTTTGTATCCGAGGATATCAGTTGCTTACAGGTTGGGCAATCATCATGAGATTCATAGAACTTGTGTTCTTTTGATATTGCAGATAATTTTGAGTGAAAGTTGATTCTATATGTCTCTATCTTAGCAATCCGTTTCCGATGCTCGCCAACAGGTGATTTGATCCTCTCCAACGATTCCACGCGAGATTTCGCCATGACTATTTTACAATTGATCTCATCTATCACCAACTGATTCATCTCAAGTTCCTTATTCTTTTCTGAGATAGAAGTATCGCTCATTGCTGAGATTTTAGCATTGTGCTCCTCTCGAATTTCCATCTCAGCATCGAGGATGTTATATTGCGACTGAATGTCTTTCATCAAGTCCTTCTTACCAGACACTCGTTTCTTGACATTGTCATTCATGGCAGAGAATATTCGCAGATCCAATAAGTCCTCTACCACTAATCGTCTGTCAGGAGTGGACAGATTCATAAATGGTGTATAAGATGACGAACCAAGCACAACTACCTGTCCAAATGTCTTAGAGGAAAAGCCCAGGATCTTGTCTTCCATCATCTGCTGATAATCGGCTGACCTGGCTGGTTGTGGTATTAGTTCATCGTTCTTGTAGATCTCGAAGATGGTTGGTGCTATTCCTCGACTGACTCTGTAGTTGTGTCCACTCTGCGAGAAAGACAGATTGACCATCATATTCTTCTTGTTCAGTGAATTTGCTAGTTGACCTATCTTTATCTTTCTGAATGGTTTGCCGAACAATGCAAAGTGAATGGCATCCATGAAGGTAGACTTACCTGATCCATTCTTACCTTGGATGATGCTTAGTGCGCCACCACGAAGATCAATGGTGGTTCCGGCTTTCCCAGTAGATAGAATATTTTTATATTCTACTCTTTCAAATACAATCATAGACTCTCCGCGTGTATTTCTTTAATCAATTTAATGACATGTGTTTTGTTATTGATCTCTGAATTCTTGATGGTGGTTATCAGGACAGATAATGTGGATTCAATCTCAATATCTATTTCGGCATCGCTGATAATGAAATCTGTATTATCTACTACAGACAGTTCCTTAGTCTTTACCTTGGCTAGGTT
>DUAE01000017.1 GCA_012960975.1 Candidatus Poseidoniales archaeon
GTGGGCGGGACGACCGCGCTGAGCAGTCTGACGATCAGCGGTGCGACCACGGCTAATCTGAATGACGTGACGACCACTGGAGCGCAGAGTATCACGGCAACAACCATCCAGACCAACGGCACGCAGACTACCAGTAACAGCAGTGTCACGCTGACGGGCAACCTGGTGCTGAACAATGCGACGACCTTAACGACCGGCACCGGAACGGGCAACATCACGGTGAGCGGAACGATCAATGGAGCCCAGGGCCTGACGCTGGCGGCCGGAACGGGAACCATTGACTTGCAAAGCGCAGTGGGCGGGACGACGGCATTAAGCAGTCTGACGGTCACCAGCACGGGCACGGCGCGCTTTGGCGGCAATGTGACCAGCAGCGGGACGCAGAACATCACGGCGGGCACGATTCAGACCAACGGTACGCATGCGACCAGTAACGCCGGTGCGGCGATCAGTCTGACGGGCAATGTGACACTGCAGAGCAACACCAATCTGATGACCAGCAGCGGTAACGGCAACATCACGGTGAGCGGGACGGTCAGTGGAGCCCATGGCCTGACGTTGGCGGCCGGAACGGGAACTGTTGACCTGCAAAGCGCAGTGGGCGGGACGACGGCATTAAGCAGTCTGACGGTCACCAGCGCGGGCACGGCGCGCTTTGGCGGCAATGTGACCAGCACGGGTTCGCAGAACATCACGGCGGGCACGATTCAGACCAATGGCACGCATACGACCAGTAACGCCGGTGCGGCGCTGGCATTCTCGGGTAACGTGACGTTGCAGGCTAACACCATGCTGAGGACCAGCAGCGGCAACGGAAATATCACGGTGACCGGCACGGTCAACGCGACGACCGCGGGTGGACAGTATCTGTCGCTGGTGGCTGGGACCGGGACGGTTGACCTGCAGGGTGCGGTGGGTGACGCGGCGGCCTTGAACTTCCTGCTGAGTAGAGCGGGCACGGCGCGCTTCGGCGGCAACGTGACGAGCAACGGGTACCAGACGGTGATCGCCACAACGATCCAGACCAACGGGACGCATACGACCAGCAACAACAAGATTACGCTGCTGGGCAATGTGACGTTGCAGGGCAACACCAAACTGGATACCGGCGTGGGCAACGGCAATATCACGGTGATCGGTACGGTCAATGGGGCGCAGGCGATAACGTTGGAGGCTGGAAC
>DUAE01000018.1 GCA_012960975.1 Candidatus Poseidoniales archaeon
ATTATGGTGCTTGGAGATAGTCCTAATTTGCGTAGGAACATTGCCTCATAGAATCGTGAGTCGCCAATCTCTTCAGCAACATTGACCACGTCCAATTGTTCCTGGCCGATTATCCACGCCCATATCGCTTGATTGAGTTCGATTGCTTCAGTCAACATCCCGATGGATGCATGCCATAGTTCAATTTCTCCTTGGGAGTAGTAAGCTCCATCAACCACATCTCCATGATCTGCATAGATAACATCTTTCTTCAGTTGGTCATAGTGATCGAGATGTTCAGTTATCTCCATCATCACTGAAACCATTTCATCGTTCAGTCTATGTGGCAAAAATATCCCGTCAGGGAATTGTTTCTCTGTTACACCTGACAGGTCTGTAAAATCGTTCTGATTCATATCAATCTCCTATTGTGGTTTGGGAGGTATTTCCCATTCCTTATAACTATTATACTACACTTATACTGAAAAGTCAAGTGGTTTTCGGTAGATCTTTTATACCTCCCAAGGGAAAGTTACTTTCATAGCCTTCGATACGAAAATCGTGGCCTTCTTAGCATAATTCTTACTAACAATATAGCGTTCATCGACTTCAGTAACTTCCTTGATCCGCTTGAGCCACGCTACACAACCAGCAGATGATTCTCCTGTTTCACACATATCATCAATGAAAAGTGTGACCTTCTTCCTCGTATCCCAATCATCATAAAGTGTGATAACATCAGGTGGAGCATCCGTATAAGTCTGATACTTCAGCAATGTTAGGGTAGAGTTTGGAAGGACATTGTTGAGATGAATGGCAACTGGTGCTCCACCTCGCCAGTTGGTAACAATGTTCACTGATCTATAAGCGAACTCTTCTCGCAACCCAGCAACGAAGTTTTTACAGTCTAACGTCGACACTGCGGTAACATCTTTATTCATATCATTCTCCTATCGTGGTTTGGGAGGTATTTCCCATTCCTTATAACTATTATACTACACTTATACTGAAAAGTCAAGTGGTTTCTGTAGATCAATCCCAGAGGTTTCCGTAATATCGGCCGAAGAGACGGACACCGTTGTCAACACGAGGTTGCTGCTCAGGTGACACATCAAATTTCTTGATGATAGAGAACGCATAAATCATCTCGTCCAAGACATAGTCCCATCGG
>DUAE01000019.1 GCA_012960975.1 Candidatus Poseidoniales archaeon
TTTGTTATAAACATCGAAAAATAGAGTGATATGATACGTCCGTAATTAACAGTCGAATCAATGGGTTTCTGCTTAGACCCATCCGATTGTAATTGGCGAATCAGTGGGCTATCAGTGGGTCCTTTCAGAGGCTACCCCTGCGATTGACACCAATCGGTGTACGACCAAGAATTATTGGACATCTAAAGAGTACGCATGAGAGCTTTAGAAACCCATGATACGACCATAATTACGATAAACCAACCGATAGCATATTTCACCCATGGATTTGGTTCTTTTTTTGGTAAAAATGGATCTATCCCTGCTTCAAGCGCCTCGGCAATTATCGCCAATTCTTCTTCAATTGTTTCAGGACCACTCATTTCATCACATTCACGGTTCTATCGTTGGATTCCATCCTGACAAACATTGGTATGACCAATCGTAACATACTCGGTCATAGGTTATCCTAAACTCGATAGAACTTGAGGTATTCGCAACCGCCTGCTTTGAAATGGTGAGCCTACTCGACATGATGTGAGCGAGTTACCCGAAGGCGTGAAAATGCCTCTTGGAAAGGTTGCAATACCTCATCCATCAGCTTCAGTCATCCTTAGTAGAGAAACTCAAAATGGGAATGAAATACTACTCTGCCACAGAGTTTCACAAGTTCCTGCATTTCCCGATTTCTGGTCAATACCTGGTGGCGGTGTCAGTAAGGTCGACCGAGTTGTAGCAGAAGATAATCCAGAGTGGTTTTCCGACCGCGAGGATAGGGTTTCAATTATTACTTTGCTTAGAGAAGTTGTTGAAGAAGTTGGGATTTCTCCAGATGGAAACGGTTCTTTTCAACAAGTTTCCGATGAAGTTCGGGCTGCTGTTTGTCAGGATAAATTCGCTTGGGCAAAATTTGTTCAAAATGGTGAGATTTTAGTTTCAAATTTTGAATGTGAGATTATCACCGAGAGAACTACGCCACCCTTGGCTCCCCTCAGATTCAAAAATAAATTCTATCATATCGCACTAGGATTCGCAGATATTGAACCGACATTTCCTCCTGGACGCACTGAATTCGACGAATTTCGTTGGTGGAAACCTAAAGATTTGCTAAAATCATGGAAAGCTCATGAAGTAAAATTACCTCCTCCTCATATCACATTAATTAGGGATATTGTCAAAGGAATAAATGAAAGTGGGGATTTGATTTCAACATTCAATAATCTTGCATCCAATCCTCCAACAGGAGATCATATTTTTGAATTCGGACCAGGGGTCGAATGCAAGCCGTTACCTACTGCAACATTACCGCCTGCTACCCATACAAATTGCTATGTTTTAGGTGTTGCAGGAGGTCAGCGAATTATAGTTGATGCTGCGGCAAAAACTGCTGAATCACTCGCGATTTTAGAGGCTAAGGTCAGAGAAATCAAAGCCAGTGGAAGTGAAATTATTGCAACTATTTTTACCCATCGACACACAGATCATATCGGTGATTTAGCCGCAATTTCAAAAATATATCAAGCACCAATTTGGACCAGTCAGGAAACTCATGAATATATTCCACTATGTGATACTGACAGAATTCTTTCTGAGGGAGATTCTATCCACCTAGAAGGTCCTGATGGTACAATTACTTGGAAAGTGATAGAAACTCCAGGACATTGCCCGGGACATATCTGTCTCGTTGGAGATGCAGGGATAATCAGCGGAGACAATGCGGTAATTGACGGAACGATTCTAGTACCTTCAACAGATGGCGACATGGATGCATACATCAATGGGCTGGAACGACTCAAAGAAATTGATGCTCAGTTATTATTCCCCGCTCATGGTTCGTTGATCGCGAACCCTGAGAAATTGCTTTCCCGCTATATCAAACACAGAAAATCTCGCCATAATGAGGTGCTTAATGCTGTAGTGGGTAATAATGAAATTTCTAAAATTGCAAAGATGGCTTATCGAGACACTCCCGAAGCCCATCCATTATTGATGGTTGATCAAACACTCTCCCACCTAAATTCACTAATTAATTCCGGTAAAATTACCCTTAGTAATGGTAAATATTGGATAAATTGATATTCATCCGGCTCAAGGTTCAATACCCCCCGGTTTTACGCAATATTATGGAACCAATACTGATAGGTAGCATAGTTGCCTTTATTCTGATTGCTTTGTGGTTTTTAGCCACCTACAATCGTCTAATTGTAATGGAGCAAGAAGTTGAGAATGCATGGTCAAATATTGACGTGGTTCTACAAGAAAGATATGATTCTTTAGGAAACATGGCTCGTGCAGCTGAAGACTTTGCCAAAGGTGTTGAAAAAGATCTGTTTGAGCAATTTGCCAAGGCACGAATGGCAGCAGCAACGGCATCACAAAGTGGAAATGTCGCAGATGTAAATGCTGCTGAAGGTATGATGGCAGGAATTCTTCCAAAAATTTTCATGGTCGCAGAAGACCATCCCGATTTGACTGCAAGCCCACTTTATGCTAATGTTCAGGAAGAAATTGATGAACAGAATGAGAGAATCGCAGATCGTAGAGAATTTTACAATGCGAAAGTTCGTAATTGGAATGTCATCATTCGTCAAATTCCCTCTAACTTCGTTGCAATGGTTATGGGAGCAGAATCGAAAGACTACTTCGATGCTACCAATACTGAAAATCCTGAATTGTTCGCACCTTCAGCACGAGAAGAAAAGCAAAAAGATGAATTAGATGCTATAGAACATGAAATCGAAATGATGGAAGCGGAAAAACGCCTTGGAGAGTTGAAGCGCGGTTCTAATTGAAATAACCCCTCCGCAGGTCTGTGGATTACTCGGCAATGTGGATTGGCTCGCGTCAATTAGAAGGAGCTACTTGCGAAGAATTCCACATCGATGTCGATGATGGAATTTCACTTCGAGTATTAAGATGGACACCTATCGAAACCGTTGCATCGAAGGAAGAAACGGTAGTTGTCATACCAGGTTGGGGTTCAGTTTTCATCGGCTGGGAGCCACTCCTGGCAGCTTGGGTAAAACGCCGCCCAATAATTTACATCGAAACCAGAGAAAAAGGTGGAACACATTACAATAGAAAGGTTCGAAAATCGGATTTTCAAATGCATAAATATGGCCAAGATTTACTAGCTGTTATCGAACACTTCAAATTAAATCCATCGAAACTTGATTGGTTTTCTGCATCGATGGGTTCGACGATAATCCTCGATGCTTATCAGTCGCAAATCCTAGGCGCACGCTCATCTCTGATGCTCGCGCCTAATATACAATTCAATTTCCCTTGGTGGTCAAAAATTCTCATCAAATTACCACTTCCTATCAAATCATTTGAGGCACTTCGGTTTATCGCTGTGAAGGTAGTTACAGGAAAGGTCACAGAAGAAGGACAAAAAATTCGTTATCAGAGAACATTGATGGCCCAAGACATTCGACGTCTAGTTTATTCTGCAAGAATCAATATAGATTATGAGATGAACTTAGAAATGGGTCACGTTAAGTTCCCAATCGGTTTGATGACAGCAAAAAACGACCATTTGCATGGCTCGGAAGATGTTGAAAAACTAGGAATTGCATTACCAAATGGGAGAATTATTGAGGTTTTGAGCAATCAGCATCTACACGAAGCAGCATCACTTCCTGAAATTGAAGACTTCTTCTCCAAAGCGATTGCCTGATGAAGGGCACCGTCGACACAAGGCCGAGTCTCATGCGTGACCAGGCTTCCTCATTCGATGTCGCTCGCATCGTGCGCGAGCTTTCTGGAATGATTGGTGCCCGCGCACGAAAAGCCTACCAACCACATTATGAACAGATTGTAATCAGATTAAGACCGACAGGGACACCATCATCAGATTTGGTTATTGTACGAGGAAAACGGCTCTATTTATCTCAACGTGATCGGCCGATGCCGAGTCAACCCTCACAATTTGCAATGGTTCTTAGAAAACACATGAACAACTCAAGATTGATTGCTGTTGAACAACTCGGTTTTGATAGAATAATCGAAATGACTTTCGAGCATGGAAGTGGTCGACTTTACCTAATTATTGAATTATTCAGAGATGGAAATGTATTGTTACTCGATGAAAATAAAGTCATTATTCAACCTCTAACTCATGCTAAATATGCTAGCAGGACATTGAAAAGAGGGGTTGAATATGTTGCACCACCGAGTGCTGTCGACCCGAGAGATATGAATCGAGAGATGCTCAATGAGTTGCTTGATGATAGTCAAGAAGACCTGATTAGAACACTTGCTGCACGCGGAAATCTTGGAAGAATTTACGGAAGTGCTGTCTGTGCTAGTGCAGGAATTCCAGAAAAAATTCCAGCTAATTCACTAGATGATGTGCAACGTGACAATCTCGAATCAGCAATTTCTTCACTTCTTGATGAATTAATCGAGAGCAAGGGCAGTAAAATGTGGTTTGATGAGGAAAAAGCAATCAAAATTTGGGACGAAGCAACTGATATTCCAAGTCGAGACGAAGCCGCATCGGGCATAACTGAAATCTCACCTATTCAACTCGATTATTTAGATGAAAAATTGATGGTCGAAATTCCGTCTCTCTGCGATGGTTATGACTACTCTTTTGGCGCATATGACGCCGCTGCTTTTATCCGCCGCGAAGAAGAGAAGTTAATCGATAGTGGAGAAGATGATCAAGTCCAGCAAGCAAAGCTTGACAGACGGGCAATACAGCAAAAAACTGCTATTGATAAATTCATAGCGCGCTCTGCAATAAGCCAAGAACTTGGCAAGGCGATTCAAGAAAATTGGAGTCATGTCGAAGAGATAATGATGCAATTCAAACAAGCGATTGAACAGGATACTTGGCAGGATGTTGCCAAGAAGGTCAGAAGCGTTGTTTGGATTGATAGATTAGATCCGAAGAAGCAAACCTTTGTCGCATTTTTACCCGACGAAGAGGGAGAACCGGGGGCAAGTATCACACTCGAGGTAAACAAATCAGTTCACCAAAACGCACAGCGCTACTTTGAATACGCTCAGACTCAAAAGGACAAGGCAAAAGGTGCAGAAAATGCTCTCTTAAACACACGCCAATCCCATGCGAAAGAAGAGAAGAGAATTGCCAAAGATGTTGCTGCAGGAAAGGTGCGATTCGCGAAAAGAAGCAAACGGTTTTGGTTTGAAAAACACCGATGGGCGATGCTTCCAGGAGGTCATCTATTAATCGGAGGTAGAGACGCAAAAGGCAATGATGCCATTGTCAAAAAACATCTAACTTCTAACGACATATACGTTCACGCCGACCTTCATGGTGCACCATCTTGTTCACTGAAATTAAAGGACGGGTTTAGTGCCATAAGCGGCATGTCCAATATGCCAGAAGGAGTTGTGTCATTACAGATTGTACAAAATTTAGGTGAAGGATGTGAGGATGCTCGAGACTTGGACGAAACCATTCACGCCGAAGCCGCTCAAATCGCCACTTGTTGGTCTCGCGCTTGGGGAAGTGGAGGAGCTGCGGCTACCGCTTTCCATGTACGACCAAGTCAAGTTTCAAAAAAGACCGAGAGCGGAGAATCTCTAGGCAGGGGTTCGTTCGTCGTTCGTGGAACGAGAAATTGGCACCGAAATTTACCATTAGAAATTGGAATTGGTATCTGTGTAATTAATGGAATTCCTCTTCCAATATGCGGAACACCGAAAACAATTTCTGAGCACTTTCCAAGATGGGCAAAAATTTCTGCTGGTCAAGAAAAGAAAGAATCGGTGGCGAATCGTATCGCTAAATCAACTGGCTTAGCTCAAGACGATGTATTGTCAGCACTTCCACCGGGAAATTGCTCAGTTGAAGACTACAATCTCATAGGTTCTTGAATACTGCACGCCACAAGCAGATACCAGAGAATATTATTCAACGGTTGTGGATGTCTCGTGCCCTTGGCGCGAGAACCACTCTGGTGCAGTAATCGCATACATTGCTGCATCAACATAGTGATCATACAGCCACTCTCTATCTTTGGTAATCCCCTCAAGGCGCATATCCAATCTCTCGGCAACAGCACGGCTCGCAGAATTTTCAACTGCAGCCTCGAGAACTAAGCGACGCATTCCAACGTCCTCGAAAACATGCATCATTATCCTTTGACAACATCTCGTAACGATACCACGACCGGTGAAATCTTTCGCTAACCAAAATCCAATTCCGCAACCACGGTTCTGACTATCTATCCAATTCAGACTCACAGTACCAACCAATTCTTCATCCAAGTAAATGAGCCAATCTGCGGTCGAACCGTTCCCTCTATCTTTGATAGACATCTGAACCCAACTAATTTCGTCTTCTGGAGTTTGAGTTTTATCTAACCAAGGAAGCCATTCCCGAAGATACTCTCGATTGTGATTAATCTGTAAAAAGAGATCCGTCGAATCATTGATGGTCGGTGCGCGAAGCGTCAAATCATCTCCCACATCGAGAAACACAGCAATCATGCCCAAGTCGGAGGAACCGAATTGCGTACCACATGGACCGGACATAATAATGGCCGAGAATACCAAAACATTTCAATCATACTGAAGGTTAAATGCTCTTCGATTCGTCAAATATCTGAACGATTAGCGAGGTAATGATTCAAGAGTAGAGCGGCATCCCGGAACCATGAGTTCTAGTCCGCGGAATGGTAGTTGGACGTATGGAGAATACTTACAATTACCAGAATTGTTGAATTTACAAGCAGAAGAAAGAGGAATTTCTAATGATGAGTTACATTTTATCATAGTTCACCAAACATTCGAATTATGGTTCAAACAAATAATTTGCGAATTAGGTTTAGTTCGTGACATCTTGACTCAAGAAAAAGTCCTTGAATCCGATATACCAAAAGCTTGTGACCACCTCGGACGTACCTCTGAGATATTCCGCTTGATGGCAAATCAGTGGAGTGTTCTCGAAACCCTCACGCCACAAGGATTTCTAGCATTCAGAGATGGATTAGGAACCGCGTCAGGTTTCGAATCTTACCAGATGCGTGAATTTGAACTACTTCTTGGTTTGAAGCAAGAAGATAGACTGCACAAAATGGATGTAATCGAACAATTTAGAAAATTAGCAAAGAATTCCGAGCATGATGCTGCAATTTTTGCACGTCTTGAAGCGATTCAAGCTCAACCATCACTCTTCGAATCGCTTCTAAAGTGGATTGAACGAACGCCGATAATGGGTTCATCAGATGGTGATGAAGGCGATGAATTGGTAGTTTCAGATTATGTAGAGAATCACCTCAATGGACATCGAGCGGTGTGTGATTCAGCGATTGATCGATTGGGAGAACAAGGTGCTGATCATGCTGAGGCAGCAGTTGCTAGATTCGACGCAGCACAAATTGCTGCAGACAATTTCCTACGACCAAATGGAGAAGTAAATCGTGCTCGCGCAGGCTTGTTATTTATCGAATCATATCGTGAATTACCACTTTTAACATGGCCGCGAAAAATGATAGATACCATGGTTGAACTTGAGGAATTAATTGTCAAATGGCGGCATTCACATGCTCGAATGGTCGAGAGAATAATGGGGAAGCGAATGGGGACTGGGGGTTCTAGCGGAGTAGATTATCTCGATGATACCGCAAAATATCGAATCTTCAAAGACCTCTGGGCAGTTCGAACAATATTGATTACACCTCAGCATAGACCCGAATTACTCAATGGTGAATTTTACCATTTTAATGTTGAAAATTAATTGAAATATCCGATGTAAGAATCCCACCATTCATATTTGATACCGCTTTCGTCATCGGCATGCCAAAGGCAGTAATCGTAGGATATGCTCGAACTCCTTTTGGCAAATTCCGAGGTGCTTTGTCTTCATACTCAGCAACAGAACTCGGAACAATGGTCGTCAAAGAACTTCTAGACCGTACAAACATCGACCCAAAGAGTGGCGATATCGACCAAATCTACATGGGTCAAGTTTTGCAATCTGGAGTTGGGCAAGCTCCAGCAAGGCAGGTTGCACTGGGTGCAGGATTACCATATTCAACTCCTTGTACAACCGTCAATAAGGTCTGTGGTTCAAGTTTGAAAGCAGCGATGATCGCAGCTAGTGACATCATGGCAGGACAAGCAGAAATTATCATTGCTGGTGGTATGGAATCTATGTCGAATGCCCCCCATTTCATCAGAAATGCTCAACGTAGTGATGAAATTTCATACCAAGATTTAGAATCGAATTTGATGCACGATGGATTGAGAGATGCTTATGATGGATCTTCGATGGGATTGACTGGAGAAACTATCTCTTCCGAACATAATCTAACAAGAGAACAATCAGATGCTTATGCGATTCGTTCACATGCCCTTTCCAACGCTGCTTGGAAGAAAGGATGGTTTGCAAAAGAATCGATAGTGATGAATGAATTATCTGTCGATGAAGGAATACGTACAGATACAGATATTTCCATTCTATCAAATCTCTCACCCGCGTTCAAAGAGGGTGGGCAAGTTACCGCTGGAAATTCTAGTCAAGTCTCTGATGGCGCATCCGCTGTCTTGATTGTATCAGAAGAAATTGCAATTTCAAAGGGCTGGCCAATTCTTGCTACAATAGTAGATTATGTTACATCTGGAGTAGAACCAAATCGAGTAATGTCAGCTCCAATTTCTGCTGTTGAGATGTTGTTAACTCGAAATAATTTAGATATTTTAGACATTGATATAGTCGAACATAACGAAGCGTTCGCTGCTGCATCCGTCGCAGTGCAAATGACCCTCAGTATCCCAGAAGATCGATTCAATATCCATGGTGGTGCAGTCTCGATTGGACATCCATTGGGTGCGACTGGAACCCGATGCCTGATGACGGTTACAAATGCACTAAATCGAATCCGTGGAAAACTAGGAATCATCACCATTTGCCTTGGTGGCGGGAATGCGGTTGGCATGTTGATTGAGTGTTAATCTCGCTAATGTTAATTTCAGAATTCTAAGCCAAAAACCGCCCCCAAAGGGGGCGTATCAACAGTCAATGCCCTTATGTGGGAGTCGCTGGTCGCGCGCCATCATGGTCAAGCCAGCAAGACCCCACACACGCTTTGAAAAAGCACGAATCATCGGTGCCCGCGCTCTACAGATTAGCATGGGCGCTCCACTCTACGTTTCGGAAGATGAACTCCGAGAAAGTTTCTCAGAAGAATTAATTCAATTGTATGGAGTCGACGAAGCCAAAACCAAAGTCGTTCTAGATCCAATGAAGATTGCAACTCTTGAATACGAAAGCCACAGAATCCCTATCGATGTCGACCCTCATCTGGATGATTGAATCTTAGGTTTCGACTTCATATCAAAGGTAGTGCCCATATGGGATTCAACAGAATCCAGACCAAGCAATTGACTGCCGTACTTATCGGCATCACTTTCGTTGTCATTATGCTCGGCGGTATAGTCAGAGTTTACGATGCCGGTGAATCCTGCCCAGATTGGCCAACATGCTTCGGAAGTTTTGGATTCGATGTTTCAGAAGCAGATCAAGAAGCTTGGTGGGATGCTAATCCTGATGATATCGATTCTCGAGGATCTCTCCATCGTTACACATCATTCGAAATTTTCACCGAGTGGTTTCATAGATTAATCGCTGGTTCAATTCTCGGGCCATTAGTTTTGTTAAACTGGTGGCTTGCAAGGAAGGAAGAAGGGCTAACCGCAGAAGTAAAGTTAGTATCTTCCATATCTGTTGGACTAATTATTTGGCAAGGTTTACTCGGTTGGTTAACCGTAAAAATGGATAATGAACATTGGTCGGTCGCTTTGCATCTCGCTTCAGCACTAATGTTCATGATGAGCCTTATTTGGATGTGGCTCGCTATCGCTCGCGACCTTAAAGAAGAACCAGATTGGATCACTTTTGATCCGATTTTGGCAAATTCTTGGCATAAAAGAATCGCCTGGCTCTCACTCGCCACTCTTCTAACATTATTCACCGGTGTATTCGTAGCTACAACCCCTGGGGCGAACCAAGCTTGCGGAGTTGGTGGATTTCCGAATACATGGCCTCTATGTAATGGAGAGTTGTTTTCGAAAATAACTGATATTATTGCTCAATCACAACTTATTCATCGATTATTGGTTGGTATTGTTGGGCTGGCTTTAATCGCTGCATCAATCATGATTTGGAGAGAAAGCGATGATGGACAATGTGGTAGTTTGCTTTCGAAATGGATTTACTTGACATCAGGGATGTTTTTGTTGAATCTATCACTTGGAGGATTGTACGTGCTTTCTGCAAAAGAAGATGGATTCGAAATCATCTACGATGAGTTACTCTCACTGTTTCACCTAATGTTTGCTTCTATTACTTTCCTTTTGCTCGCCACCGTCTGGACAAGCATGAAAGTCATCTCATTTTACGAGTCTAACCCAGAAAATATTGAGTGATTATTAGCACAGGATTTCATAGGCACGTACTGCTGGGGATGAGTTGTGACTTCAGCGCCAAGTCTGCTCCGTACTCTGCTGGCGTTAACAAAACCAACGGTAGTCGTCTTGCTCCAAGTGACCGCTCTTTGCGCGGTTCTTTCACATGACCTTCTCGAAGCAGGAGGATTTTCAAAATTGGATTATGCAGCAAGTTTTGAAACGATAATCATTGTATTCATCGGGGGGTATCTAACCGCCGGTGGTGCAAATTCAATCAATATGTGGTATGATCGAGACATCGATCCAATTATGGAAAGAACTGCAAATCGACCAATTCCATCAGGAGCAATTTCTGCAAATGCTGCACTCATATTCGGAATTTCAATTTCGATAATCGGTGTTATTTGGTTTAATATCATGACGAATTCAGTCGCAGCGTTCTGGGCTGCATTCAGCATTCTTTTCTATGTCTTCATCTATACAATATGGCTGAAACGAACCTCGACTCAAAATATCGTCATCGGTGGCCTCGCTGGTGCTACACCGCCTGTAATCGGCTGGGCGGCAGCAGTCGGTGATCTATCATTATCTACCGATTCAGTAAACTCGTTTATCAACTCGATTTTTGATCTCGGCAGCATCATGCCATGGTTTTTATTGTTGGTAATTTTCCTATGGACACCGCCTCATTTCTGGGCTCTAGCACTATATCGTTCGGAAGAATATGAGAAAGTCAACGTGCCGATGTTACCCGGGGTGAAAGGTGCGAAGAGAACATTAGTCGAGATGAAAATTTACATAATTCTCCTAATTTTACTATCATTCCTAGCTCCAGCAACAATGGATGGAATCAATTCCACTGACTCAATTTACCATATCTATGGTTGGACAATTATTGCTATTTCGATTTGGTATGGTTCAACCGTATTCAAAATCCTACCTGACGAAGAAAAGGATTCGAACGGTAGAATTCCATCAGCAGCTCGCTCGTTTTGGGTTTCTATGATCTATCTTGCGTTGATATTTGTCGTCGTAGTCTCGGCTAGCGCTGGGCAATTTGGCGCGGTTCTCGGCGCAATTCTAACGGTTGTAATCATCGGCCGCAATGAATTGAAAGCAAGAAAACAAATCAATCCATTTCAAACTGATTAGTCCCGAATGATTCAAACGCTGGATGCCTCGTTAAGCGAGTGGAGCGAAGGAGGAGTTAGCCATGAAAGAGAATGAACTAATCTTTGATTGGAATGCTGTTGATTATGAAATTAAGCGAAATTCATCAAATCATCCTCATGAAATTTGGTTCGATGATGAAACGCTTAGAGACGGTTTGCAAAGCCCTAGTGCAAGAAATCCAACAATTGAACAAAAGATCGAATTAATCGATTATATGGAAAAACTCGGTATTCAAAAAGTCGATCTAGGCCTACCTGGAGCAGGTCCTTTTCATGTTGGCCACATCGATTCGATGCTGGCTCACATGGGTGAAAATAGTTACGAATTACGCCCTGGATGTGCGGTTCGAACTGTAGTTGGAGATATCGAGCCACTCATCGATTTGCAAGCAAAACACGAACGGCAAATTCAGGCTAGTGCATTTTTGGGAACCAGCCCAATTCGTCAATATGCAGAGGGCTGGACGATGGAGCGAATCCTTTCAACCGCGGAAAAGGCTGTATCTTTCGCAGTCGACAACGATATCCCAGTGATGTTTGTGACCGAGGATACGACGAGAAGTAAACCCGAGGAAATCAAAGCGGTTTACACTCGAGCAATGGAACTGGGTGCTGACCGAATCTGCATCTGTGATACCTGCGGCCATGTTACTCCGAACGGTGTTCGAAAACTGCTAACATTCATTCAAGACGAAGTTATTCCTGATGCAGGATTCAAACGTCGTGATATCGAAGTAAATTGGCATGGACATCAGGACCGCGGGCTTGGAGTTGCTAACAATCTGGCCGCTGTCGAATCTGGAGCTGATGTCATCCACGGAACCGCTCTTGGAGTCGGTGAGCGAGCGGGTAATGCGCCGCTCGATCAAACCCTCGTCAACCTGTCATTGATGGGCGTGATAAATAACGATCTTACAGCCCTCAATGATTACATGAGAAAAGCACACGAATATATCGAAGTCGCATTACCACACAATTATCCTGTCTTTGGCGAAGATGCTTTTGAAACCGGCACAGGAGTACATGCAAGTGCAGTTATCAAAGCCATAAAAAAAGGCGACCAATGGTTAGCTGACCGTGTTTATTCAGGTGTTCCTGCTCAAGATTTTGGACTCAAACAAATAATTCGAATCGGTCATATGAGTGGGCGATCCAACATTATTTGGTGGCTAAAACAGAATGGGTTCGAAGCTGATGATGAATTGGTTGCTCATATGTTCGAGGTGGCAAAAAGTCAACGACGAATGATGACTGATGAAGAAGTAAAAACAACCATTGCTGAGTTTCAAGCATTATGAGCAAATTACTTACACCTACAGGGAACGACTAAAACCACTTCAAAGAGCAACATCGAATATGCGTTCCTCATTCGCAGTACTGACGATTCTTTTGCTTGCACCCGTATCTGGGATTGTCTCAGGTGATACAGCGCCTGAATTTGATTTGGAAATTGGCGAAGAAATGCTTCTTCCAACTTATTCACGCGCAGTTCAATTAGCGTTCGCACGTGTCTCTGAAATGGACCAATATTCGATTGAGACTCTACAATCGACCAATGATTGGCTTATCGTGACTCAAGTCCCAATCGAAAAACAATTTATGTTAATATCTGCACCTGAAGAGATTCGCGGTGCACCGATATTACGCGGTGCTTATATCTGGACTTTCGATGCACCGCTGGATGCAATCTCATCTCTAGAAGAATCATTATTTAGAGGTGAGATTGAATCTTTCTCGCCATTGGTCGAGAAGCAGCAAACACCTCGAAGCGCGCCGAATGATGAAAATTTTACCCAGCAATGGCACCTAGAAAACACCGGTCAAACTTGGGGAACGACTGGTGAAGATGCGAATGTAACTGGGGTTTGGGATTATTTCACTGGGACAGGTATTACCATCAGTGTCGTCGATGATGGATTGGATAAAGATCATCCAGATATCTCACCGAATTACTCTCCAACCCATTCCTATGATTGGTGCAATAATGATGCAGATCCAAGTCCTTCTGGTTGGAATGGACATGGAACAGCCGCAGGTGGTGTTGCTGCTGCCGCTGGCGATAACACAATTCACGTCGCTGGCGCTGCTTACGATGCTACAATCGCCGGCTCTACTCTAATTGCCTGTTGGGCTGGAGATGCGACAGAAGCAAACGCGCTAAGTTATCACCAGAATGACATCGATATTTACACAAATTCCTGGGGGCCTAGCGATAACGGACAAACTCTGGAGGGTCCAGGTCCTCTGACGTTAGCTGCGATGGAAGATGATGTTTACAATGGTCGAAATGGCGATGGAAACATCATTACTTGGGCAGCTGGAAATGGTCTTGATAATAATGATAATGTAAATTACGATGGCTATGCTAGTTCCAGATATACTATCGCCGTCGCCGCGATAACCCATTATGGTGAACAATCATATTACTCGGAGCCTGGGGCAAGCATACTCATCGCAGCCCACTCTAATGGTGATGGTGAAGGAATCACAACTACCGATATTCATGACGACCCTGATAATAGTTCAGACGATGCTGGATATGACAATGGAAATGTCACACACACTTTCGGTGGAACCTCCAGCGCTACACCACTGGCCGCTGGGGTAATCGCGCTAATTCTTGATGCAAATGGAAATTTGACCTGGCGCGACATTCAGCACGTTTTGGTTCAGAGCGTCAGAAAAAATGATGCATCTGATTCGAGTTGGGGAATTAATGGAGCGAACCATGATGTCTCCCACAAATACGGATTTGGGGCTATTGATGCCGGTGCTGCGGTCGCTCTGGCTCAGAATTGGACAAATGTTGACGAAGAAATGAATTCTACATTCGGCCCATACAGTTCTGCTACCACTATTCCTTCAAACTCAGCCTCATGGACCGAATTCACGACATCAGTTACCAACGATATGCAGGTTGAGAGTGTTGATGTTATAGTCGACATTGACCACCCTAGTCGAGGCAACCTCGAAATAGTTCTAGTATCACCAGACGGAACAGAATCTTGGCTGGCCGAGGAACACTCTGATAGCAATTCAGATTATTCGAATTGGATGTTCAATACCGTTCAACACTGGGACGAGGGAGCATTGGGAACTTGGACTCTGAAAGTTAGAGACGATACAGCCGGATCAGCGGGAACGCTCAACTCATGGGAAATGATTCTACATGGAATTGATATCGATCTCGACCATGACGATGATGGATTGAGTGATGAGAACGAAACTAATCTTTACGGTACCGATCCTTACAATGCAGATACCGATAATGATGGCTTGAATGATTACGATGAAATCGTCATTTATGGAACAAACGCTACAATGCCTGATACAGATTTGGATGGGCTTTCTGATTCGATTGAAATCTCAGTTTACTCGACCGACCCGTTAGATTCCGACTCTGATGACGACGGATTATCCGATGGGTTAGAAGTCAATTATTGGTCGAGCGACCCACTGGTATACGATGCTGATTCGGATGGTGATTTATTCTACCATTTTGATGATTGCGATGACAATAATCCGGATATAAACCCCGGCAAACCGGAGAAATTGAATAACTATGATGATAATTGTGATGATTATATCGATGAAGGGTTCAATTTCACCGACCGAGATAACGATGGATTACGGGATTGGCCAGAATACCATATTCATGGCACTGATTATCAAGATTCAGATACGGATAATGATGGTTTGAGCGATGGTGAAGAAGTCAATACCTATGCAGCTCTTGGTGCCAATCCATTAATCGTAGATGCAGATGCGGATGGGGACGGCTGGTATTGGTTCCAAGATTGTGCGGATAATGACGAATATAGATCACCTGGTCTGCCAGAAATCCTCGATGGAATCGATAACGATTGTGATTTTATCGTCGATGAAGATTTTTGGTCAATCGATACCGATAACGATGGATTGTTTGATTACGATGAATATCATAATTTTTCTACAAATCCGAACGATGGAGATACAGATGATGATGGATTACCAGACGGATCTGAAATCAACACCTACGCGGATTTGGGGGCAGATCCATTAGTTCCAGATGCAGATGATGATTCGGATGGCTGGTACTGGTTCCAAGATTGCGATGACAATGATAACGAGCGCTCGCCATCTATCGCTGAAATGCTAGATGGAAAAGACAATGATTGCAATGATGAAATCGACGAAACTTTTCATGATACCGACCACGATACAGATGGATTATCTGATTATGATGAATTTCACCTTTACAATACAGACTACATGGCAGTAGATTCTGATGAAGATGGCCTGACCGATGGCGATGAAGTAATCGTCAGAGGATCTAATCCCAATTCTTACAATTATGACAAGGATGAAGATACCTTCTACGATTACGAAGATTGTCAAGACCTAGTTCCAGAAATCAATCCAGCCGCTAATGAAATTTGGAATGGATGGGATGATGATTGTAACGACCTCGTCGATGATAACCTTGAGCGAATAAATTTAGTTTACACCTCACCACAATATGGTTTGCCTAGCACATGGGATGCTGTAAATGAAACTCTAGTGATTGGAATTAACGGAATTCCGTCACAAATCGAAACTCAAATTACTTGGACAATCAATGGATATAATTTGCAAAATAACCTTTCTTCGGAAGATACAAGGATCGATATTCTAGTTCTTGATTGTGACCGCCAGATCGATGAATTAACTGCTATCCTGTGTTCGAATGGGTCGTCGCCACAAACGATACAAGCTGTTATGATTGACTCAGGAATTACGACGACATTTTCATGGGAGATTCAGATGGATATTTGGATTCCACCACAGACTTTCAGCGAGAAAATACTTGGGTTGTTAACATCAAGTTTAGGAATAGCGATTATTTTAGTATCCTTGTTGACCATTCTAGGTATTACTGGAGTCGGAATTTTACGCCTTAGACATACGAGGGAATTGAAGGACGCATATTCTGCTTACAAGATCACACCCCAAAGTGGAGACCTGCCTGCTGAACATCGAAGATACGAATTACCCTCTGCACCAGATATTTCGGCGATGGTTCAGTCAATAGACGAGACTATCGTTTCGCCCCCACCCCTAGATTTGCCTTTACCTCCCCCCGCAACACCGGATAATACGCCGACTATTCCAGCTAGAGTACCGATCACAAAGGATGTTTCTGAAAATGATGATGAAATAGTTGAATTAGTCGATTTGCCTTCTCGAATCGTCGATGATTCTGATGAAAATTGATTATTTCAAATCCAAATGAATAGGATTATTCAGATTCTTCTTCGATGTCTAAACCACTCTGATGACCCCATTCAGCATCGGGAGAACCACCAGACCATTCACCCTCGATTGCAATATCTTCGACATCATCATCCTCTCTCCAAGGCGGTTCGCCATCCGAACCGCAAATAATCAAACACCCTTCTATATCGAGACGTTTTCTGAGAGTTTTTACCCCACGGACAACTGGTAGCAGGTGTCCAATTGGCGTTCCTGCGGTAACGAATGGGTGGGTGGCGGTACCAATCAATAAACCACGTGATGGGGTGTGAATATTGTGAGATTCACCCGGACATTCAGGATCGGTAACCGTCGCAACAATCTCGCCCTCTTCGACGAAGCTTCCAGCAGGGGCGAGAACATCTAGCAAGCCGCCTTGATCGGAGCGAATCCAAGTCGAGCCTGAGGCGATTAATCGAAATGGCGGCCGACTCGGATAGCCAGGAATCATTCGAAGGCTTCGTAAAACATTCAAAACACCGTAAATTGCAACTTGAACGGATTCAGGATCGGCTTCGTTTGAGCCTCCACCTTCGTAGGTTATACAGCCAATCTTAGCTTCATTTGCTGTCCTGCGAAGAGATCCTTTAGGCCCAACGGTGTCGAGAATCGCTTCGATACCGAAAGCTCTAGCGATTCGATTGGAGCGGGGGTGAGCTAAATTTGCACGAATTTGGGGCATATTTGTTCGACCTGGGGCTGCAGTATGCAAGTCGACAATATGGTCTGAACCCTCGATGAGAGTATTCCATATCCGGTTAGCAACACGAGAAGTTGTATTACTATCTATTCGGCCAGGAAAGTTTCGATTCAAATCACGACCGTCGGTAATATATCGACTCTGACGACGATATCCAGGTAAATTGACGATAGGAACAATCCTCAACGTCCCAGTAAAAACAGATGGATCAATATCCTTGTCTTCACCGAGAAAATTCGGACCACAAAGATAGGTCAGAGCCAGTGGTCCAACCAATTCATTTCCGTGAATGGCGCCCAGTACTGTCACAACAGGACCTGGGCGAGTTCCGTGAACAATCGTCACTGGAATCGGCCAAGATTCACCTATTTCCACATCTAATAAATTGAATTCAACCTGACGAATTGTTCCTGGTTTGATTCGTTTTCGCGCGAAAATATGGTTTTTTTGACCAGAATCTCGCGACCATTTTTTTGGAGTCGGTGATTTTTTTTTAAGTGCTTTCTCAATCTCTTTACGTCGCTTAGGAGACAATTGATTTGCGACCTTCAACGGTGCATGGCGCCGACGCTTCGCTCGAGGAGCTGGGCTCTCAACAGTCTCTCCATCAGAGGAGATTTCCCCATCTACGTCTACAGACAACGATGGTGCCAGAAGGTCATTAGATTAAGAGGATGCGTTGTAGAAATCTATGGAATGATTCAATTCCTTAACCCTCTTGTGATCAATCATGGCAGATGCTGATTCGCTTTCGGTTCAAGAAAAACATGCACCAAATAGCATATGTTTCGGCTGTGGTCCAGCAAATAAAAAAGGTCTGAAAATTAGGTCGATGAGAACAGAAAGTGGTCTGGAATTAGAATTCTCCCCTAAATTAGAGCACCAAGCATTTCCTGGAATGATCAATGGCGGCATCATCGGAACATTACTCGATTGCCATGGAAATTGGACGGCTGCAATCGCATTGATGGATCAATCTGGAGATTCACATCCACCTTGTACGGTCACCGCCTCCTACTCGATAAAACTGCGGCGACCAACACCTATTGGCAAGACTCTGAAAGTAACTGCAAATGTCAGTGAAATGGGAGATGACCGAGCGAAGGTCGAAATGGTACTTTGGGCGGATGGGAAAGTTTGTGCAACTGGAGAAGGACTTTTCGTAGCTGTGACAGATGGCCACCCCGCTTACCATCGCTGGAACTAATCCGGCACGACATCCTTTAGAACAGCCAATTCTGAGTATATCCGTGGCGCACTCCAACGATGGCTCAGAAAGGCGAGTCGATTCCTTAGGACTATCCAAAAAAATTGTCGAAATGCTTCGAGATGAATGGGGCATTGAGAATCTGTTTCCTCCGCAGGCAGAAGCACTGCCTGCGGCTCTCGCGGGAAAGAATTTGATGTTGACAATTCCGACTGCGAGTGGAAAATCACTGGTAGCACATCTGACTATTGCTCATAGGTTAACTACAGATTTAGAGGGACTTCGCGCGCTTTATATCGTCCCATTGAAGGCTCTCGCGACTGAAAAAGTTCAGGAATTACGCGAAATTGGAGATGTGGTTGGATTGCGCGTCGGCCTCGCGATAGGTGATCGTGAGGGTGAAACAGGTACAATCGAAGATTGCGATATTCTTGTTTGTACGAGTGAGAAATTAGATTCTTTACTTCGTTCTCGCTCGGAATTATTGAATAAAATTGGTATCGTTGTTAGCGATGAATTCCATCTTCTTCACGACCCTGGGCGCGGGCCTACACTTGAGGTATTACTCTCAAGGATTCGTCATCAACGACCCGATGCCCAAATTATTGCCCTTTCGGCTACTGTTGGAAATTGTGAACAATTAGCAAATTGGCTCAATGCAGAATTAATTCAATCAGATTGGAGGCCGGTCACACTTCATTCTGGAACATTGACAGGTCTCGATGTTAGAATACATCGCATCGATGGAACCGGGGAAGAAGAATGGCCAGAACCTAGAGAAATTCAAGGAATAACAACCCGATCTCTACAAGCTGCTTTGGACGATACAGTCCGAGTCGGAGGGCAATTGTTAGTATTCGTAAATTCACGCGCGAGTGCCCAGAAAGAAGCCCGTGAATTAGGCAAACACATCAGAAAGAAAATTTCTGATCAAGACCCTATTTATGACCCTGATTTATCCGATAAATGGAATGATTTAGCTGATTCATTAACCCGCAGAGAAGATACATCTGCAATGGGTGGTCGGCTCGCTAACGCTATTCGTGGTGGAGTTGCATTCCACCATGCAGGGTTAACTGGAGGACAACGGAAAAAAGTCGAAGAGGCATTCAGAAATGGAGACATTTTTTGTATCATTGCCACACCTACACTAGCCCAAGGGGTGAACCTTCCAGCTCGACGAGTGGTAGTTCGAGATGTTCGACGCTGGAATACCGCAGCAGGCCGAACCCTACCGATGCCTGTGATGGAAATTCGACAAATGATGGGACGTGCAGGCCGGCCGAAATACGATCGGGTTGGAGATGCCTGGATACTTGCTAAGAATAAAGATGAAGAATTCGATTTTATTGAACAATTCTTGCTCAGTGAACCCGAAGACATCACTTCGAAACTAGCTAACCCCACTGCTCTTCGACCAGAAGAAGACCCGGCTCTGTTGATGCATGTACTTTCGATGATATCTACGGGTGGAATGAATGATCGTGACTCACTTGATCGATTCTTCAACAAAACTTTCCTCGCGACACATATGGATACAGAGGTTCTCGCCAGCAGAATAGATGAGGTCATCTCTTGGCTGGCTAAAAATGAAATGATCACAAAAGAAGGAGAATCGGAAGAGGTTAGAAAAAGAATTCTCGCCGATGACCAAATCGAGTTGTTGACAGAAGAATGGGAAGATGATTTACCATCTTGGGCAAATTCAGCCTCATCGCTTTCCGGGCTTGACATTGCAAAACAATCATCCGTTAGTCAACCTAAACTCACACCTAGAAAAGGACCAGCGATTTTCGGGTTCAAAAAAGCAAATACTTTCGAATTTGAAGAACCTGAAGTACCAGAATTGCCAACGATGACCTATCGAGCAACAATTCTGGGTGAAAGAGTATCACGCCTTTATCTCAACCCTATTTCTGGAAGAATTCTCAAGGATGGATTGACGGTGGCGATGAAAATTCTAACCGGTGAAAATGCTCAGGGTCAAGTTTCACCGATGAGCTTCTTACATCTCGTTGCTTCAACACCTGATTTCATACCATTATGGCCGAGAAAAGGAGATTATGACGCAATTCAGGCTTCCTTACATGGCCATCAAAGAGAGTTTCTCACCGATTCTTTCGACCTCGATGAAGAAAATCGAATGAAAGGTGTGCTAGTTTTACAATCATGGATAGAAGAATCAAGTATGGGCGGTATAGAAGAGGAGTGGGGAGTTCAACCAGGCGATTTACGTGGACGAGTGGAGCTTGCTGAATGGCTATTATTCGCTGCTAGGAGTATTTTAGCTAATGATGAGGAATTATCATCTATGGATAAAACCGCTCATAGAATTTTAGTCGAATCTATAGATGAAATTCATCGACGTATTCGATACGGATGCAAAGCAGATCTTCTCGGATTAGTCGCACTCAGAGGAGTCGGAAGGGTCCGAGCTAGAGAGATGGAAAATTTGCTCGGGGTTTCGAACGCTGCAGATATTGCAGAATTAACTGAAAAAGATAAATCAAAATTATCCGATCTTAGAGGATGGAGCCCAAAGCTAGTTGAAAATTTGATGACGACCGCCGGACGAGCGATTCGTCGAAAAAAATGAACACTAGACTTCTTCAAGCAAAGGCCATCGGGAGTCGTGGATGGTAATCACCCAGTGCCATGGTTTCCTGCATGGCCGATCAAATTTTCTGATGAAATACAAAATCCACTGGATATTGTATCTCTATTCGATAAATGGCGTCCAAATGACCGCTGGCTCTTAATGGCGTATGAAGCAGCAGCCAGCGAAGTTCACCTCTGGACTACATGGTTTGCAGTAAGGCGTCTCGAAGAAAAAAATAAGATGGTTGCGAGAAAAACTGATGCTGAATTTCTGAGATTGATAGCCGGGACGAGACAGATTAAAATTGCGTTTGATAGAGCTGGTTTACAAATTGGAGATACTGCTGCTTGGATTCTTTACTTGCCTGAATTTGAGATTTCAACTACATTTGGACAGACTGAAATCGAACGAGAAATTTACAATAATAAACAATTAGATGCTGAGAGATTATCTGAGCAATTGAATTCTCAAATATTACCCCAGAGGCCATTTCCAAATGAGGAAGGATTGGTTCGAATAGGAGCAATAATGGAAGGAGAAAAAATTGCTCCGAACAAGTGTGAAGATGCGTATTTATTACATTCTGCGATGAGCGATTTTTAAGAAAAAAATCTAACTCCGTATGGGTCAAACTGATAGGGGGAAGCGGAGAGCGAAGGATAGGGATGACATGTCAAAATTCTATGGATTCCGAAAATGCACTTATTGTGAAATTGAATGTACTCCTGGAAATTTTGTAGACCATCAATCAGAAAGATTCTGCTCAGCATGCTGGGTGCAGCATGAAAATCCGCAGCACCCTGACCTAGAGGCGATTAGAG
Source organism: Candidatus Poseidoniales archaeon (assembly GCA_012960975.1). Lineage (GTDB taxonomy): Archaea > Thermoplasmatota > Poseidoniia > Poseidoniales > Thalassarchaeaceae > MGIIb-O2. The sequence goes on from DUAE01000019.1 coordinate 22,136, forward strand.
AAAAAGTGAAAACTGCTGCAAATACATGGAAATTTACTAAAAAATCAATAGATGAATACAAACTTCCAAATGGCCCACATCCGGTAAAAAATTAAAGTGGTTCCATGTCAGTTATACCGTCTGATTTTGATGCTACCGAATGGCAAAATATCGAGCCGTTCATGAGGGAATTGAAGGAACGAAAACTCAGTTGTTCGAGTTGTCTAGAAAAATTTATTCATGACAGGTCATCTCTTGGTGAGTTTATTTCTGAGGCTCGTGCTAGAATTTACATCAAAATGACATGTTATGTCGATGATAAAGAAGTACAGAAGTCTTGGATGGATTTTGTCGAAAATATCGAACCGAAATTATCTGAATATAGTGATATTTTGAATAGAAGAATTATCGAACATCCATCAGTCGGCGATCTACCCGAAAAATATTCAGTAATGCTTCACGGTTTGAAGACCGATATCGATATTTTCCGAGAGGAAAATATTCCTCTAAGAACTCAAGATACAAAATTAGTAACTGAATATAATGAAATCTGCGGCGTTCAAACCGTTCAATTTGATGGTGAAGAAAAAACTTTTTCGATGATGGCAATTTACCTGGAAAATACTGACAGGACAGTTAGGGAAGCAGCGTATCGTGCAATCGATGAAAGACGGATGCAAGATGCTGAACGTATTTCAGAAATATATGATGAATTAATTCAAATCCGGCACCAAACCGCTCTGAATTCTGGATTTGAAGGATTCCAACAGTATATGTTCGCAGCAATGCATAGATTTGATTACACGATTCAAGACTGTTTAAAATTCCACGATTCAATTGAAGCAATCTGCCAGCCTCTTCGGCATCAAAATGATGAGAAGAGGCGTACAACGCTCGGATTGGATTCCTTACGTCCATGGGATCTCTCTGTCGACATCCTCAGTCGGCCACCACTCGCTCCATTCAATGAAGTCAACGAAATGGTTGAAGGATGTTCAAATATATTCCACTCAATGTCCGATGAATTAGGATGTTTATTTGATGAATTAGATGCAAATGATTGCCTCGATTTAGAAAGCAGAAAAGGAAAGGCTCCTGGAGGATACCAATATTATTTGCAAAAGAGTCGCTTGCCATTCATTTTCATGAACGCAGCAGGGACTCAAAGAAATGTCGAAACGATGATTCACGAGGCTGGTCACGCTTTCCATTCATTCTTTTCAGGACATCTCGAACTCATGCATGAGCGTGACGCTCCTATCGAATTCGCAGAAGTCGCATCGATGTCCATGGAATTAATGACACATCCACAGTGGGAGGAATTTTACAATCCGGAAGAAGCAAATCGCGCAAGACGTGATCATTTAGAAGGAATTATTTCTTTCTTACCTTGGATGGCGACAATCGATTCATTCCAGCATTGGATTTACGCCAACCCAGGACACACTAGAGAAGAACGAATTTCCAAATGGTTGGAGATTGGAGAAAGGTTTGGCGCAAAAATTGACTTTGAGGGTTTTGAAGAATCTAGAATCGTTTCATGGCAACGACAAGGCCATCTTTTCGGAGTTCCGTTCTATTATGTTGAATATGGGATTGCTCAACTAGGTGCTTTACAGATGTGGCAATTCCATCGTCGAGATGAATCGGACGCCCTCTGTCGATACAAAGCTGGTCTATCCTTGGGATACACGAAAGGGTTGACTGATTTATTTGATGCGAGTGGGCTGAAATTCTCGTTCGAGCAAGAACATTTAGAGAACCTCATCAATGAGGTCAACACTGCTCTCGATGAACTTCCTGCATGACCGATATCATCACATGGTTAGGCCGATAGCATCGGTGAGGTGGTCGTTTGAGCGAGATAAAGGAATTGAATTATTTTCAAAAAATTCAACGTTTTAGCTGGAATGCTAGAATGTATTTACTTCATGTATTTGGCATGGATGTTATCCATGGTGCTTGGGAAGTGCTCTTCAATCTCTACTTGCTTCAACTTGGGTTTGGAATCGAATTTATTGGCATTAGAATCGCAGTAATGGGAGCAGTTGGAGCAATTTCATCAATCCCTGTTGGAAAGTTTTCAGACAAAATAGATCGAAAATGGGGATTTATCATTGGAGATGGTGGGGGGGCGATTACATCGTTGATTTTGATAACCACAACCAGTGGAAATATGATTCTCGCATTTTCTGCAATAGGGGCGATTTTCGGGACATTGCATCATGTCACAGAAATACCGTTCATGGCAGAAAATTCAGCTAAAGAAGAACGTGTTCACCTATTTTCAGTCGGCTCTGGATTTAGGACATTAGCAGCGATGATGGGAGCAATTGTAGCCGGTTATCTTCCAGCTTATCTTTCAACTCTTTACGTCAATATTACCCTTATCGAAGCATATAGATTGGCTGTTGAATTCAGCATTGCCTGGTGGTTCCTCTCTTTGATTCCTGCATTTTTACTACAACGATATGAATCTGAAGAAGATGCGGAAGCGCGATCGGAAGTAGTCGTGAAAAAAGGATTATTTGGAGGAATCCAAAATCCAATTGTCATACGTAGATTCATAATTATCTCATCATTATTATCATTTGGAGCAGGATTTGTTCTAAGACTTGCAAATGTTTTCTTTCACGAGCATGGAGGAATTCATGCTGATGAACATCAAATTGGAATAATTTTTGCAGTGGGGTCTCTTTTCCTATCAATAGGCGCATTCATCGTTCCTCTAATCGTCGATAGAATAGGTGATGTTACAACGATTGTTATAACTCGAACTTCTGCAATTCCATTCATCCTTATCATCGGTTTTGCACCATCATTAGCTAGCCCAGAATCTGTTGTGTCACTAGCCGGCTTAGCATGGGTTCTTCGATCAAGCCTGTTCAACATGTCCAGTCCAGTAATGGAAGCATATACCATGGGACGGCTTCACCCTAATGAGAGAGCAACTTTCGTTGGCCTCTCAAGATTTTTTGGAGCAAGTCTCGCAGCAATAGCTGGATATGGTGGAGCTTATCTGATGGCCATGGATGATTTTGGCACACCATTCATCATAATGTCTGTTTTCTATGCTATATCCACGTTACTCTTCTATCAGTGGTTTGTAAAAAGCCCGATTTCGGACCCCGAGTAGCCTACAAAATTCAATCTTGAAGACCCTCGGCAGTCACGGTAAAGACCGCTTCACCCTCAGGGAGATTCGGACTATCGATGAGGCGTGCGATACGTCGTCCTCCCTTTGATTTCCTAAGGTATAGGCGGAATGTGCTAGCGTGGGCGACGATATGTCCACCGATTGCTCTTGTAGGATCTCCCCACATTGCATCTGGCTTTGACATAACTTGATTGGTAACAAGAATTAGAGCATTCTGAATATCAGATAGTTGCTTCAATTCTTTCAGATGACGGTTGAGTTTTTGTTGTCGGGTTGCTAACATTCCTCGACCAATATATTCCGAACGGAAATGGCTTGTCAAAGAATCGACAATAATCAATTTGACATCGTAATTTTTTGACGCTCTCTTGATTTCGTCGACCAAAAGGGTTTGGTGGGCGGAATTGTATGCGCGTGCTACATGAATTCTATCAAGAGCATCTTGAGGATCCATTCCTACTGCTTCAGCCATCTGTGCAATTCTCTCCGGCCTAAAGGTATCTTCAGTATCAATATAGAACACTTCTCCATCAAATCCACCTTTTGAAACCGGAAGTAATGTATTAACTGCTAATTGGAGGGCAATCTGTGTTTTCCCACTCCCAAATTCTCCGAACACTTCGACAATTGCCTGAGTCTCGAATCCGCCTCCAAGTAGTTCGTCAAGGGCAGAGCAGCCAGAGGTTAACTTCTGGACTTCTCTACGACGGTCTAACAATGCAGTTCCACTGATGAATCCGCCAATGTTTGCCAATTTTTTCGCTCCAGCAATAATTTTTGCTGAAACGCCTTCGCCAAGTTCTGCTTGCTCCGCTAGTTCTGATGGACTCATTACCGCTATCGCAAGTAATTCTTCAAAACCGGCTTCAAGTAATTTTTCCGCAGTTGCAGGTCCCACACCTGGTAAATCTTCGATTGTCATTTCCGGTTCATCAATATCAATGACGATTTCTTCATCTTCTACGTTTTCGCTCGCTGTATCATTACTCATTATCTCACCTGTTTCAGACACCCCTCGGCGTTAGATAGTATATTAACAAACGAAAGACCCCTGTCGGAAGTTGAAAGTAGTTTGCATATGCAACTTACTCTTAGTTACCTGTTTTTTCACTTTCACTTTAGATTTAGTTTTGGTAGCGAGTGGTGGATTTGAACCACCGGTCTCCGGGTTATGAGCCCGACGAGATAACCTGACTACTCAAACTCGCTACCCGCCCGGTCATGCCCCGGTTATTTGAACGCGTCTAAAACAACACATCCGCCTACATGACCAAAGCGAACAGTCATGAGATGGATGCTTCCGGAGAGATAAGGGAAGAACATGGGTCACGGAATCTTGATTCAAAATGCATCGATGGTCATCGGCTCGAAAATCGTTGATGGGGATTTACGAGTTGTAAATGGAATCATCGATACCATCGTCATCGGTGGGGATTTAGTCGCTAGCACCACAGAGACAGTAATCGATGCTGAAGGTCTCCACTTACTTCCGGGTGCTATTGACCCTCAGGTTCACTTCCGAGAGCCAGGAAGCCCTGAGATAGAGGATATCGGAAGTGGAAGCAGAGCTGCAGTTGCTGGCGGCGTTACATCATTCCTCGATATGCCAAATAATAAACCAGTTGCAACAAGTCTCGCCAGTATTCAATCGAAGATTGATTCTGCTGGCCACACCGCTGTAAACCATCACGGATTCTTCATCGGTGCGACACCATCAAACCTTTCTGATTTACAAGAAGCAGTTGGAACGCCTGATGATCCAAAACATATTGATGGGATTTGCGGAATCAAGGTATTCATGGGTAGCAGTACCGGTGATTTACTGGTTCATCGGCAAGAACACCTCGACAATATTTTTTCTAATACCGGCGGCATTATTGCAGTTCACGCTGAAGATGAAGATCGTCTGAATAATCGTTACCCTGAATTTGAACACCGAACAGATGTTGCCGCTCATGCTGAATGGAGAGATGCCGAAACTGCTCTAATTGCTACAAAGCGAGCATCTGCTCTGGCAAAAGAACATTCTCATCGTTTACACGTCCTCCACCTCTCAAGCGGAATCGAAGCTGATTGGCTGGCTTCGAACAAAGGTGATTTAATCACCACCGAAGTGTTACCACAATACTTGACATTCGATGAAAATGATGTGTCGAATCGTGGAGTTCGTTTGAAGATGAATCCACCGATTCGTTACGCTGAAGATAAAGATATTTTGTGGCGTCGCCTGAAAGATGGAACTATCGATTGTATCGCTACCGACCACGCCCCTCACACTCTGGAAAGTAAAGCACTTGGATTCCCACGAGCGCCCTCAGGAATGCCCGGAGTTGAGACGTCTTTACCGACGATGCTGACTCATGCAGCGAATGGAATGTGTTCGATTTCTGACGTCGCGCGTTGGATGTGCGAGGCTCCTGCCAGGATATATGGTATGAAGGGAAAAGGAAAACTCGAGGTTGGCTATGATGCTGACCTCGTCCTCGTCGATATGGAAAACTCACGAATCATTCGCGATTCTGATGCTTGGACTCGAGTTGGATGGACTCCATTAGCCGGAATGAGTCTTGTCGGTTGGCCAATTTACACAATTGTCGATGGTCAAATTGTCCACTCTCGCCAGCGTGGTGGCCAAATGAGAGGTGCTGCTGTTGCAGCACCCGGAAGTGCCGGCCGACCACTAATCTTTGAGTAGGTTCAGTTGTAAAATTCAACTTTCATTAGAAGAGGTCCCAGCCTCTTCGGAGTCAACTTCGGCATCCTTTGGCTCTTCTGAATTATCTTCATAATAATAGTAAATCGGTTCCTCATATCCAGGTAAGTCTAATTCAACCATCATTTCAAGATCTTCAGTTCGGTGAACCGCCGCTCCAGCACCTGAGAAAGAATAGATATAATCACCCATGAAGATTGAGCGGCGAATATTTGTCTGTCCACCCCACCAATAACCATCATCATCATCGTAGAACGCTGAATGATTCACTGCACCGTGAATGCTCAATGAGCCGTTTTCTACATCAACATTGACTAGTTGAAGCAATGAGATAAATTCGTAATTCCAGTGATAATATTCATCACCATTCTCCTCAACTATTTCGTAGGTTTGTCGATAGGTTGAGAGGGGGACTGCAAGCAAATTTTCTGGTGCCCAATAAGTGAATGCCTTGTGTTCATAGGATGCTTCTGACCAAGACCAACTCCAGCCACAAGAGCGAATATCTTCACATTGCTCATCTACATAAGCTGGAGATAGTGGTTGAACATCCATCAAAACAGGATATTCAGGATTACTTACATCGAATAAAGAAACCTGAGTTATCGACCAATCAAGACCTAATCCGTCTTCGCCGGGTCCAATTCCAATCGTCAACAAAGTATCTTCATCGACAGGGTGAATATATGTAGAAACACCAGGGATTTCTAACTCACCGAGAACATTTGGATTTGTTGGGTCTGATAAATCGATTACCCACAATGGGTCCATGTTCTCGAAAGTGACCAAATAGCCTTTTTCGCCGACGAATCGAGCACTCCAAATGCGCTCATTCGGTGCGATGTCATCGACTAATCCAATTTGTTCAAGCGTGTCGATGCCATCAAAATTCAATACTGCAACCTGATTTGAAGGACCTGTCCAAACCGGTTCACCGTCTTCATCTACATCTTCGACAATCCACCATCGACCCCACACATCAGAGGTGGAAGCGATACGGATGTATCCATCGTATTCACTCATAGAAAATTGATCTTGGACTGTACCGTTTACTCGTCCTGAGCCGAGATAAACTGTCGAATCTGCATCGGAAATATCGAATGCGTGAATGTTGGTTGCATCATCCCATCCGGTATTCTGCCAGAACCACCACCAATCAGCAGCTGGCTCAGCGAGGAGCAAAACGTTCTGGCTGGCATAGACATGAGCCCAGCGGCTAGTGATATGGTCCACTTCCAAATCAACCTCTTCACCAAGTAATTTCATCGTCATGATGGTCGTCATTCCGCGAACGGTCGAATCTGCACTCGCTGCAAACTCATTACAATCATCAGAAGTTACTGGATACTGAATCAATCCAAATTCAGTATCGGTCATCTCGTAAATTTTTGGTGCAAAATCTTCCATAGTCAATTCAGCAATCAATTGAGCATTATTTTCAATAGTCTCGAGCAAACTCGTATTCCACACATCCATCCTGACATCTTCATCCTCAATTTGCCAATAATTATTAGGCAATTCGACCCAGGTTTGTAAGCCCTGAATATCAGTGTAGATATTTGTCACAGAGCGTACGGTGCCATCGACTAGACGTGCCGTGAGATAATTTCCTTCAATGTAGAGTTCACGCTCGACAATAGGGGCTGAACGGTCACTCACATCGACAACGGTGTATTTCACCAAGTTTTCATAACGTGTGTAAGAATATGATTGTTCATCTCCACTCGAATCGGTGTAAGTGTAAGTTATTTCCTCACTCATTACAGAACGGAGAGGATGATCTGGAGGTAAATTCCAATATGAAATACTCGAAACGATCACAAGTTTATCGCCTTCAAGCATCATTTGCATTGGATAACCTTGCATGGTCGTATTAGATTCAAGGGTTAAATCTCCAAATTCGGGAACCCCCATGATTACCAATTGATTATTATTCAACATGTAAATGTAATATCCATCGGTCTTCAAGAAATCAGCTTCATCAACATCGGTTTCTTGGTTATTGGTTTCCGAATAAGTTCCTTCACGGCTTCCTCCATCATTTCCTCCTTCTGATGAAGAGTCGAAATCGGCCATCGGTGCTCCTTCTTCGGCAGCTCCATCAAGCATAACCGGTCCACCTCTCCACCAACTATTACCGACCCAATGCCAATATGATTGCTGGTCGAGAGAGACGAGCATCTCGTCGTAAACAGATTGTTGGAGATCCTCGAGCAATTCGCTGCATTGATCATAATTTTGCAAAATCGGTGAGGTTAGTATTCGGTCGGGCAAGTCGAGCATGGGGTATTCTCCTTGTATCAAATCGACGGTTTGATCAATATCATCGATCACATCATCGACCAAACTTATACAGCCAGAACTCAGCATCATTACTAAGACAAGAATTGCCATTTTCGGGCGAGTATGAGAGATTATATTTGGGCTCATAGTTCAAACGCAGACTTCCGGCTATTATGAAGCGGTTGGTAAAATGATTTTACAATAGAATGTAGAAATCATTCCAATCGCGTCGAAAATGGAAAGCTTCGCCAATTAATTCTCGGATTAATTTCTGTCGGTGAGGGGATAATTTCCTCCGCAGATTCTTCGGTTCTTTCTGATGTCATTTCAACGGCTTCTCCTTCAGGATTGGAGCCGAGGCATTGGGTGCCGGCTAAGAATATCAGTGCGGCGAGCTGCATGTCCAAATTCTGGTCCATCAAACTGCTATCATCGCCATCCCAAACATAAGCACCTTGGCTTCTTGAGTCATGAGTGCATCATTTGGTTTCATTTCTGCACTGGCTCGCAATACAACGATTATGCGCCAGCTTCGAGGCGTGAAATCTCCAACGAGGTTGATAGCACACCGATTCCAACCTTGGTGATACACCATTTCGGTCGCTTTTTCTCATTTGCCGGACCAATGAGATCGGATTGTTTTAATTCGCTGAGATGATAACTCAAAAGTTGACGGGAAATCTCTAATTTATTGCTAATTTCTGTCCCTGAAAGTCCCAATGCCCCAGAGTTTGAAAGAACTTCGAGAATTGCCAATCGAGTTCCTGCGATTGGGTTACGAATCATCTCTAATTCTGATTTTGAGAGGTGGCCAATCGCATAACGGCGGAGTTTGCCATCTCTCCAGGAGATAATTCGACCTTCTCCTTCGAGTGTTTGTAAGTGGTAAGCAGTGACTCCATTCGCTAATCCTAGAGCATCACGTAAAGCGGAGAAATGAATTCCTGCATTTGCTTCAAGGTATCCCAATAATCTTCCACGTGTTAACAAATCATCTCGAGTTTTTTTGATTCGCGCTAACATCGGTGCGACAAGCGCGACTAATATTGTAACTTTCATTACTTCAGAAAACGCTGCACTAAGAGCCATCGTTCCGAGAATTCCGGCACCACCAACCATCAAATTACGACTTAAATCGCCATCATCAGAACCATCTCCCGATTCTTCCGATGGCTGCTCATCAGACCGCGGTTCTGGTTGAGCGGCAAAATCAGCACCGCCATCATCTTCAGCAGTGTCCGCAGTTTCATTATCACCAAGAAATCCAGCAAGGTTTGGCTCTTCTTCTAAATCATCACCATTGCCGCTCGAAAAGGCAGTCATCGAGGCTCCAGCGACCAGAGAAATAACTGCAAGAAGGGAAAAAAATCTGACAGCAGCAACGCCTTCCATCGAACATCCGAAGGTGATTCTACCTAAGAGAGACTTGGTAAATCGCTTTGACAATCCAACAAAATGGTTTGACTCTTGAATCGTGGCTTTGAAGAAGAGGGGCTCTTGTGTGAAGACGAAATCAAATGAGCGAGTCGAGCAATATCAAGGTTGGTGGGGCTGAAGAGCACACTGAAGCAATGCTCACTGCAGCGCGCTCAGTAATCCGAACCTGTATGCAAATACGCTCGCACGAGCACGTCTTAATCGTCACCGATCCAGTAACAGCAGGAGTTGGCAGGGCACTATACGAAGCCTCGGCTGAAGTCACAGATAGAACTCTAATGATGATGATGCCGACAACTCACAAAAAAGGCGCAGAACCGCCTTCACCTGTCACCGATTTGATGCGACGACAAAATGTTGTCTTGCTCGCAACAAAAAATTCGCTAACGCACACACGAGCACGTTTGACTGCTTCACGAGAAGGTGCGCGTATCGCTTCGATGCCAGGAATTACTGAAGCGACGTTCGCAAATGGTGGAATTACGGCTGATTATAATGCACTCCAAAAAGAAATTGCAGGTCTGAATCCACTCTTGAGACGACGACGCGAGGTTCACGTTACTACACCTGCTGGAACCGATGTTCGCTTCGTCATCGGTGCTAGATGGGTTCTCGAGGACAATGGCATCTGCAATCGTCCTCGACAAATCATGAACCTACCTTCAGGTCGAGTTTTCGTTTTGCCAAAAGAGGAAACGATGACTGGGAAAATTGTAATCGATGGCTCGTGGGACGGCAAACTTTTGGATGATCCTCTAGTACTATTGGTGGAAAATGGAGTCATAGTCAACCTTTCTGGTGGAGAAATGGCAGAGAAAATCGATGATATATTTGAGCAGGCTGCGATTCCACTCCGGCCAACAAAAGCTGCAAGGGTGAGGACGGTTGCAGAATTTGGCTTTGGTATGAATTCGCGCTCAAAATTAATTGGTAATATGCTCGAAGATCAAGTTGTGCGCGGATCGGCATATTTCGGATTTGGAGACAATTCAGCTTTAGGTGGAAAAGCAACGGTTGGTGTTCATATGAGAGGCGTTATGATGAAACCAACCGTCGAATTACAAGATGTTGATTTGATAATCGATGGTAAAATAACCGCTCGTAAAAAGTGATTTTAGATGCGGGCTATCCTTTGGTGTAATGGTCGAAATCCGACCATTGAAATGATGGAGATTTTCGATAAAGACATCCCTCTTTTTGGCGTTGATGGGGGAGCGGATAAGGCAAAAAACGCAGGATATGAAGTCATCGAAGTTCTCGGAGATTTGGATTCTGTCGATTCTGAAGAATGGAATAAGAAATCAACCGAATTGCCTGACCCATCTAATAGTGATCTCGCAAAAGCTCTAGCAGAATTAGCATCGCGAGGATTCGATTCAATCGATATTGTCGGCATCGATGGAGGTAGTCCGAGCCATATCTTAGGAAATTGGGCAGCACTCGCCGATGCTCCCGGTTCACTGTGCATCAGGATGCAGCATGAGAACGGCACGACAATTCGCCTTCATCCCGATGAGGGGGCTGCAGAATTTGAAGCGGAAATTGGAACAGAATTCTCAGTTTTTGCCCTTTCAAAATGCGAGCGGGTCACGATTGGCGGCGCTAAGTGGAATCTGGATTCACAGCCGCTCGATTTTTCGACCCTCGGCTTACACAACCTTACTACTGAGACACATCTGAAAATTCAAGCAGATGGAATACTAGCAATCATTTTCTGACGAACTCGGCAGAATTATCATTCTTCTTCATATGGCTTCGGGTTTTGAGAAAGTAACATTGCAATTGGCCTAGTTCGTGAGTCACTCTCCAATGCTATCTTCATAATGACAGCCAAAGGAACACCGAGAACCATTCCCATAACTCCCCATGCCCAGCCCCAGAATGCTACCAATAGCAAGAGGACTATCGGAGACATATCAAGCCGTTGTCCAGCCAATTGTGGCTCGACAAATGCTCCCCAAATCTGTTGATTTCCAATCAATAATGCAATCATTATCAAAGCGGTTGTCGGCTCTAGAATAATCAGGCCAAGAAGAGCAGGGGGGATTAATGAAATGAGTGCCCCCACATATGGAATGAAATCAAGCAAGAAAGTAAACGATGCCCAAAGGAACCAACCAGGAATATCCAGATAGTAGAGAATGATTGCCGCAATCACCGCTTGCCCGAAAGCTACCGTGGCACGAGTCATGACGTAGGTATTGATACCTTTACCAGAATTTGACGCTATTTGAGTAAAGCGATCAACCTCATTTGGGTAAGCTACTGCCAAACGTCCTGGTAGAGTTTCCGCCTCAAGAATAATGAACAGTAAGAAAATGAAAACAGTAACCGCAGAACCGGTGAAACTTGCAAGAGATCCTGCAAATCCAGTAGCAAAATCTTGGATTGTTGTAACTGTAATTAATCCAGTTATTCCACTTGTATCGATGTGATAACCTCGGAACTCAATCGCTTCGAGCCATGCGATTTTATCTTCTAATTGACTGGTCAGTTCATCGGATTGATTAGTAAAATCTTGAAGATTTGAAAACAATATATTCGAAGCAAAGAAAATTACTCCAACAACGATAGCCATCAGAACACCATAAGCGAGCAAAGGATGACCAAATCGATTTTCCAACATCTGTGCAGGTGGCCGAATAAGTAAGAAAAGTAAAGATGCGATTACAAGTGGTTGTATCACCGCTTTCAGATGGATAATAGCGAGAACCGATATCATCAATATAATTGCAATATGTGAAATTGTACTAACCTGGATGCTACGAAAACCGTTCTCTGACATCTACTAACCTCAGCCTTCCGAGTAGGTTGAACACATCAACCATTTGCCGGATTAGGTTTACTGTACACGCATATATATCGAGATGAAACGATCTGCATCATGCTCGAAAGTGAATCTTTCTTCAACTCGAGCACGACCTTTCATACCCTTTTCCTTCAATGTAGTATGGTTAGATAATTCGGCAATAATAGAATCTGCCATCGAAGAAATATTACCCATTTGGAAGAGAGAACCTACCGTCTCATCAATCATCTCTGGTAAGGGGCCGTGATCGACAGTTACAACCGGCGTTCCAGATGCCATTGCCTCAAGAGGAATCAAACCTTGACCTTCGTAATATGAAGGATAGACAACCAAATCTGCATTTCGATAAAGGGCCGCTAAATCTGAAAAATCCATGCTAGATTCTATCTGTACCGCATGAAGAATACCTAATTTTTTTGCCTTTCTTAATAGGCGAGATTTCAAATGTCCACGACCGACAATGACTAACTTTGAGTTAGGTAATTCTTCGTAAACTCGAGAAAATGCATCAATTAACGAACCATAGCCCTTTCGAGCTGCTAATCGTCCTACTGCAAGCAATAAATTAGTATCGACATCAGCCCCAAATCGCTCGCGGATTTCTACATTTTCATTTTCAGTTGGCACGAACATTTTCGTGTCAACTCCCCAATGAACGACTTCACAATCCCAATCTTCCGGTGGCGAATATCTGTCGAGAAAATCTTGTTTTGTCGCCACCGAATTAGCGACGCAAACATCCGACCCAACCAGCGCGTCGCCCTCAAATCCAGCATATCGACCAGCGGTCAAAAGAATTGCTAAATCATTCGGATTCGCCCACACGGCAGCCTCCTTCATGCTAGCAGCCGTGCGTAACCCATCTCGCTCCCCTAACCAAGACCCGTGTAGTGAGGAAACGATTGGCGCTACATTTTTTCGACAATCAATAAATTGTTTTTCATTCCAAGAAATCATCGGACAATGGAGGTGAACGACATCGACAGATGAAGAAGAATTGAGTTTTTTCAAGGCCCTCATAGCACGTTTGCCGTATGAGCGAGTAAATTCCATCGGTAATCTCAGCCAACCAACTTCGATGATGTCGACACCAGCCAATATCGGCACCTCTCCCTTACTTCCTGAACGGGTGATTACAGTAATTTTGTGACCACGAGCCGCAAGCGCTGCTGAAAGGTGAAAAACAGTCGAACCCATTCCTCCCCACCTCGGGGGATATTCAGCAGAAAGCATGGCGATGTGCATAACGACTCCATGATGCGCTCGGATTACCTGTTTTCAAGCGATTGGACTCAGGACATGCATCCGTTTGATTCAAAACGCGAACTTTGGTCGCAGGTTTGAGAAATATGAGTGAAACACTGCCAGTTCACGTAACCGTGGTTATTCCGACTCGAAATGAAGAAGCCGCAATCGTCGATACCATCCGCTCAGTACCAAGTGACGGATGGTGCGAAAAACTCGACTTTTTGATCGTCGATGGAAACTCAACTGACCGCACTCGCGAATTAGCAAAGGAAGAAGGCGCAAGCGTTTATCTCGAACCTCGCAAGGGTTATGGTCGCGCTTATAAAACTGGATTTGCTATGGCTCCGGGTGAAATCATTATCACGATGGATGCAGATTGCACGTATCCTGGAGAAGAAGTTCCAGCACTCGTCAAGAAGCTCCTCGACGAAGAATTGGAATGGATTACCTGTGATAGATTACGCCGTGCGGAAGAGGGCGCAATGCCGGGGATTCACGGCTTCGGCAATTGGGTTCTGAGCACGACTGCGAGCCTGCTCTATTGGTATGGCGTGCACGATTCACAAAGCGGCATGTGGGTATTCCGTAAGTCGATTTTCGCGGATGAGCGCGTCCGACCCAAGCACGATGGAATGCCGCTTTCTCAAGAATTCAAAATCCGAGCTCGACGGTATTTGGGCAAGAAGAAGACTGATGAAGTCAGTGTCCCGTACCGACCAAGAGTTGGCGAGGCTGTAATCAATACTTGGGGAGATGGTTTGCTAAATTTGCGCTTCTTATTCACTCACAGACTAGGCCTAACTCGCCAAGTGACCCCATGGGGACCTGAGTAACTTCAATCCGTCACCACCCTTGCTATTACTCATGGCTAGTATGAGAACATAAAGTAGCGGAACATCTCCCGTACTGTGTGGAAACTGGACTTCATGGCAAAGTTGTGCTCGTCACCGGCGGTGCGGGCGGTATTGGTCAGGCTATCTGCAGGGCGTTCGCCGCTGAGGGCGCGCACGTAGTCGTGCATTACCATTCCTCGGCTGCTGCGGCTATTTCGTTGGCCGAGGAAATAGATGGGATAGCCATCCATGCGGATCTTCGCGAAACCAAGGAAGCCCTATCGATGGTTCGTAGCATCGTCTCTGACTTCGGAGGACTCGATGTCTGCATCGCTAATGCTGGCAACTATCCCACTACGTCTAAGCCATTTTGGGAAATAGACGCAGAGCGCTGGGTCTCCACCATGAACTCAAATCTGGGGGTGACAGTAACCACTGCTCGCGCCTTCCTTGGCCATGCTGCAGAGATTGGACAAGGATCGATTGTTATGATTGGCTCGACCGCAGGTATCTACGGTGAATCCGGACATGCTGATTACGCTGCGGCGAAAGGCGCCATAACATCAGGTCTGCTGATGACATTGAAGAACGATGTCTCGCAAATCGGTGGTGTCCGCGTCAATGCGGTCGCTCCAGGATGGACAGTTACCCCAAAGAAGATCGAACAGGGAGTTGACAAGGAAATCGTTGAGAGTGCAACTGCGACGATGGCGTTGAAGAAGCTCGCTACCCCTGAGGATGTGGCTAGCGCTGTAGTCATACTATCTTCAGATAAAATTTCAGGACATATCACGGGTCAGATAATCGAGGTCGCTGGTGGAATGGAAGGACGTTTGATTCCCTGAATAGAGGGTGTTACTCTCGCTCACAATTGCTGAATTTATCGGTTCACATGGGGTACCGTTGCAACACCCGTCGTTTCAAATGGGGCCCATCCAATGGCCAATCGTGTGGCTTCGGAAGGCGGTCGGGTGCCATCCACTGCTGTGAGGGGCTCTAGCAAGGATTTGTCCCGAGTTATGAACCCCAGAGGAAAGTATCCTCACGGCTGATCGAAACTTCTGACTGGCGTGGATGTGGGGGGGGCATTACCTAATGGCCCCTTTCCTTTCGATACCCATTCCTTGGGCTCACCCTTCTTCTCCTTCTTCCATGTCCGGTAGCAGGGCTTGCACAGGGACACCTTGCGTACCTTACGAGATACACCCGAAGCTCCCCATACCTCCACTGCCCTGTCATAAGCCATCTTGCGCCCCCCAATCTTCTTGTCGGCCCAGTTGCCGCATTCGATGATGTCGCATCTAATCTG
>DUAE01000020.1 GCA_012960975.1 Candidatus Poseidoniales archaeon
TAAGGAAACAAATACATGATAAATTTTAAAGAATACATTGCAGAAAAGGTAACAAGAGATCACCAAATTATCGAAGCAACAAGGAAAAAAATTGGATCAGCAGTAACTGTTACAAAAGGTCGATTCAAAGGAAAAAGTGGTGTTGTTCGACAGATCAATAAAGGCAGCTATGGCAATCCAGGTGAGACTCGTCTTGATATAGATTTTTCTGATGGTACCGAAGGTGTAGTTGATCCTAAAGACGTCAAGCTGCAAAAATAAAACGGATGTCAGAGCAGCCATTAGAGATGATGACGAAATCTCTGCACTCAGAATACAAAAACCTACGGAAACTAATAAATGATAAAGTTTAAAGAATTCATTGCAGAAAAGGTAACAAGAGATCAGATTAAAGACATTGAGAAGTTTGCCGATAAACTATTCGCGAAGGTGAATGTAGACATTGATCTAAGGTCCAAACACTTCTACGACCGACTGAATGACCCTAGGAATGGCAAGGAAATAAGTTCAGCAGAGATCATCCGCATATTCAAAAATCTGTTTAAGAAACACGGCAAGAAGATAGGTGGAATGGACCCCGATCTCCAAGGAGTAGTGACAGAACTCAACTCAAACAATAACATTCCGTTCCTTATTAAATACGATTCAAAGAACGACGAGATTGACTTCATTGCCAAGACCTTCATGAAGAAGAAAAACTTCAAGCCTAGCGCATCCGATAAGCATCTAAAGGTATAGACTTATTCCTCGTCCTCAACTACAATCTCCTCAACTACAATCTCCTGACTCAAGAAGTCGAGATTGAGGAGATCAGGATGTGCAATTTCGACATGGTCCACCATTGTTGGCTCCATCTCGTGGTGTCTGTCTGCAAAATATGAGAACATAAAGGGCAAAAACGGAATGGACGCAACAAGTATCGTGCCAATCACACTGATCGCACCTAACCACTTCATCTGCTGTGCGTGAACCATATCAATCTTCTTGTCTGTTTCCATCGATGCAGCATGCGATGATATTTCTCGGATCTCCATCCTAGATTCAATTTTCTCGAATAGTGACTGAGTCCTTGAGCTATGGTTGTCCAACATCGAAACTGTCTGCTCTGTG
>DUAE01000021.1 GCA_012960975.1 Candidatus Poseidoniales archaeon
AGCTATATAGAAGCAACGCTCAACTATATAGAAGAGACGAAACATAACAGCGAGTGAACAACACGAGGTGATATCCGGATCACATCTCCCGGCCAAAAAACGACTTAGTGTCGTATATAATATGTAAGACACGCGCAACACACACGTATTTGTTTAACTGGGGAGGGGTGCCAATTCTTTGCGGCCAAATTACGGGGTGAGTGAATTATTTATCTTTCTAGGGGCACTCGCTAATCGAGCATTAGTAATAGTAGTAGTTCTTGTACATAAAATGTTGTGCATAGGGGTGGGGAACACACAATTTTGAGGTTAGTTTGACGAAATATGTTTGTAAAGTAGTAAGAAATTTTTGACGAAGCCAACAAGAAAAAACCTTGGCATTCTTTCAAAGTGATTCAACATGTCGGAATGACGCCATCAATCTCCTGAAATACCGAAAGTGGAACAATTTGTCTGACGCTTCTTTTGTAGATCATCATATTCTGCGCTGGGTGCGGCCTCGCTCGTACTTCAACTTCACGTATTTTTCCGTCATCACATCGTCGGACATTTGTGACCTTCCCCAAAGGCCAATCATGTCTTTTTCTTTGCCTGTCAACGACAAGAACAACCTGACCGATTTTGAGATCGTCGACTGATTGTTTCCACTTGCTTCTAGCGTGGAGCATGGGCAGAATCTCATCCATCCACCTCTGTTTGAAATGGCGATGGGCTTCGTTGACACTGGCCCACCGCTCACACAATTGTTCTGCCTTTGTTTCAACCATTGATGACGGAGCCACCTGTCCTTGTCGACCCACAAGAAAATGCATAGGTGTCAACACGTCAACATCGTTGTCTTGCCCAAGAGTTGTGCCAATTGGTCGCATGTTGATCGTACATTCGGCCCTTTTCACAAGGGTGCGGAATTCTTCATAAGACAACTTTGGTGTTCGAAACTTGTTCCAAAGGGCTTTCTTAGCCAGTCCAACAAACCGTTCCGGAAGACCATTTGCCATGGGATTTTCCGGAGACGAGTATGACCACGTTTGAATGCCAAACTCAGGAGATTTAGTTGCTATTTCCTGCCAATCAATGTCTTCCAGGGATTGTTTCAACTCAAGCTCATCCCCCATTTCACGTAGAACTCTGTCTGCCATGATAAAATTTGAGCCATTATCAGTGTGGACGTGGCCAACACTCCCTCTTTCTGCCGTGAGGCGATTTAGTGCCAAGAGAAGAGCGTCCGTCGTCATGTCTTCAGTCACATCAAGGTGACAGGCTTTTGTTTGTTGGCAGACCACGACTAATAAGTATGCCTTCGCATGTGCATTCTTTGCGATGGCATCTCTTGTTGTCCTAAAACGACCTCTTTTCAGATGGAAAGGGCCTGCGTAGTCCATTGATACTGATGAGAACGGCTTGAGTTGCAATGATAGGATGCCTCTGGGAATGTCTGCCATTTTTTGCGACACCGGTTGTCGAGCAATTTTTTGGCATTCGACACACTTCTTAATGACTTGTTTACACAACTCCGCCATTCCACTCGCCCAAAAGAATTTATTGGTTGAGTGATAAAGGAGTCGCGTGCCAGAATTATGGCCCAAATCTTCATGAATGGCCTCCACCAGCAGTCTCGCAATTTGGCCATGCCGTGAAAGGAAAATTGGGTGTCGAATCTCGCCCGCAATGTTCGTATGAGATGACAGCCGTCCATATATGCGCAACACTCCAGACGTATCGAATGCTGCGTTCATAGTAGCCAATTTTGATGTTGATGGCCAGCGCCTATGTAGAATGTAATGTTTCAAGTCTGTCGCGCAAGCCCCCACCTGGTCTAGCGAGATCAGGGTCATCGCTGATTTGAACAGCTCTTGTGTCGTAAGGCAACGGATCGTTTTTTTCGAGGCAGTGACAAACGTAGCCTGAGCATCCTGTGGAGTGGTCCTGCCCGGCGTAGTACACCGACTAACAATTGCATATTGCCTGCACATTCGCGAGAATGCACTATAGTTTGCCGTGTTAAAGTACAGTTTGCATCTGTCAAACGCATCACACCGAAGGATTGCCCGTTTGACCGCAGATACTTGGTCATCTGTCATAAGCCAGGGTTCACTTTGAGTAGCATGTACGAGCCTGCAGCGAAACGTGATTGCTGAGTGGTCGATAACCGTCATCGTTGCACAAGTCAGGGTCTGAAATGATTTCAAACTTTGTTGAATGGGTAGCAACTGATCCTGCGTAAAGTAAGAAGGGACCGCCGGCCATTGACTTTCAGGGAGATACAGGTGATCTGGTCCCCGAATCCAGCGATGTTCCCGTGTCAGTTCCGCCGCTGAAATACCTCTCGTAGGGTCATCGGCTGGGTTAATATCTGTTGGTACGTGCCTCCATCTTGCAGTTGGTGCATTCTCTTCGATGTCTGCCAGTCTGCTTGACACGTAGTTTTCGTAGTGTTTTGGTGGCATCGTAATCCAGTAGTAAACAGCAATATTATCCGTCCAGCACACAACCTTGATCGAGATGAAGTGTTTCATTAGTGAACCCGTCATTTGTGCGGCGAGTTTGGCCGAACTTAGCTCAATTTTTGGCATAGATCTCTTCTTGTTGTACGGGATCACTGAACGTTTGGCCTTGACGAAACTAACGGAGACATGGTCATCCGGACATGCCACACGCAAATAGGCAACAGCTGCGATGGCTAACTCCGAGCCATCACAAAAGACGTGCAACTGTACATCGTCTTCTGGCTCAAAAGTGAGTTTTCGTGGCATCCATATCACATGTATGAGCTGAGTTTGGTTAATGGCTTTTGCCCACTCTTTTGCGAGTTTGCATAACGAGGGTTCTGTCCTGCCACAAAGCTTTGTGTCCCAGTCCAGCTTCAAATCCTTGCCCAAGTAGCACAAAGTTTGCAACGTCGTTTTTAATCGAAGCGTCGCAGGCAACAATATGCCAGTTACGTCATAGATGGACGCCATTTGCGACGTCATTATCCGCTTGGTAGACAGAGCTTGTGACAACTTATAGTCTGGAAAGATGAATGTATCCCTGAGCGGGTCCCATTTAAGTCCTAATACACCAGCTACAGTGTCTTCGGCTAGAGTGACTGGGGCCTGTTGCAGCCTTAGATGCACTGGAATCTTGTCCCATAACGACTTATCATTCGTCACCCATTTTGCCATCGTCATTTTTGCAGTAGCAAAAACTTTGATCGTGTCTCTCAACAGCATCTCGGCCTCTTTGACATCGTCAAAAGAGACTAGCAGATCATCGACATAGATGTTTGGGATGACTTGATCCCGGACCAATTTCGTGCCATATCTTTGGAGATGAATGCGAATGACCATGTTTGCCAGATAAGGTGCCGCCCTATTTCCAAATGGCATCCGATCAAGCTGATAGGGCACTCCCTTCCACCACAATCGATGGTATTTTTGATCCGTTGGGGTTAGTCTGAGTTGTAAAAACATCCGCGACACGTCAGCAGTAAGTGCAACTTTGCGTCGTCGAAAGTTGAGTATGATGTCATCAATGCTATTTTGTGTTTTTGGACCAGGATGAATGAAATCGTTGAGCGACACTCTTTCGCCATCCTTCTCGAATTTCTGCGCAGCATTAACAACAACTCTGTAGGGTGTAGTGGGTTTATCTGATCGTTTGACAGTGAAATATGTTAGATAATTTCCCTCATCCACCTTTTCATCTGGTCGTAGTGGGCGCATGTAGCCTTCATCCAACCATTCTTGAAATGTTGCATCGATTGCTTCTTTCACAGCCTCTGAGCTTGACTGGTACATTGCCGTAGTGATTTTCTTCGCTTTATAGCATTGTGAGGGCAGATTCTTCGGGTCTTGTTTCCAAGGAACCGGAACAACGTAACGACCGTTGATTGACCGGGACAATTTTGTCTTGATGCATTTCATGGCTGCTTTTTCACTCTCAGAGTATTGAAGAACCGCCTGGCCATCTGTCCAAGTTTCAATTTGCCAAAGTTGTTGCAATTTGTTGGACAGGTGATCATTAGATTCGATGTTGACATAAGTTTGGTCATCCGTAGCAGATGCCGGAGCGATCAGAGCTTGCGCAACTGAAGACTCCGGCGTTGGGCGTTTCCCGAAGCCGTTTCAGTGTAAAGTACCACATCCGCCTTTACATGCTCTTCTGGTGAATAAAGCAGAGTCCAACCAAGGGGGGTTTTTGACGCAATTGGTTCACCTTCTCCGGTTGTTCGATGTTCCAGAGGCCGATGAACTTCCAGAGCATTTATGCCTAGCAGCAGATCAACGCCCTTGCGAGAGGATGGACGTGGCCCCTCCAGGCCGGCCAATATGGGAAACTTGTCTACCATAGCATGAAAATTTGGCGGGGTGATGCCCGTGGGGATGTTAGAGGTCGACATGGCAATGGTCGTATTGAATTTGTTGTCGTAGCTTTTAATGAAGATCTTTGACATATGAGTCTCACGCGTTTCCACGCCGCTCATGGTCGACAGCTTCTGGATGATCGGGACCGATTGTGGCTTCAATTTATTAAACAGCCACGGTGTGATGAAGGACGCCTTTGATGTATTGTCTAGTACAGCGTTGACGTAAACAGGATCCTGGAAGGCAGCACTTTTCGCAGCCCATACAGCGACCACCTTAAACTGAGCCAAAGGTATGGTATCCTGATGTGCATCGCCAGTCGCCCCTGCCACCTCGTTAGTAGCTAAAGCAATGTTTGACAATGCAATCCGGATGAGCTCAACCTTTCTCCGATCGTCTCGAGTCATTGACGACTCCGAGGTAGTGCGGCCCGTAGTTGGTCGGCCTGACGAAGCAAACGTATCACGAGGTGCACGTCTTGCCGATTGTGATCGCTGATCAAAACGTTGTCTATGATCCGGGCGTGATGTCCTGTTGTCTTGCTCAAACGTTCGGTGAAGTAAATCATGATGTGGTGCAGAACATTTGCTGCACTTCTTCTGAAGTTGACAAGAAATGCGTTGATGAACGGCCTCGAGACAGATGAAGCAGGCACGAATCTTTTTGGCAAAAGACCACCTTTCCTTGACCGTCCAATTAAGAAATGTTGTACAGGTAATCAACTTATGGTCCGCTTTGCACACCGGGCAAAACATGAACACCTCAGAGTCGACAGCTAATACGACATCATATGTGTCGTCCTCCCTGTAGTCAGAGTCGGAGACGGGGTCATCCGGTTCATCAGCCGTCTGGTCCTCAGCTTCGTACGTTGCCAACACCTCCATATTTTGATCTTGAACATCAGTTGCAGCAGCAAGCTTCGAGGGTTGATATGAGAAGTAGGTCCTTGGAGTAGGTTTAGAGATTTTTGAAACATGCGCAGACTTCGTTGCGCGTCTTACAACTATGTCGACCCATTCCTCAAACAGTTCGATAGTTTCATCTGCAAAACCTCTCGTTTGGATAAAATCCTCCCAATGACGTTGTGTGCGCTGCAACCATGGTAGACTGTTGAAGACCGTGTCCTGTAACCCGACCTTGGCATTAACTGAAAGGTCACTGGTTTGGTAGAGAATGTTGTTGATGAGAATACGGGCTTCACGCAGCGTTTCAGGCCTTTCATCATCAAGAGATTGTAACGATGCCAACTGCTTTGTCAAAGATCTCGTGGTAGACAATGCTGGCTGAAAGTTATGATTGAGTTGAGCAATGGCGGTCTTATAACCACGCATGTCCCTGTCGAGATAGTTGATTGTACGCAGTGCTGTGCCGGTCAGCCAACTGCGCAACATGTAAAATTTCTCTGGCCAACTGATGGTGTTTTTGCATGTGATTAGAGTGTGCACATCCGCCAGGAAATTCTGCCACAACGTTGCATCTTCACCAGTGAAGATTGGCGGCCGGAGGTCATAGTTGATGCGTTGTTTGTACGCCGTTGGATCGTAATACAAATGATCGTGTTGACCACTGAAAAAATCAGTGAGATCGATCTTGATTGCATCACGTGGCCGCTGCAACATACGAAGCCTAGCCTGAATGACATTTGGCTGAGACCTTGCCACCGAAGGTGTGACTATCGGTTGCATGTTGACGTGGGCAAAGTCTTGATCGCGCACGTGGTCACGACCCCACTGGCCTTCGTTGTCGGATGACAACGAGTCGCCGCTCGAGGCAAAGAAATCCTTTGGC
>DUAE01000022.1:0-636 GCA_012960975.1 Candidatus Poseidoniales archaeon
GAAAGAAACCGAAGCAAATCCCTCGTGCCCCAGAACTCGCCGCTCGGGTCATTGTTTGGATGCTTTAAACTATCAATATACAACTACATACGTACGTACTAACAACCAATTGTACAGTTACATGGACACATGGACCTACCCGGCTACTTTGGCTTTGGCTATGACACAGATGCGACAAGCTCCAGTAGTAGTAACAATACTAAATGCACAAAGAACAATGACACTACCACTACCAAAGGGTCCAACACTAAGCACACTACTGATAAACTTGATTATGGCAAACAGGGCGCGGGCACAGAGCGGACTGGCGTCATCGGCCGGAACGACATTGGTTTTCTCATCTGGGATAAATCAGAAGATCGGACAGCAAAATGGCAGCTGGGCTCCAGGCTGAAAACGCCCACGCTGCCCATGTGGGTGACCAGGGTCAATGACAATTACGGGGTCCTCTTCAATCCGAACAAGGAGCTCATGAGATCTTACCATGCTGAAAATAGGTAAAATTGTACTGATTTTAATTTGCGCCACCCACTCTTATGCCCGTTCTTTGTTAAATTCCCTAGCTGGGGAGAAAAATGGACCTTTTCACCATCTTTATGCTGAGAAGAAATCTATTGAAGTTGTCTGTGACTCAGT
>DUAE01000022.1:767-1074 GCA_012960975.1 Candidatus Poseidoniales archaeon
CAGTGTGATGTGCTGAGTCAAAGTCGACTTCAATAGATTTTTCTCAGCATAAAGGTGAAAAATTCAATTTTTCTCCACAGCTAGGGAATTTAAAAAAGAAAGGGCATAACACAAATGAATTAGGTTTCAACTGTATTACTACGCGGATGCCGAGTTCAAGAAGGAGGAACGAAAAGAAACAATTTTGACCATCGACACGAGAAACAAGACGTTGAATGGTCCACAAAGCAGCAACAATCAAATGGATGATCATAGTACGATCTAATCGATAGTACGCGATAGTATCTCTAGATAGATAGTACGCGAT
>DUAE01000023.1 GCA_012960975.1 Candidatus Poseidoniales archaeon
ATATACTGCGAATCCGTATCAATTGCAATAACATAATCAACATCTTCTGTTGACAGAATAAAGTTTAGATATTCAGATGTTCGTTCAGCAATAAATCGAATTGCCATTTGTCCATTCAGCGTGATGCTCTCCGCTATATCTACATCGAAGAATCTGAAATGCTTCAGCGCAAGGATACCGTAGAAGGAGTTCAAGAGGATCTTCTTTCCCATTTGCTGAGTGTCCAATGCCTTTATCTTAGTCTCCATAGCACTTCGTCGGACATCCGTAGCATCCATTGCCTGCAGTTCCACTTTCAACGCAAGCATCTCATTCTTCGCATCCTTTCGCTCTGCATATAAATCTTCCATCAGGACTGAGTATAGGGACTGCTTATCATTGTCATATAGATAACCATTCGCAGAGTAAGAGGAATCGTCACCAGGCGATTGAACATTTCCATCTAACATGTCTTGGAAATCGAACGGCTGTTCTTTACGTCCCTTCGTCTCCATTCCTAAGTTCCATCCTCTGATGATAGATGGATACAACGACGCCAGATCGAATGACATTATCCACTTCTTCAATCCTAACTGAGGTGATTTGACATATCCGCCAGCGTATGATCGGTTGGGCTTGGAATCAGGGATAGGGATGGTGATCTTTCGTTCCATCAACTTATTGTATATCTTGGCGTCCCATACCCTCATAGGTGAAAAGACATCCGAATAATTGATGCCAGCGCTGTATGCCATCTCCACGGCTAACTCAAGCAGCCTAAGTTTTTCATTGATAGAGAGAATGATCTGGACATCGTGCCTGTTGTATTCATGGAATAGCTGCGGATCACCACGGAGTAGTTCAACGAAGTTGGCATGATCACCGAAACTCAACTTATTGATGCCACACTCTATCTCTCCTATTGTGTCCAATCGGTTATTCTCCCTCATGGTGTAAGTAAATTTCTTGTACAGCTTCATGTAGTCGATAGACTGCACGCCGTAGATATGGTAGGTGACTTCCTCCTGCCCAAAATCGTTGACGCCATTTCGTTCTGATACCTTGCCGAATGGCGATAGTAGATTCGC
>DUAE01000024.1 GCA_012960975.1 Candidatus Poseidoniales archaeon
AATAATACGAGTGTAACCGTAAACCAAGATTTCCACTATTACAATAATACGACAACAACAAATGAAAATACAGACAACTCGGTGTCTAACATCAACGGCTCAGGAGTTGGTTCCACATCCACGATGCAGATGTTCACAGTGAATTGGAACCATGCTGATGGCATACAAATTATCGACTATGGCAGCAGGATTGTGACATTGAATGACACATTACAGCAGACCTCAGGCGAACCTGATTTGCTCTATGCACTTGTCTATAACGGCAACCTAATTGAGTTCAGAGATGTAAACTGCGAGCAGTTTTACAGTTATTCCCAGTTAGATGACAACGATTGGGAAGATTATCTAATGCATAATTACCAGCGAAATGATGATGATTGGTATGAACTCGGCGCTGCAACTAGTGATTTGGAGGATTTCTGGCAACAAAACGGTGGCAGTTACGGTAACAGCATCAATGCAGATGGCGAGAGTGTACATCAGCAATGCCGCTTTAATTCAAATGAATATGGAAATGTCCACTATCCTGTTGTCTTCCAAATTCAACTTTCAGTAGGTCAAGTTTTGGATTTCCTTTCCCTACTTAATTTACATAATATTATGCTGGAGTGCGATGATGGTTACACAGGGTCTTCGAACAATGGTTCATTAGGGAATTATCTCGGGGGTCAAGCTAATTGTACGGTTTCTGGCATAGTGCGAGTTACCAGTTATCACCACTATGGTTTACAATACGATTTTCAAACTGAAGCGGGTTCTAGCGCTAACAACAGTTCCGGCAACAACTCGGATATGGATCATGATCTTTCCAATATTCCCGATTGGTGGGAATGGGAGTATTGGTATTTTTATGAAAACGGCACATCTTGGAGTGACATGAATTATGATACGTATAGTAGTACGCCACTAGAATTCGTGGTTTACTTCAGGACTTATTTCGTGGAAGTCTATGACTTGGACTCACAATGAAAGTGGTGCCGGGAGGGGGACTTGAACCCCCGACCTTCGGATGTCTCAGACATTTTCGGTTAGGCTGTTGCGCTCATCGTAAGTTCCGTAGAGGAAAATCCTCCACAGAAAAATACCCTATGAGTCCGACGCGCTACCAACTACGCCACCCCGGCAATTAAGCCGCTCCACCGGCAAACCCCATTTGATTCTAACCATTGAATTACAACGAGTTTTCTAAAGATTACTTGAAAAGGAGTAAGGGGAGGGGGGAATTATGCACACAGCAAGCAAGGTAGTTCTCGGACTCGGTGTAATCATCACTCTATTCGGAGGGATTTTAATGGGAATGGGTGGAAATGACCTAGGTGAATCGGTAGGTGATTTGGAATTCGACTTCGATGGAAAAGAATTGTATTCTAGCGATCAAGGTGGTAATTTCGAGACACCTGGAGAGTGGTATGAAATCAATGTGTATGCGGTCGGTTCGAATGAAACGATTGATTGTGATAGTTTCGCTGACCAAATTATCGTTACTAACAAAACTTCGGAACGCGTTTTCGACAAGAATTGTGATTCAGATGAAATGGATGAGTTTGACAAGACATTCTTGGGTTGGATATGGAACAAACATCCCGATGAATTAACCATTGAAGCGACCGAGGGAGAAGTGGAAGTTATCGCTTACGGAATCAGCGGAGACCTCGATGGCGCCGGAGGCGCAGTTTTATCATTTTTATCTGGAATCTTTGTGCTTTGCTGCGGTATTTTCATTCTTTTGATTGGGTTTGTGATGGCAATGACTATGACCGATACTAAACAATCTCAGGTAACTTATCAACAGGTTGGCACGCAATAACCCACAAAGCAAACTTGGTTCGAAGAGTGAGTTAAATCACTACGAACCATTGATGAGGCGTTTACCCTCGCGAAAGCATGGTCGACGTCAACACAGCGCTGCAAGCCAGTGCTTACAACGACCGAAAACGCAAGTCTGGCGGTTCTGCTAAAGACGATGATTCAAAATCACGAAAAATTGAGCCATTCGATCCTATTGCTTATGCAAAAAAGGAAACTGCAGACATGTATTCGATGTGGCTTGTTATCATCTACGGTTTAGGTATCGCTGCACTTCTACGTTATGTCATGATGCCTACAATGACTGAACCAGACGCAATTCTATACCTAATCCCCCTACTTCTTTGTGTTACAGTTCCTTCACTTCACAAATTACTCATACCCAAAAAGCATTACGAACTTTACACGAAAGGAAATTGGTTTCGTGCCTGTATGTTGTTCATATTTTCATGGCTCGCCCTCTCGTTTGCGTTGGTCAATCCACCGATAGCAGATATCGCACCACCAACAACAGCAGGTGGATTGGACATCGAGGTGACAGATGGTATCATCGATGCGACGTGGAAAGGTGGCGAATACACTATTGGATTGGATCAAGGAACTGTCGATATAGTGTTAGGATTCGCTGTTCGAGACAATGTCGATGCTGAAACCGCGATGCTTTCTGGTGAGATTTTATATCGCGGTGAAATTATTCAAACGATTTCGTCCGGAACTGTAATCTCTCATACGGACGAAATAGCTACTTTTGATGCGATCGAAAATTGGACTCGTGGGGCAAAAGTTGCTCCACATGAAATGGATATCGGACTTGCTTGGGATTTAGGGACTTTGAGCCCAGGTGAATATACCGTCCATATCGTTTTGAGCGAACAGGGCGATCCTTGGGAAAATGTCTGGGATAAGACTTACACAATTATCATCGCTCAAACTTCAACCGCTTGAGTTTGCGAATCTTAGCGGATTCAAAATTTGCTTCTCAATTCAGATTAGTGAGCAAATTTTCGCAGTCATAGCATCGAGTTGAAGGGTTTCTCCACCGCCTTCGACCATTCGATAATCGGTTTCGGCCATCGCTTCTGTGACTTTCAGTTTCTGTAATTCATCGAGGAATGCAACATTACCGAGTTCTCGATGTAATTGATTGACCAGATCTGTACCTGCGAGTCCGAAGCGGTCGAGTAAGTCCCGTAGGCGGCGGCGGGCGGGTTGGAAGCCATCTTGTTGGCACGCGAGAAAGAATCCATGCAATTCTTCTGGCGGAGCGGTTGCAGTCGTCTCGTAAATCAATTCCCTGGTGACATCTTTGTCAAGTGAAGCTGCAACCTGAAGAGATGTGATGGCTTTTCTGAGATCACCAAGACTGACATGAACTATTGCATCAGCAGCCTCGGGGTGAAGATTGATTCCTTCTCTTTCAGCGACTGAGACAATCATTTCCCTCACTTGGTCGTCCGCAATTGGACGGAATCTGAAAATCGCACATCGTGACTGGATTGGTTCGATAATTTTTGATGAATAATTACAGGATAGAATAAATCTACAAGTCGCTGCATTTTGTTCCATTATTCGACGAAGCGCACCTTGAGCATCAGGAGTTAGTGCGTCGGCTTCGTCGAGGAAGATGACTTTGAATGAAGTTCCAGGAATTGGAGCAGTTCGTGCAAAGGATTTGACTTTCGTTCGAATCGATTCGAGCTTTCGCTCGTCGCTAGCATTCATTTCTAACATATTTCGGCGATAATCATCACCGAAAACATCCTTGGCCAGCGCCAACGCAGCCGTTGTCTTGCCAGTTCCCGGTGGACCGGCGAGCAATAAATGAGGGAAAGTGCGATTGTTTGCATATGCCTTGAGCCGGTCAACGACTGCGCGCTGACCTTTGATATCGCCAACCGTAGCCGGTCGATGGCGTTCAACCCAAAGTTCACTCATACAATTTACCTCTCAACATCGAGCGTCCTTGAAGGTTATGTTCGGTCTGCTGCCGTTCCTCAATACGATTCATCATCAGTAGGGAATGTCCTGTCTCGGACATCGCTAATGTAAGCCTTAACAGCACCATCAATCGAAGCCCCTAGATCACCATACCGACGCAAAAAGCGTGGAGAAAAGTCCTTGGTAATTCCCAACATATCGTGTAAAACCAGAACTTGTCCATCACAATCAACGCCGGCTCCGATTCCGATGGTTGGAATCGTTAGTTCTTCGCTGACTCGCTTGGCAAGTTCAGCAGGAATTTTTTCGAAGACGATAGCGAAGCACCCCGCTGCTTCGAGCGCCTTCGCATCCTCGATTAATTTCTCTGCTTCAGTATTTTCTTTAGCGCGGACGGTATATGTGCCGAACTTGTAAATCGATTGTGGCGTGAGGCCTAAGTGACCCATTACAGGGATTCCAGCAGTGAGGATTCTCTCAATTGATTCAACGACTTCAATCCCTCCTTCGAGTTTAACAGAATGCCCTCCTGATTCTTTCATGATGCGGATGGCTGAGTCGAGGGCTGTTTTGGAATCTCCTTGGTAACTGCCAAATGGCATATCGACTACAACTAATGCACGCTCGACTCCATTAACTACGCATTGAGCATGGTAAATCATGTGCTCCAAAGTGATTGGAACTGTTGATTCATTGCCAGCCATCACATTTGAAGCAGAATCACCAACGAGGATGACATCAATTCCAGCAGCGTCGACAAGGCGGGCTAATGAGTAATCATAAGAGGTTAACATGGTGATTTTTTCACCATTGCTTTTCATTTCTTGAAGAGTATGTGTAGTGACCTTTTTTGCGCCGGATGCAATTGCCATAGACTCGCCTCGCAAGGCTTGCGAGCACGATACCTACCTTCAATTACACGATGAAGGTTTCAATCGGAGATTACGATTAGTTTACAGTATCAGCTCAGAGGATTTCATCTTCGCCGATGTGTAAATCACCTTCAAAAATCGCAACTAATTCATGAATGTCAATTTGACCATCATGATTTACATCGATGTTCTCGAACATTGCCGCCAAATCATCTTCGTCGATCTCTTCTCCCATATTATCAATTATCGTCAAAAATCTTTTCAGCGCATATTCTCCTTTTTCTCGGCGGCTTTGTTGTGAGTCTTGTAGTGGAATGAGTGCAGAAAATAACATCGGAGCGAATACCACAGTGATGATTGCTACGAGAATAATTGCTGAATTCATTGCTTCATTGATGATTTCAAGATCTAATGCAATCATTGAGGCGGCAATGATTAGTGAAAGACGCGCAGAGAGAAGTGAACCAGCGGCAATCGATTCCTTCCAGCTAAAAGCAAATCGGAAGATTAGAGATGGAATGAACTTGACTGCGATTGCCGCGCCCAGAATCACTGGAACTATCAACATCGCTTCTCTTGAGTTGACCAATTCTGGAAGATTAAATCCGACTCCTACGAGGACAAAGAAGATTGGGATAAAGAAGGAAAATCCAAAGGCCTCTAATTCTCTCTTGACACGCCTATCTTTGGAAGTGCTCAGTAAAGAAATAATAACACCAGCGATGAAAGCACCGAGGATCATTTCTGTGTTCAGCACCTCAGCGAGAACGATAAAAGAAACCATCAATGCAAGGCTTGCACGCAATTTGATTTTTGCGGTAGCGTGAGAAAGATCTTCGAGCAAATTAGAAAACATTGGGATGCTTTGGATAATCTTACCGGTGCGATAAAGTGCGGCGAAGGCGACAAATAGCAGGAATACGAGCAACATCTTCGGACTAATCGAGCCTTCTACAAGATAGGTAGCATAAAGTGAAATCAATAACATTGTCACAAAATCAGCGAGCAAAGCAGTCAACAAAATAGTCTGACCAAATGTGGTTTCGTTCAAATGACGTTCTTTCAAAACCGGCAAGACCACACCGAGTGAGGTTGTTGATAGAATTAACGCGAGCATCCATGGGTCGACGATGAATCCTTGTTGGACGATAAGAAGGGAGAGAATTACAGAGGTCGCAAGAGTCATCGAAAAGGAAGCCGGACCGAGAATTATCGGATTTTGA
This sequence comes from Candidatus Poseidoniales archaeon, assembly GCA_012960975.1. Classification (GTDB taxonomy): domain Archaea; phylum Thermoplasmatota; class Poseidoniia; order Poseidoniales; family Thalassarchaeaceae; genus MGIIb-O2. The sequence continues at coordinate 5,840 of DUAE01000024.1, forward strand.
TAGAAGGCCAAATCCTGACGCTCACGAGATTTTTTCGCGATTTCTCCGAGTATATTGAAATCGATTTCCATTCCTGCAATAAACATCAGATAAGCGAGGCCGAAATCGCGCATGAATAGTATTACTTCTGAATCTATAATGACCAAATCTAAAACGCTGGGGCCAAGAATAATTCCAGCAATAATTTCACCAACAACTATCGGTACTTGTAAGGTAGTATTTCTTGAAAGCAATATTGGGACAAGAAAAGCGGCCAATAAAACGAACATTAAAGAAATGAAATTGGTATCAAAAATTGCTTCTGCAGTCACCTGAATTCACCCCCAATTGTAGACGGTCGGCATTCGCTCTGCGTGTTAATGTTGTGAAGTCGATTAGCTGCAAACCTGCAATCGAATGCTTATTCTCTAATGGGGCGGCTGACTGAATGAAAATGAACCGCCTCGCATCGATTTTGGCTTTGCTGATGATAACAACTATCTTCAGCGGATGTCTTGGATTTGGGGACGGGGAATCATCGATTTTTGATGATGACCCGACACCGCTGAATATCAATCATATTCAGGTAAAAGGCACACATAATTCGTACCATATCAAGCCGTTTGGACCGACGGCGAGAGCATATGAATACACGCATGAACCCTTGGATGTTCAAGCAGGTGAGTTTGACGTTCGGCAGTTTGAACTCGATGTTTGGTGGGATCCACGAGGCGATTTACGAGTTTATCACAATCAATACGATTCTAGAAGCACCTGCAATACTCTCGCTGATTGTTTAGGTGTGTTGAATACTTGGTCAGATGCTAATCCAACCCATGTACCATTGATGATTTGGGTAGAGCCAAAAGAATGGGTAGAACAAGCTTCTGATATTACGACCATTGCCGAGCTGCAAGGCATGCTCGAAAAAATTGAAGAAGAAATTAAGCAAAATTGGCCTGATGAGAAATTGATTACTCCCGACGATGTACGTGGAGAGGCAGCGAGTTTGTCCGAGGCTGTAACAACAAATGGCTGGCCATTATTAGAAGAGTCTCGCGGCAAGGCGATTTTCATTCTGTTAGCGGGTGGAGGAATTAGGGAAGAATACCACCAAAATTTTCCTGGTTTAGTCGGCTCAACAATGTTCACAATGTCTGTTGAAGGTACACCAGAAGCGGCAATTTTCTCCAATACCGACCCGATTGGTAATGGAGATCAAATTCGCAATCTTGTCGAAGAAGGATACATCGTTCGCAGCCGAGCAGACGATGCCGAGGATGGAGAGGCTGATAGCAATAATACAGTGAGATTGGAGGCTGCAATTGCTAGTGGTGCTCATTCGATTTCAACCGATTATCCCGCTAAGGTAGAAGATATCGACTACTGGGTTGAGTTGCCGGATGGGCCAGTCGCTTGCAATCCGGTTTCTGCACCACCGGACTGTACAGCCGAACGAATAGAATCGTCACCAACCTAGATATCTATTGACCAGAGAAGCCTGATTAATTCAATCTCAGATTTTAGCGATAACCTTCAACTCGACCGCAATAGAGGTTGGAAGGGCGCGAACAGCACAAGTAGTTCGAGCACATAGAATCTCAGAGAAATACTCTGCATAGACCTCATTATATCCTGCAAAATCCCGGTCCATATCAACGAGGAAAGATAGGCAATCAACCACCTTGTCTAAGGATGAGCCAGCATCTTCAAGAATTATTTTGATATTCTCGATTACCGCTCTAGTTTGTGCTCGAATATCGTAATCGAGAGGATCGCCATTCGCATCTTTAATCGGGCCACCCGGAATTTTATTGGTAATCGGTTGGCGCGGACCAATACCTGATACAAAAAGCAAATTTCCAACACGGAATGCATGAGGATAAGCCCCAACTGCAGACGGTGCATTCTCTGAAATTATTGGTCCGTCTTCGTTAATTATTGTGCCCGCAGTTTTCCTCCCAACAACTCCGCCAACAATTGCTCCAACCGGTCCACCAACTGCAATACCAGCTGCTGCACCGAGTGCTCCACCAGCCGAGTAGGCCATCGATTTACCGTAATTATCATACAATTTTTCAATAAATTCATCAGGAGCATCGATAATTCCTGCGATTAAGGCTCGTCGATATTCAAAACTAGTCTGTTCATCGACATCCTCTGTCATCACAGCATCCCCTTATCGAGCACATCACGGTCCCCGTGGTAGAATTCAACATCATCTTCATCAAATTCTTTATCGCCAAAAGACCCATCGGTTGGAGTCAAAGTAATTACCGCTCCACCAGAGCCATGTAGGGCTTCGTAAGCCAACACTTCGCCAGCGTAATTATTGTGCTGACCCATGGTTGCAGCCATCCACCAGGCTGGCTTGTATGCCACCACTTTGCTGACTCTTATTTGACCGTGAATGTCTCGACTTAATTGACTCAAATCCTCTAATCGTCCTGCTGCGAAGAATTCCAATATTTTTCGATTCCAATCATCGTCTTTTTGTGAATGAATCCGGTCATCTACCTCATCGATGTGTTCGGTAAACATACGATTTGACAAACTTGCTACAACTACGACAATCGCCTTCTTGCCCTGTTCTGCCAGAACATCACGAGCAGCCTTGCCGAGAACGATTGTTTCGGCTCGATTCGCATACATATTGCTCGATACTATACAAGCTGGAATTCGGTTGTCTGGATTCAATAATTGCAAAGCAACAACCGAGCCGGTATCGATTGGGAATCCCTCATATGCAACTGTGCGCGAATGGAGTCCTCGTTTCTCTGCTGCACTTGCGTATCCATTCGCAAAATCAACATCTATTTTGAAGTCGTATGGCATACCTCCAAGATAATGAAAATCATCGTCAACATGTGTCCAAACAGGATTTTCGAGCGCTTGAATTTGATGTCCGACAATGCTCGGCCATGTCGTCGAGTAAATCAAAATTAAATCGGCTTCACTCTCTTCTATGCGCTTGCGGCATGCATCGTATGCTGAACGCAGTTTACCATAACCTTCGTTTGCTTCAGGGCATAGCAGAGGATGAGGATGGGGTGGACAGTATATACCGAATAAAATCTCAGGTTCATTCATTTCTTCAGCCATAATCTCACCTCAAAGAACGTACTCCCGCGTTTCGTCATTTGGATCCCAAGAAGCAATTAAGTTTCCAGTACCAATAACTGATTGATAACCATATATTTCTGCAGAATAATCTGGGTGTCCCATTGCAGCCATCATCCAAATCAGTCCGCCACCCTCAGTTTCTGCAATCGTTTGCTCAGTAAATTCTGGCATAATATCGATGACTTCACGACTTTTTCCTTGGCGCATCAAATCGATAATTTTCATATCCCAAACGTATTGACTATGATTGTAAATGTGCTCTAAACTCATGTCCTCGGGCAAAGGCGCCTCGGTGACGAAATGTCTGTGAGAAAGGCTGTGGCTTGATACCAAAACGACGCGCTTGCCGCTTTCTTCGATTGCTTTGGCGCAAGCGCGACCCAGCGCGCCAGCCTGCTCGATCATAACTTCTGGTGAGTAATAATGAGTATTCCGATTCGATGAAATCGTCACGATTGGCTTATCCCAATCGGGATTCAATAAATGGCAACTGGTTATCGTGCCATAATCGACACGAAAATCAGGATTAGTCATCATCTTGGTAATTATTCCAGCCTCATCTGCCGCCTCACGCATTTTTTCAGCAAGATCAACATCGACTTTTAGGTCGTAATTGAAACGGAATAGATTTGGGAAAATAGGGTCAACAGATTTCGATTTGAATTCTGGTAAGCCAAGGAAATGTGTGCCGATATAGGTTTGCCAATGTGGCGTGAAAATAACTATTGCATCATAATCGATATTTTTCAATTTTCTAGCGAGGCGAGCATATCCCCACCGAAGCGTTTCCCATCCACCTTCGGAATAAGCTTCATTTTGAGGAGGATTATCTGCATAAACAAGGTGAGGTGGATGTGGTGCGAGGCATCCAAGAACGATTTCACCTTTGGACATCATTTGCCGGAGCGTCGTTTCAGTTATGATACAGTCGCTCTGGGCAATTCACAGTATTCTTCAGCAATGTGCGTCCGCAGTCCATTCATGAAATGGGAAGAACCGCCACTTTGGCCCGTTGCGATTCCATCAGGGTTTGGTTTTCTTATCGGAATTTTACCATATCTGACCGAAGTACCTTACCTGTCTAAAGAATCGATTAATTTCTCGGTTCTAGTTTTGTTAATCGCTGCATTGAGTTTGTTCCTTTTGAATGAGAAATACGGAAATAAATTCGAGCTTTATGCGGGTTACCTTGCCGGAATTTTCATTGGATTTTTACCCATTAAGGCCTTCGCAGTTTGGTTTATCATCGTCGGATTAACATGGGTATTCCAATCCACCTACATGTGGAAATACAATTTCCCACCATTCAGGATTGGAATCTGGATTGCCCTAGGTTCGATGACTGGATTATATGTCGGTGGAATTGTCGCATACAATATTCCATGAATAAAAATTGCTTATTGTGTAGCACTTGTGGTGCGAGGACGGGTAATACCTTCGATGACTATTCCCGTAATAAAAAATGCTGGCATACTAGCCAGAAGAGCAGAGTAAATCAGTTCGTCATCGACATAATGTGGAGTTATTCTCAATTCACCTATACCTCCTCCACTCACCGATTCATCAGAAATTCGAGCAATGATTAGGTGTGTATCGAAAAGGCTGTTAGGAATAACTGAGAAATCGATTGACTCATCTATTGGAATTTGTGTTATTTGTTCGAAATTAGAAATTGAATTCCAATCGATTTTTCCTCGAGTCATATGTCCCTCAGCCGATTTCAAGTCTACCAGCATAACCTCAACTGGATATTCTCCGACATTTTTTACTATCATCGTAACCGGATAATTCAGCGAATGTACCTCGATGACGTCGATAATCACATCACCCTCGCCGAAGCGGAAATTAGCTTGATCCTCATCGACACCGGCCCCATCGACAACCCCGAGCATCAACCAAGATGAACAGACTAATGCGACTCCAATAGCAGCGATGGTCTGCCGACGATCAGGCAATAATGAAGCCAAACCCTTCTCTTGACGTGCACGAACAATCGGCTGTACAGCATGGACAAATCCAGCGGTAATTATTGCCATCATTAATCCCGGAATCACATCGAAAACCCAGTGAATCCCAAGGTATTGAATAGAAAATAAATAAATAAATAAATTTCCCATGATAAACAAGTCAAATTCTCGATGGCGCCAATCGGAAATCGAAATTCCTAATTCGCGAACATGTAATCTATTGATCATCAAAAGTGAGGCCGACAATCCGATGTGTAAACTCGGAATTGAATTGTCCATCGGATCATTGTCGACAAAGAATCGTAAAGTAAAGTCATCATGATACAATAAAGCGTCCATCCCAGGAATGAACGAAGAGGTTACTTCGACATTGAAGAAAAGGTATAGTGGTACACTAAGAATGTAGATTAGGAAGTAATTCAGAGCCGCTTTGTCAGCCATTCTCTCGTCGCGGCTGAGCATGTAATACATCGGGCTGAACCAGATAATGAATAGGTACATGAAGAGGTAATGAGCCGACAAAATATCCGTCAAAAGGTCATTTTCAAAAGCCTCTTGAATGCGTAAAGTCCAATCTCCCTCAATCGACCAAAACCAATGTGTAAATCCTCCAACGCGTGCCTTCATCGGCTCGTTATGGTGATCTATCAACGCCTTGTAAATGAACATCAAGACGTAGAGAGCGATGTGCCAACCGTATCCCTTCTTCCGGATTTCACCAGGTAACTCGCGAAGTCCGACTCGCTTTTCCGGCTCATTTCTTGTGAGGAACCAATGGACGGGTAGTGTCATCAGCAATAGTGCACCCATCGAAGTCCCGTAGGGTCCGACTGGCCAAACCATATCTTGAATCGAATGGCTTCGCTTTGAAAGAAGTTTAGATTTAATTTTCTAGTGATTTTTGTGAGAACTAAAAAGAAAATCCCAAAGATATTCGGATTACGTTAAGGTTATCGTTATAATAAATTTTGATTAAGATGTGTATAATGACTAATGAAGGATGGGTAATTCTGCCATCAAAAGTATTGGATGATGACATTAGATTTTTCACAGAAACATTAGGTATGAAAATGGATACAATCTATCCTGCAGATCATCCAAGAGTCGCAGAATTTTCAGGGATGGGATTGCGACTCAGAATCGATATGGATGAAAAGATTTCACCGGGTCTATTACGAATTTGCACCGATGAAAAGGATGAAAAATTTGCTGGCCATACCCAAATGGTAGCGCCGAATGGAACGGTCGTCGAAATTGCCCCAAACAATCCACCGATGGTAATTCCAAAGACCGAACATAGTTTCCAAACACGTCGACTAGCCGATAGTGATTCATGGGTAATTGGGCGAGCCGGAATGTATTACCGAGACCTGATTCAAGGTAGACTTGGGGGTTCGATAATCGCGAGTCATATCAGAATAGCCGAAGGCGGGCCAGTTCCAGATATGGTGCATTATCACAAAGTCGGATTTCAGCTTATTTTCTGCATAAATGGCTGGGTTGATGTTGTCTATGAAGATCAGGGTGAACCGATTCGATTAACCGCGGGTGATTGTTTTATTCAACCGCCAGAAATTCGCCATCGAGTGTTGTTTTCAGGCGATAATTTAGAGGTTGTCGAGATTGGTGTACCGGCAGATCATGTCACAGTCATCGACCATGAAATGGAATTACCGACCGAACATTTGCGACCTGATAGGGAATGGCAAGGTCAGAAGTTTGTTCACAATCAAGCCTCGGAAGCGACTTGGCAAGAATTCAGATTACCGGGATTTGTTTGCCGCGACACAACAATTTGTGAGAATACCAAAGGTGTCGCGAGTGTTCAGGTTGTCAAACCAAGTGAAGGCAAAACGGTTTGGTCGAGTCACGAAGGAGATATTTTGTTCAATTATATCATGAGTGGTGGCTTAACACTCGAAGGAGAAGGCGTAGAGTCACAGATTCTTGGAAAAGGAGATGCATTCGTCATCCCACCAGGAATGAGGGTGAAATATTCTGATGCGATGCAAGATTTGGAATTGATTGAAGTCTCCGTCCCTGGTGAATTCAAAACTCAATTCGATTAATTATCGTCGACTAGTAAATCTATTTCAGGGATAAAAGACGCGAGCACTGCACCGAGACTGAAAACCATTAGCCATTCGAAGAAAGCTGCTCGAGTGAGTATAGGCGATGCTAATTCGGTGCAGATAACAACACTATCTAGATAAGATTCTACACTTGATAAATCACCTTCACCGCCAACGACCAGCCCGAAATGAATACTCATCAGAATAAAACTTGAAACTGAAATTGTCGCAGCGATAATTCTGTTTTTCAAAATTAATGAAAAACTCTCGTCAATTTCTGACATTTTTATACTCACAAAACTTGCGATAACAACCCAAATTGCTGCACCTGTGAATATTATTATCGCCTGAAAAATATGCAAAATCATCTGTTCATGCCATGGTGTGAATGCTATCCAAGAGGTTGTCAATCCGGATGTAACTCCTGCCAAAGTCGACATTTTATTCCAAAATATCAGGCGGCTTTCAATATCATATTTTTCCAGCCAATTTTGGCGTAACGTCCCTATTTGAATAAAGGCAAGTGTGAGCATAATACCAGTAATTGAGAGGCCGATAGTGAATGGAATTCCAGATTCTGGATTGACATCGGTATCTGAAATAAAAGGCAGCCAAGGATCACATCCTTCACGGACCCAAACGAAATAACTTAACAGAATTGTTGAAAAAATTCCAAAGATTGTCGCAATGTGATTGAATCGGACCCACTTTGCTTGAAGCAACCTCTGCATGAACATCGGTCAGACCACCCTGACCTTCAATTCAACGCCCCAATGATGAAGTTCAGATGCGAACATCAGAGATTATGGGTGGGCACGAGGTATGGCTTGCTGAATGTGCTAAATTGAATTTTAAACCGAATCCAAGGCGATATGCAGCGGGCACTCGGACGAGTCAAGATGCGGCTGAACAACTTGGTTGTGAAGTCGCACATATTGCAAAATCCATCGTATTCAAGGGTGAATTGAGCGCAATTGTAGTCATCACTTCTGGGGCGAATAGAGTAGACCGAAAGCGCAAAGTGAAGCGTATTTTGGGCTACAAACCATCGATGGTTGATGCTGATTATATCATTGAAAATACAGGTTATGCACCGGGAGGAGTTCCACCCTTCGGCCACCTAAAGCCATGCATCATGCTGATGGATGAAGATCTGTTTCAATATGACCTCATCTGGGGAGCAGGTGGCTCTGCAGACAGTGTTTTTCCAATTACTCCCGATGAATTATGCGAGCTTACTGATGCGCTCGTCGGAGATGTCAAACAATAGGTGAGAAATTGTTAGAATCACTATTGATCGATGCTGCGGCAAGATTGCGAGATGATGTTGAATCGTATGCAGATGATTTGGTCGAACAAGGCTTGGTTGATTGCATCTACAATCCTCTTGTTTATGCTTGGCAACCTCATCTCGCTTATCTAAAAAAAGCTGCGAAAGGAAAGGCAAATACACTCCTGTTGGGAATGAATCCAGGCCCGCATGGCATGGGGCAAATGGGAATTCCTTTCGCTGCAACCGCTATGGTTCGCGAAATATTAGAGATTCGCGATTTACCAGTCGAGCAGCCACGAAATTTGCATCCTAAGCGGCCGGTTAGCGGGCTGGATTGGCCCAAAGAAGAAGTGTCTGGAACAAGGCTCTGGGGTTTGCTTTCAGACCATTATGGTTCGAGTGAAAATATACTTTCGAAGGTTTTCCTCGTTAATCACTGTCCGTTGATGCTATTCTCAGGGGAACGTGCAACAAATATCACTCCGGACAAAATTTCCGGGTTAACAAATCGATTACTACTCGAACGATGTGATGAGCATCTAAGGGAAATTGTAGATATTTTTGGAATCACTACTGTCATTGGAGTGGGGAAATTCGCAGAAAAACGCGCATTAAAAGCTCTATCAAATACCGATGTAGAAGTCAAGACCTGTTGGCATCCGAGTCCTGCTTCACCCCTCGCGAATAAAAATGGTGGATCAGATTGGCGAGACAATGTCCGCACAGTCCTTCCATGAGAATGCCAATAATACCTGATAACCTAGGTATAATCCTGACTCATCCTACACGGAGTTGTTAAGAGAAATACATCCTTCCGAGATTGATGTCGAGTATGACCACCCCCCTGTATCTGTTAAGAAATGCACAAGAATATGCGAATGAGGCTGCTTTTTCATCAAAAAATGCTTCAGGAGGTTGGGATACAACTACCTGGTCTGAATTTTATGAATATGTCATGGATATTTCAAAATCGTTAATCGATATAGGATTTGAGATTGGAGATAAACTTTCAATTTACTCTTACAATCGAAAAGAATGGTATGGTGCATATGCTGCTTCTCAAATGCTCGGTGGAGTAGGCGTTGGTGTTTACCACACATGTTCTCCCGAAGAGGTTGAATGGGTTGTAGGAAATTCTGAATCAAAGGTTGTCTTCGTCGGCAATAACCCCATGGATGGGGGTAACCCATCAAAAATGCCTTGCCATCGACTCGCATCCATTTTGGACAAACTCGATGATGTGCAAAGTGTTGTGATAATGGATGGTTGTGATGTTCCAGACCACTCGAAAGTAACGACATGGTCTGAATTTTATACCCGAGGGAATGCATTGGCAGATTCTGTTGTCCTTGAGAGATCTAATGCTATTACCCCAGATGATACTTCTGCATTAATCTACACATCTGGGACTACTGGAAATCCAAAAGGCGTTGAATTGACCCATGATAATTGGATTTACGAAATAGATGAATTAGAAAAGTGCTTCAGGTTCGGACAAGGTGATAGATATCTCTCTTGGCTGCCGCTCGCGCACGTTTTCGGACAAGCGCTAGACAATCATTACTGGATTCGATACGCCATGCACCTATACTCGTGTGATAACCCTCTGATGGTAGTCGATTACGCCAAAGAAATTCAGCCTCATCTCTTTATTGGAGTACCTCGGATATACGAGAAGATTTATTCAACTCTCAGCGCAGTAATCGCAAGTAAAGCAATTCTGAAAATTGGCTTGAAAATCCCTGGTTTAAAATCAGTCTTCCAAAAGAAATTGAAAGCAGCGGTCGGATTTTCCGATCTCAAAGTGGCAATTTCAGGCGCTGCACCAATTAATCCAGATATCCTAACTCTCTTCACATCATTGACAATTCCAATCTTTGAAGGGTACGGAATGACAGAAAATACAGCTGGTGCCACCTTAAATTACCCTGGTCATAACAAAATCGGTTCAGTAGGTAAAGCACTTGAGAGTACAGAGATGATGATCGCTGATGATGGAGAAATTATGATGCGCGGTCGCCACGTCATGAAAGGATATTACAAAAATTCGGAAGCGACCGCGGAAGCAATCGATTCGGAAAATTGGTTACACACCGGCGATATCGGAAAAATCGATTCAGATGGATACGTATTTATCACTGGCCGAAAGAAAGAAATTTATGTTTCGAGCGGTGGAAAGAACATCGCACCATTAGTCATTGAAGAGACTTTCAAAGCGATTCCAATCGTTTCACAATGTTTCCTAGTCGGTGATGGTCGAAAGTATTGTAGTGCGCTGTTTACGCTTGATATGAGCGCAATATTACGAGACAAAATTGGCATTCCAATTCCAGAAATTCCAAAGAGTCCAGACGACCAATATGCATTGATTCAAAGTTCAGGACATAGTTTGGAAGAATACACCGCTGGTGAAGAAGTCCGAGCAGAGATTCAAGCTGCTGTGGACAAGTTGAATGGGAAATTTGCTAACCCTGAACAATTGAAGAAATTCGCAATTTTACCAAGAGATTTTACTGTCGATGATGGCGAATTGACTCCAACTCTGAAAATTCGTCGTATCCAAATTCGTGAGAATTGGGCAGATGTCATAGAAGCGATGTATGCAGATGCTTGAGGCGAGTGTGCAATCCCGTGAACCCCGAGGCTTGGATTGCTCTAGCAAGCGTATTCATTGTCGGTGCGATGAGCCCCGGACCGAGTCTGGCTGTCGTTTTGCGGAATACTGCAGCAGGAGGTAGGGCGAGTGGGGTCGCCACTGGTATTGGCCATGGGATTGGTTTTGGAATCTATGCATTTTCTGCTGCTTTTGCAATAGCGACAATGCTAGCTTTCGATGAAACGATTGCTACAATATTGCGATATGCAGGAATAGTGCTATTGCTATACCTTGGATTTATCTTCCTCAAACATGCCATGACCCCAGTAGAAACCGCCTCACAAGACGCGGATGATTTTCACACTCTATCAGAGCGTGCAGGTTTTGTTCAAGGGTTTTTGATCGCAATCCTTAATCCAAAAATCCTTGCTTGGTTCTTAGCACTATATGCACCTTTTATCGAAGCAGGTATTAGTTTGCAAACCCTGTTGGGGATGGGGGCTATGGGAATGGTCATTGACGGAACATGGTATGTTACTGTCGCCACTGTTTTGACCCGAGGAAATGGCGTAGATAGATTACGAGCAAACGCAAGAAAAATAGATGGAGTGATGGGTGTATTGATGTTTATTTTCGCAGGATTACTCGTCGGTGGAGCCTTTTGAAAAATTAAAAATTAAAAATCATTATAAAATATCATTGACACTATTAGCCCAGATAAACAGAAGGTGACTCCCCCGGTCAGAAGTCCTGCTAACAATCCATATCCAAGCTCTTTTTTACCTGAATTGAAGCTATAAATCAATAATCCAATGTAAATAATTACCATCAGAATCGGTATAATTACCAATGAGATTTCGTTATCTATATCATTCACAAATTCACCATCTACTCTAGATGAGGATGGAGATTTTGTCGTGTCTACGGCGAATGTGAATGTACTTCCATCGTAGGAAACATACCCCTGAGTATTTTCTAAATTATCACCATAACAATCTAGGTCATACCAAAGAATTCCATCATCGATTGAACTTACGCTATAAAAATTATTTTCACTTGCAGAACAACCATTCCAATTATTAGAATTATAGAAATCTATTTCCACATATATCCATTCACTATTAGTCGGAACTGGGTCTTTCTGAAAATCAAATTCATGGTACCAAGAATTGTAAGTGGCTCCATCGATTGTGACTTCCTCTGGCTCGGAAAGTGAATTAGTCCAATCATTAAAATAGTTATTATTTTCATCATTTGAAACAACATTAAATGCCAAGATAAATCCAATAATTGGAGCGATAACCAAGAGACCTAAGAAAAATAAGCTCCATTTAAATCCATCAGAACCTGGACCGTTTTCACTAGATGTATAGACATTATTCTCAGATGAAAATGACGACACATCTCCTGAAAAGATGTTAGAACTTGGAGTTGAGTTGGAAGAGCCTACCGATTCAGACGATGAATCTTGGCGAGGCATGTCCTTGCCGCATTCAAATTAACACAAAAGGTAGATGGAAAAGAACTTCAAGAACTATAGATAGAGTCTTTGCTTCTGATGTAGCAGTTTTTTCAGTGGAGGTCTCTTGATTTGAAGGATAGGATTCGATGGTCGGAGAAATCCGTTGCAATTCGCTAGCGTCCAGCCAAAATGAAGAGCATGATGGGCACCCGTCGATTTCAATTAATTCCGTTAGGCTACCATCGAGCTTGCGGAATGCAAAATCACGGACTCGCATTCCGGCAATACAAAATGGGCATAAAATTTCAACAGGGGCGCCCTGATCGGTAAATCCGTCATGGAGCTCCTCGAGTTTTTCAGCAGAAATAGCCGAAGCGGCTGCCTTTGCATGTAGGGCTAATCCCGCGCATTCTGGACAATGATAAATACCATGCTGAGAAAAGGCCGTGTGCTTGGTTGTCTCAGGTGAAATTAGGATTGTTCCATCACGAGGACAATGCAGATTATCATCAGCCATATTGGTTCGAGTGCTTCCCCTACCTTGAATGCATACCCAGCATTGGTGATTTTCCCCCGTATTCTTGAAAATTGATGACACCCGGCGGTTTCTTGGGGACACTTAGTGTCCCGAGGTCATGGCAGGGGGAGCCGAGGATGAGATGTCCAGCGAAGCAAAGGCTGGAAATCTGGGTGTAACTCGTGAAATAGAAGGCGGTACCGCACGCGCTTCAAATGGCAAAATGCCGTTACGAATAATTACCGCAGCAGCGATTTTCGACGGACATGATGCAGCAATAGGTATTTTTCGTCGAATATTTCAATCGATGGGATGTGAAGTAATTCACCTAGGTCACGATCGTGGAGCGGATGATGTTGCACGGGCGGCAATTCAGGAGGATGCTCATTGTGTCGCAATCACATCATACCAAGGTGGAGCAGTTGAAATGTTCACACACACAAAGCAATTACTTGACGAAGCCGGTTACGGACATGTCCTTCTCTTCGGGGGTGGTGGTGGAACAATATTACCTCATGAAATTAAACATTTACGCGATTCTGGCATCGCCCGTATCTACTCTACCGATGATGGCCGAGCCATGGGTTTGACCGGCATGGTTGCGAATGCAATTGAGGAAGCAAGTAAGATTGATTTGCTTGAGGCGGGGCGTTTTAATTCACTTTTGGAACCAATTTCTGCGGGAGATCATGGAGCAGTATCGCGAATGTTGACCTTGGCAGAAAATTCTGATGAAGAAGAATTCAATCTGGTTTTGGAACGAATTCGTTCTGTCGATTCCACCTCTGCTTGCCCTGTCATAGGCCTTACCGGAACTGGCGGTGCTGGAAAATCCAGCCTAACCGACGAATTGATGCTGCGTATTCAGCGTGATAATCCAGGCTCTAAAATCGCGCTATTGGCGACAGATCCAACCCGAAAAAGAACAGGTGGAGCGCTACTCGGCGATAGGATTCGAATGAATTCGCTCTCCGATGAAAATTTATTCATGCGCTCATTTGCAAGCCGAGATAGCGGCCGAGAAATCGCGGATTGTATAGGTAATGCAGTCGAACTTTGTCAAGCGGTCGGTTTCGATTTGGTTATCGTCGAAACCAGTGGAATCGGACAAGGTGACGATGCGATTACCGAAGTTGCAGATATTTCGATATATGTTACGACAAGAGAATATGGCGCCCCCAGTCAACTCGAGAAGCTTGAGATGTTGGATTCTGCTGACATCGTTGTGCTCAATAAATTCGATCGACCTGGCGCTGAAGATGCTCTTGCTGAAATTCGTAAACAATTCAAGCGAAATCGAGAATTATGGGAAGCTGAAGATACCGCACTTCCAGTAATTCCAACGATTGCGAGTCAATTTGCGGACGCAGGCATCGACCAACTTTGGCAGCACCTCTCCAATATCTTGAACAGCCTCCACAATCAATCATTTGCGGCGGCTGAACCTCGGCTCGGCGCTGATGGATTGCCACACCGAGCCGCACCAATTCCACCAGAAAGACAAGGCTATCTCGCAGAAGTAGCTGCATCGGTCAGAGATTACCATTCTCGAACAGAAGATGCTGCAGCAAAGATGCGCCTCGTTCAACATCTTGAAGCATCTGCCGTCCAAATGAGGCAAACTGAAAATTCCAATGCCGCTGATGAACTCATTTCCGAGGCTGACAATATCCGTTCCAGCATCCCAGCGGGAGCTTGGCGAATCCTCAAAGAATTTGAGAAAAAATCCACCGAATATCGCTCTGGGCAAGCGAGTTACACCGTCCGAGGCAAAGATATCTCGGTCAAAACCACTAGAGAAACCCTCTCTGGATTGAAATTACCACGAGTTGCACTACCCGACCACACTGATTGGGGAGATACTCTCGAATGGATTCGTCGAGAAAACACTCCTGGTTCTTTCCCTTACACTGGCGGAGTTTTTCCGTTCAAGCGTGAAGACGAACTTCCAGTTCGAATGTTTGCTGGTGAAGGCAGTGCTGAGCGCACAAACAAGCGCTTCCATTTCCTCTCTGAAGGTCAGCCTTTCAATCGCATATCAACTGCCTTTGACTCCCCCTCACTCTACGGTCATGACCCAGTTGAGCGCCTCGATATTTTCGGAAAAGTATGCGAGAGTGGAGTAAGCATCAGCACTGTTGAAGAAATGGAAATTCTCTTCGATGGCTTTGATTTATGCGCATCAAATACCAGCGTTTCAAAAACTATCAATGGCAATTACTGGTGGCATCTAGCCGCTTTCTTCACCGTTGCAATTCGCCAACAGGTTAAGAAATTCGAAAAAGAAAACCAACGAACACCCACCGATGCAGAGCTCAAAGAAATCCGCACTTACACTCTCAGCACCATCAGAGGAACCGTTCAAGCCGATCAACTCAAGGAATCGATGGGGCAAAACACACTTGTTTTCAATCTTGACACCGCGCTTCGTATGATGGGGGATGTCGCCGAATTTTACGTCGAAAATAACATCAGAAATCATTACTTTGTCAGCATCAGCGGTTATCACATCGCTGAAGCTGGGGCAAACCCAATTACACAAGCAGCATTGACGCTTTCAAACGGTCTAACATATGTTGAGTTGTTCAAGGCTAGAGGCATTGACCCAAACAAATTTTTGAGAAACTTCAGTTGGTTTTTCTCAAACGGAATGGATCCTGAATACGCCGTGATAGGCCGAGTCGCAAGGCGAATCTGGGCGATTGCAATGCGCGATATTTATGCCGTTGACGAGCGAGGGCAGAAATTGAAGTACCACATTCAAAGCAGTGGGCGAAGTTTACACGCACAGGAGTATACTTGGAACGATTATCGCACGACTTTACAGGCACTTTACGCACTCTCAGACAACGCAAATTCACTTCACACAAACTCTCGTGACGAGGCGTTTGGGACACCGACTGAAGAAACAGTCAGAGATTCGATGGCAATTCAGCTCATACTCTCAAAAGAATATGGGTGGCTACAAAATGAGAACCCGATTCAAGGATCTCATATCGCTAGTTGGTTAACCGATACGGTCGAAGAAGAAATTTTGAAAATATTCGAAGAAATGCACCGCCGCGGCGGAGTATTGGGTGCGCTGGAAGTGAATTACCAGCGCAACCGAATTCAAGATGAGTCGATGATTTACGAGCATAGAAAGCATTCTGGAGAATTACCAATAATTGGAGTGAATACTTTCGAAGAAGACATCGATAATTCAAATGAGTCGAATGAAGAAGATGATTTCGACATCGAGGTAACACGTTCGAATGAAGCAGAGAGGATGATGGTTATCGAACGAAATCAGAAGTTCAAAAAAACCCATTCGAAAGAGGCTGAAGCAGGACTAGAGAAGTTGAAACAAGTCGCTCGAGATGGCGGTAATCTATTCGAAGTAATGATGGAAATCGTCGAATATTGCTCGGTTGGACAAGTCACACAAGCGCTGTTTGAAACCGGCGGAAAATTTCGTCGAAATATGTGATTTATCAAACAGCACAAGTCATATCAGAGCCGCAACACATTGGCGACTTGATTTTACCGCAACCAGTTGGACAACGTGTTACTGAGACTACTCTTCCATCTGCTGTTGTGATGGCATCTGGGACTAATTCACAATTACAAGATGCACACTTCATGCCTACGACACCCATACCACACGAACTACATGAATATTGAATCATAATCTCACGAATGAGTTCGAGTTAATATCATTTTAGTTTAGTGAGAGTTCTCCTTGATTGCTTGAATATATTACTGAGTCGCCTTGTAGGCCAGAACTGCAATGAATGATCCGGCCAATTGCGGAGCTATGTGTAACCAGAGAACCTCTGCTAATTTTAATCTGCCAACTGCAACTAAAGAAATAGATACAGCAGGGTTGAATGAAGCCATAGATACTACACCCACAGTAAGTGCTCCCGCAAATACAACTGATGCTATTGCGAAGCCGAAGTAATGATTGCCAGAAGTTTTCTCTGAAGTAGCTACATTCAATATAACAAATACTAAGGCAAAAGTAAACAATAATTCTGCCAATATTACTGGTGAATAATTATGACTGGTTAGTAACGAAACAGCCTCTAATGGTATTTGAAACTCTTCAGTATAGATTAGTATAGATGCTCTAGCACCAAAGATTCCTGCAATGACCTGTGTGACAATATATGGTGGCACATCTGATTTATCACAAGCACCTCTAATCCAGATTCCCATGGTCACAGCCGGATTGAAGTGAGCCCCAGAGACATGTCCGAGTCCATATATCATTACCATTAAAGTCGCAGCAATTGGGAAGGCTGGATGAGTTGAAGATGAAGATCCGAATACAGCAGTGAGACAAATGGTCAAAGTTAGAAAGAAGGTACCGATGAATTCGGCTATCAGCTTTTGTTGTAGTGTATGCTCAGTCATACCCTTGGCCTAAATCGAACGCTCATCAACATTTGTAAACATATTCTTGATTCAGAATACTAGATTGAAACTATTATCATGCTTACTTTTCTAGGCTTAATCAAACCAACATAGATGAATGTGAATTATTATTCTAAGTTGTTGAAAAAGTGGTGAGATGATCAATTATGGTTGAGTTAGAAACCTTAGACTCAAATTCATGGAAAGAATTTCTTTCCTCACCAAAAGCTGTATTGATAATTGGCAAAACCGGTTGTATTTCTTGTGATGCATGGACACGTGAACTCAGTGATTGGCTTGGTTCTGATAATCCATCTACCGGTGTTAAATTTGGAAAAATATTACTCGATGCCCCACGATTAACGAAATTCAAAATAGAAAATCAATGGATTCAGAATATTTCGATTTTGCCACATAATTCAATTTTCATCGATGGAAAACAAGTTTGTCAATGGCCTGGAAAAGGAATTGAAAAATTACAAAACCATCTCGACTCATCGAATATTAGTCTATGAAAAAGTGGTACGGCTTTTCCGGTGGCCCAGGCAGGTGTATCACATCTATTTTTTTCTGATTTGAAATTATTTTACCCAAGTCAAAATAATCCTCTAATGTCGATTGCTCATTCGGCTCTGAACTAAGAATATCTCCTCTGCCTAGAGCCCAAGCTAAACGATTGTCAGTTAGGGGTACAGCACGCATCCAAATTTTTTGAGGCAAATCCGAGTGACTCCAGTCAACTGGCATCATTTCGAAAGAGCCCAAACCTACCACCGAACCGAATGAGGCTCTCTGACTCCAATAACCCATCCCGTGGCACGAATTACGCTTCTTACTGAGAAAAATGCGGTCAAATTCAAACCAACCTGCTGTCTTAATTTTAGTATTACTTAATTCAAGAACAAAACCTGATTCTAAAGCCTCATCAACGAGGTTGGATTCTTTCAAAATTTGAATAATACCCGTAGGAAGGTTTTGCTTTTGATGAAACTCAACCTCCTCGGTTTTTCTTCCGAATGCAAAAATTGCATTTTCAACATTGCTTTCTTGGGCGTAGCCTCCGGACCGAAAAATTGTCAAGGTCCAGACATTGGTAACTATTGGTTTTCTGCTCATATTTTCACCTTATTATTGTTTAATCTGCCAACATTATTCGCAACATATGTGCGCCTGTTCAAATGTAATTGAACAGGAATCTTCGGAAGAAACACAGCTCTCCTTGTCGGCAGAGTATATCGCACTCCAAGGACTATAAACAAATCGTTTTCATGTTGAGAAAATGCAATTGAATGAAAAAGACGAACGGCTTTGCGAATCATATGAGCGAGAGGCCAGAACGAGCGTTAGTCACCGGAGCATCGAGTGGAATAGGTAGAGAAATTGCAAGAATATTAGCGAGCCAAGGCACAAATTTAGTAATCTGTGCAAGAAGGCAAACTGAGCTAGAAGAATTAGCCACTGAACTCAATGAAAAACACGGAACTGAAAGCCAAATTATCATTTCAGATTTGTCAACAGAAGAAGGTGTAAACCAACTTATCAAGGAAGCTGGAGAAGTAGATATTTTAGTAAATAATGCTGGTTTTGGAACGAGTGGAAAACACACTAAAGTGGATATCGATCGGCAGTTACAAATGATTGATTTGAACATTCGTGGACTTACTCAACTCTCTCACGCCTACGCGAAGAAAATGAAGCGAGGAAATCGTATTTTGAATGTCGCATCAGTTGCGGGATTCATTCCAATACCATCGATGGCAGTTTATGCTGCGACAAAGGCGTACGTACTCAGTTTCTCCCGTTCACTTCACGCTGAACTGAAAAAAGACGGAATCAGTGTGACAGCACTTTGCCCCGGTTATGTGCCATCTGGATTTCAAGAAGTTGCGGGTATCGACCAGAGTCGGATCGGATCGTTCGGATCGACCAGTGCGGAAGCAACAGCCCGCTCAGCAGTTCGAGCGATGCGCAATAGTCGCCGTGAAGTCGTCGCTGGATGGATTAACAAGCCATTTCCTCTAATATTACGAACTGCACCCATTAGAATGCAACTTTTTGTTTCAAAATTATTGATGGAAAGCAACTAATTAATTTTGACATTTTTTACAATAAAATGTTGAACGTCCCGCCTGAACAATCCGTAGAATTGTACCGGTACATCCGGATTTCTTGCATGGCTCACCCTCGCGATTAAAAGCAGTAAATTGATGTGTAAAATAGCCTAAATCTGCCTCGCCAGAAACCCCTCGGAAATCGGATATGGTCGAACCCCCTGCTTCGATTGCCTCAAAAATAACTTCGTTGATTTGCCGATGAATTCGTTCAATTTTATTGTTGATATGGTCGCTTTTACCAGCGACTTCAGCAGCGGTTTTAAGCGGAGAAATCCCTGAGCGGTGAAGTATTTCACTGACGTAAATATTTCCTAAGCCAGAAACGATTTTTTGATCTAAAAGAGCGGTTTTTATTGGAGTTCGCCGTCCTTGTAATCCCGATTTTAAGGCAGCATAAGTGAACTCATCAGTCAGTGGTTCTGGACCTAAATTTTGCAATAATTTTTGATTGGCTTCTTCACTCGTTTCAAATAAATCCATGAAGCCGAATCGGCGCGGATCATTGTAGACTGAAGTCACCGCGCCATCATCAAATTCGATGTAAAAATGATCGTGTTTAGCTTGACCATCCGCACCGATTGTCCAAACTCCAGACATCCCGAGGTGGCTCAACCAAGTTTTCCCAGTAGATAATCGAATCAAGAGATATTTCGAGCGTCGATCGATGCGCTCGATGACCGCATCGGTTAACGATTCTTCAAAGTCTTCTGGAAAGGGAAATCGAAGATTAGGCCGACGTAAATCGACGAAAGTTATTCGCCGGCCTACCCAATTAGGAATTAAGCCTGAACGGACCGTTTCAACCTCAGGCATTTCCGGCATGAGCAAGGCTAATGCAAGAGGGTCATGAGCATATCTAATTCGTATAGAGACAATACAATAGTTGAAATTGAGTCGTCACTTCCACCAATCATGGAAGAAAAGGGAGAACAGCAATGGTTTGAAGGTACACCAACCGCAGAGCCAAATTCTGCTCCTGAATCAGTTTATGTTCAAGGTGCTCCAATGGGTCAATTTACTCAAACAAATGCAATGTTAGCGTTGATATTGTCTATCATTGGAATCATCTTAACTTTTACTGCCGGATGTGGAATAATTCTCGCAATTCCTGCTGTAATTCTCGCTAATGGTGCCCTGACTATTACAAATGGACAACCGAGTCATCCTGACTCAGGATCTGCGAAAGCAGCTCAGGTTATCTCATGGATTACTATCGGCTTGACAATTATTGGAATTATTGTTATTATCATCTTCATCGTCGCTCTCGGTGGCTTCGCGGCAATGGGCTAATCAGAGCCGCTGACAAAAATAAATTCGATGTTGCTCTTCGAAATGTGAGATATCTATCTCTTCAATGAGTACGATTTTTTCTGATAAGTCAATCAATTTTCTCGCGCTATCAAAACGAGAATCATCTCCTCCTTCACTCCATCGCTCGCTCGCTGCTTTCAGTGAAAGTAATCCGCAGCCTCCTTTTTTCAAAAAAGTCTCAGACATTTTCAAAAATATTTCAGCCTGGTCAGCAATGCTCAAATCCTGATGTAACCAATCGGCCTTTTCACGCAGATATGGAGCTATGACTGATAGTTTTCGAGCATCGCCCAGAACCGGGATTAATCCAGGTCGATTCTCGGCTAAATTTGCCAAGTCACGCATCATCCGCGGTGCGATTTCAACAGCGATGACTTGCCCACCATGATGATTCCCAGCGCCACAAACATGGTCATGAATATGGCTAACTGTCGAGCCTGTTGAAGCACCTAGATAGAGGCAAGTTGAGCCTGTTTCGGGGAGTAATTCACTAGGATCGGTTTTTGATTTGATTAAACTCGCTGCAACTTTCGATTTCGAAGGATTCCATTGGCGCCATTCGATTCGGCCATCTTTTTTCCGCCGCTCATCACTCACAGAAACCCCCTTCACTGCATTTCTTGTCCACAAAACCCTACCTTCTCGGCGGACACCCCAACCGATCTGAATCGGTTTTCTTCGGGCCATTTTCTCACTTCCTTCTCGGAGGCTTAGGGAATCTTGCTTTGATTGCCTCCGTTTCTTTATGAATTTCTGCTATTTTTTCCTCACTCCAAGGTTCGCCGCCGAAATGATCGACCCGAACCGCGATGCTAGCTTTACCGGCTAGGTACCTCGCAATTTTGCCGCGGACCCATCTCGGGCTACGACTAATGGCCGGCATGGAAAACAAAATCGCACCGTGTTTGGGTGGTGGCGCACCCCGTCGATGGGCAGCCATTGCTGCGGATGCTCCTAGAACTTGTAAACTCCCAGATGGCATCCGAGCGAGGCGTTCTCTCCCACCGGCTAGAACCAGTAATTTCGCTGCTCCGAGCGGTCCGATTAATTTGGATAAAGAAGGTACATAATCATACGAAACCGCACGTATTGCATCCTCGTGTTCAGACAATTGTTTCCCGAGATTTACAACGCCATTCGCATGAGCATTTATCGAATTCCATTCCAATTCATCAGGCTTGTGTGGTGGTTGGCTGACATTCAATTTTTCAGCCGCGGAGTCCATCGAATCTGACTCTGCTACCGCGGCTGGAATTGCATCTCTCTGACCGTCTAAATCAACCTCGGACAGAAATAATCCAACCCATTCTACACAACGTGCTTCCGAAGTTGTCCAAGCAGAACGAAGTTCATTCGCTGAGCTAACCATCATATCGAGGCGACGATCTATATCTGCTGACGAATCGGCAACTCCGCGTTTGGCTAAACGACGAGAGGCTTCTGTGAATAATTCAATTTCTTCAGCGCTTTCTTCAGGCCAATCATCTGTCGATAATGCACCTAATGAATCGACTTCTGCATCCTCAAATCGATTTGCCAGAACACTGGCTTCGTGGCTCATTCGACCGGATTGTAAATTTGCTAATCTATCAACCAAAGCACCTGTGCTTTGACGCTCCCAAACCAACTCATCGAGAATAATCCCCTCCTCGTCGACGACGCGGGCTAATCTCCAATCGTAGATGATGCGCACAATTCACTCCGCGTCGACTTCCCGCTTCAATCCAACGCTATATGGCGAAGCGGTGAAAACAGAAAGCACACAGCGCTCGATATGGAAGCACGGCTCGTTCTACTCGTCGCGTTCGGCGGCGCTATCGGTGCTGCCCTTCGTTACATTATCTCAAACATCGTACCAGCTGAAACTATGCCATATGGCACGATGACGGTAAATTTAGTCGGATCACTCCTGCTAGGAATCATGTTCGGTGCCCTCGCAGCAGGCGCACTAATCAGCCAAGATAACCTGCTTCTATTCGGCACCGGCGTGCTCGGTGCTTTCACGACGATGTCGACCTTCGCTCTCGAAACAATTCAACTCTCGCAAAAGGCTCCTTCCAGTGCAGCAATGTATGTGACTTTGACCATTATTGGAAGTTTGACATTTGCATGGGCAGGCTATAAGGCTGGAATTGCACTGATTTCATAGATTTGGTCAAGGTTTCTTGCATTTTTAGTGGTAATGTTCAATAACACAATGGTTCAGCACTGAATGGTTAGTGATTAACTGCCAGCGTTGAGAGTGAGAATATGTTTTGCCCAGAATGTGGAACCTTAGGATTCATGGAAAATAATGGAAATATCCGTTGTACAAATTACAAATGCCTCTACGAGGGTCCACTTACGGGCAAAGATGGTAAAGGCGCAGAATTCACCGACCCGATGACTGGAGAAACTCTCGATTTAGGTAATGCTAGCACGACGAGTGAGTCGAGTTCGTTGAAACATTTGACGGAAGTTGTCGAGGAGCCGGTTGCTCAAGGAACACTTTGGGTCGGCGATTATCGATGCCCCAAGTGTGACGAAGACCGCATTTTCATCGTGTTAATGCAAACGAGATCTTCCGATGAACCAGAAACAAAAATCTGCACTTGTGAAGGCTGTGGTCATCGATTTAGGGAATATCAATAATTTCTAATCATTGTATTCATTAACCCTCAGCAATAATCTGTTAATGATGAAAATTGAACTTATCCTACGGATGTATCAGTGGTAATCATGAAGAACCCGCAGTTAGGACAGGGATAGGGAAGGATGCTGGAATGCTCAGAGTAACCGCTAATACACAATTAATGAAGGAGATTGTTGATCTTCTTTCAGTCCTAACAGAAGATGCAAAATTGGTCTGGGGTGAGAATGGTCTTCATGTCAATGTAGTCGATGGTTCTCACGTGGCTTTACTATCCGCTACAATCAGTGATGCTTGTTTTGAAACATATGAAGTCGAACCGGTCGAAATTGGCATCGAACTTTCAAAAATTCGTGATTTGTTAACACTCGCTGGACCGTCCGACCTAGTTGAATTCGATTATGATGAAGCGGTCGGTGCGATTAATATCCGCGTAGGTGAAGTTCACAGGATTCTACGTGGACTCGACACCGGCACGATGAATGAACCGAAGATGCCAGTGTTAGATTTCAGCAGTAGGGCATCTATCGATGCCGAGAAACTTTCACGCGCTCTTCGCGCGGCAAAGATGGTCGGTGAATTGGTTGATTTGAGTCTCGACTCTAACCAAATGTCTGTTTCAGTTAGTGTCGAAGCTGGCGAATCGGTCAACGTCCGATTCGATGCTGGTGAATTGAGCGAATTAGTTTGCCCAAATCCAACAAATTCGACCTATTCGCTACAATTCCTAGATCCATTGACTCGAAAATTAGCGAGCGGATTGACCGATGTAATTAATCTTGAATTCCAAGATAAGTATCCACTTCGACTCACCTGGACAAGTAATGGTGGCGGAGCGTCTTGGACTTACTTCCTCGCCCCGAGAGTCACCAATGACCCTTGAATGGGATTCTCTATTGTAATAATCGCTGTTCCAGCGAATATTTTTGCTGAAGCTCCTGAATACGAAAAATGAGATTGCTTGAAAGCAGAGGCGGACACGCCAAAGGCGTGAGTAACCCTAGCGTCTGTGTAATTATTCCTTCAGTTCGCAACTCGAATGAGTTGGCCATAGTTCTGGAGGGTTTGGCTGAGCAAACATATTCTGGGCCACTCGAAATTATCGTTGTCGGGCCTCGAAATGATCCGGGAAGGGCGGTTGCTGAGGCTGCAGGTGTGCGTTTTGTCGATGATGCTGGTTCTCGCACACGGGCTGATGCTTGTAACGTAGCAATAGAGGCAACAAATTCAGAATTGATTCTATTCACCGATGACGATGTAATTGTACCTGAAGATTGGGTTGCAAAACTTGCTCATTGGTTTGAGCGTGAAGATGTTGCAGGAGTTGGTGGACCTAACTTTGCACCGGTCGAGGAGTCGACTTTGTGGCAACGCGTCATAGATGTCGCATTCTGTTCGACAATTTATACAGCAGGAACAAATTATGGAAAAGTCGGTGATTCAGAACTTACTGAAGTCAACCAATTACCCGGAGTAAATTCGGCTTATCGGCGCTCAGTCCTCGAGCAAGTTGGCGGTTTTGATGAAGGTGCTATCGGGGCTGAAGATGTGATGCTCGATCACAGAATTCGCATGGCAGGTCACAAGTTGTGGACTGACCGCACCGCAGTGATGTGGCATCGTCGACGTAACCTTTTACGAGTCAAGAAACAGATTGGTAATTATGGACTTGTGCGTACTCTCGCAAGCCATCAATACCCCGAATTACACACATTCACGCATACGATGACGGCTGCATTTCCTCCACTAGTCACCGCAGCCTTCGCATTCTTTTTCTGGGGTTTGTTAAATGGTGGGCTCGCTTGGCCGGAATTCTGGGATATCAGCACCGAAACCATCCCTATGGGTTGGCCGAGGGCAGGAGTTCACACACTCCTCTCGCTCATTCTGCTGTACAACTTGCTCGCCTGGTTCGGCTCGGCCAAGGGCAATTCTCCGAGCAAGACCAGTAAGACAATTTTCCTCTCCTCAATTGTAACCTATACGTTACACTGGAATTACGGAATGGGAGTTCTACGTGGGAAATGGCGGATTCTGACCGGAGGAGCCGGACTCCAGATTGATGATCGATCTCGCGATTGATTTGTGAAATTCTAGTCTATCGTCTTCGAATGATATCCGGCAATGTAATTTAAGAATATAATATACATGGTAATTTCTGACACTCGGTGTTAGCAACTTCACCTAGTCTTCATCAAGGTTGAGGGGCAGGATTAGGTGGAAGTGTTGTGAGATGGAGAATATCTCACGGTTGCATATTGCCCCCTACTCCAAGGCTGAAGAGTTCGCCAACACAATCACCCACGGTTTTGGCACCCTACTCGCCATTGTCGGACTCTACTTTCTAGCTGTTGAAGCAAATCTAACAGGCGATTATTGGAAGATTGGATCGAGTATCACATTCGGCTTGTGCATGATTACCT
The DNA here is from genome assembly GCA_012960975.1 of Candidatus Poseidoniales archaeon. GTDB lineage: Archaea > Thermoplasmatota > Poseidoniia > Poseidoniales > Thalassarchaeaceae > MGIIb-O2. The sequence continues at coordinate 31,704 of DUAE01000024.1, forward strand.
GTTATCTATGCTCGACTTTGTATCATGCGGTGAGTAATCTTGAGATGAAACACCGTATGAGAATCGCAGATCATATCGGAATTTACCTGATGATCGCGGGATCGTACACCCCATTCGTGCTGGTAACGATGCATGGATGGATCGGTTGGACATTCTTTGTATTGATTTGGGGGTGTGCAATTACCGGAATCGTTGCGAGAGTGTTGAATCGAAATATTCCGGAATATGTCTCAGCAACCCCTTATGTCATCATGGGCTGGTTAGCTATTATTGCTATCAAACCGCTTTTTGATTCCCTAGGCTGGGAAGGGATAAACTTGATTTTACTTGGCGGCATATTCTACTCAATCGGTGTGCTATTCTATCGCGCTGATAATTTTCCTTTCAATCATGCAATATGGCACCTATTCGTTCTCGCGGGCTCAATCGCACACTATTTCGCAATCCTGAACAGCGTCATCCAGGGTTAGGTGAACACGCTCTTGCGGTGGAAGGAAGATTTAGGAGCCAGTCCGGCCATCTTAATCTCGCTGACCCACTCCTTCCCTTTCTTGCTGTGACCGTACATCACCTCGCCGGGACTTACCTTCCAGTTCCACTGCTGCTCGAAGACCTTGGCATCCTCTAGATTCCGACACAGCTTGCTAGGCACTACATGATACATCGACAGGATGTTCTCGCTTCTTCGGAAGTACTTGGCGATGACTTTTGGGAGCATCTCGCTGAGCCAGGTCTCGCTGACCACCTTGACCTCTCTCGGTATAACATATCGGGGGTTGTCCAGAGGCCCTAGAATCTCCTGCATTGCCTCGGCGAAAATCTCTGACTCCTCCTCTGAAGCATCCTCGAGGTAAGCCCTCATCCAGCCCCCTCCTCTGCTCCCTCCCCCTACCTTGGCATCGAACCTGATTAGGCCCAAAGCCTGTAGGGAGCAAGCGACAGCATCCCCGATTGCTTGAATCAGGGATTCGTCTGACCACGCGACAAGACCGATCCTGTTAGCCGGAGGGAATCCTTCTCCGAATGATCCTTTGATTTCGATTGCTTCTCTTGGCACTGCGTTGAAGGGTTGTCCAATCCCCCACAGTTCTCTTGCCCTTCCTCTGTTCCTTGCCCTCATCAGCATCTCCTCGTTGAATATCTCCATCGTTTCCGAGACGCCTTCCGGCTCGGCTTCAGTGAAAGCAGCGTGAACGTGCCCCACTCCCTTCTCAATGGCGCCGTCGTCGCAGACTCCGTACAACTGCTTATGCTTCCTCTTGAATCGGAGATAGTCATCGAATCCTTTGGTGAACTCGTCAGCCAGACAGACTATGTCCCAATTATTAGCTACCTTCTCAGGCCAGTGCTTGTCCAGCCTGAACGACCTTCCTCTCAGTTGATTTATACTCATGCTGGTGGTCACTGTGGTCAGATCCACTAGGACGTTAATCCTGCTCGCGTCCCAGCCCTCGCCGAGTAGCCCCCTTGTTCCCACCAAGCACTTCGTCACTCCATCTTGGAACATCTCGGTAATCATCATCGTATAGTGGCGTGGCAGCCAGTCCTTTCCCTTACCTCTGATTTCGAAGTAACCGCCTCTCTCGATGTAATCGAACTTGATGTTCAGATTCCTCTCGGAGACCCACTGCTCAAAACGAGGGAATATCCGCTCTAAGAGGTCGTCGTCCACCAATACGGTCGTGCCCGTCATCAGCACCGGGTCCAGCCTGTCAGTCGACTCGCATCCGAGCACTGCTCTGTATGCTGCTACTGCTCCACCGGCGTCATCATCGAGGACGCCTTCTACCAAGGCAGTAGCCGAGGTCTTCTCGAAGTCGGTCACGATCACTGCCCGAATGTCCGGTCCGAGGGTCTCCATCTCCGCCCTCAGTATGTCTCGCAGAGCATCGTACTTGGCGGAGGCGTAAGCCATCACCCTGCCGACAGGTGAAGCGCATAGTCTGGGGCCGCCCCCAGTAATCTGGACGCCAAGCATCCTCAGTTTGCTCTTCGCATCCTCAGCAAGGGCATGGTCCTCCTCGCTTTCCGACCTCATCAGACCATTCCTGATGTAGCGATCGAGTATCGTGATCAGCACATCCATACTATTGCCTCCAGCTACGAGTTCAGCCGACGGCTGCGGTACACCTTCGGGCAGGTTTAGTTCGCCTGATGCGAGGTAGGCTCTAGCAGCGTCCGCGAGCCTCGGATCTCTTCTATGGAAAGAGTTCCAGTCCTTTGCTCTGCCAGCCGGCAGAATCAGTCCATCGAGCACTCTGGCGATCCAGACCTCAAGTTTTGGTGTGCGCCCCTTGACGTTCTCCGCCCCCCCCTTCAGTTCACCTAGTAGGCTCTTGAAGTCCTCATCTACATTAGCGATGTATCTCAATTCTCCCGGAGAGGGGCGTACGAAGTATGCGAGGTCCTGGTAGGGAGCGAGATTGCCGTCCCTGACTAGGGCAGGAACGGGGACCTCGTAGTCCACCTCTCCGAACAGGTCAAAGTATTGATCGACCGAGGAGTTGCTGGCCCCCTCAGGAGGAGTAGCAGTGAGACCGAGAACAACTGGATTCCCGAGGAATTCCATGGCCTCGATGAGAACCCTGCCCCAGTGATCCATCAGGTGATGGCACTCGTCGAGGATGACTAGACCGACTCCTACTTCCAAGAGTCTCTTCAGATTGGCCTTGGCGGACTCGTGGAGGATCCATAGGGCATTCCCATGCTCGGATAGCGAATCCCTGACCTTTTTCCTGTAGTGCCCCATCCTGTCAGAGTAGTATTCGAAGTTCTTCTCCCGCAGGTCAGCGATCCAGGCTAATGCGCTTTCACGATCGTCCGCCTCGACCGAACCGTCGTTCAAGTCAGGAGTCATCAGACTGGATATCCACAGCTCCATCGCAGACTCGTCTAGCTCGCCTCCTCCTCTCTTCGGGAGAGTCACCGACTGGTAGGTCAGCGAGGTCAGAATACCCGGGTTCTCTGGGTCAGTGCCTATTTCTGACTCCCTGTCATCCAAGTGGAATAGTTCCTTGGCTCTCTCGACCCATTGGGCCTGTATGGCCGAGTTCGGGCTAAGCACCAACGTGGGCAGTCTGACCAGATCTGACCAGACGTACAGTCCAAGTACGGTCTTCCCGGAACCAGGAGGAGCCACGATTAGCAGTTCTCTTGATCCAGATTCCAACTCCTTCCTGATTATGCTGGAAGAAGCCACCTGAGAAGGCCTGAGTGTTCCCGAGAAACCAATCTTGCCGAAGCCATCGCTCATACTAGTTTCATGCTGGACGGGTTTCATGGTTTACTATTTCCCTACTGCAGATTAGAGGGTAGCGTTCAGACTGGCCCACTGAAAGCCCATCAAACTACCATCTCCAGATGGAAGGGTTTCGGATGACCCCTTGCGACTTATCCGAATCAATTAGTTGATACTATTGACTTGTTTC
>DUAE01000025.1:0-374 GCA_012960975.1 Candidatus Poseidoniales archaeon
AAGTTCCAGCTGTGAAGGCGATGATGCTGACAACAGCATATGAGGGTTTAGAAGTGGATTGTGTTGATTTAGTTGGGCTTATGAAGGGTGATAGGTTCTTAAGTGGTGCCAATTGGAGTGTTGTGAGAGACTATCTTCCTAGTCATACAGCTCCAGAGATCTCCATGGAAGAACTGGCGGAAATGGATACGTTGGCAGAGACCAGGCGAAGGGTTTTGGAGAAGGAGAAGAGTTCGTACTGGCACCAGTTTAAAGATGGATTGCTCGGTCCTCAAGCGGTGAGGCGTTTGGCTGAGGGGGTAAGTGAGACATTGGATCTCGGGGGTAAGGAAAAACTTTCGGAGCGGAATTATCTGGAGAAACTTTGGGAAATG
>DUAE01000025.1:623-1049 GCA_012960975.1 Candidatus Poseidoniales archaeon
ACAAACCCTGAAATAGCAGTTGCTATTGAAACCAAGCACGCCATTCGTTCAGTGTTGAACCATGAGCGAAGCGCCATTAAAAAACTTCATAATCAGGGACGCATTGAGGATGATGAAACTGAAAAAATGATCGCGTCAGTAGAGGAGAGGATGAAGAAGTTGATGGACTCTCCTCCTGCAATTAAATTACCTACACCGCATGACCTGTTAAATGAGATTCCTTGGCTCCAGGGGCTTGATGCCCACACTTTCAAGAAAGTGGAATCGACCGTTGAGGATAAAATATATCCGTCAGGTCAGACTTTGATGCAGGAAGGTACATGGGGTGATGGACTCTTCATCATAGCACGAGGGTCGGTTAAGGTTTCGGTAGGTGATCAGATTGTAGACATGCTAGGTCAGGGCTCTGTAATTGGAGAAATGGCG
>DUAE01000026.1 GCA_012960975.1 Candidatus Poseidoniales archaeon
TTCTGCTTAATGTCACACTTTTCAAAATCAAATGCAGCCGTACCTAGGTCTCCCCAAGGCTTTCCGCCATCTATTTCCTCAATAAAAACAACCGCATCCTTTAGTTTCCCTCCGGCTGCTGATACCTTAGTGCGTGGGCGAATACCGTCTTTAGCATCTGGATGAGTGGAACAAAACTCAAAGTTTTTCCCTTTACTAAGGTCTTCCATAATTGGCGCCATGGCAGCACCTTTCAATGAAACAACACCAGTGATTGAGCCGGCGCCTGCAGTGCCAGCTGCGTAACCCTTCTTCTTGGCTGCGAAACTAGTTCCCGCAAAAGCAATGGAAACAGTCAGCGCCATCAATGCTACTAAAACTTTTTTCATTTCCTAATTCCCTCCTAAAGTTTATCAATTGCAAAAAAATTCAACTCCCCAAACTAAAAGACAAAGCGGGTACCTCACATCAAACGATTTTACGTCGTAACAGAATGCCGCATAGTCTATCACAAACTTACAAAAAAATGCAAAACAGGGGAACCCAATATGAGGGGTCCCCCTGTGTCGTTACAATGTAAATATTATCAATGATTACTGCTGGTTCATTGATAACACGTCGTCACCAACCCCTTTAGAGGCTGTCTTCCCAGTTTTTGGTGCTGCTCCACCCAAAGGTAGGATAGAACGCTCACCCGCAGGGAGTACCTTAAAGTAACCCCACTGGCCTGCTTGCTGGTATGGAGTACGCGCATTCAACCAAAGGTAAGTACCCGGGTTGCTATAGGTACCACCAGCATTAATAAATGCTTGAATGTACTCACCGGCACCAAACTGCTCAACATCAATCATATCAGAACCTTTCTGATTGAGGTGTCGACGCCACTGGTGACCATCTAGATTGAACATCTGGTTCTGCTCGTTATGAGCACCAAAAATATTAATCATGACACGATCTCCGGCATGTGCTTTAAGGATTGGAGTCGCAGGATCACTATCTGCAGCAACACAAGCGGTGAACATGTTACCCAGTTCACAACCCTCGTCTTCGCGATAGGTCCACGGTTCGAGTCGGTAATTTACACCCGTGAGCCCTGCGACATTCTGCAGGTAAGGCATAAATGATGTGCCAAGGATATTATCCTCATCCTGAAAATACAGCGCGAAATCCCGATAATTTTCTAGGTTTCGATTCTCAGGGTAGGATTTATCAATAATAACGTCCGCCTTCCAAGAGTTCCCTAAGGAAATATCTTTTCCGGTTTCCGGGTCACGATACACAGAACCTTTAGGCCCTATGATGATACCACCGTACATACCACTTCGAATATTGGATGTTACATCTCCAAAATCCCAAAGTAGAGCCCCGTTGATATTGTAATCCTTATGCGCGAAGAAGGTATAGACCTTAGACTTGCCAGGTTTAACCGTCTGATCACCAGGATTGTTACCTACGTTGATTCCCTGGGAGTCCAGAGGATCAAAGGCAATATTATTCGCGTGAATCGAGGCATTGCCTTTTTTCAAACGATTAGTCAGTTTAATTTTAATACACTCACCAATGTTGGCACGTAGTGTCAACGGATGAGGGTGTTTCCCGTCTACCGCTGCTTTTGCCATTTCTCCTTCAAGAGCAAAGATCTTAGCATCAGCATTAGCCAACAAGAGCTTTCTTTCAAAATCAACTTCAATCTCATCCTCGGTGTTCGGATTAAATTTCAATGCAGTATTAACAGCAACCACACTGAAGTTTTTAACCGGTGCACCTTTCGGACAAAGTTGCTTAGCAGATTTTCTCGGCTTCTCGTTTCCAGGAAGCGGTTTGAGATCCTTCTGCAACTTGTCATGAACACGGATGATTCCCCAACTACCCTCAGAGAATTTCGAAGTTCGACCATTGTAGTACATGTAGTCACCTGCCATCTGCTGATATCCACCCGCGGTAGTAGCAAGGTCGTACCGTTCGGCAATACCGACATGAAGAGCATTAGTAACTCTGGAATCTCCATCGTAACGCTCAGGGCGGTACCCATGACCGGATACTACGAAAGTATGAGTCTCATTCTGCATTCCTGACAGAAGTCGAAACATAATTGAATCCCCAATATATGCACGTACTAAAGGTGTCGATGGATCTCCATGAGTCTTGCTGCTAAATAACTTAGAGGGATCACCATTAGACCTAAGCCTTGCTGTAAGTGATGCACTTCTAAAGTTAAATGCGCCGCCTGTCGTATGAGTACCACCGTTCAAATGTGGAAAAGCAACTTCCAGCATGGTAGTCGGCATCTGAAAGGAAATGGACTGACCCGCTGCAATGGCATTCTCACGAGAAAGACCCGGAGGATTTCCTGCCGTTACTAATTGAGCCGTATGAGGAACAGTGTCACTCACCTGAGCAACGAACTCACGGAAACTACCGCCTCTGTTGTAAGCAACCGGTTCCGTACCATGAATATCCGCCACAGGTCCACTTCGTACTAACTCACCTGTCTGTGGATCATGATAAGTTGACCCCCAAGGCTCAACGATTGTAGAACCAATACCACCATGCGGCCAAGTGGTCGCGCCAAATGCATGATCATGCCAGAACACAAGACCCAAGTCGACGTCAACCCACCATCGGTAACGCACGTACTCGGTACTAACGATCTGACCTGCCTTATGAGCATGGGTCATACCTTCAGTAAATGTAATCTTGTATTTGTGATCCTTGGCAAAACCCTTATTAGGATCAGGTGTAATCGATTTAATCCATCGGGCATCTTTTCCATTGGGCACTTCTATACCAACCATGATGTCTGCACCGACGTGATAAGGAGTTGAATGGTGTGCCATCTCGATTTCCACCGTAGTATCTCCAGGCTTGGTAGCCTTCAAAAGCTTGGCGTTCATCGGAACAGGCATTCCTACATGATGTCCGTCTTTCATTTTCTTATCGAACTGCCTGTATGATCGCATTGACTGGTCATAGGACATACCGGTGATCACGCCATCCGAGGCTTGATTGTCAAACTGGAAGAAATGAGGATGAATATTAACTTTCGACATCTGAAAGTTAGTAAAGTCATCATCATCCCACTCACTAGTCAAAAGAACATCAACGCAGTCATACACGTTAGCTCGAATGACTAAAGGAATGGCCTTTTTAGGATCAGCCTTCACCTCCGCCATCTCTTCATCTATTACGTAGATAAGACCGTACTTATCAATGATCGGGGGTGTCTTTCCAATCGCGTCAGAAAGCTCAATCGGCGTATTGATAAAATGCAGATTGTACTGTTTCCTGCCTGCACCTGGAGGACACAAACTCCATCGACCCTGTTCACCCGGTTTGGCACCACCGGTATTTTCCATATCGGGACCACTTCGCGCACTACCAGATTCCGTCTTAGTAATAACCCCTGGGTCAGTCCGCATATGGAAAGGCTCCAACCAGGGAGCACCACCATGGTTACGGGCGAACGGCACTCGTTTGCCAAAATGTGGATTCATATGGGGAAAAGACAACTTACCAGTCAACGGACTGAACTGAATCGGATGCCGCTTCCCAGGATGAGGTGGCATATGTTTTGGATTTTTATCTGTAGATTCTCTCTCAGATAGAGCCTGAGTACCTTTCCAGGCATAGTCCCAAACAGAACCGTCATAAGATAAAATTTGCCCTTTCTCATCATCTGTATGACCAGGTTGGCCTTGAGGCGGCAACATATACTTAACCCAATCTTTAATATTGACTACTCGTTCCTCCTTGGTCCAGTCACTTTTCCCCTTCTTAACTATCTTGAACTTGGTACCGAACCAGTCCATTGTCTTACCGACTAGCTTGTCAGAGCCCACACCCTGAGGGATGCGACCCTTACGATCAGGTAGTTCATGAAGAGGACGCATCGTGTCAGTGCTGCCAAAAGGGTAATTTCCATTCTGCAGAGTGTTATAAACTCTCCAGTAGCCCCACATACCCGCAACATAGTGATGCGCTACATGACAGTGGAACAGAAAATCACCAGCTAAACGCTGACAAAGACCAGAACCACACTCGGTCTCAAGATCAACAGTTTCAGAAGGACCAATTACCTTAACATCAACTCTGTCTGATGTGGTGCGAACAACAGGGTATTTAACTGGGCCATCGTAGGCGGCCTGGGTTAGATTCGTTAAATTATTTATACTTTGCGGATTACGCGTCCAACGAATGGTGCCTCCATGCGGATGATGGGAGTGAAACACTTCACCGCCACCATGAACAAGACGAAACTTCGCAGGATCACCAAGATATGATCGTGGAATCGTTGTCGGAGCATCACCAAAAGTATAAGAGCTATAAGCTAATGATTCATCCTCATAGTGAAACCTCTTTTCCTGCTGGGCAAGATTATTGATCCCGAATGGCTCACTACGCATATTGAGTGCTCTTGCCGAAGGACGGTAGGCATCGGTCATAGGGTCACGTTGCGGAATCATCTCGCCAAACCGGTTAAGTGGACGGAAAGATTCGTCACCGACTTCGTGATAGATGAGAACAAATTCTCTAAAGTCTCTCTCCTCGTCGTTGACAATCATTGCCTCCCAGCCGCTTTCCATTGGCTTGGAATTCCAAGGATCAAGGTACCTAGAACCTTTAGGCTCAACAATCATCACTCCCGTTAGTCCTAGTGAAGATGGGTCGCGTCCAGCATGACTCTGGATCATATGACTTCCTTCCTGCTCATCGATCGGAATCATCCACTCAAATTCTTGGGATTCGCCAGACAGCGTAATTCCACCAGCAGAAGCAGCACTGGCTGGTAACCCTGAAGAACTGATGATCATCGCTGATCCATTCACCTGAAAACCGGCATCTTCATCTTCCAGATCATTAATAAACGTAACTCGAAGGCAGTCACCTTGATTGGCGCGAATAACAAGTGGCTGAATCGCATCACCCTGCAAGCCTTGAGATACAGCACCCGGATCATTTTCCTTTTCACGGGCAGCCTCATTTTTCTTCTCTTCTGCTCTTATTTTTGCAATACCATTCTTTAGAGCGTAGGTATAACCGGGATAATAGTCACCCCACGCATTCAAGGTAATTTCAACATTAATAGCATGTACTTCATATTTTTTAACTGGGGCATTACTAGAGCAGTGGGCACCCTTAAAAACTTTTTCTGTCGCTTCGGTAGGTCCAAGGAGGTAACTTTGCTGTAACTGGTGCGCTGACCAGGAGTCATGAAATCCACCACCTGTGGAGGCTGGAGTCGCGTGCTCTTTTATTTTGTTCTGCAACCTATCCATCAACTGCATGAAAGTTTTGTCGAGTCGATCTTGACGACCTTCCATACCTTCCATCATTTCTTCGTAGTCGATTTGGGCTTCTAGCTTCTCCAGCCAAGCTGGGCGGTCATGTGCTTTTTTTGCATTATGATCAGATACAGCTGTAGCGTTCGATACTAGCCCAAAACTCAAAGCTAAAGTAAGAACAGCTAGCGTTTGCCACGACTTCAAGCCCTTGGTAATGCGACGTAACATGTTGATACCTCCCTTGGAAATGTAAACAGACAAAAGAAACTATAGAAACTATAAAAACTATATATAAAAACGGCCACTATCACCGTTCTATTCAACAAATGTACTATTAGAACTGGGGGAACTTATCATTTTTTCATGCTATTTGCAAAGCTCAAATTCAATCTTTTTGCGTTATTTTAATATGCAGTTTACTTTTCCCTCTTAAAATCAATACATGTATTTCCCCGCCTTCTAAAACTGAGCTTAAAACCTCTTTAAATTCAATGATTTTAGAGACTGCTCTCCCATTAATAGCTTCAATATAATCTCCCACCCT
>DUAE01000027.1 GCA_012960975.1 Candidatus Poseidoniales archaeon
AACAGCCTAACCGAAAATGTCTGAGACATCCGAAGGTCGGGGGTTCAAGTCCCCCTCCCGGCACCACTTTCATTCGACGTGTTGAATGAAAATGTTGCCGCTCGGGGATTCGGATAACCGGTCAATCGATGCGCATCGCGCATCGAAAAACCTAGATTATCTTCAAGATTCCAAATTATTCAACAGGCATTACTGGTACATATTGATAATATAATGTGAATTCATAAGTAGAACTTGGCCAGATTGAATATCTACCAACTCCTTCATAATATTCATCATATGAATAGGGTAAATTATTTCCTTGAAATTCTCCATATGTAATTATTTTCAAATCAAAATCAATCGTAATATTATCCCACCCTCCATAATAACGATTGGTCCACGAGGGGGTAACTCCTTCACTCCAAGTATAATACCCATCGATACTCATTGGATAATGGTTTTGAGAATCTGAGCATTGAGAATGCGATAAATAATAATTAGAACAACCGTAATAATTGTGCATAGCATCAAGTTGCAAATATTGTATTGCATATCCTTCTGGTATGTCGATTGTGAGGAATGAATAAGTATAGTTATCTGAGGCATCTATTATTGGCATTGTTGCAATATAATTTTCATCACAGATTGAACGCACTGAATAGTTATAACCCGCGTTACCGAGCATATCTGCGATAGTTGAATTATACTCGTTGTCCCATGCACTCCAGTAGTAATCGTCATCCTCCCAAAATGTTACTTGGTAATTCGACCCATTTGATAAACTTCCAATCAGATAAAACACATTACAACTATAGTCGAAAACCTCTGTTCTTTCAGAATTTGTGAGATAGTCATAATATGTCCAATTATAACTAAATGTATTATTTCGGTAATCAATTGTTTCATAATCGGGGAATAAATCCATTGCTGTAAATTCAATATGGGCAACAAACATCATATTAGATCCAGATATTGTGCCATTTACGCCAGTGCCAAAAGTTGCTCCACCTAATTGATAACTAGTATTCGAATTATCATTCTGTTCGTAATTATTGGTGATCTCTCCCCCATCGATATTTGTTGTATTTTGGAACTCGTTATTGGTTACATATTCTGAGTCATCAATGACATAAGTCGTATTATTGTAATAGTGGAAATCTTGGTTTACCGTTACACTCGTATTGTTCAAAAAGTCCTCTAAATTATCTTCAATCAATTGGTTCAAAGTTTCCAAATCGATGCCGTCTGTCCCGTCTCCACCATCAGGGTCACTACCAGTACATCCGGCAAGTGTGGCAGTCAGCATCAGAAGAACCATGGGTAGCGCGATAGCTTTCATGGATTATCGAAACGGCCCGACTACCATAAACTCAAGGGCGAATTCGTTTGTTTCAATTAATTCATAGGCAATTTTGCTTTTTCTTCTCGTCTATTTGAGATAGCCAACCAAACAACCGCCATTCCAGCGACGGTGAGGGCAGGGATCATTGCATATTGCACATATGTCCAACCATAGGTATGGAGAATTACTCCTGAACCAAATGAAGCGATTGTCACCAATCCGGCGACTAAGAAATCGTTCAGACCTTGCACCTTAGCCTGTTCCTCAACCGTGTGCGTAGTCGTCAAGAGGGTGGTCGATCCGATGAACCCAAAATTCCAACCGATTCCTAGGGCAAATAATGATAGATAGAAATTTTCAATTCCAACTCCATTAACTGCGATAAAACCGGCAATTCCGAGTAGTATCAATCCAATTGAAATTACACGAAGATGGCCGAATCGAACGATGATTGCTCCTGTGAAGAAACTCGGTGCGAACATTGCCACAATGTGCCACCTTACCACATCTGCAGCCAGTGCTGTTGTGAATCCAAAACTCGTCATCGCCAATGTTGTCGAAGTCATTACAAGTGTCATCAAAGAGTAAGATACCATTGCACATATTACAGCGACGATAGTTTTCTTTTGACTGAATATTTCTTTCATACCCCGTCCGGATTTCTCACCTTTTTCTTTTCGTGGTGGTGTCGGAATATCGAGGAATAATATCCCTAAAGCTCCGAGTACATTGATTACAACCACAGCCAGATATGCACCAGCATATGGCGTTGAATCAATTAGAAATGTAGTCTGTCGTACTAATTCCGGCCCGATTAAAGCGCTGACCAAACCCCCGGCTAAAACTAATGAAATCGCCTTCGGTTTGAATTCTTCAGAGGCGGTATCGGCTGCTGCAAATCTGAAATAACCGTGGGTTGAACGAAAAATTCCAGTGAATGCTGCTCCGACCAATAACAAGTCAAATCGTCCGACATATAATGCTCCGGCGCTAAATAAACCTCCGAGTAAACCCGAAGTTGCACCGATGAGAAATCCTGTTTTTCGACCATATCTGCCCATGAAAAGTGAAATTGGGCCTGTGGAAATCATTGATGCGAGAAGCATCACCGAAATTGGCAATGTCGCCAAAGCTTTGTTTTCGGCGAGGGCTAATCCAGCCATTCCACCGAGAATAATATTGATCGATTGTTGCGAGCCGAGAATCGCTTGGGCATAGAATAGCACTGCGACGTTGCGCTTGGCTAAGCGGTCTGTCACGAATACTTCTGCTGTCACTGAATCACCTTTCGAATTCATTCGACAAATTGACAAGCACGAGCGACGGTATCACCAGAGATCGGTTCGTTAGTCGTTGCAATTATCGTGACATCGTGAACGGGTCTGTTTCCACTTGTGTTGACGAGTGAGATTTCGTTGACTACATCAAGTGAATTTGCGTCTGCTGTTCGTCCAAAAATTGTGTAATCTCCGTCTAAACTATTAGCAGTCGTATATTTATCGACAATGAAAAATTGGCTTCCAGCACTATCTGGATTACTACTTCTTGCCATTGAAAGGATTCCTTCACTATGCGTTAATCGGTCATCAAATTCACTAGGAATATTCCATGAACTCTGGTCGGCTTCAGTACCCACGCCGAAGTATTTTGCTGCATATCCACCAGTTCCATCGTAGTTCTCAAAGTCGCCTCCTTGAATCATGAATTCATCGATTACACGATGGAAAATTGCATTATCATACGCACCGTTTGCACTGTGAAGAATGAACGATTCTGCGTGCATCGGAGCATGTTTTGAACAAATATCAAGAGCGATATTTCCTGCCTGACTAATATCCGATGAATCCGTCCAGGTAACACTCATTATGACTCTCGTTGAGTTACCCCAACCTGCTTCTTCTTGGGCGATGACACCTCCTTCATCGATAGTTTCTGGAACTGTGCAACCGGCGAAAGAACTCGCTATCATCAATAACGTCAGTGTCAATCCAATTGCCTTCATACTGTTTGCCAACGATATTATTGTGATGATGTTTTCGCACAATCATTGAGGGTTTTAGGTTTAGGAATGTTCATTTGCTTCCATACTTACAATAAGATATGGAATATACTTTAGCCATGCAAATAGTAGGGGTCGTAATGCTTCTTACAGGAATAAAAATGAATGTTGATCCCAAAGGATTCAATAGAGATATTTTCGGTGATTTCGTCGGTATCGATAGCGGCGAGGCATCGGCTATGAGAATGGCTATTGGAGGCGGCCCGATAGGTATGGCAACCCTCCTTCTATATGCTAGTGTCAATTTAGACAGTGGGGACGCTGGTGCAACTATTTTAGTGGGCGCTGGTTTAGGTTTGGCAGCGTTCTTTATCACCATAATCAGTGCTAAATTTAGAGGGTTTGTGGATAACATCCCAACGCTGCCGATGGTTCTACTCCCGCTGCTTATCATACTCTGCTTCTACGTGGGTTTGACATAAGCCTCATGCGTTTGATTCATTGAGTATGGGTGCAACGCACGGGCATGGTCGATTGGCCGGAGCCTGGTACTCCAGTGAAAATAGTCGTTAAGACTTGGTCTGGTGAGGATTCCCACGAAGGACTTGCCTTGCCTGCAGCTGGTCCGAATTTGGTGACTTTGAAGCTGGTCAATGGCTACAATATTTCTTTCCCTGAATCATATGTTCTGTCTCTTGAATTACTCGAAGAAGTACAAATAATTGAGGAAGAATCACCAGAAATTATTCCTCAAGATGAGTCACTTCCTCTCGTTCACCTAATTCACACCGGTGGTACAATCGCTTCGAAAGTCGATTACAAGACTGGGGCAGTCACAGCTCGGTTTGAACCGAGTGAACTGCTAGATGCTGTTCCTGAACTGCGCTCTATCGCTCGCATTCGCGCTGTTAAACTCGGTAATATGTGGTCAGATGATATCCGCCCTCGGCATTGGAATAAGATGCTGGAGGCTACTTCTCAAGCATTTGCTGAGGGCGCTGTGGGTGTCGTGATTACTCACGGTACCGATACATTGCATTATTCAGCAGCCGCGATGTCTTATGGCTGGGCGGGACAAGGCGGACGGCCACCTGGCCGAATTGTCCTGACAGGCTCGCAGCGCTCGCCTGATCGTGGCTCTTCTGATGCCGCTGAGAACCTTATTGCAGCCGTTCATTGGGCTGTAAATGGACCCGAACCCAGCGGCTATCGAGATTCATCGGTGGTTATTCTTCATGCTGAGTCCTCCGATGGAAAATGTGCAGTTCTTCCAGGATGTGCGACTCGCAAATATCATTCGTCTCGTCGAGATGCATTCAAGCCAATCAATCAGGACGCGCTCGCCTATGTTTTGGTCGACCGCTCAGGTCCGAGCATCGAGATGTGTGAAGCGGAGGTTAGCGATGCTCGAGTCGGGGCGATTGCTCCGAAATTATTTGATGAGAATGTGCGAATTGCCGAGTTCGTCGCCGGCGCTCATCTTCAACCAGATTTGGTTCAAGCCGCTATTGATGCCGGTTATGATGCGCTATATTTCCATGGGACGGGATTAGGACATTTGCCGATTGAGGATCCTGAAAATGATTCACCTGAAAACCTCAAACTGCGTTTGACGATTGAAGATTATTGTAATTCAGGTGGCATAGTTGTAGTGACCACCCAAACAATTCACGGCCCAGTTCATTTGGATGTTTATTCGAAGGGGCGTGTTCAGCAAGAAATTGGAATAATTGGACACGGCTCGCTGTGCCCACCTAGTTCTGGATTGGTGAAGTTACATCATTTACTCAGCCGAGATGGTGGGCGCGATACGGTCTCTTCCGGCTGGCTTGAGGATTTGTGCGGTGAGAATCCCACCGATGCCCGCCGCTGAACAGGTGAATTCGCATGACCAGGCCTGATGATTCATTTTCTTTCCCAAGGACTGGTCTTGAAGTTCGAAACCGTTCAGTTCTCGCGGCGATGACTAACCAACAGAGTAATCCTGATGGAACTCTATCCGAGCAAGAAATAGAGTGGCTTCTGCGCAGGGCTGAAGGCAGCTTTGGGATTGTTACTACCGCTGCCTCTCACGTGGTTCCTGAAGGCCAAGGTTGGGAAGGTGAGATGGGTGTGTGGGGTGACCACCAATTGCCGGGCTTGACTCGACTTGCTACTGAGATTCGTGACCGAGGAGCTGTGTCTTTGGCTCAGATATTCCATGGTGGAATGCGCTGTCCTCAACGCTTGACTGGGGTTCAGCCAGTATCTTCGAGTGTAAATCCTACTAGCGATTCTGATTCTGGGGAAACAAGGGAATTAACTGAGACTGAGATTGAATCTCTCATCGACTCCTTCGCAGCAGCAGCGGTTCGTTGTGAGAAGGCTGGCTTCGACGGAGTTGAGATTCACGGAGCTCATGGATACCTAATCTGTCAATTCCTTGGAACCGAGACAAACCGACGCAAGGATCGTTGGGGTGGTTCGTTAGAGAATCGTGCTCGCTTCCTTCTAGAAATATTCTCAAGAATTAAAGAATCCACGAACGAGAAATTCATGATTGGAGTTCGCATCTCACCTGAGTACAGAAAACTTGGTGTGACAATGGATGATTCCCTCTCCCTCACCTCCCTCCTAGTTGAGGCAGGCCTCGATTTCATCCACATTTCTTGCTGGGATTGCTTTGTCCCCCCCACTCATTTTGAGGACCCCCGGCCTATCACCGAGATATTTGCAGAGAGAATTTCGAGAAAAGTTCCGATTATCTCTGCTGGAGCAATTTGGTCAACGAATCAGGCTCTTGAGGTCATCGAGCAGGGTGCTGACCTAGTCGCTGTGGCACGTTCAGGAATCGGACATGCAAACTGGGCATCAAATTTGAATGACCCCGAATATAACCCGCAACGACCACCATTCACAGAAGAACACCTACTCTCACAAGGACTCAGTCCGATTTTTGTGGATTATATGCGTAATTGGCCTGGCTTCGTTGAGTAGAATCGACTAGTTGCGAGAGTCTAATCTATTGTTCAGGATTCATTTTCAGCGAAGGCCCCCTCCGTGTCTATGAAGAACCGCGAGCGATTTGGGATGGGTCATGGCAGGCGCATCTCCGAGTGATAGACTCGACTCGATGCGTCAATCTTCCTTGAATCCTGGCGACCTGATTTCGATTAAAAAATTGCGTGAATCAGGCCGGCAAACTGCCCGAGAACGCATTACTGCGCTTCTCGACCCCAACTCATTTGTCGAAGTCGATGCCTTCGTTCAACATCGTTCTAGTGACCATAATATGCATTTATTCAAGCCATTAGGGGACGGAGTTGTCGCCGGACATGGAATGATGGATGGTCGAAGAATCGTATGTTTCGCCCAAGACTACTCAATCTTTGGAGGGACCATGGGTGAAATGCATGCAAAAAAAATCAAGAAGGTTGCAGAGTTTGCAGAAAAATCTCAACTGCCATTAATCGGAATTTGGGATGGTGACGGTCAGCGTGCTCAAGAAGGAGTTCCATCTTTAGGCGCAACAGGAGAACTACTCGACATCCTTGTCGCTTGTTCGGGCAGAATTCCAATTATCTCACTAGTTTTAGGGACGGTTTCTGGTGTCAGCGCTCTCGCCGTAGGACTTTCTGATTTCGTCATCCTCAGCGCTGAACACGGCCAGATGTTCATGCGTAGCCCATATTTCATTCCTGAAATTATTAGCGGTGAAATCGATGAAGAAACACTTGGCGGAGCACAATCACATGCAAGTAGAAGCGGCGTCGCTTGCCTAATCGCAGGTGATGAGGATGAAGCCATCGATATTACGGCTGAAATCCTCGCCTACCTTCCAGATCACACGCTCGCAGAACCTCTCAACATCAAATCTGGGGACGAATGGGATCGGTCCTGTGATAAACTCGTAAATCTCGTTCCATCCAATTCAAATCAACCCTATGATATGGTCAAAGTGATCAAAGAAATTGTCGATGAAGGACGTTTCCTCGAATTTTTCCCAACCTTCGCCGAAAACATCCTTATCGGATTCGCGCGACTTGACGGACAACCGGTTGGAATCATCGCAAATCAACCAAAAATTTTAGCCGGCTGCCTCGATATCGATGCTTCGGTAAAAGCAGCCCGATTCATCCGTACATGTGACATTTTCAATATCCCTGTCGTTACCTTAGTTGACGTGCCAGGATTTCTCCCTGGAACGGTGCAAGAATGGGGTGGAATCATTCGACATGGTGCGAAGTTGCTCTATGCTTACGCCGAAGCAACCGTGCCAAAACTGACTGTAGTGATTCGAAAAGCCTACGGTGGCGCCTACCTTGCTATGTCCTGCAAACATCTGCGCTCCGACTACAATATCGCATGGCCTAGTGGCGAATTGGCTGTGATGGGCGCTGATGGTGCAGTGAATATTATTCATCGGCGTGAAATTGCAGATGCTGATGATAAGGAGAGTGTACAAGCGGAATTGGTTGAAGAGTATCGCGCCAAATTTGGTGATCCGTATGTTGCGGCGAGAAATGGTTGGTTGGACGATGTTATCGAACCTGCTGAAACCCGCAAGAAGTTGATTCAGGCATTGAAGCCGCTTCGAAGTAAGCGCGAATGGGTTCCTCCAAAGAAGCATGGAAACATTCCACTCTGACTCCTGCCGGCAAAAACCTCAAGTCATTGTAGTCTTTCCTTATATCATGAGCCAGAGGATTCTCTCTTCTTTCGTATGCCTTTTATTGTTGACTTCAATTGCCCCCACTGCAGCAGCAGTCGGTCCTTCCGATTCTGCAATTTGGGGTGTTTCTTATGATTGGGGTGACTTCGAAGATGATGTTCTCGATATGACCGGTGTAGATACCAATGCTGTCAATGAGGATCTTGAATCAGCAGCAGATTATGCTGGTTTTGATCTCGACTCTGATCAAGTATTGAGTGGTTCTAGTCACTTCTTTATTGAGTCATGGGATGATGATGAAACTGTAGAAATTCAGGATATTCATGGCAATACTCATCAAGTCACCAAGAGAGTAACTGAGTTAACTGTCCGTCATGGATTACTAGCTGATGTCGGATTTACAGTAGCATGGGTAGATACTAACGAATCCATTGACATTTGGTACAGTGCTTCTCAGGAAATGGTATTGGTAATCGATGCTACATATGTAGAGTACGTCGATTCCGACTTGCTGGTTTATGGAGCAGATTTGGAAATGAGTGGAGTTATCAGTAATGCTGCAGACCTCTCGATGAATCTTCAAGTAATAGCAGCCGGAGAAGTTGAGGCTCCAGAGGTAGATTTGGGATACTCAATTTCCATGGAGGTGCCTTCACTTTCATCCGAATGGAGAGTTGATCACCCGCTTGACTACTTGCAACAACTCAATCAAGAGCCATCTGAATCCAATGAGGATGGAATATTCACTTGTGACAACGGACAGGAAATACCTGCTTCTTGGGAGAACGATGGCGAGGATGATTGTTCTGATGGTTCAGATGAGTCTGGCGAGTTCAACTCAGGAGGCGGTATCATCGAGGGTACATTTACCACATTGACTGGTTACTCCTTATCGGTAGGAATTAGTGGTATCCCGACAGAGGAGATAGGAGTGAATCTTGACACTTTCAACGTTGAATTATCAGACAATGTGCCTGGACAAGGTGCCTTTTCTGAAAGTTTCCAAAATATAGAGGGTCAGATGGCTGAATGGAATTGGGATTGTCCTCCAGTTAGTGGAAATGAAGACTTGACTATAGATGACACTACCGTAGAAGTTCAGTGCGGTTTAGCCGCTCCATTATCGCCAGGTATGGCTGTCATGATGGCTCAATCACTCGCCCCGGCTTTCGACAATGGAATACAGGAACTGTCCTCGGTTCTTCAAGAGCAGATTGAATCATGGATGGAGGAGATTTCTGGTGACGAAGGCGGCGATGGCATTTTCGTATGTGACAACGGTGAGGAAATACCTGCTTCTTGGGAGAACGATGGCGAGGTTGATTGTTCTGATGGTTCAGACGAGAACGGCGGAGGAGGAGAAAGCGTTTTCGTATGTGACAACGGAGAGGAAATACCTGCTTCTTGGGAGAACGATGGCGAGGTTGATTGTTCAGATGGATCTGACGAGAATGATGGTTCAATGGAAGGCTCAGAGGAATTTGAAAGGTTAGAAAGTATGATGGAGGCATTGATGGAATCTAATCTGAATAAGACCATGGAAGCCTTCGCTGAAAAGCTCGATGAGTTAGTAGAGGATAATATTCCTAGTGAACCCGTTCTTGATTTAGAAGAATCCTGTGCGCTCTTATTTTGGACTACAGATGATTCAAGAGTTGTTGGTTTTGCGGTTTTGAATTCAGGAAAACTTCTACTTGGTCCATCAGTTTTCGGAGTCAAGGAACATGATATCAATCTCAATGTCCAATACTACGATGGCGATAATGCAAGAGCTGCGAAAATAGATATTCTAGGGATTACAGAACTCAGAGATATTGCGCCGGAATCAAAACATGACAATTCATTATTATACGAAATTTTAGGTCCTGATTATCTCCCTAATTTAGATCTGACTGATACAGATGGTGACGGTGTTATTGATTACTTTGATCAAGATGATGATGGTGACGGAATTTCCGATTGGGATGACCCTGAATTGAACAAGCAAAAAGGCTCTCTGCCAGCTCCTGGTGTACTTGCCGTAATCTCGATGCTAGGTGCTGCTACAATACTCATGCCTAGAAAGGATGACTGATTCGGCTTGGCTGTATGAACTCTCGTAAGTTGGTTGTAATTGTCCTTTCTGGGCTCTTCCTTCTTACCTCTTGGTCGAGTACTTGGTTTGAGATTACAGCAGTTGGCGTCTACTCAGAGGGGATTGAGAGGGAGCCAACTATCACGACGGAATATATTATTGATAGTAATCAAGAATCATTTGAACTTTCGATAGATAATTCAACTCCTCTCTTACTATACTGGATTAATCGAGAGGATGTATCTCCTGGACAAACGGACTCTGAAAATAATTCTAGTGACCTGGCAGATGACTCAGAAGAATCAATATCGGATAGGCAAGCCTGCTCGGGTTCATGTCTTGATATGACTCGAGGAATTCTAAAACTGACAATGATTGCTATGTTCGCAGCTATTTTTCTATCTGTTGTACGTCCAATTCGCTCAATCAGAATTGCTACTGTTACAACTTGGGTAATTGGAATTTTGATAATTCTAATCGCTATTCCTTTAGCGGTAGCCACTGACTTTGGAATTTCTGATGGAAATGATAGTGGCGATGAATCATCAACAGGGGGATTCGACACGAATACCCAAGAAACTGTTGAAGTCAATCAATTTGCTCATTTCCGGCAAGATAGTGGATACAGTATTTCTTTTGAAGGCATAGAATTCACTTACGAATCAATAGGATTTGATCTAGGATTATTAGATGAAGAGGATAGAGACGATGTCATTGAAACCGCTCCAATAGAAGGTGATCCAGGATATGAATCATTGATTGGTTTCGATGGAAAACTAATGATTGGGCCGGGACCTATCATTACTTGGTGGCTGCTAATTGCACCATTAGTCGTTCTGAATTTAATTGAAACGAGAGAGTCTTTCGAGGAGGAATGACAATGTGGGTAAATCCGATGCTCTTTCAGGGGCATAGAGTATTTTCCATGCTTCTAAATGCTGAGCTACGACCATAATTACTGCGAATTCATCAGAATTCGCACCCTCTCCGTAGGAAATTGATACCTGTAATTTAGCTGAAAGTTCGACTGAATCTCCGCCGCCAGCATCGGCATCGAGGTCGATGGCGATGTCTGCTTCAGCTTTTCCCCCATCGATAATTATCGCTCCATCCCACGGTCCGCTGATCAATGCTCGTCGGCCAGTGACTGGGATGATTTTACCTCCAGCTGCAGCCCATTCAGCTGCGATTGCCCGAGCTGCTGAACCACCTCCACGTATTCGCAAAATACTCCCTCGTGGTTCGACTTCGATATGGCGACAAGCAGCAATAAATCCTACACCATCCGTGCTTGTCGCCAACCAATCTCCGTCGACTCTCTTCAATTGATTAACAGCATTCACACCTCTTGGTCCATTCACTCCCAATCGAATCTGTGGTGAATGTTTCAGTGGCGCTGTACAACTCAGCCAAAGTTCCCCGTCGAGGTTGGCAATATTTTCTTCAAATTCATCTATCGATTCAGCCTCGATAAAAACACACTGAGTCCCAGACATTCCGAGCGATTCTCCTACGATAGTGAACAACTTTGGTGTTATCGAGTGAGCGATAGGATAACCCGCGATTCCCCAGTACGCCGGTATTGCCACAGATTCTCGTGTGAATTGTTCCAAATGAAGGTTTCAAGTGAGTAAGTTGAGCCGATTGGTCAATGGATAGCGACTTGGATATAGCAAGACAGGCCACGCCTGCACCCATAGAAGAGGTTGCAGCAAAGCTCGGACTTGAGCGCAGTGACCTGATTATGCACGGGTCATCTATCGCGAAAGTCAATTGGGAATCTATGAAAGCGAAGCGAGGTGGGAAGCAAGGTTTTCTAATTTTGGTAACTTCAGTTAATCCGACTCCTTTCGGTGAAGGAAAAACCGTCACGTCGATTGGCTTGAATCAAGGTTTGAACCGCCGTGGCCATAATGCAGCATGTGTAATTCGCGAACCTTCGATGGGGCCGGTATTCGGAATCAAAGGCGGCGCTGCTGGCGGCGGCTTTTCGCAAGTCTTACCGATGGAGGCAATCAATTTGCATTTCACCGGAGACCTTCATGCAGTAACCGCAGCGCACAATTTGTGTTCTACAATTCTCGACAATCACCTTCATCGGGATAATGAGTTGGATATTGATACAAACCGTATCTTTTGGCCACGAGTCATCGACATGAACGATAGATCTCTACGCGAAGTAACTATCGGTCTTGGCGGAAAAATGAATGGAGTTGTGCGAACCGACCGCTTCGATATCACCGCTGCAAGTGAAGTAATGGCGATTCTTTCTTTGTCTCGCGATTATGTCGATTTACGAGATCGCCTTGGTCGAATTGTAGTCGCTAAATCGAATAATGGAGAGATGGTCACCGCCGAGCAACTTGGTGCAGCAGGTTCGATGGCTCTGTTATTGCGCGATGCACTTTTGCCAAATCTCGTTCAAACTCTCGAGGGAGATCCTGCCTTTGTTCACTGTGGGCCATTCGCTAATATCGCACATGGTAACTCCTCAATTATCGCTGATGATTTGGCTCTATCATGTGCTGATTATGTTGTTACTGAATCAGGATTCGGTGCTGAAATGGGTGCTGAAAAAGCATTACACATCAAGGCTGTCGCTTCTGGAAAAGTGCCTGATTGTGTAATCATTAACGCCACCGTTCGAGCCATGAAATTGCACGGTGGTGGATTTTCTACCGGCGGTGGCAAGCGACCTCCTGTCGATGAATTAGAAACTGAAAATGTCGAGGCGACGCAAGCGGGTGCTGCGACAAATTTGCGTCGTCACGTCAGAAATATTTCTATGACTGGCTTGCCAGTTATTGTCTCAATCAACCGCTTCGCTTCAGATACTGATGCTGAGATTGAAGCTATCCGTAAAGAAGCGGTTGCAGCCGGTGCAAAAGATGTCGTTCTCTTTGAAGGCCATGCTAAGGGTGGAGCTGGATCTGTGAATCTTGCCGATGCTGTTGTTACGGCGTGTGCTGCCCATGAAAAAGCGGGAAGGCCTTACTCTCCAATCGTTGATTCAGGAATGCGTGTGGATGAGACAATTCTACGCATTGCAACAAATGTTTACGGCGCTCACACTGTTGACTTCTCACCTCAGGCTTACAAGGCCTTTGAGACAATGAAGTCGTGGGGCGTTGACAGACTTCCTGTTTGTATGGCTAAGACTCAATATTCATTCAGTCATGAGGCGAAAGAACTCGGCGCTCCGACTGGATTTACTCTACCTATTCGTGAGGTTCGTCTGAATGCCGGCGCTGGATTTATCGTCGTAATTTGCGGCTCAATGATGACTATGCCTGGGCTACCTACAAGACCTGCGGCTATGGACATGGATATGGATGAAGACGGTCAATTGACTGGTGTCTTTGGTTAGGTTGTGGTGATTTGCGACAGGTCAAGCGGCTCGATGAAGGCGTTCGACTTCGTGTTGAGACAGAAGATGACCTCTGGGTTTTGGCTCAAGTTTTCCGCCCCGGATGTTCGGTAGGTATGCTCTCACATCGTCGAGATTCATCTACTGGTACCCAAAATGAAGGGCGAGCGAAGAGTGCTGAACGCAAGCCGATGTGGATAGTGCTCGAGGTCGAAAAAACTGAATTTGCTGTATTTACTGACAATTTACGTGCTCATGGAATAATCAAAGAAGCGAAAATTGACATCGGCTCACACCATACTCACATCATTTCTTCGAGAGATGAGATTGAATTGACAATGCCCGGTGGATTACCTAAATCTGATAAAACTCTGTTACGTGAAGCTCAGTCCGCTGGTTCGAAAGCGAAAACCGCATTGATAGTAGTCGAAAATGATGAGATTGTTTTGTACCAAGTATCGACTCACGGAATCCGTGAAGTTTCTCAATTTTCGATGAGAGGTGGTGGCAAACGGGCCGATGATTCGACTAGCGTCCGTCGTGGATTTTTCGAGCGAGTCGCAAAAGAATCTCAAATGATTTTTCCAGACCGCGTTCCATTGGTAATTTGCGGTCCGGGTATGGCTCGCGAGCAATTCGAGAGCCACCTTCGCTCGCAAGGTGCTCAAAATCAAATATTGAATTCGGCGACTTCTATTGGAGGCCGTTCCGGAGCCAATGAAGTATTGGCAAAAGGATTGGCAGATGCCGTTCTCGGTGAGCATGCTTTGGTTCAACAAATCAAATCTATCGAGGAAGGATTGGCTCGAATTTCAACTGACGGGGCAGTCGCTTATGGGCCGGTGCAAATCGCTGAGGCTGCCGATGCTGGTGCTGTCGAAACCTTAGTTATCGATGCAGCACTTTTGCGAAGCCCCAACTCATCAATACGAAATGATTGGGAAAAAATTGTGGGAACAGTCGAGGCTTCGAGAGGGGTAGTGATTCAATCTTCTCAAGAGCATGATTCAGCGCAGCAACTCTTGGGATTAGGTGGAGTTATCGCATTGCTACGCTGGAAAATGGATTGATTATCGATGTCGATAAGCGATGTCAAATTTGCTGGATTTGGTGCGCCAAACTCCGAAGATAATGTCCTAAAATTGCTTTCATTTTGCTCCAATCTAGGTGCAGAGTCATCATATGTAACCTCTCCAGAAGAATCTCAATTTGCTAATTTCAATCACGGCGAAATTGACTGGAGAGAATTGACATTCGGAATTCATTGGTTGGTAAACTCCGCCCAAACTACTCTCTTGGGCGATTCGCCACGAAGCGCTTGGGGTGCTGGTATGACCATCGGTGAACTCGAAGGTGCGAGGGTTGTGATGCTCATCGATATTCCAATAAATCCATCACAACTAGCAGAAACTTGGGGCTCTGTCATCGAGCGCATTCGGCAAATTCATGTGCTATTTTTTACACCCGCAGCACTCGCAGCAATATCAAAAATAGAAGAAATTCCACAAGAAAAATTACTGCATGAAATTCGCCTTCGTGGCTTGACACCTCATGTCTGTAGTTACGATCCTGATCGTAGAATGGCAAGCATTGAACATGCTCTCGGCTCGACAAAAATAGAAACAAAAGATAGATTGGAATCATTGGAGTGGTTAGCTCGATATTTGAGTAATTTACCGAGTGCAGGAACCGGCATCGCTGGCGTAGAGTCAGCGGCACGGTCTTGATTGAGATTTCCTAAAATGGCATGAATTTCAACCTACAGACTGATTTAATTCATTTGAATTGCGCCTACCCCAAAGGGGTAAGAGCGCAACCCCTTTTGTAGGGACACCCATTCGGCCAGTCCTGCGGGAGTGTAGCATATGCCACTAAGAATGGGTCCGGCCGGAGTGCCACTGTCTTGTAAAGGTCGAACCATCGTTGAAGGTATGGACGATATCACCGTCCTCGGACTTGATGCGATGGAGATTCAAACCGTCCGAACCATCCAGCCAAAACACTTCGATCAGTACTGGCAGGCTGGGATTTTATCATGGAATTCAGATATTGAAATGAACATGCACGGCCCATATTATGCCGAGTTACTCGGAAATCGAAGAGAGAGAAATCGAACTTTGTTAAAGATGGAATCGAGTATGCAAGCGGGAAAAATTCTCAATGCTCGTCATCTAACTTACCACGTTGGGCCATATGGAGAGTGGGATCCTGGGACGAAGGCGAATGAAGCGGTAGCCAATATTTTTTCAGGAATTGTCGACCGAGTCCACTCAATTTGGGGAGATGCGAAGGAGGAGGAGGATTATGCAGCATTTCCGTGGGTTCACGAAGCCGAGCCTTCCCTTGTCGGAATTGAAATGTCGGGCAGACAAGAACTCTGGGGAACCGTCGAAGAAGTTCTCGAGGTATGCAACCACGTCGAAGGCACCGTACCAGTCATCAATATGGCACATATTCACGCTCGTGGCCATGGTCGAATGAAGACTAGTGAAGATTACGCGGAATTGTTCGATCAAGTTCGCGAAACTTACGGCGGCAAGAAATTCTTCTGCCACTTTGCCGGCGTGGAACATCGCATGGGTAATGCTCTACACTACACACAAATCAAGAAATCAGATTTGAAATTCGAACCATTCGCAGAATATCTCGCAGAGGAAGGCGACTGGCTCGATATTACGATTATTTCCGATTCACCACTTCTCGAGCACGATGCAATGTACATGATGCAACATTATGACAAGGCTCGTCAGAGACTTCTCGAAATCCGTGCTCGCGATGAGCGTAGAGTCAAGCTCGCACGAGAATCCGGAATGACGCCAGAACAATTGGAAGAATTGGAAAAGCAGGCTAAAGCGGACCGGAAAAATGCTGAGCAAGCCAATGAAAAGGCTACTGTGAAAAAGAAGGCTAAGTCTGATCAGAAAACTACTGTCGTTCGCAAGAAAAAGACCGCTACGAAGTCTGGTAAAATGATGGACATTGAAACGAAATCTGATGATGATGACGATTTGTTCTGAAAGAGCGTGTATACTGGAAATAGGATAGTATGGAACTGCGAAGAATCTTGGCGGCAGTTTTCGGTATTTTTTTCCTATACACAGGATTGTTGCATTTCACCGATACTGATTGGTTTGAACCCATAGTTCCGTCAATACTTGGGTCACCCAAATTTTGGGTCTTAGCAAGTGGTGTGGCAGAGATTTTGCTGGGAATTGGATTGATTATACCTCAAACCAAGGAGATTTCAGGATACGCTGCTGCTGCTTTCCTCGTCCTAATTTATCCTGCTAATCTATACATGTGGATTTATGATATAGAGCTGGGTGATGGAGCCTCCCTTTCACCTACTGGACATATAGTGAGGCTTTTCGTCCAGATTGTAATGATAGGATTGGGGCTATGGATAGGTGGATGGAGTCCGAATCGAAGCAGTGTCGGATCATAGGGTACCCTAGATGGAGTATACATTAAGGGATGCATAGTGGGTTGAAATCAAGAAATAATTCAGTGTTTGAATTGTTGGTGGGACTGGCCGGACTTGAACCAGCGGCCTCCGCATCTTCAGTGCGGCGCTCTCCCAACTGAGCTACAGTCCCCTAACGCTCTCGCCACCGTGCTTTCCACTTCAATTGTTCCGTGGTTTCAGTTAGCGTTTTCGAGCACATCTTGCTGCATTTCATGCAATAATTTCGTGCCCTTTTCTGCTAAATCTAGTAATGTGTTAAGTTGCTCTCGTGAATATGTAGATTCTTCCCCGGTTCCTTGTACTTCGACAAACTCACCATCATTTGTCATAACCACATTCATATCGACGTCTGCATTACTGTCGAGGATATAATCAAGGTCGAGATAGACATCCTCTCCTAATAGACCGACGCTTATTGCTGCAACATCGTGAGGAATCACTGCAGCTTCGTGCGCAGTACGTTCTTCTGCTGAAAGTTCTGGTGCGATCCAACCATTCTTGAGTTGCTCTTTGGTTGGACGCAAATCGATTGGAAGGCATTCACCTGATTCGATAAGTCGTCGTACTGCGAGGCGGAGTGCTATACAAGCTGCTGTAATCGAAGCGCATCGAGTACCGCCGTCTGCGTTTAGTACGTCGCAATCGATTGTCAATGCATGAGGTCCCAACTGTTCGAGATCAATCGCTCCACGTAGAGAGCGAGCGACCAGTCGCTCGATTTCTTGGGTACGACCCTTAGCTCCGCCGCGCTCACGGCGGAAACGAGAATCGGTCGAACCAGGCAATAGTGAATATTCTGCATGAACCCAACCACGTTGTGAATCACGTGGGAACCAACGAGGAAGTGAGGAGGCTTTTGTGCAGCATGCGAGGATTGTAGTGTCACCTTGTCTGTAAAGAATCGATGCTAATGCGTTAGGAGTGAAGTCCATTGTCACCTCAATTTCACGCAATTCGTCAGCCGGCCTATCGCTTGCCATGTCGCCACTTTTCATTTTCGCCATGGGCGGGCGGCTGCTGTGCCTGTCATGAACCATTCGTCAGTTCAAGCCAAATTATTTTATGATAATTCCTTCATCAATAATGCATACACACGTGATTAATCCTTTATCCAACGTGTATTTGTGTTCAATAACAAACTATTGTTTGTCAATTTTCGCGACGGGCATGTGGTGGGCGAAAGGCATCGACAACATCTGGATTTGTAGTGATGTATGGGCCGCCGATTAAATCGATGCAATATGGTACAGCGGCGAAAATTTCATTGAGAATTTCTCGAATAGAACGAGGTGAACCAGGGAGGTTCAAAATTAGTGATTCGTTTCTTATTCCTGCTGTTTGTCGAGATAGAATTGCTGTTGGGACATATTGCAGGGAAATTGATCTCATCTGCTCACCGAAACCTGGAAGCATTCGCTGACAAACCGATTCGGTGGCTTCAGGAGTCACATCTCGAGGAGCCGGTCCAGTGCCGCCAGTCGTTACAATAACTGAACAGTTGTGATTGTCGACTAAGTCGATTAATGCGGCTTCAATTTCAGATTGTTCATCAGGAATTAATTTTCGAATAATTTGCCAAGGAGAAGTTAATACTTCAGAAAGAAAAGTTTCGATTGCAGGACCTGAAATATCCTCATAATCACCTGCACTGGCTCGGTCTGAAGCAGTTATAATGCCAAACTTGCATATCTCGCCGGCACTCATTGACTCATCTGAAACGGTATCGAAACAAAACTGCGTCGGTGCAAAATTCAGCGAATTGAATGCACATGTTCAAAGACCGACTCGACAGCAAGAGTCTCCCGGAGGTTTGGAAGTGTTGAGTCTACCCCAAAATGCACGTCGTTCCCATGCTCCAGCTATGCTTCGAGAAATTGTCTCGTGGTCAGCTGCATCGGTTGTTCAAGTAGGCTCGTTACTTTCTGACTGATGTAGGTGAACCAACCATGTCAGATGATGATAGATATAGCGCGCAGGTAACTGTCGTAAAGCAAGAATGCAAAGAAGCAGATGAAGCGGAGATAATTGAAGAATTCCGACGGTACGAGGAAGAATTTTTGATTCCACCAGAGGATGCTCTTAGATCTGTAATTCGAAAATTCCAGGCTGCCTCCGGTCAAGAGCAAAGTCCCACTTTCGCTCAACCTGCGAGGGTTGAGAAGAAAGTCGGCAGATTTGCAGACCTCGGCTCGGATGATAAAAATGTCACAATCGAGGTCGGAGTAGTAACATATACGCCGAGAATTCAAATGGTTCGCGACGAAGAAAAGCAGATTGCATTCGGTTGGATTGAAGATAATCCTTGGGAATCTTCGGATAAGCGCGAGCGGTGGGATTTCAAAGATTGGGGAGATCATGGAGCTAATTTGGCTCCTTCATCAGTTGTCCGTCTCGAGGGCGTATCGGTAAACGAATGGAATGATAAGCGCTCGATAAACATCAATCGTTCATCCCGTGTTACAATCCTGCGTGAGGGTGGACCTGCTGTTCCAGCGATTTCGGATGAGCCTGTAACAATCGTGAAAGCATCTGAGAAAGAAGGCTTTGTCAACATCGTCGCTCGGATTATTGCAAGCAAACCCGATGTTATCGTTAAGCGCGATGGAAGTGGTACGATTGATATCGTCCGTGGCCGATTGGCAGATTCAACAGGAAGTATCGGATTTCTATCCTGGGTGCCAATTGAACACGAAGTTGGTTCATTGGTGAAAATCGATAGTGCGATGGTTAAGAAATTCCGGGAAACTCCTGAAATCAATATTAATGATCGTACAATGATTGAGATATTTCACGATAAATCGTTCGCGAGCACAGAAGAACTCTCAGAACCGACTACGGTCCAAATCGCTGACTTAAGGAATGGTATGAGAGATATCATTACAACAGTTCAAGTCGAATCTTGGCAATCTCGAACATTTACTAATGCTGAGGGTGAAGAGCGTGTCGTTCGTAGTGGCGATGTCATGGATCCAACCGGTCGCTGCCGATTGACAGCATGGTGCGAAATCGAACCTAAACCCGGTGATTTTCTACATTTGACTAATGCACGTGTGCAATTTTGGCAAGGTTCACCCGATTTGGTCATCGATAAATTAGATCAGGTTTCTAATCTTACAGACAAACCTTGGGAATCCATTGATCCAGCAAATCATTGGGTTGATGTCGAACTGACTGAATTGGTTTCAGGAGGCTCTCGTCGTGGAATCACTACCTCTGGCGTCATCGTCGCAGTTCGATCGGATTCAGGAATTATTCAACGTTGCCCAGAATGCCGTCGCGTTCTGCGTGAAGATGCTTGTGCTGAACATGGAGTTCAAAGAGGAAATGAAGATTTGCGCTTGCGTTTAGTCCTCGACAATGGTGTTAGCAATGCTTCTCTTCTTCTTGCTAGATCACCCGCTGAATCTTATCTTGGCATTGATTTAGATGCTGTGAAATCCGAGATTGCAAAAGAAGGACAAGAAGGATTTGTCGCAGGTTTACGAAATCAGTTGCTTGCTCGCAATGTCGTCATCAACGGGCGTGCTCTCGTCGATGAACAAGGAGCGATGATAATGGCTGAAGAAATGACCTTTGATTCGACAAACGTAGAAGATGCTGCCAAATCTGTTATGGAAAATTGGGGGGTGGTTTTGTGATCCAACAGACTACGCCTCGCAATGCTCGTCAGAGCGCAATCCGTATTTTTGCTCAGGAATATTCTGATGCAAACCTACCCGAGGAAGGTTCGGGTGAATATGATCCTTCTTTCATTATCACCAAACTCGGGGCTAAGATAAATCGCGCACTAGTCGGCGGTGTAATCGATAGACTGGAACGCCGAGAGGGCGATAATGGGCCATCGTATAATGGTCATCTCCGCGATGCTACCGGTGGTACGCATCGATTCAATGTCGCTGCTTTTCAACCTGAATTACACGCCGATATCGAAGAATTACTTCATCGATTCGAAGCTGGTGATCGATTCTTAATGATGGTCATCGGCAAAGCCCGCTGGTTCGAATCGGATGATGGTGGAATTTTCACATCCTTCCGCGCAGAGGAATTTTGTGTTGTCGAGCGCGAAACCTATGTTCGCTGGTTAGTCGATACGGCAGCAGCAACACTACGCCGCCTCGATGCTCAAGCTGCTTCTCTTGAATCCGATTTGACGCCAGCAGGACTTGAAGCTGCAGGCGTCCCAAAGGATTTAGTCGATGGAATGATTCTTGCCAGAGGACATTATGGTGAGTTCGACGCAGAAATCTATCGGGTTGGAGTATTACAAGGATTGCAAATGGCAATGAATTCTTCAGAGAATTTCGAGGCCGCCCCAACTGAAAGTTTTGATGCTCAGCTAACCGCATCACCTGAACCCCAACAATCGACGGTGATGGACGGCGTTCCATTCACACCAACCACTTCGTCCGAGCCCGATGGAAATGTCGATGATGTGATCAAGACTGCAATTAGTATTGCAGATCAAGGTCAAGGAGTTCCTTACGATTCTCTAGTATTAGCTGCAGTTCAAGCAGGATTTTCTCGACTCGTCGCTGAGGATGCTATCGACGATTTACGAGATGTGAAATGTGAAATTATCGAACCGAGATTTGGTTTCTTCCAAATACTTGAATGATTAATTTTCATTTTCGCCAATCATCGTTTGAGATTCTGAAATTTTCTTCCGAATCCTTTCCATGATGTCATCATCAACAGTTCGAATATTATCCTCACTATTCTTGAGTTCTGCCCCTTTAATCTCGGCCATATCAGTTCCAACCTCGCCAACCCTTTGAGAGATTTTGGGGTTTGATAGTGGCCAACCACGGCGCTTTGCTAATCTGAGAAGTAAATCGGTTTCCGATTCACCCCAAACCCCGCCGTGACCTCGTAGAATTGTTCCTACCATTCTATCCAAATCGACTACTCTGGCTTGAATGGTTAATATAGCACCCTGGGTTTCAAAATCAGAATCTTCGAAACCCAGAATAAGTGAATCATGCGCATCTTCTAGTGCTGCCATCTTTGCATTTTCCAAGATTGAATCGGATTCAACAGTATCATCAGGTTCCAATTCAATTTCATCGAATGTTTGATCCAAATCTAATCGTATTTCGACTGAATTCGGATGATTATCTCGCTCCATAAACTGCTCTTCCACTACATCGGGTAAACCGTTTCTACGCAAGCTTCGCTTGATTCTGCCCCAACCCTGACCTTGACTAGTCAGGACTCCTGCGACTCGCCCCATCAATACGGTTCGATTTCCCGTTAATGGCAATTCGAGTCGTTGACACATTTCATGTAATCTCTCTCTGCCAATCTCGGCGAGGCGCTCGATGGTCATCCGCCGAGAATCGAAATTCAAATGCAGCCAAAGTCGTTGGCGACGCTCCTTATGAGAGCCCGATGTTTTGATACCAAAAATTCTCAGAACCTCTCCGATTTCTTTGTGAGGCATCGATTGTATTCCTTCCCAAGAAAGATCATCCTCTCCTAAGATTTGATGTTGAATTAATCGCGCACGAATCACTTCCACCGAGCCAGATTTTGCTAAATTTACATCTTCGGCGCGTTGTCTAAGTTCCATTAATCGCGCTCTATAGAGCGCGTCCAAAAGTACTCGGTCGGTCTGCAAAATTCTCACTTCTTGACCGATGCCACATCTTCGGTATCATATCAATTCCGCAAAACAATGGCAGGCCAAGCCGGTTTTGCCCACTCAAAATATTTCGCCGTGTGTGGAAAAACAATGATTTAAGCAGATTATTGCTGTTTTAAGAAATCAATGTCCGAATTCATGGCACTTCGTAATAATACGCCCCAATCTTTGCTTGCACTAATCGTAGAATGTTGTAAATCAGCATGAGGTGTAACTCTATTCATTGCAATCGTTCGCGAACCATCACTAGACAAAGTTTCAATCCTTATTTCAACCAAGACATTTTCTTCAGTTACTTCGCCCTCAGTGTCGTGAAATGCCTGTTCCATCGTCAAATCTTTTTCGACATCGGCTTGTTTCATAATCGCAGCAATATGCCGATGTCGAAC
Organism: Candidatus Poseidoniales archaeon; assembly: GCA_012960975.1. Classification (GTDB taxonomy): domain Archaea; phylum Thermoplasmatota; class Poseidoniia; order Poseidoniales; family Thalassarchaeaceae; genus MGIIb-O2. Next base: position 22,912 of record DUAE01000027.1, read on the forward strand.
CATAATTCCTACATCATCAATATCTTCTGTTGACAATGTGCTAACGAGATGATTTTGGACATACCATATCGACTCACCTTCAATTTCTGATATTTTTTCCATGGTGCTTCGAGGGAAGAGTTTCCGTCCAATAAAAACCACCAAATCTGAATATGCTGGCGGCAAAAAATGTGCATCGCCACGCTTGTGTGGATCAGGTAGAAGCGCGTGGCGGCGTTCATTCAAATTCAAAGCAGAGTAAATAGGTCGAGGAATAATGTATCCATCAATAGTTCCGCTCTCGCGTAAAGCTTCCATCCAAGCGACTCGTTCTTCCTCATTTTCAGGTATCTCTCCTAATTCTGAAATTCCTGCAAACGCCTCTAATGATAGCACTCGCAAGCCTTTGCGTGCACGTTTTAATTGGCGGCGCACAATTCCCGAATCGGCAAGTATTATCGCCGATTTCGGCTGGTAATTGATTTTATTTTCAGAAACTAAAACTAGATTGGGTTGGCGGGGTGTACGAGCGCCGAGCACAACACAATCTGCGCTCAGCACTGAGTGATGTTTTCCGTGAAGGAGATATGCTGGAAGCGCTACTAAGTCTAAATTTCCATTCTGTAAATTTTCTAAAGCCGTTTCCAAAGTTTCAACATTTTTTGTGTCGATATCAATCTCTGGTGCATCACCTGAGTCTAGAAATCGAGCCATATAATCAGCCACAGGACATGATGGTGTAGCAATAGTTCCGAGCATTATTCGTTCCATCATAGCGTCCACCTCGAGGGAGGGAGCACGTACTGTACCCGTTCTTCCGGTTAGTCACCCGTTGATATATGCGACCCCTAGCAACGAGCAGGTTCAACCATGGCTTCACTACGGCAAACTCAACTTCGTTTGTCTCGCCGACGCGATATTTTCGACGAAGCTCTGGAAGATTTTGTCCAGAAACGGTTGTCAGGTACTCAGGCTCCGGCGATGGCTCTTGCTCGCGAAGTTTTACTCGCAGGTGGGAAAAGATTTCGGCCGATTTTGGCTATGCTAGCTTACGAAGCGGCCGGCGGCGAAGATAATGATGAAGTGATGGATTTAGCTCTCGCCGCAGAACTGATTCATACCGCAACTTTAGTTCATGACGATATTTATGATTTTGCCAAAACCCGAAGAGGAAAACCAACTCTGCATGCAAATTATGGTTTGGCACAGGGAATAATTGGTGGCGATTATCTATTTGTTCTGGGTTTTGGACTAGGTGGTCGTTACGATGCTATTATCGTCGAAAAAATGGCTGATACTTGTGCTAATATTGCTTCAGGTGAACTTTTGCAATTACACCATATTGGCGATTTAGGTACGACTCCTGAGGATTATTATGCAATTATCGATGGAAAAACAGCTGGTCCTTTTGCGACCGCTTGCGCAAGTGCTGCAATCCTCGCAAATGCACCTGAAGTAGTAGTAAACGCGCTAGAAGAATTTGGCTGGGAAGTAGGCCGGGCTTTCCAATTGGTTGATGACTTACTTGACTTGACTGGCGATACTTCTCTTGGAAAGCCTCGCGGTAGCGATGTCTTAGAGGGTAAAATGACGCTGCCGATAATTCACGCTCTGACTATGCTTCATGGAGTTGAGCGCGAACAATTTGCTGATGTTTTACAGAATTTTGGTGATGATCGTTGGGAAGAATTAATCGAATTATTGACTTTTGCTGGCTCCTTCGATTATGCGAATCAATTGATTGAAAATCATGTTGACCGGGCTCTTCAACACTTGGAAAAGCTCGGTTCTAACTCGGCTACTGAGTTGATGGCAGACGTTGCAAAACGTAGCCGTAATAGAAAATTATGAGGCATGGCTTCGGTCTCAATTTGAGGTGAAGATATGTCGAAAAACGAAAATCTTTCCAATTCAGAAACCCGGAGTGATTGGGATGTTATCGTTATTGGTGGCGGACCTGCTGGTTCGACGGTTGCTCGTTATGTTGCACAAGGTGGACGCAATGTCCTTGTAATCGATGGCCGAAAATCGATTGGCTCGCCACTTCAGTGCGGTGAGTTAGTGCCTACTAATGATGAGATGAGACGTCTTTGTCCTGATGTTCCAGATTTTGAAGACCTGCTTCAGACTCCCGAACATGCAATTTCTTTACGAACGAGTGAGATGCATCTTGTTCCACCTTCTGGTAAACCTCTACGATTTCATTTTGATGGTCTGATGTTGAATAGGGTTGCACACGATGAATGGCTAGTTGACTTAGCAAAATCGAAAGGTGCGATTTATCTCACCGGCACTCGGGTCGAAACGGTTGAAGGAGAAAGTGTTCGCCTTCGTGATGGACGCATCTTTACTGCCCGTGTTATCGTTGGTGCAGGTGGACATAATGATCCACTTCGCCGTAGTCATTGGAATGAATCAAGCCTAAAGATTCCAGTCAAGTTCGTTTTGATGAATGGTGATTTTGGAGATGCAGTCGAACTTCATTTTGGCAGTATGGCACCCGGTGGTTATGCCTGGTTGTTCCCTAAATCCGGTGGTGCAAATATAGGTGTGGGAATCCAAAACAAGTTCGCCAAAGGGCGTACACTCAATCTCTTCACCGATGATTTCGTTAGGCGATATGAAGGTGAAATCAGTTACCGAGGAGCCGGTTCTCTCCCGATGTCTGGAACAATCAACTCGTTTGTAAAAAATAATTACCTTCTCGTTGGAGATTCAGCCGGAATGGTTCTTCCTTCTAATGGTGCAGGAATTACAATCGCCATGATTGGTGGACGTATCGCTGGCCAAGCCATCGTCAACCATCTTGACAACGCTACTTCGCTTCACGAATACGAGTATGAATGGAATCGACAGATGGGCTCAGTAATGCGAAATTCAAAACTATCGTTCAAGGTTGGAAGTTGGATAATGAGACTCCCTGATTGGATGCTAAACCTCGTCTTCAATCCACTAACCAAGCCGTTTGTTTGGCGCTTTGTTACTTGCCGTAAGCCATTCATAATTTTCTGAATCAAAGGGTACCCTTGCGATTGGTATTGATAATCAAGAGGACCGTCCAGACTCAGCCTTGGTCCCTTCCCAGATTGTAGCCATTCCAGGGAATATGACCTTCCCTTTTACTTCGACAAATCCTATTTCTTCGAGCATTCGAATATAATCTTTTGTCGTGCCAAAATGAACATAGGTTTTGGTCAACCATTTCCATGGATGATCATTGATATTACAGACAATACGCGCGTAGGAACCAACCCAAAATCGCATCCATAGCCATCCAAAAAATCCATGCAGTTTGTTCATTTTAGCCGGGTCAACGATAACGACGGATGAGCCTGGTTTCAAAACCCGTAAAACTTCACCGAGCCCCGCGCGTTTATCGAACCAGTCACGAAATGAGAAAAGGGAACAGACTGCATCGAATGAATTCTCTTCAAAAGGCAAATTTTCAGCGGTGCCTTCGACAAATTCTACCACTGAGTCTCCACGAGCTGCACGTTGAGAATTGACTCGTGGTTCGGCAACACGGAGCATCTCTGGAATTGGGTCTAAGCAAACCAATTCGCGACCGACCACATCTTCTGCAAAACTTCCTGGACCACACCCTACCTCTAGAATTCTGCCTTCTTCAGGCAATCGATTTTGGACATATTTGCGCCATTTTGACACTTGACCGAGAGTTGCAAAGCGATTGATTCGATCATAGACTGGTATCGTTGCTTCGAGATTTCTCTGGAGTTCACCCCAATCTGCCTCACCGATCTTCTCGGTATCCATGTTCATCCGCGCAAGCCACGAGTATTTGGTAGGTGCTAGAAACTAGTTGTCCCAACTGGCGCCAAGGGGTGTAAGCACCTTCTACGGTTAGCATCATAAACTAATCTCAGGTCGCCACCTTCATCTAGGGTGATTAGTATGGCTAGACAAGAAGTTCTTCGTTCAATAAAGGATGCTGAGGAAAAGGCTAATCAAAAACTTGTCAAGGCTCAAAATGATGCTAGTGGCATTGTTAGTAAGTCTCGTACTGATGCAGCTGAAGTAATTGCAAATGGAAAGAAGGATGCAGAGGTTGCCGCACAAGGGATTCTCGGCAGTGCACACACAGCAGCTAACAAAGAGGCTGACAAAGTTCGTGCAAAAGGTGAGAAAGACCTTGATTCAATTCGAAGCCAAAGTGAGAAGAATCGTTCAGCAGCAATTGAAGCGATTCTGGATAATTTCACCACCGAATAACTGATATGAGTTTTTGGAGTTGTAGATATGGGTAAATTAACTACTCAAGGCATGTCTCGGCTAACTGCTGCTGGCACACTATCTGAGCTCGATAACGCCATTGAAGCACTTGCTACTCTGAAAGCGATTCACATCATTGATTATTCAGGTGATGAAGAGGGTCTTAAGTTGGGCAAGCCAAATCCATCTTCCGAAGGAATTGGGCGCAACTTAAACCGATACCGAAGCGTAATCTCACAAATTACTACAAATGACATCAAAGTCCCCCTTGAAGCCAAACCAATTCGCTTGAAGATGGCTGCTGATTTGCCATCTCTAGTTGATGAGATGCTAACTTCCTCTGACCGAATAGATGCAATTGAGGCTGAACAAGGTACCATCACCGAAGAGTCTGCGGCTCTTGAAACACTTAAGCCACTAGGAATTGATCTTGATTTGCTTTCGGGATACGAAGCCGTGACAGTATTTGTTGGCAACGTTAGTAATGCAACTGCAACTAATAAAGCAGCAGGTGATGGTATTGCAATCGTTGGCGGCGACAAGAAAAAAGTTGCTGCAGTATTCTGTAGAAATGAGAATGCATCCACCGTTCAATCAGCACTTGATGATGCAGACTTCTCTTCAGTTACTGTTCCAGCAGGGGAAGGTGACATTGGTGCACGACTTTCTAATTTAGCAGCACAAAGTAAAATCCTATCAGAAGAGATGGATGACCTCCAATCAGAGTTAGATAGTTGGGGAGATAATAATGGCGCATCTTTGCAAGGTGGTGTTGAACTTCTTGAGAGAGACATGGCAATTGCCCTTGGCCCAATTAAGGTCGCAACTAGTGAGCACACTTTCGTACTTGATGGATGGGTTGAAACCTCTCGAAGTGATGAAGTGAAAGCAGCCCTTTCAGGAACCTGCCTGTATGTAGAAACCGAGGCATTCAAAATAACACCAGGTGGTGGTGGTCATGGTCATCATGGTCCAGAATTAGAGATGCCCCCAATTAAGTTTGCAGACAGACATACAAGTAAGCCAATGGAATTGATTACTGATTTGATGGGTCGCCCCTCGTATGGTAAAGTTGACCCGACATTATTCATGTTCTTCACCTACCCTCTTTTCTTTGGGTTAATGCTTGGAGATATGGCATACGGATTTATGACGATGGGAGTTGGTTATGCTCTTTACAGGGCAAAGGGCCACGATGAAACAATGTTGTTAGCAGCTAAATTCCTAGGTTACATTGGATTAGCCACCGTATTCTTTGGTTATCTATATGGTGAGTTCGCAGGATTTGAGATATTACCTCATGGTGGTTGCGACATTGAAACAATTGTCAGCGCCCACGCGTGCGAGGTAGCACACGGGCATTGGCATTGGACTGCGGCTGAAGCACCTGCCTGGGCCACATGGCCAACAATCTTCTATCCTAATGGCGGTGCATTCCACTGGTCTACCAGTGAGTTGAGTATCTTCGCTTTCGCTGGAATTGAGCATGGCCTTCCTTTCGGTGCAGCCTTCTCATACCCATTCCACCGAGTCACAATGGCATCTGATGGTGGCAATCTTGAGGATCTAATTCTGCTAACTATTTACCTGGGTGTGTTCCACACTTTGCTAGGATTAGCAATCGGATTCAGGGATTCATGGCTTTACGGTGATTCACATGGTAATGTTGGGCCAGCAGTCGCTTTCTTTGACAAAGGCTCTTGGATTGCCATTCTAGTTGGTGGATTCTTCTTTGCTTACGCCTTCCTTCGGCTAAAAGGAGACCACGGTCAAAGTTATCTTGACTTACTCTCTCAAATGCAACTTATTGGCGGAATCATTGCTGGTATTGGTGTATTAATGTTGATTTATGCTTCATACAAATACCATGGTATGCCACCTGCTATCGCAGTGATGTTGGGTCCAATTGAGGGGATTGGTATGATGTCAACAGTAGTATCCTACGTGCGTCTATTCGCAGTAGGTATTGTTGGTGTTAAAATCGCTGAGACTGGAAATCATATGCTCTACGGACATATGGAAGATGGTCACGGTACTGGAATGGTGGGACTGATTAACGATTTATCTCATCAGGATGTGAGTGGATTTATTCTAGCGGCGATCCTTTTGCCAATGATACTACCATTTGTTCTTAAGATTCTCAAAATAGAGATTCCACAACTTAGTTTCAAGATGCAACTATTAGCAGGATTTATTATTTCAGGCGGGCTTGGTTTCGCATTCGGAGTAGGTAGCAGTATTTTCCTACTGATTGTCTTATTCTTTGGTTGGTTGGTTGTTCAGGGCTTCGCTTGGTTACTAGGTGTTGTCAGCCCTAACATCCACGCCGCTCGACTTCACTTGGTTGAGTGGATGAAACAATTCTATGAGGTTCTAGGTGAGAAGTTCTCACCATTTGGGTTTACAGCTCGAACTGTGGAGGTTGAGCAATAATATATCAGATTCCTATGCAATGCATGGAAAAATGGAGGAAAGAAATATGAAAATAAATATGGTAAGAGGAATGCGTTTAATGCTTGTTTTGATGAGCATTTGCTTGATTGCAGGAGTAGCCAGTGCACAAACCGCTGACGAAATAGCGGAGAAGGATACAATGGCAAAGTTAGGTGCGGGTATCGCACTTGCAGGTTGTGGAATTGGAACAGGTCTTGGACAAGGACAAATTGGGGCTGCAGCAGTCGGAATGATTGCAGAAGACGGTTCAAAATTCGGTACTGGTCTACTGTTCACTGTACTACCTGAGACCGTTGTGTTGTTCGGATTCCTTGCAATGTTCTTGTTGTGAGTAAATCGTAATTGGAGAATTGGAGGAGGATGAACTAAAATGACGCTAGAAGCGTTGGCAAGCGAAATCGCCACTGCGGCGAAAAAGGAAGCGAAGGGTATCACCGACGCAGCCAAAACAGAAGCCAAGGGAATTCTCAAAGAAGCAAAGGCTGAGGCAAATTCGCACAGCGAGGAAATCAATACTCGTGCTGAGCGAGAGAGCACCCAGATTAAGACTGAAACCGTTGCAAGTGCACGGCAGGCTAACCAAAAGTCCCAACTTATCGCTAGGCG
>DUAE01000028.1:0-2042 GCA_012960975.1 Candidatus Poseidoniales archaeon
ATACGATCAGGGGTAATCGCAAGGGTACCCTTTGCTTCGTATACGGACGGATGGGGTACCCATGCGTTTAGTGGTAGAAACCGTACCCACCAACTTGGGGTGAGTCAGAGGGGGGGTTTCAATGGTTAGCGCATGTTCAGGCTCATTGAAAACCTATTATTTCACTTTCATCAATCACACTATGAAAGCAATATATTGAAAATTCATGCAATGGTTTATCTCCGGGAACAGAGGCGGAGTGTCATGGGTCAGCGGGAGTTCATCAAACAGGTCCCCAACCGGCTCACCGGAGTCATCATTGGCCTAGTATTCTACTACAATGCAGAGTTTTTGTCTGAAGCTGCCCCATCTAACTGGAATGAATTTATAGAACAGAACATGCAATTAATCGGAGTCTTGTTGGTTGGACTTTCGATACTCAAACTATCTGTCGACTGGTATTTGGTTAATTCAGATGATGGTTTTGAAGAAAAAAAAATCTAAATGAAGAGTCAGGAAGTCGGTCAGACGACCCAGACTCTGCTTCATCGATTAATGACCCACAGAATTACTCCGAGAAACCGGAGGAGGTTTTCCCCTCAATCGTAGAGGAATCAAAACACGAGACTACTGTGGCGGCACTCGCCTACGGAAAGTTATCTATCGAACAAAAAATCACAATCGCTGGAATTGTACTGGTAATTGTTGTCTTGGTAGGTAGTCTGATGTTCAATATTATCACCGATTTCGTCGAATCGGGGAACGGCCCGGAATTCGGCTACAGGTTGGATGTCGAACCCGAACTCTACGAGGATTTGGGGGCTAATCGCTACCCCTACAATTCCGGTACACAGTATCCTTCATTTTCTTCTACTGTAGCCATTGAAGGGGCCTGTATTTCAGACCCCGAATATGTTTGTGGAGGGAGTGGTGTAATCATCTCTTCCCGATGGATATTAACTGCTGCACATGTGGTTGAAATGTTGGATTTAGATGAAACTTATGTTGCTGTTGGATCCGATTATGAAAACGCAGAAGCTTGGTACACTGCTGGGGCATTCTACATCCACCCTTCATGGGGAGGTGTGGACGAAGAATTGCCTTTGGGCTTCGACATAGCTTTAGTCGAGTTATCTGAACATATTTCCGGAGTTTACCCCTCGTCTTGGGCGAATCAAGACGATATTGATGACTCACTATTAGGTGCTACAATTTTTATCTCCGGTTATGGCGATTATTCTGACTATGAAGAATCGTATTGCGATAGCGCTTGCCTTGATGATGGAGGAGAATACTACACGCAAAGGAGAGCTTGGAGCAATACATTGGACCGGATATTGGAATTGCCCGCTAAGGCTGATGGGAATGATTTAATGGAACTGAGGGGAGGTCATTTAGTCTACGACTTCGATAGTCCCGATGAAAACAATAATCCTCTAACCAGTGGTAATTTGGGTTTCAACTTCTTCACCGGGCAGGACTACTCCTATGCAGGAGGTGGGGACAGCAGTCCTAATCCTCAACCACTAGAAGGAATAGGTGTCCCTGGTGATTCAGGAGGGCCAATCTTCGCGAAAATAGGAACTAAGTGGACAGTGATCGGAATAACTAGTCACGGTAGTGTGACATCGGATTACGGGTCTGTGTCATTCAATACTAGAATTTCAGTTCATGCTGAATGGATTTGTTCAATTTCAAGTTCATTAAAGCCGATTTCTGGATGCAACCAGTCCTGATATTTCCCTTAACACACTTTCGAAAGGCAAAACATAAGCGATTCAATGGCGGCGCAGTGGGCTGAGTCATTCGTTAGCGATAAATTAGATAATCAGAGCACAGTATAATCGATTAACAGTCAAATCAATGGGTTTGTGCTTAGACCCATGCGATTGGTTTTGGCGAATCCGTGGGCTTTCAGTGGGCCCTTTCAGACGCTAGCCTCTGAAAGGACGGACTGAAAACCCATTAATTCAGCAATTGCTAACTCATGGGTCTAAGCACAAACCCATTGATTTGACTGTTAATCGATTATACTGTGCTCTGATTATCTGATTTTTCGCTAG
>DUAE01000028.1:2052-117453 GCA_012960975.1 Candidatus Poseidoniales archaeon
CGCCCCTGTTTGGTGCTCAAATCTTCGAAACTAAATCTGCCAGAGCAGAAACGGGGTCAGCAACTTTTGTGACTCCTGAAGCCAGAAGAACACCAGATGTGCCCAATTGAATTGCCATTGCTACATCTTCACCGTTTTTCACGCCGGCACCACAAAGAATTCCAACATTTTCGTTAATCTCTGAGATTGCTGCAGCGGTACTGATGACAATTTCAGGGTCTGCGGTTGTCACAGAGATATCTCCACCAATCAATTCAGGTGGTTCAACTGCGACATAATTTGGTTGTAATGCTGTCAATGCTCTTGCTTCATCGATATTTGCTGCGCATGCACATACAGTGAAATCCTCGGGAACTGAATCAAGGATCATCGCCACATGTTCGAGAGATACTTTGTGTTCTGCATGATTGATAATTGTCCCACTAGCACCTCGAGAAATAGCAGTTTCAGGATGTAGCCAACCAGTATTTGAGCCGAAACCTATAGGGTCGAGATGTTGGGTCCAAACTTCGAGTTTAGGGGCTGCATCAACAACCGCTGAAAGATCGAATGCCGAGACTACCGCAATCATCCTCGCATCCGTTTCAATACTAGCCATCGCTCTAGCTAATTCTTCAGCAGCGATGCCATGGGCGGTTTCATAAGTCTTGAAATTGACTACGACTAATTGCTCACCCATGATTCGGCGAAAGGCAATTCCTCTTTGACGCTAACGGAGAAATTAGATTATCTCGCCGTGACCTACGACCTTATCATTGAGGCGGCATCCATCCGAAATTATCGCATTTTCACCAATTAAACATCGATCTAAATGAACTGACTCACCGATTATTGCCCCATCGAGGACGACGCAGTTGACCAAATTTGCACCGATTCCAATTTTCACTTCAGAACCAATCGCAGAACCCGAGACTTGACCACCATCAATGACTGCATCGGCAAACCATGAACCTTCGAAAATTGCGCCTGTAGAAAATCTGCCATTATCGATGCAAACTTGTGCCGCTTCAAGAAATGAAGAGGGAGTTCCTGCATCGACAAAGAATCCTTCAAACTCAAGACCTGCCATTCGTCCAGATTCAGCAATGCTGGGGAAAATTTCACGCTCCATGCTGTGGTGATTAAGAGAGAGCGAATCTAGAACTTCTCGCTCAAGTAAATAACAGCCTGCATTTATCAAATTCGAAAATTCTGTCCCTCGCTCTGGTTTTTCTTGAAATCGGCGAATATAACCGGAATTATCCAACTCACACACGCCAAATCGGCTCGGATCTTCAACGGGCCAAAGCGAGAGGGTTGCAGTAGCGCTAGTAGATGAATGATGTTTGGCAAGAGCTGCAACATCCACGCTTGAAATCAAATCACCATTCAAAACCAAAATCGGGCCACTACCCGTCAAATGTTTACGGGCGAGTGCGACCGCCCCACCCGTGCCAAGAGCCTCCGTTTCAACAGAAAGAATCACCTCATATGGCAATTCTGAGGAGTCAAAGAATCGCTGCATTTCCTCAATTCCATAGCCGGCAGCGACAACAACACGATCAATCATCTCGAGCGGGACGCATTCTACAACACGCTCGAGCAAAGTCTTGTCTAGAAGCGGAAGCAAAGGTTTGGCCCTTCCTTCGGTCCAAGGACGTAATCTTGTACCAAACCCTCCGGCCAAAACTACTACGTCCATGGACGAGCGGGAGCAGAACCCATTTTCAGCACTTCGCGTCAACGACTTAGAACTCCTCCAAGCGCATCGTTGAAAGAGCGAGGTCGAGTCGCACGCACGATAGCGATGAATATTCATGAGTATCAAGGTAAGTCGATGTTCCGTAAAGCAGGGGTTAACGTCCTCGAAGGCGTTCACTGCACAAGCATTGAAGATGCACTTTCTGCATACGATTCCCTCGGCTCAAAAGTAGTTGCAGTAAAGTCACAAATCCACGCAGGTGGTCGCGGAAAGGGCACATTATACTCTCCTGAATCCGGTGAAAAAGTGATGGTGGGCGGCGTGAAAATTGCGTTTTCTCGCGAGGATGTTGAATTGTATTCACGAAATATTCTCGGAAATAAATTAGTCACAATTCAAACTGGAGAAGATGGCAAAATTGTCAACAATCTCTATGTCGAAGCCGGTTGTGCGATAGCACACGAATATTATTTGGCAATTTTAGTCGATCGAGAGGCGAAAGCGGTTTTGATTATGGCTTCCACAGAAGGTGGAATGGATATCGAAGAGGTTGCTAAAAATACTCCTGAAGCTCTTCACAAAGTTTGGGTGGATCCCGCAGCAGGACTGTTGGGCTTTCAGAAGAGAAATTTAGGTATGGATCTCGAATTATCTGGTGCTGCCCTCAAATCTTTTTTTGGCCTTCTAGGAAAATTGTATGATGTCTTCGTTATGAATGATTGTGCAATGATTGAGATTAATCCTTTAGTCAGGTCAGAAGATGATGAAATCATCGCACTCGATGCGAAGGTTAGTTTCGATGATAATGCCTCGTTCCGACACAAAGAGTGGGAAGATATCAGAGATTTAGGTGAAGAGGATGATGCTGAAGTTCGGGCTAAAGAATTAGGGCTATCATATGTCAAACTCGATGGCGACATCGGCTGTTTAGTGAATGGAGCCGGACTCGCGATGGCAACCATGGATGTCATCCAATTATACGGTGGCGAACCGGCAAATTTCCTCGACATCGGCGGTGGAGCCGGAGAAGACACAGTCAACGCCGCATTCGAAATTATTCTTGAAGACCCTAATGTGAAAGGAATTCTTGTCAATATATTTGGCGGAATTCAACGATGCGATATTGTCGCAAATGGAGTCCTCGCATCAGTTGAGAAGATGGGGCTTGAAGTGCCACTCGTCATTCGACTTTCAGGAACAAATTACAAAGAAGGACGAGCGATTATTGACGCATCCGACTTACAAACTTACTCGGTAGATACTCTTGCAGAAGGAGCAAAAAAAATTGTCGAACTTATCGGAGGTGAGCAATGATGTCTATTTGGATTAACGAACATAGCAAAGTTCTCGTTCAAGGAATCACAGGCTCACAAGGAACTTTTCATGCGACTATAATGATAGAATATGGGACAGATATTGTCGGCGGGGTTACCCCTGGAAAAGGAGGATTATTACTCGACATGGCTGAAAAGTCAGTATCGGTTTACGATAGCATGTTCGAAGCGATACAAGCAACCGATGCTGATGCATCAGTAATCTATGTCCCACCACCATTCGCAGCAGAAGCAATTATGGAAGCCGCGGATGCATTTGACCAAATCAAAGGTGAGGGAGTTATTGTCTGTATTACTGAAGGAATCCCTACTTTAGACATGGTAAAGGCGGTCGCTTATGTCAACCAAAGACCAGGAATCAAACTCATCGGACCAAATTGCCCAGGAATCATCACCCCTGGAAAAGATGGGGGGTGTAAAATTGGTATCATGCCCGGCCACATACACAAGAAGGGGCGAATTGGGATCGTTTCTAAATCAGGAACTCTAACCTACGAAGCGGTTGCTCAAACAATGAGCATAGGTGAAGGTCAATCGACCTGTATCGGAATAGGTGGAGATCCAGTTAATGGCACCGGATTCATTGATTGCCTCGCCGGTTTCCAAGCTGATTTACAAACCGAAGCTATTGTGATGATCGGTGAAATTGGTGGAACTGCTGAAGAAGATGCAGCTGCTTGGGCCGCTGAAAACGTCACGAAACCAATCGTTGGTTTCGTCGCGGGTGCTACCGCACCTCCCGGCAAAAGAATGGGGCATGCCGGTGCGATAATTTCTGGTGGAAAGGGCACTGCTGCAGAAAAATTTGCAGCATTCGAATTAGCAGGAATCCATATCGCAAAAGATCCATCTGAAATCGGTGCTGTTTTAGCTGCCGCATTGAAAGAAGCCGGCCTGCTTTGAATCGACTCCCTGAATCGAACTCTAAGCGCGAGAGCCTAAGACGGGAGAAGCATCCCGATGGAACATGTCTGAAGCCGGCAAGGTCATAGTCGTCGGCGCTGGTTTAGCGGGTTGTTCTTGCGCTATCGCACTAGCTGGACGTGGAATCAATGTCACATTAGTTGAAGCGGGTGCGAAGTTAGGTGGTCGTGTTCAATCGGTTAGTTTGAGAGGCATTGATAGGGAAATCGATAATTGCCAACACGCAGCTTTTCGCGTTTACAACCGTTTTTTACAATTGATAGGACACTGCGAAGCTCGAGAAATTTTGCGATTACAATCTCAAACTAGACTACCCTATCTTGAGGTAGATAAAGGCCGAATCTCGACTTTGAAATCAGGTAAATTACCACCACCAAATCATCTGGCAATGTCTTTACTACGCGCTCCATTCCTCAGTTTAAAAGATAAAATAGCTATGCAGAAGGCTGTTAGAGCTCTACAAAAAATGACCGAAAAAGAACGCCGCTATCTAGATGATACCGATTTTTTGACATGGCTGAAGGAAAATGGCCAAACCGAGCGAGCAATCAAACGATTTTGGGACCCACTTGTCATGGCAGCACTCAATATTGATTCAGCGAATGCGAGTAGTTCTTCCGCTGCATTTTTATTCAGAAAAGGCCTTTTTAGCAACAAAGATTCTTTTGATGTTGTATCTTTTACAGGAGATTTATCCGGAGTATTGGATCCTGCACTCCGAAGGACATTGAGTTCAGTTGGTGTAAAATTACGAACATCATCTCCAGTTATGGAAATATTATCAAAAGATGGAGTGATTTCGGGAGTTAGTACTCGTGATGAAAAAATTCCTGCTGACACGGTCATCCTCTGCACACCGATAAAACCAACCACCAGACTGTTACGAGGAGGAAATTCATCCGAAATTAATAATTCGATTGCAGATAATCTAGAATCGATAGGGAATACAACTTTGATGGGTTTACATGCATTCCACCAAGGGCCGGTTTTGCCGGAAAACACCCAATTCGTCACATGTATCGAAGAACCACTTATCCAGATGCTTTTCGACAGGACTGGTGAACTCGACGAAATCCAGAGAGCTGGACTTCCAGGGCACTGGATATCTGTGCCGGTATCTTTCGCCGACCCATATCTTTCAATGAAAGATACCGAAATTCAGACTGAATATGAGCGCGTCGTAAAAACAGCATTCCCCGACGCTCCAGAATTAATTCAATTCCATGTTGTTAGAGCAAAACGAGCAACTTCGGCATTACGGCCAGGAACCCAAAGATTTAGACCGAACGCCGATGATGCATCTAGCGGCATTATCCTAGGTGGAGATTGGTTAGACACAGATTGGCCTAGTACAATGGAGGGGGCAGTCCGTGGAGGACTATCTGCTGCCGCGCATTTACTCGCGGTTCGTGGTGATGAACAGATGAATGATTGGCATCACGATATGAATTGGCCAGATTGGCCAGAACCACCTCGCCGTGGCTCAAAAGGTTGGACTGAGTGGTGATTATGGCCGAAAAATTCAATTTTGGAGTACATTTAGTAGAGCAAGGAGAAGTCGTTTCGTTAGCAGGATGGGAAACACATCTGTCTGTCGAATCGGCACTTTCATATTGCAAAAAAATTACTGAATCGCATTATGAAAATTTTGTTGTTGTTAACAAATTCACTCCTCCAGAGCACGTTCAACATATCCAAAATATCTACGCATTTTCTCGATATGGTGACGACTTAGGCGATGATGCACCTTTCGATAACGAAACACGATGGAAATTACTCGATGCATGGGAACGTGACCTATCTGAAGCAGCTAGAGATAACTGGAGCGGTAGCCCAAAACATCCGATTCTAATCGCTGTTCAAATTACCGCTCGTGAGTGCAAAATTCCGCTCGAGCCGTTTTGGAAATTAATTCAAGCCTTCAAAATGGATCAAATAAAGACTAGATTTGCAAATTTCGACGAATTACGAGAATATTGCTACTTTTCAGCAGACCCGGTTGGTCATTTATTCCTCTACGTTTATGGCCATGATGACGAGAAGTTGAGAGAATTATCAGACCTGACCTGCACCGCATTACAATTAGCAAATCATTGGCAAGATATTGCCCGAGATTTGGATCAAGACAGAATATATTTACCCGAAGAAACGATGATAAAACACGGATATACTTACGATGATTATCATGCACGAGTAGCCAATGAGCGATGGCGCACTCTGATGAAAGAAGAAGTTGATCGAGCCCAGGAATGGTTTGATGCAGGTGCAGAATTATGGCAACATTGTGATCCGAGATTAGCCGTCGACTTGATGATGTTCAGTTGGGGTGGTCAAGCCGTGTTAGAATCGATTCGGAAATCGAATTATAATACATGGAAAAAACGCCCTACTGTGTCTAAATTCAAACAATTGAAGTTATTGTTCAGAGCCAAACGCGCATGGAAGGCGGCACATAGAAAAAAATAATGTAATTTGGAATGAAGCGATCATCGCGCGCACGGGGGTGAGATTCAAATGCAGACATTGAGGGCTCCAACTGGTAATAGTATGGCTGAGCGTCAGTTGAGTGATTCCGATCCGGAGGTCGAATATGATCTCGGCAAGAGGATTAGTCTCATCGATAACGATGTTGAATCGATACAAATCGAGCGCGTTCGATCGGCAGTGAATCTAACAAAAGAAGCTGTTCATGCAATCAGTATCACCGCTCTTGAAACAATTCGTGAAGGAGCGGTTTTCATGGGAGTTATTGGGTCCCGAGGGGAGTTAGTCAATCCATTTTCACATATTGATGCAGCGATTTGGTCAGAAAATGACTTGCCCGAAAATATGATTGACGCTGCTTATGATTTCTGTGAAGAATTAACCCGAAGAGAAGCAGGAAACTTCTATCATTCTTTCAAGTATCTTCCAGATCTAGAACGACGCGCTATAATGGCATACTACGCATTCTGCCGACGCGCAGACGACATCGCCGATGGAGATTATATCGATTATTTCCCAGGTGGATCAAGTGAACAGTTAGAATCTATCAATTATCGGACTAAGATTGAGAGATTAATAGATAGTTCACCAGTTGTGGAACGCTCATCTTATAATGACAGGATGTCACAATTATTTTACTTCAGAAAAAAATTGTCGACTGCCTATGGAGAAGTTACTTCTACAGACCCAATTTTCATTGCTTTGAAAGATACTGTCGATACATTTGGCATCCCACGGCAATTACTCGATGATATGATTAGCGGGATGGAAGAAGACTTCCATAGAAATCGCTACGAAACCTTCGAAGATCTCTACACCTATTGCTACAAAGTTGCCTCGACAGTCGGCCTTGTATGTATCGAAATATACGGTTATGATGACCCTCGAGCTAGTGAATTTGCTGAATCTTGGGGGATTTATATGCAATTAACCAATATTATTAGAGACGTTGCCGAGGATCTTGAGCGGAATCGCATTTACTTGCCAATAGAAGATCTTGCCCGCTTCGGAATTTCTGAAGATGATTTGCGTGGTGGCAAAGAAATTCTCAAACATCCTGGTTGGATGCCATTTGTTTCTGAGTATATCGCTCGCGCTGATAAATACCGCGAGCGGGCGATGAAATTATTCCCTCTACTTGACAAATCAAGTAGGTATTCTCCTGCTGCGATGACCATTTTCTATCAATCAATAATGAATAAAATCAACAAAAATAAGGGAGATGTCTTCAGTGAGCGAACCCAATTGTCAAAGACCGAGAAAATCGGTTTAGCCGCCTATATTTACATCCGGCACCGATTTTTCGGTCTCTGATTGGAATCTATATGCATTATTAAATTGAATAGAAGAGATATTGAATCATAGGCGATGGGGGTGATGGTATGAGGGTTGCAGTTCTTTTGGAGGAGCGTTGTCAGCCCAAGAAATGTAATGATGAATGTTGGGCATTTTGCCCACCTGTCCGTAATGGCATCGAGTGTATAATTCTAGATGATTCAAGTGGTAAACCATTGATTTCTGAACCACTTTGCATAGGTTGTGGAATTTGTGTCACAAAATGCCCTTTCGATGCGTTAATCATTACAAATTTACCTGAAGAACTGGAGGGGGAAATGACTCATCGATATGGCGAAAATGGTTTCCGCTTGTTCAGATTGCCAACTCCTCGTGAAGAACAAGTCGTTGGGATTCTTGGTCCAAATGGAATGGGAAAATCAACTGCAATCAACCTGCTATCCGGGACGATTCAACCCAATCTTGGAGACTGGACTGTTAATTCAGCTGATTGGATTGATATCATTGAATCATTTCCTCGCGGAGAGTTACGAGATTACCTTCAGTTGGTAGCTGAAGAAGGCGTTACAATCGCTGTGAAACCTCAGTATATCGACAAATTACCGAAAATATTCGATGGAAATGCTAGAGAATTACTCGAAAAAGTAGATGACCGGGGAGAATTACAAGAATATGCCGAGTTATTAGGTATCGACCATATTCTCAAGCGTAAAATCAGCCAACTATCGGGTGGAGAATTGCAACGGGTCGCCATATGTGCGACAATGTTGAAAGAAGCAGATGTATATTTCTTCGACGAACCATCTTCATACCTCGATATCCATGAAAGGATGAGAATGGTTCGCATCATCCAAGAATTAGCTCAAAAGGGTAAACGAATCCTTGTTGTCGAGCACGACTTAGCTATTCTCGATGTAATGTGTGATTTACTTCACATCGTTTATGGTGAACGAGCCGCCTATGGAATTTTCACGCCTGCCAGATCGACAAGAACAGCAATCAATGCTTATTTAGATGGGTTTTTGGTCGAAGAAAACGTCAGAATCAGAGATAAACCAATCCAATTTTTAAGAGGTAGAGTCCGAGGTGAAGAAATTGGTCTACCAATTCTTGAATGGGGAGATATGGAGAAAACACTTGGAGAGTTCTATCTCAAAACCGGACAAGGAATGGTACGGAGCGCAGAGGTTGTCGGCGTTGTCGGACCGAATGCAACTGGAAAATCCACTATGGTGAAAATGATTGCAGGTGAGTTTGAGCCAGATCAAGGATGGTGTACAATGGATGCTAAAGTATCTTACAAACCACAGCATGTTGCTACCGATTTCGATGGAACAGTCGAAGAATGGTTGATGACAGAAATCGGCACTAGGTGGACGAGTGGAGAATTTCGAACGCAAGTGATTCGACCCTTGCAGGTTGACAAAATACTCGAACACAGAGCTAAGAAACTGTCAGGAGGGGAATTGCAAGCTGTGAGTATTGCGATTTGTCTCGGTCGAGATGCAGATCTTTACTTGTTAGATGAACCAAGTGCTCATCTCGATGCTAATGCGCGTATGGAAGCCGCTAAAGCGATTCGAAGAACTATGGAAAGTAATGAAAAGGCCGCGATGGTAATCGACCACGATATTTATTTCATTGATATTGTCAGTGATTCTCTTCTTGTCTTCGACGGTATAGGTGGAAAACACGGCAATGCCGTCGGCCCTCTATCTCTACGAAAGGGAATGAACAAATTCCTTAGCGAAGTAGATGTAACTTTCAGACGAGATCATGAATCACATCGGCCTAGAATCAATAAACAAAATAGTCGCAAAGATCGTGAACAAAAAGCAGCTGGTGAATACTTCTACGCCGAATGAGGACAACCATCGGATTCTTGAATGAGGCTTTCGACGAAACACTGTGTCAGGTACCGAGGACGAGGCCCATTCAGAGCCCGAACCTAAGTCAGAAGAGCTGGATGAAGACATTAATCTCGAAGAAAATGAAATTATCGACCCAATCACCGCCCTCGAAGAACAAATTGCAAATTTGGAAAAAGAATTACAATATAGCGCTGCTGAAATTTCCAATGTTCGGCAGCGAGGGGCACGTGAGCGATCTGAAATCCTTAAATTTCGAAGCGTGAATCTTGCTACAAAAATTCTCCCAGTTCTCGATGGACTAGAAAAAGCTCTTAATTCATCTAATGGCGATTCAGAATCATTAAACGAAGGAGTCCGAATGACCCTAAATTCTCTAAAATCAGCATTAAAATCGGAAGGTGTCGTCAAGGTTGAAGCCAAAGGTGAGATATTCAATCCTTCGACCATGGAAGCTATCGCCACCATCCCGGCACCAAAAGGTACGGAACCAGGCACAGTTATCGAAGTAATAGAGGAAGGATATACCCTACAAGACAGAGTTCTTCGACCAGTCAAAGTAATTGTTTCTGAAAGTTGATTTCAGATTTATATCTATGAGAGGTTAATAATTCAACTTCACCTCGGCTCAGTTAATGACTTCGACTTCAAACTACATCATTACTATTATAATGGTTTTTTCAATGCTACTGGCAGGATGCACTGGCGAAGAAATTAACGAGCCAGAAGACATCGTCGGTTGTATGGATAATCAAGCGATAAATTATGATCCTGAAGCGATAGTTGAGATATCCAACTCTTGTGAATACGCCGATTCTGATAATGATGGGATTCTAGATATCGACGAAATTCTCGGTTGCATGGATTCTGCAGCGACAAATTTCGATTCTCTTGCGACCGATGATGATGGGTCTTGCCTAATTCCATGGGAATCTGAATATGGGGTCAATTGGGTGCAGCAATTCCCCGGGGGAGATTGTGAATGTGCAGATGGTGCAGAGTGGTTCTTTTGGTCCAGAGATGCTGATCCAAGCAAAGTTTTACTGTATTTTGAAGGTGGTGGAGCTTGCTTTGAGGATTCAGGTTGCAAATTCCAGGGCGGTACTTTCCAAACATCAATTTCTTCTGATGGTCCTGCTGTTGGTTCAGTCTTCAACTCGGATTTAGGTGGGATATCTAACTTCAGAAACCCCGCCAATCCCTTCGCAGATTGGTCAATCGTATACGTCCCGTATTGCACAGGTGATATCCACTTAGGTAATGCAATCACTGAATATGCATATGCGGAGGTTAACCATAGTGGCCACAAGAACTCCCAAGCAGCATACAATTTTTTGACCTCACATTATACTGATGCGAGTAAAATTTTCGTAACAGGTTCTAGTGCTGGTTCATTCCCAGCTCCATTCTACGGCATCCTCGCATCAAATTCTTACCCAGATGCCGAAATCACTGTTTTCAACGATGGAAGTGGCGGTGTGTACACAAATGGGACTTACGACATAGTCAGCAATTGGAATTTGAATGAAACGATGGGTGACTTCTTAGATGAATTTCAGGATTTCAATTTCTTTGACAGTGCGGATATGGTTATTCAATCTTGGAACCATGATAATTTGATTAGGTTTGGAAGATATGATAATACCGAAGATAATACAATGAAATACTTCAATGCATTACTCGGAAATGACGTGCAGGTCACTTATTCAAGCCAAATCTTTGCCAGTGAGCAAAAAATTGAGGACGCTGGAATTGATGTGTCGGGATATATTGCTCCAGGACCAGATCACACGATTTTGGGGTCTGACAGGTTCTATACCCTAGAGGTAGAAGGAGTTCTGTTCGTAGATTGGTTTACCGCTTTTGTAAACGGTGAAAATATCGAAGATGTTCATTGTACAAATTGTTGATTAGATTAACCAACTGGTTCCCCACCCTCTCCCAAGAATGCAAGGCGCCTGAGACCATCAATTTCGATTAAATGTCTCACAACAGGTATCGGTATCGATGGCGATAAAACCATCAATATAGCATCAGGATCCGTTACCGTTGACATCATCATCGCAGTACCTCGAACCCTCCAACCTTCGTATTGTTCCCTTGCTTCTAAAGTAGTCAATTCGACTTGCCACCCAGCAGTTTCATACAAATTCGCACTATCCACGTCACTGGTGAAAAAGACTCCTGCCTTACCATGATATTGCGATGCGTGTTCAACCCAATTTGATGGATCATCGATATCGGGGATTGCAATAATTACAGCAGAATCAATTCCCACCGAATTAAGCCAAATCTGAATCATCTCTGCTCGCTCTTCCCATGACCATGGATTTGTCATACTTTGATGTCGATTCGAAGAACCAATCGCGATTATTAATTTGCTAGAAGGTAAATTTTGGCGTCGCCAATTCTCAGCCGCCTCAACCATAAGTGCATGTCCACAGTGAAATGGCTGAAATCGACCTAAGACTACTACTCCGGGTTCCTTTTCTCGCGCTGGCGGCACTGGGATTAATGGCAACTCCGTCAACGATTCACCCCCACCTGTTCTGCCATAGAAAGTTTGTCGAATTTCCATAACTGAGAATTCAAGAATTCTCGGCCTATCAAAAGAGAATTTCCCTCATTCTGGACTGATTTCAAAAATTCTTGTAAGGATTCTGTGGCGAGGCGATGTGCAGCCATAGTTGGTAAAATCCTCGGATCTTCAGAAGGTTCCATCGTCTCACCTAACTTTTCCCTTCGACCCATCCAATCGCTAATTACTGATTCGGAATACTCGGTGGAGACTAAATTCATCAATTCTAAAGCAAATTCAGACCAAATTGAATATTCCAAAAATTCATCAACATCTTCGATTTTTCGCCCGATTATTGGCTCGACATACAAAAATAATCTAGCATCCCAACAACGCCATTCACTGTATGAACACCATCTAGCAAATAAAATTGCCAACTCGGATTTTCGCTCAACATTCATCGCCTGATCAACTAAAGAAATATCTAGAACTATTTCTAGATTTGAGTCGAACCATTCGAGAATTTCACCCTCTAAATCGACATCAAATTCCCGATGAAAATTTTCATCAATAATTGGGCGAATGTCCCTCAAACTTCGTGTTTTCATTCCTTCAAATATTTCCATAAGAGGTTTGTGACAAAGGAGAAAATACGATTTTCTTTCAACCAAGTAGAGCAAAATATCCACCATGTCAGCTCCCCCTTGACTACCTCTAGTAAACCGACCTCGATTAACTAACTGATTACCCCTGCATCAACCCAAGTATGTAGGCAATCTTGCAATAATTTTGGTAAATGTTCGATGGCTGTATCGTCTTCAGAGAAGAAGCGCAAAGTGCATTTTCCAGTTTTATGTCTCAGCAAGGGTTGTGGCATCGTTAAAACAAGGTGCTGATTTCTGTAAAGCGGAGTCAGATAGAGTGAGACATGGTTTTTTTGAATACAAATAGCAAGAAATGGTTCAAATTGACTTTTTGTATAATATTTCACCAATTTGTAATATCCTAAATCCTCTCTCATCAAGTCGAGAGGGCCTTCCAATTCCTTCGCGATTTTCTTCAGCACCTCCCATAGTGGAAGTAAAGCGGGATTCTTGACCCAATCCATAAATCATTCGAGAGAGTGTATTGGATAGAATGCTTCCCTCGGTTCAGTGTCTGAAGTTACATCGAATTGAAGAACTGGGGGCTCGGCGCTGCAATCAATAACAACCGATGTGGGTGGAACTTGAATGGCAACAATCGAGGAGCAAATCAAAGTCCTTGAGGAAGAGATTACCAAAACAAAATCCAATAAAGCAACACAAGGTCATCTGGGTAAGATTAAGGCGAAAATTGCAGCTCTCCGCGAACGTAAGGAGAAAGCCAACGCCCACGCAAAAGCTAGCGGCGGAGGTCATGGATTTGAAGTCAAAAAATCTGGTGATGCTTCAGTCGCACTGGTTGGGTTTCCGAGTGTTGGAAAATCTAGCCTGATTTCTCAATTGACCGATGTAAAATCAGAAACAGGTGACTTCGCTTTTACTACACTAACATGCATACCGGGATTAATGGAACATCGCGGTGCGAAAATTCAGATTCTAGACTTGCCTGGACTAATCAAAGGCGCTTCTGATGGCAAGGGAAGAGGAAGAGAAATTCTCAATGTCATCCGTGGATCAGACATGGTTCTCTACGTTCTAGATCCATTCCAAGGCTCACACTATGATATCCTTGACCATGAATTATGGAAGGCTGGGTTAAGATTGAACACACCCAAGCCTCAAGTTTTCATCACCAGAACTAGCCGAGGAGGAATTGTAGTTCGTAGCACGGTTGAGCAAACCAATTTAACAACTGAAGAAATTCAATCAATCGTACGAACCTTCGGCATCGTTTCGGCAACTGTCACATTACGTACCAATGTCACCGATGACCATATCGTCGACACATTGGCCGGTAATCGAATCTATAACAACGCTGTAATCATCATTAACAAAGTTGATTTAGCCAACGAAGAAGATTTGCAAATTATTAGGAATATGATGCCTGTCGATTGGCCAATTCTTGAAGTATCCGCAAAAACGGGGGAAGGAATAGACGACATGAAAAATTTCATTTTCGAAAATTTACACTTCATGTCTATATATCTCAAACCTCAAGGTCAAGAAGCAGATTTGATTGAACCTCTTATTGTCAAAGATACATCCACTGTACGCGATGTTTGTGCGAAATTACACAGAGATTTTGTTAGAAAATATCGTTATGCTCGGGTCAAGGGACCTAGTGCAAAATTCGATTGGCAACGGGTGGGTTTGGACCACCTATTGAAAGATGGCGACATTCTTTCGATAATCCTTAGAAGATAATATTCACAGATTTACCCTTACGATGTATTGAGGAATGGTAAGTGTTCCGAGCCTCATGGACAATGATGGCGGCGAACTCTTTTCTCGAGCCGACATCGTTGGTTTAATCGGGCATTTTCAGTCGAGGGCAAAACTGATTTTGTTAATGTTTTTTATAGGATTCATCGGTGGTTACCCTGGGGCTGGCGAGGCAATAACTTGGTTATTACAAGCAGATGGTTTTCTTCCAGATGGAGTTCAAGTCATCATCTTGCAACCGATGGAAATAGTTCTATTGCAACTGAGAATCGCGACTCAGATTGGTTTTTCTCTCGCATTTTTTACAATCATTTGCGATTTAGGGTGGAATGGAAGATCGATATTAGCTAAGGCGCGAAGAAATGTCAGCGATGTGAAAATTACTCGATTTAAGCCACTCGTTCAGGTATTAATCGCAATCTTCATTCTTGGATTACTCGGAGCACTTTATGCGAAAGAAATTTTAATTCCGATGTTACTAGATTATTTGGCAACGGATGCTGCCTCATCAGGATTGTCAAATACTTGGCAATTACAATCCTGGATAGGATTTATCGCAGGGTTATTTTTTGGATCAATAATCGGCTTTCAAGTTCCAATTCTTGTCATACTCCTTCTGCGTGCCGGCTTGATTGAGCATCAAACGATTGTTGAGAATAGAGGACTGTTTTGGTTCAGCGCACTTTTTCTTGGCGCTATGCTCTCACCACCTGACCCCCTCTCACTATTCCTTGTCGGCGGTCCAATTTTGATTCTTATTGAACTTGCATTATTGTCGGAAAAATATTTCCAAAAATAACCGATCTCATTCGACTTCGATACCACGGTTGCGAGCATCTTCTGCTTGTGCATCTGCGCGGCCAGCATCAACATCGACACTTCGCATCAATACGGTTCCGATAATTATGAGGATGCAGAAACTAGCAACACCAACTCTGCTATCGTATGTGATGGTTAGGTAAGTGTACATAGCAGGACCCATCAAAGCGGCGACTTTGCCGAAGAAGCCGAAGAAGCCGAAGAATTCGGCGCTGCGAGTCTCTGGGACCATCTGACCGAATAGAGAGCGTGCGAGGCCTTGTGAGCCACCGAGGAGGGCACCGGCCATACAGCCGAGGAGGAGAAATTGAATATTGACTCCTATACCCATAGGCTCCCAAACAGATGCTCTGACCTTCTCAGGAATGATGTCAACCGGCCCATCGCCAATGCTGGTCGGATGACTCTCTCCCATTCCTCTTTCTGTATCGAGTGGGCCATTACTAACAGAGTAACTAAAACGATTCTTAGCATCGAAAGAGGCGAAGAAATCCGTCATTCGGTCAATATCTGAAGTGGAAACAATCATTGTAGAATCCAATGGATCATTGAAGGAATAAACGACTCGCTCGGTGTAATACTCATTCTCATGAAAAGGCATCATATCGTTCCATTCGTTAGCCCAATCCTGTTCATCGCCCTCAACCGCAATCCCAAGATCGTAGGCGGTTTCGCCAACCGTGATAACGTATTGACCAGCCCCCCCAATCCTCTGCTCTACCCAAGTAGTGGAAAGCCCATCCGGATGGCTCGACGGGTCGTATGGGTCGGTCCCAGCGGCAATCTCCACTTCATTACTATACCAATCTCCATCTATATTGTCATCGTATGTATCTGCTATTCCATCTCCATCAGAATCCCAATCAAATTGGATATCATGTTCAACGTGGTCGGTGAGAGTGAGAGGAGCGAAAGACATTGCGCCAACGATGACGATGACCCAACCAACCAAAGAGATGGTTAAGGCATTCTTGGTACTCGTCTTTTCGGCTAATTTCGTGAATCCTATAGCGCATGGAGCAGCAACGAACTGGATTATGAGAATCGTCAACATTAACGTCCCAGCTGTCAATCCCAAAACGACGATTCCGTAAATTCCGGCCAAAGCCGTGACGCTATTGATTCCATCGATGAAGAAGAAGAATGCCAACATATAGATGAAAAGAGTTCGGAATGAACTCATTGACTTGATTGTCTTGATCACTTCACCTGTCGCCATCTTGGCAGAAGCGATGACGCCCAACTTCTCCATTTCATTCTCGATGTGAGGTTCTGGCACATACTTGAACGTCACCATGGCGAACCCCATCCACCAAACACCGGAGGTGGCCATAATGAATGGAATTACCCAATCACCTTCAACGAGGCCGAAGAGAATGAAGTGGAATAAAAGCAGCAAACCACCGCCAATATACCCGTAGGCATAAGCCAAATTGGAAATTCTATCCATCTCATCGTCGGTGCCCATATGAGGTAGTAAAGCATTGTAAAAAACGCCTGCACCATTCAGTCCGATATTAGCGATGACGAACATTATGACCAACCAAACCCATTGTCTCGATACGTCAAACATAGGGCTAAAGGCGAGTAAAAGGGTCGCTCCTGCTCCAATTATCGTGAAAACTCGTAACCACCACATCTTGATTGTCCGCCTGTCGGCAATGACACCAAGAGACGGGCTGACCAAAGCCACAAGTAAGGCTGCGACTGTGACCCCGAGGGACCAAACCGCATCCCCGGTCATGGGTTGACCGAGAATCATAGTGTCCAAGCCATTAGCTTTCAAGAATAGATATCCGAACCAGGCAGGTCCGACCGCAGAGGTTACCGAAGTCTCGAATGAGGACTTACCCCAGTCATAAAATGCATAACCTCGAACTGCTTTAGGGTCTGATGCGCGGTCTAGTTGAACTGTCTCTGACATGGTAATACCTAACGGTCGGTATTCATCTAAGGGTATTAGCATTGGGGCATAGGAGAGTA
The DNA here is from genome assembly GCA_012960975.1 of Candidatus Poseidoniales archaeon. Taxonomy (GTDB): domain Archaea; phylum Thermoplasmatota; class Poseidoniia; order Poseidoniales; family Thalassarchaeaceae; genus MGIIb-O2. The sequence continues at coordinate 19,326 of DUAE01000028.1, forward strand.
TAGAATAGGTCTTGTTCAAAATGAAGAATGCCTACGCAGTGTACGTGGCAGAGGACAATTTATGGGTTCAACCTGTTGAAAACTCCTTGGATGCCATTCTACATGGAATGAAATATAGCGATGGGGTTGAGTTCGATTTACGCTTAACCAAGGATAAACGACTAATTCTCCATCACGATCCACGCGATTCAGATAATCGTTATCTAGAGGAATATGAATCAGACAAACTCGACAATAGCCTAATTTATTTTGATGAGTTATTAGAAAAATCAGAATTTGTCGATCCTTGGATAAATCAAGCAAAAATCGCTTGCATCGAATTAAAGGCACCCCATCCAAAATCAAGAGTTGGTGGTGGCTGGTTCGGAAATGAAGCATGTGTGAGCCATATGAAGGATATGATTCAATTAGTAAATGAAAATATTTCTGCGTTTGACATCCCAAAAACGAGCAAAGTAATTTACTCATTTGAACCCCTCACGATGAAAGCTGCTCGAGCCTTTGGAGATGAACATGATTTTGCACAATTAATGCCACATCTACGACAATGGGGGACGACTACAGTTCAACGAATGATGGGGACACCTTCATTCATCTCCCATTCTCTACCTCGCCTAGTTGAACGTCATCGAGCAAAAGGCTCACCCCTCCTACCATGCGCTTCTACATATCTTTTCGGCCTTCGTCGCCATCTTACTCTTGGAAGAACAATTAGTTTGACTCCTGCATCGATTGAGAGATTGAATCGATCAAGAAAGGGCTATCCAATTTATATTTGGCCGGCATATCTCAAAATCGAACACACATTACAAAAATCAGGAATTACAACTCTAACCGACTATTTGGATCCAAATCTCTACACACTTCCAGGAGGAGATGCACGGTGGATTAAGCCGGCTACACAACCGTTGTTACCGGAACAAAAAATCGAATTGGAATTAGCACCCATTGAGATGCACAAAGAATTGATTGATGAATTGAGGTCAAATGTCACCCCTTGGCACGAATTATCGCCATCACAGAGGCGTGCGCACCTATCGACCTGGAGAAAGAATTGGTATTGGGAAAAAAGCCTCGATGAGTTGTTTGATCTCTCTAATTCTAACAGATTGCCATGGGAAGTGGTTCGAATGGTGGGTCATCGAGGAACTGGAAAAAATATTCTCCCAAATTATTCCAATCTACGATGAGGTTGATTTTTTGGAATATATTTTGGTCGATAAATTGGCGTTCCTCGGCCACCACGAGCATTTCGTTCATCAAGAATTTGGGCACTTATTCCAGCTACACGAGCCCACCCGAAGAAAGTCGTATAGTATTCTGGCATCCTAAATCCAACCGAATTTAATAAACTTCCACTTGCGATATCAACATTAGGGTATGGATTACTAATTTTTGGGATCTCTGATAAGATCGGTGGAACGACTTCTCTCAGTGCCTTGACGATTTGAAAATTATCGTCATCTGGACATATTTCTTCTCCGAGTTCGATGAGTAGTCTCGCCCGAGGATCTTCAGCTCGAAGAACACCGTGACCGAATCCATAAATTGGCCGCCGATTTGCTAATTCTTCACGAACAAATTCTTCAATCTCTTCGTGATTTGATGTTCCAATTCGTTGAACGAACTCCAAACAAGATTGGTTTGCACGACCATGTAATGGCCCTGAAAGTGCATTCATTGCACTTGAAAGTGATGAGTAAATACTAGCCCATCCAGATGCGACTGCTTTCCCTGAAAAGGTCGAAAGATTGCCACCCCCATGATCCATGTGTAAAATGAAGAAGAACCTGAGAACATGCGTGACTTTCTCTGCTCTTTCACCTTCATAACCCATCATGTGAACAAAATTTTCAACAAGACCAAGTTCTGGTTTACGAGGCTTAAGTTTGTCTTCAACTCCATTTCTCAATCTGAAAATTCTCGCCATCAATTCAGGCATTCTAGCAATTAAATTCATCGCATCAGCTCGAGTGTCACCTGTCGTCTCCGCAGTACCAAGAGCCATTATTCCAATCGATAACCAATCCATTGGATGGCCCGACCCTGGTGTTAATGATTCCAATACTCTCAATGCACCAGTTGGAATGTTTTTACCACGTTGTGCTAGTTCTGCACGGAATTCTTTCGATTCATGGTCAGATGGTAATCTCTTGTACATCAGAAGAAAAATAACATCTTCTTCTTCCAAATCTACTAGGTCCTCTACTGGATACCCGACATAATGAATCCCCTCAATGGGATCGACATAAGAGGTCTGACAAGTACCTACTGGAATTCCTCGTAATCCTGTATCGAGATGCTTGTCTGTCACTGTGAACAAATCTTCACCATCTACCATATTGCCATCCCTCTCGATTGACCATGCGGGGAATCAATCATAATCCCTCCGATAATAACAATTCGTAATATTGATTGACTGGTTGTAATATTTTTCTGATAACACGGATTATTACTAAAATTAGGGGCACAATGGTAATAATTGACACGACTCACGATTTACTGTGGATGGGTGGCGTAACCGACTCTCTGAGTTCGATGAAGAACATCGACACATGTTCGAAGGTGGCTCCCTCAGCCAGTTATTTCTTCGTTATCCGTTGACTGTTTGTCATCCCGTTTTTGTAGGCATTATCTATGGATTATTAATCAGCCTTCCTTTGATATTACCATTGGGTTATGAGGCATACTCCATAGAGAAAACCCTCAATGAATTATTATTAGAATGGGTATTATTGACGATAAGCATAATTGCAATGTGCTCATTTCTCGGTGGATTCTCTAGCCTCGCTTCGTCAATATTCAAAAGGCCTCCAATTCGCTTAGAAAATCGAAGAAGGTATCTATTTCCATTTCCATTCATCGGTATGATGATTATTACTTTAACAACATTCTACGACTTCGAAAGCTGGATTAACTCATTGGGTTTAATTTTCTTAATTATTCCAGGACCATTATACATTCACCTATCTTACGCGCCAAGATGGAGAATGCTTGACCGAATTGATAGAGGACTTGACCCATTCGAGGGAATGTCTAGAACTATTGATAAAATCAAAACTAGCAACATAGGAATCCAATCAGATTACGAAGTTGAAGAAGCTGTATCTGAATTATAAATTCGTGAATCAGATTAATCTTAATTCAGGTCCTACCTTTTCGAACAATCTTAACACTTCATTGAGATCATCTTGATTCAAGCCAGCAGACATCTGTGTTCGAACCCTCGCTTGATCCCTCGCAACCATTGGGAAAACTATCGCACCTGCCATTACCCCTTCCTCACCTAATCGTTGAGACAAATTCTTTGCTACGATTGAATCGCCACACATTACCGGTATTATTGGAGTTTCAGATAACCCAGTATCGAAGCCCATAGATTGAAGTTCATTTCTAAAATAAATGGTATTCTCCCATAATTTTGCATGATGTTCTGGCTCGCTCATCAAGACCTCTATTGATGCTTTTTGTGCAGCGGCTACACCCGGCGGTTGACTGCCAGATAGGAGCCAAGAACGAGAATGATTCAATGCATAATTACGCACTTCTTCTGAACCTGCTACTATTCCACCTTGAACACCAAGTGCTTTAGAAAATGAACCGATTTCAAAATCAACCTTACCTTGAAGTTTGAAATGATCGACAATTCCAGCACCTCCTTTGCCGAGGACACCTTCTCCATGACAATCGTCAACAAAGACCATCGCACCATATTCTTCCGCTAATGTTGTAATTTCATCTAACGGTGCGATGTCACCATCCATGGAGAAAACTCCATCGGTGATAATCAATTTACGATCTGAATCCCCATGAGACTTTAGAACCGCCTCTAAAGCCCCCATATCTTTATGAGAATATACCCCTCTAGCAGCTTTAGTTAGACGTACACCATCAATGATAGATCCATGGTTTAATTCATCACTGATAATTACATCTTGTGGCCCTTGGACAAGTGATGGAATTAAACCTACATTGGCGGTATAGCCTGCTGAATATATCAGAGCGGATTCTACGCCTTTAAATTCTGCAACTTTCTTTTCCGCATCAAGATGGATGTCCATGGTACCAGCGATTGCCCGGACCGAGCCACTTCCTGCACCGTATTTTTGAGTAGCTTCAATCATCGCCGAAACAACCCTTGGATGATTTGTCAAATTAAGATAATTATTAGCAGACAACATTATTGTTGGCCGACCATTCATGATACATCTAGGCTCATTCGCAGTTTCGAGAGTTGGAGGATTCCAATCCAATCCTTCTCGCTGTAGGTCAGCAAATTTCTCAGACATCCAAGATGTGTCGCCGGGCATGAACATCTGACAACACTACAGTTCATTGGTTCTTCGCTGGTCAATAGTCCGATTTCTAACTTCACTAAGATTTTATCATGTACCTGAGTAACCGACCTCTAAGATGAGCCATTTTGTCACTCTCACTTTGCTTGGAACAGCCCAAGATGCTGGACTCCCACAAGCTGGTTGTGGTTGCGAAAGATGCAGCCTTGCTCATGTCGATTCATCGAAAATTCGATTCCCAGTGTCTTTAGGAATTCGAGGTCTAGATGATTCGAATCATCTCATCGAAGTCACAAGAAGATTGCCTGCACAACTTTCAGAATGGGCGTCATCACTCGGCGAGAAAATACCAATAACACCCGATTCAGTAACATTCACTCACCTTCACCTGGGGCACATAGAAGGTTTAGGCCAATTTGGAAAACCCGCTATGGCGCTGAAGGATATACCAATTTATTCTACACGAAAAAATCTCGACTATTTGGGAAAACGAATCGATTTCAAACAAATGGTAGACGATGGTAATTTCAATCCAGTTGGGATAGATTTTGAACAACCTTTCAAACCGACTGAAGAATGTGGGTTTACTATAGAATTGATAGAAATTCCACATCGAAATGAAAATGGAGATACAGCTGGGATCATCATTCGAGGACCAAAAAACGCCCTCCTCTTTCTACCCGATCACGATACTTGGGAAGAAACTCTTATCGCCACTAATTCAAGAAACATAAGAGAATTTTTTAAAAAATTACAAATTAATGAAGCTTGGATTGACGGGACTTTTTGGAATGGAGAGGAATTATCCAAACGAGATATGTCAAAAATCCCTCATCCGACTATCGAAGAGAGTTTGATGAGATTACAAAAAAAAGAATATAATGATATTAATGTGAAATTTATCCACTTCAACCATACTAACCCAGTTTGTGATGACAGAAGTGAAGAGTGGCAGCAGATTAAATCGAAGGGGTGGGGCATTGGCCGAAGAGGAGATGTCATCAAACTCTGATAATTAGCGTCGAGAAATGCTCATGAACAGATGGGCAAACCGCAACCCATGGATATGAGAGGCTATATCACAAGTGGGCTAGGCAGAGCTCATGTTTTCATGGCTCAGTCTCATTATCAAAATCAATTCAAGAAAGTTCTCGACGCAGGAGCTTGGCCGGGTACTTTGAATTTAGATTTAGAAGGCGAAAACCTAGAATTTTACAAAAATCTAAGAATAATTGCAGGTTTAGATGAAGGCAAAGTCAATTTGGGCCCAGAACCTTTGAGGATACAAGGATTTGAGAGAGATGGAAAATCATTCGGGGGTGCGACTGCATTCAGAGGTGAAATTTCAATCGATGGGGAAAATTGGATTTCATGCGCCATATTAATTCCGGATCTGACCCGACATACAAAAATTGCAGAGATTATCTCGGGATCTTTTCTTCGCGAAAGCCTTCCTTGTTCCGATGGTGATGAAGTTCAAATCAGATTGAATTGAGAGAAATTAACCATTCTCGTTCCAAAAGTAACCCCATTTCGAGTTTTGCCATCGAGAGCCACCTTTTGTATCGAGTTTTATCTTGGGGTTGAACTGTAAATGAGGATGTTTCTGCAATTGAATCCAATCCCATACCATCAGAATCTTTGTGTTCGATTTTCCAAAGTATGAGTCCATGTGATTGATTTCTTCCGAGATCGGAAGATATTTCGGGAGAATTCAGAGCAGATTTAACCTCCTCAATATTTATTCTGCCTGAAACTACTCCGGTGAGAGCTGAAGCGATTCGTCTAACTTGATTCCACAAAAACGCTTCAGATTTAATGGAAAAACCAACAAGCCGACCCTTATCACTATACCATGGTTCGCAATTATCTATGGTTCTATTAGGGTTAATATCCTTCTCAAGACGGCAAAAATTTGTGAAATTATGGTTGCCAACAAATAAATCACAAACATCCCCAAATAAATCTTCATCAACAATTTCAGGCCATTCTTCACTCATTTCAGTTCGAAATAGATATGTTCTGCTGATCGCACCCCGGCTCCTAACCATTGAATTGACAAAACGTAAATCCCAAATCGACATTGAGGGAGACAATTTATTATTCAAAACTCTAATAATCGTTGATTTGGGGACATTATCATATACTTTTTGTGGAATATCGATGCAGGCTAAATTCATTCTGACATTCACACCTGCGTCCGTCCGGCTTGACATTTCTAAACATCCATCCTCCCACCAAGTAATCTTGCGAAGTGCATATTCAATTTCCCCTTGAACAGTAGAAACATTAGGTTGAATTTGGGAGCCATGAAACGCTTCGCCATGGTATCCAAAAGCGACCATAATTCGGCCGCGGTGCAAATGAATCCCCCGATTATTCCTCGGTAGAGAGGTACTCGACTGCTTCTTCTGCTGAAGGGAATCCGAGGCCTAGCAATGCGAATTCGATCGCCACTGCCACAAATTGCTTCGCGAAAGGATGACTTCGATCAAAGTTGGTTTTCAAATCGATAGATTCCATCAACATTCTTGCCGCTTCATATAGATGGAATGAAACATCGACATCGTCTTGTGAATCTCCAAGTACCTTCAATTTTTGAAATTCTCGAACAGCCATTGGAACCCTATCAAATTCGATTAGAGCATTGGCATATGCTGCCAAATAATCTGCATTATCTGGATCTAATCCAGCCGCCTTTCTCAAGTATGATTGAACTTTTCCTTCGTTGATTTTATCCTTGCCAGAATTATCCATATTACCATTTTCTTGAATTTCAAACATTGCCGCTTCAGCCCAACCATGGAAACCAGCAGGGTCTTTAGGGTTAGTCGCAATGTGTGATTCAAATATTTCCATAGCCCCAATAAAGTCACCTTGGGTGATGTGTTGTGCTGCAATTGTAATAACATCCTCTTCAGACATGTCGAATCCTCTTAACTCGGGTCGAACGCTATTCGGTTATGAACGGTACGGAATCAATACCTTCATTCATTAGACCGAGACATCTCTAAAAGTCCAGGTCTTCCTTGCTTTCTATCCATCATTTCATTAACTATTTTGTAAACAAGCATTGGGTTATTAACACCATACAAACTATTTGCTGGACTCTGGACCAAATCTACTCGTTCCCGTTGAACGAACAATAATACTTTCAATAATTTGAAAAATTTCTTAGTCGTACTTACTTCCTCATTATTGATTAATTCACTACTATCTTCGTCAGAATGGTCTGCCGCAACATTATCTTCATCTTCAGTCAAGATTATCACATTGCCAAACCCGATTAATTTCGCAATAAATGATTGTTGAGTTTTAACGTTCAAAATCATATTGTAAGGGATTACTCGAGAATAAACTCCCATGGATAATATTCGTCGACGTACATGTATCATTTTATCAGTTACCACATATTGAAATGAAGTTTGGTATAAAATAGTTACAAACAACATTAATCCGCTCGTCACTAAACCTAAAACAAGGAACCAATGATCTAACCATAAAGGAAAGGGGTTTGAAACATCATATCCAAATAATTCCAAAATTACTTCAATCCAATGAGAAAAAACCCAAATTGATGGAATTAAACCTATGACTATCAAGCAAGTAGTTGTCCACCTTCCAGATGTTGAGAAATTCAAAAAATGATTAATTCTTGCAAATATCAACATGAATAAAACAAAACTTAGCATATCGATTTTATCGAAAACTAATAGTAGCATTCTTAGTATAATATTCAAGCCATCTCCTTGAAATTTCACTTCTTCTGCGACCCAAAAGAATGACAGATGTATCAGAAAAATCAGTCCCACTAAAAAATATCTTTCTAACATCGAAAAAGCTGATGGAAAACCCGCCCAAATGACTTCTTCTTCATCTGAAATCTTAGAAAATTTACCTCTTATTATCTCCTCGTCTAATTCAGATTTAGCTTCATCGACTATATCTTGAATCATTGTACTCACTCGTTTATTTAAACATTATTTTCAAAGATATATACTAATTTCATAGTCATAATTTAATGGAGTAAACCCCAAGCGTGTTCGGCATTTCCAACCAACCATTCATAATCTTTCAACGTGCGAAGACCCTGTTCGTCTAGAATCGCTATTCTCTCCACTTCAAGGGGATATTCATTGTAAGTTAAGTGGCTAACCATTCCAGCTCGAGTTGGTTGATCAAATGTCCATCGCGCGCGAGAAACAGCTCGGATTTCGACAGAAATTTGAGTTCTCCCATTCCAAATTCTAATTCTAAATCTAGGTAATGAATTTCCTTCTTCATCGCGTAGAGGGGTTTCTCCTTTCTTCGGCTCAATCAATTCAAGCTCACATCGTTTGAAATTCTCAGTTCTATCCCTCCGAGCATCATGAAAGATTCCGGTTCCAACATTTGGATTGCGGAAAATATCACGAATCCTCCACGGTCTGTCGTCGACGTTGAAGCAAGTCATCGAGACATGGGGCATAAACCAATCTAGATAGGAACCATCATCAAAATGAAGCATACCCCAAAACCAGGGGAAACTTGGAGCTTGAACGCTGACCTTCTGAAAATAGGCAGTACCATTCATCCTCTCTCCATCCACCAATAATTTTGCTTCTGTACCTTGGATGCGGAGGATATCATAACCCATGTTAGCGAAGAAAATATTATTCCTATACGTAAGAGTGCTAGGTCGACCCCAAGTAGGTGTTAATTCTGCTTCAAAAGTAGCAGGGGCACCTTCTTTTCTAGATTTATCATCACTGACCAAATTTAACCAGAACCTCCTCTCGCCTTCATCTAACCCTATAGAAATATCTTCATCGGTGAACGGCACAACTGCTCCAGCACCGAGGCCACTTCCTTCACCAGGCCATAAAGGATGTTTATCATCAATCGAAGCCATTTTACATTCACGCATTAGCATGGATTCGTACATTTTATCACCATCAAACCACCATGAACAAATCATTCCTGGAATGATATGACCACCATGTTCATCAATTTTTATTCTATATTTGGGATTCCACCAATAATCGTTTACCCGGATGATTGGAGTATCTTTTGATGACCAAAGAACCATCAATTGTTTTGATTTTTGAGGATCATCAGGATTCGGAATGAAGATGATAACCCACCACCACCACCAAGAGAGACGGCGAAGAGGTGGCATGGCATCTAATCGCCATAAAGATGAAAAATCTCCGACAAACTTAGATAATTTCTCTCTCATTAAACCGCCTCACATGATTTCTCGGTTTCTGAAAACTGCCTGACCCATACCAACCATTAGTACGGTCACTACCAACAGTAGAACGATGCTCACAATCAAAGCAACTACTGGATTACCAGTCTGAAGTGTATGAACTGGAGGATGCCAAAACCAAGAAATTCCTGTTTCTAGATTGAATGCTGAAGACATTTCTTGGTACTGTAATGTATCTGGCCAAACGATTAGTACTACTGCATCAATCATCTGTATCCCCCAATGTGAAACAGAGAGAACAGGAATCGTAGCATTTGGTATTGTAATCGTAAATAATCCCATTAAAAATTCCCACACACCGAAAATAATGCAGATGTAGACACCATATTTTGGAGAGATTAAGCCTAGGGTATTGAACACAGCACCGTAAGCAGCCAAAACGAGAATTGTTGCAAATGCAATTCCTAACCAAACAGGGAAATCCCCCAATCGAATAAGGTCGTCCCCTGGACCTATGACTGAAGTGACTAGAGACATCATAAATACCATAATAAACACAAAAGTTCCTACCAAAGCCATGTAGCCTAATAACCGATAAAGAATGAATTCCGCACGATGAATCGGTTTAGACAAGAGGTAATGCAAAGTGCCATTTTCTGTTTCATCACGGATTAAACCTAGGGCAAGGAATAAGGGTAAAAATAGTCCAAGAATCATGACAAATGCAATTTTGCCAGTGCCAATAATGAAGGTGCGGTGACTTGATTCCCCGAGAAACTTAGAATCATCTGGATCTTCGTCGACGTTTGAATCAGCACTTATTGAAATAATTTCACCTAAATCATTCACAATCCAGATTACATCACAAGGAATTCCGTTACGATTTTGATCCATATTCTCTTGAATTGGGTTTCCTTGGGAATCTATCCAACCAATCTTCAAACAATCGCCATCGTCATCGAATCCCTGGCTTGAGGTTCCCAATTTGAAATCCCAATCAATGTCGTCTTCGTCAATATACATCGAAGCCGGGTCAGGATCAATTTCAACATAGTCAGTCAATCGACCCCAACTAGCACTATATTGGTCTGGAACTTCAAGAGTCCCTTCGGCAATAAATCCGATGCCATACATCAGATATGTACCATTATCAAATTTACAAGCAGTCTCCCACCTTAAGTTCGAATCAAAATCTAAATTCTCGTCAGAGCAAACTTCAACATCGTTCCAATCTACAGTTTCCGACCACTGATCCCAAATAGGAGGGTCATGATTTATCCAAGTTGGTGTAAAATATCCAACAACATTTACCCATGTATGATTCCCTGTATGAGTCCTCGGTTGATCATTCCAATCAATATCATTTTCAAAGATAAAATAAGGATATCCAGGGTAAGAAAATTCATTATAATTATCCGTCCCATACCTATTTTCTTGCCCAATTGGATAACCGTCTCCATCAGGATCTTCACTATCACCATCATTATCTATAGAATCGAAATCATCTCGAATCGCATCAATATAAAATGCTAGAAGCATCACCATGAGAAGCATTCCGACACCGAAGACAACCCAAGTAGACATCCTATGTCGTAGTTGACGAATAGTCAGTTCAACGATTGCTCCGGCTTTGCGATCCAACCTGGTCCACACGGTTTCAGAAAGTGCTCTACCTTTCTCATCCATCAGGAATCACCTCCAACTAAATATCCGAGAAGAGATTCTAAATTGTCATCGGGATTATCAATTGAAGTTACTGCAATTTTTGATTCGACAATGACTCTTGGTAATACCGAATGAGCCTCTGAAAGATTGTTGGTTTGGATTTCAAGCTTGCCGTCCTCAGGGAATCGAACACCGTAAATTGGCTTCTCACCGATGAATGCGGAAGCTAATTTTCTTGGTTCATCCGTAGTCAACATAATTCTGTGAGGATGTTTATCCAATAATCCACGAATAGCATGTAAATTTCCAAGTGCAAGTAATCGACCATTGTGAAGAATTACGATTTGTTCAGTAATCCTTTCAATTTCTTCTAGAATATGGCTTGAGACGAGAACAGTCTTTCCTTGAGAACCAAGTTCCCTGATTACATTCATTATGCTGGTTCTAGCTATAGGGTCACAACCATGCAATGGCTCATCTAGAATTATTAAATCCGGATCATGAACCAATGCATGTGCGATTTTTACCCGTTGTCTCATACCTTTGCTATACTTTCCAATTTCCTTATGCCGAACATCATGTAATCCTACGAAACGTAATACATGCTCCGCACGTTTATTCGCTTCGTCTCTTGTCATTCCATGAAGCCTTGCTAGAGTTGATACAAAATCTTGAGCTGTCATCCAATCATAGAGTCTTTCTGATTCACTAACATAACCGATTCTGCGATATGGAGATGTGTCTTTCCATGGATCGATTCCGAAAAGGCGAACGCTGCCTTGGCTCGGTTTCAATCGACCCATTAAAAGTTTGAACAACGTTGATTTCCCAGCACCATTTGGCCCAAGAATTCCCGTGACTCCCCCATCTATTGCTAAAGAAACATCATTTAATCCAATTACTTGATCATACCATTTCGAAGTATTTTCCATCAATACTGTTGGAATTACTGTATCAACACTCATTCCCTAGTCACCTCCAATGAACTGACTCGAGTAGTCAGTATTCCGATAGAAATTGCGTTCATCAATAAGATTGAAACTATTGATAATGACAACGGGTGATCATAATTCAATTCGATACCGAGGAGATATTGGCCGATATGAGCTAGACAATCGTACGGACTCAAAATATATAGAATTGAAGACCCGAATTGAGCATCGACCAATAATGCGACGAGTTTTGTGCCGTAGATTACGCTCAAGAATGCAATTGCAGAGAAAAATCTACTTTGACTTATACTAGATAGCGCTAATCCTATCGAAGTATAGGTGAAAACTAACAAAATTCCACAAAATAATCCGGCGATAAATAATGGCAGGGTGTCTACGAGATAAGCCCAGCCTTCTCCTCGGAAAACTATTGCAGCAGTGTAATATGCAACATAAGAAAAGATGATGACGAATCCTAATATTACTGCGACACTGATGAATTTCATTATCGTGTAATCGGTTCGAGTTACCGGTCTTGAGAAATATATCGCGCTAGTACCATTTCTTCTATCATCAGAGATCATACCACCTACAACCATCGCTGTTAAAAGCGGCCAAAAACATAAGTTTCGAGGAAAATATCCCAATACTTGCCCCCATAAATTATAACGATTCACACCCCACAACCTGGCTAGTTCATCTTCTGAACCCCCGAATAGAGAGGAAAGGAATAACATCGCGATTGGAGTAAGTGCACCGAGGAAAATTACAGCAATCGATAATCGTACAAAAGCATGATACTGACGATGACCCTTTGAGGTAAATAATCCGTAGACATGATGACGGAATATCGCATAATTTCTAATCCATCGAGGCCCTAATTCACCTTCCCATGGTCGGTATTTTTGTTCGAAAATTGCCCCCATTGAAGCTTCATGAGAGACGACTTTAGCCGAAGCTTCTTCGTCGCCATCCCCAGAGCCATAAGCCACTTCCATCCTAGTCAGGCCACCTTCCAAATTGACCTCGCCTTCAGAAATACTCATCACCTCCAGTATGTCCCTCAGTCATCAAATCCTTCGTACCCTTGACCTCTAGTCCCAATCGTTCCATGATTAATAGGAAAATATCTTCAAGATCAGGTTTGTATTCGTTTAATTTACGTACTTGAACGTTACAATCTACTGCAGTGGATAAGATTAGATTGATTGTTTCAGGAGATTCTTGTTTGATCCTCATCACCCTTCCAAGCCGCCTAACCGACATTCCTCGTTTTTCTAATGCATTTTGCATCTTTGAAGATCCACCCCAAACTGAAATCTCGATTTCGACATCAACCTGTTTCGCTAATTCATCGATTTGTCGATGAACTACAATTCTACCTTGATGGATCATTACAATATTTTCGCATACCTCTTGAATATCATCCATTACATGCCCACTCATCAAAACCGAACGACCACCATCTGTCACGGTTTTCCTCAACGTATCCAACATGAATGCACGGGCCCTCGAATCGAGCCCGTTCGTAGGTTCGTCACAAATCAATATATCAGGGTCATGAATCAATGCACACGCTAATTTAGTTGCCTGCTTCATTCCTGTGCTGAAGGTATCGATTTTACGATATCGTTGATCTTTTAATCCAACATATTCCAAAACCTCATGAGCCCTTTGAGTCGCTTGTTTCGAATTCATGCCAAGTAATTCGCCCGAATATCGAACTTGATCAATGGCGTATAAATCCGGATCAAGTGAATCATATTCGGGCATATAACCGATTCTCGAGCGAATCATTTCACCTTGAGTCCGAATGTCATAGCCGAGTACTCGGCCATCTCCAGACGTCGTCTTAATCAGACCGAGAATGCATTTGAAAAATGTCGATTTCCCAGCACCATTTGGCCCAAGGAAACCTGTTGCTCCTCTTTTTAATTTTAAATTAACACCATCTAGTGCCATGTGCGGGCCGTACATTTTCACGAGATCACTTGTCTCAATAACAAGGTCCGAATCAGATGAAGTTACCATGGTTAGTCCGCCGACTCCTAAAGGAGTCGTGTAGCGCTCACACTGAAACCACTTGAATTAATCCCCGGCGGGGCTGTCAAAAATCTATTGATTATCCTTTAGAGCACCATCACGAACACGTACCGCGATGCCTTTAGTGAGGAAGGCCATCTCCCTAGCTCCTGTAACAGCGATTCCATGTGCGACCAAATCACCTTCAGAATCAACGACTAAACAAGGTTGGCCAGGAGTTAGATGAGGGTCGGCTCCAAGAACGTAACCTTGCATGACATTCCGACCAACTCCGACGAATGGAATCGCATCATCACGTAATAAAACTCGAGCAATTCCAGGGTGGTCAACCTCCTCACCATCAAATTCTTCCCCAAATTCAAGAGGAGGTGAGGGATTCAACAAATTGAGACGTCTAGCTCCAAATAATGTCAATGAAATTGCTCCATCCATCAAACGTGGAGAAAGAATGTGTTCATCATTTGAATGAACATTAATCATTCGATCGGTTCTGGAACGGCGACTAAACATACCTTCAGTAATTTTACAACCATCATGAGGAGTAATTCCATTCAGAACCGATAATTTATCTACAATCGTACATCGGTCGAGCCAATTTCGAATTTCAATAGTTTGGGCAGGATCGAAGTCAGAAATAGGGGCAGGGGTCAACCTCTCAACTGGCAATCCATCTAGCCCCAACTCGACTAAATCATCGATGATGTTTTCGATATCAGAGAATTCTGACCATATCTCATCACTACAATCAATGTGGCACCATGGTGAGACGTCTTCGAGAGAATATGGCAGTAATCCAATAGGTGTCGAGAGAAGAATTACTGACTTGGGAACTTCGATTAAAGATGATATTACTGTGTGTAATGCAGTTTCGCGCCAAGGGGGGGAAACGCCCTCAATTATCACCACTCGCTCTGGCTCACCTGTAGAAGAATCCCACCAACTTCCAGGTAAGCGCCACCTAGTCGCTAACAATGATTCTAGATGTAAAATATGGGGCCTAAATTCAATATCTTCGGATAGATTTTCACCGCCATCTCGAATCGGATTTGTTGATGCAATACCTCGCAGTGAACTGATTCCAATCGGACCCTCATCCGGTGATATCATTTGATCGATTACCCATAGAAAAGCTTCACGTAATTGAGGAGAAGCATGGCTTCTCTGCTCTGCTAGTTGCCAAATTTTTCCATTTCGAACAGCCTCTCTACAACGCGCCAATTCCGCTTGTGTAATCTCGAGATTGTGGTGAGCGATTAGAACACCCCGTTCTTTATCTCCCATTGCTCTAACTTCAGCAGGAGTTTTCCCAAATAATGCTGATGATGAAATTGGCCACTCAGTTAAATTAGCTAATTTTAGAGTGCCGGTTGGTGTCATCAACCGATTATCCCTAGCAAAAAGTGCATACGCGGCTGAATCAAATAAATCCGTGCCGAGGGCGATAGCCAATGGGAATAACAGGGGGTGGCCGCAGCCGAATAGATGGATGGGTCGGTTTGGTGGAATCGTTGACCTCGCTGCTAGTAATATTTCGAATAATTCTCGGTATCTCTGCCGCTCCATCAATGGAACTATCCCCCCGATTGGATGCACTGCAAAACCACGCACATCCCCTGTGACCTGCCCCATCTGCTCACCTGCAATTGCTCGTAAATCGGAGTATAATCCACCCTGAATTGGCCCGTTAAGCAATAATTTTTCTCCTGCTAATTTCAATGAGATTGGAGCACGTGAAATTGTTTCTTCTACTGCGTGCTCGATTTGCTCACGTGTCATGTCGGGTCTACCAAAAACGTCCAACATCGTACCGATATCTACGCCAAGGTTCTTTTGAAATTCGACAATTTCTTCAACACCAACCTCCACATCCCCATAAACATAGGATTGGAATGTACCTGAATCGGTCACGATTACTCCAGGGAAATCTAACAAGGCGTGAACACCATCTTTCAATCCAGGTTTGTGCAATCGATCATGTTTCCATATAACATATGAATTTGTAATCAATCCTTCAATACCATATCGATCCCACATTTCACGAGGTTCAATCGTTCGAATATTAGGATTGACGACGGGTAAAAGCATTGGTGTATTTAGAACACCGTGTTTTGTGTGAAGTTTACCTAAACGCGCAGCACCATCTGCCTTGACAATTTCGAACTTTCCGAGGTCTTGAGGCCTACAGGGATTCGGGTCTGGTCTGTTACTCACAAAGGCATTGCGAGGACAATTGGTCATCAATCCTCGCTTGAGCGAGAAATAACATTCAACTTGACTTTATCATTCACAAGTTCAACACTTATCTCATCGCCGGAGTTAATTGCGAGGGTTGGATCACCCTCAAATCCATGAGCATATGGCACGCTGAGAAGAGAAGCTGCGGGAAGAGTCAATGGGCAAACATCTCTGTTGATTATCCCTTTAGGCCCTTTTCCTGTATAGATTAATCCCATTAATACGAAGGGTGCAACGGTCGAACCAGAACCCTTTGGATAGATAAAAATTGTATCTTCAATCGCAACTCCATCAAGAGGATGCCCTGGATCTTCAATTACACCAGTATCGCGATTCACATATCCAAGATAGGTGATTGGAACATCGCTGACCAAAGCCTTTCCTTGGATTTGCCATTCAGATTGACTCGGTAAACTCGAGCCAATCATTTCACAATCTCCACTCTGGTATGTTTTGTTGGAATGCATTGGCACCGAGGCTTTGGTTTTCAAAACTGGTCGTATAGATTTAATCAGTGTTGAATCAAAAGCGTGTGCTACGCATTCGTAAATGGGTGCTACGCTAGTCGGCATTCTATTCAAACCAGAGGTCAAATAATGTTCTGCTTTGAGAGAATTAGTCAAGATGTGGTTGAATTTTTTACGGTTGTAAGGAGTTACCTCTGGGCATGTATCGCGCAATACCAAAGCCCCGGATTCTTCGAGAATATCTATCGTTCCATCCGCTTCAAGCAATTTATAATTATGTCCACTGGTGAATATCCACAAACGGTGATCTGAAATTTTTTCACCTAATTCCATTCTTGCCCTGACTGCTGCTGCAGTGGCTCGAACCTCACCAACACTGGCTTGGGGGCAACCGATGACTACTAGGTCAACAATTCCTGTTGGCGCTAAGTCCCGATACCTGCCACGAAGATCATCATCAGAAAATGTCAGATACCCCTCATATGATTCAACTGCTGGCGCTTTGACTGTTTGACCATCTGCCCACAATAAAGGGCAACCATAATTCGCAGCCGCAGCTGCTAATGCTTTTCGCATCTCAAAACTTGCGGATTCGGGCAATCCACGAATCCGTGGCATCATCCCCCAAGGTAGATCCCAATTCGGGAGAATTTGCTTACCAATCCAATCTCCAAGAATGCTCCAATCAGTCAAATCATCCATAGGACATTCAACGTCAACGAGGATATTTGGCATTCGATTGGAATCAATATGTAATCCCCAATAAGGTGCCCATCCCGTTAATGCTGTAGCAAGGGCTGACAAACCAGATTCTCGGTTTGTAATCAAAGAAGTGTAGGAATTGGAAAAACATACTGCATTTGATTCGGCCCACGAACCTATTCCCTCTACCAAGTCTAATTCACTATCATAAGGGGTACAAGAAAGAGTTGCTTCGATACCAAGTTCGGAATAGGCGTGAATTATTTCGAATTGATGTTCTAAAAAATTAGGATAATCTATTTCCATCTCATCCATTCTATGTTGGTCACATCCTGCAGAATTCAAAGTCGTTGGAATCGAGACTATACCCTCTGAGTCGCCAGAAATATCTGCCAAAAACTTCCGTAAACCGTGCCCACCGGTAATTACACTCACCCCCGACACGTGAGCATGCTCACATCGAATGAATTCATCAGCCCCAGCAGTCGATGCGAGATCAACAACTAATCTAGCCGCCTTCTGCTTGGTTGGTCCATTCCCGCCAGCAAGCATCAATTGTAACTCTGTTGGGATGTTCACATTATGCTCGGCGTGACCGTCCCCCTTCAATTCAACGCAATACTCCACTACAAAATTCGTCAAGTTGAGAAGGGGAGTTGTTCACGGAGCGTATAAGATGGTGCCTACGCCCTACGATTTAGCGGCGCTAACTTTGATAATTTCTCTAATTGCTGGAATTATTCCACTTCAGAGAAAATTCACAAATTTCATAGATTTACAAAGAACCACAGGAATTGCTTCAGGAATTTTAATCGCATCAGCACTACTAATCGTCATTCCAGAAGGATTTCATATCGCAGGACAAGAGATTGGGGTTGGCATTACTACTGGTGGTGCTGTCCTCGCTGGATTCTTGTTTATGTTGATTTTAGAAGGGACGGGTATAGGCCACGCAGTTCATGAAGAACATCACGACCACACCCATTCACACGGCCATGAACACGTCCATCATCCTGAAAGTCCTATAATGGCAATAATCGGTTTGACAATTCACGCCGCAACCGATGGTTTGGTTATCGGCGCGGCGGCATCGAGTGCCAGTAACGGAGTTACGATGTTGGTATTAATCGCTGTTTTATCCCATAAATTCCCAACTTCATTAAGCGTTGGAGCATTCAGCCTACATGAAAGAGGCGACAGAAAATTAGCTTTTCGGGATGTGTTAATTTTCTCGTTAGCAACCCCATTAATGATAATTATAGCCTTCACAATGATGCAAGATATTGAAGTTTTTATTCTTGGTTTGATGATGCTATTCAGTGGCGGAACATTCCTCTATGTTGCGACCGTTGATGTTCTACCTGACGTGCATAATCCTGAAACCGGTCGATCTGCACTGGTCAATGTGCTCCTTGGTGCTACGATAATGTATGGTATCATTCTCGCTGCAGGCGATATCGGTCTTCACTGATTTCGTTGGCGCTGAGCTTCTATCGCGACCGCACTGAGTGGCGCTTGTAAATTGAAAGATGGGACAAATCCAGTCATTGGAATTCGGACACATTCATCTGCTAATCGGATAATTTCATCTGAAATCCCATATTTTTCACCACCTACAATCAAAATTACATCTCCTGTCATATCTACCTCCCAGGGAGTAGATTTGCCAACATCTTCTACCGCAATTATGCGAAAACCAGCTTCTTTTGCTTCATTGATTGCTTCAATACCATCGATCCAATGTACTGGAATAAATCGATGAGCTTTCATTGAAGCACGTTTGGATGCGCTTCTGTCTGCATTATTCATCTGTGCATCGATTAGAACTGCAGTTGCGCCAGATACTTCTGCAGTTCTGATACAAAATCCAATATTAACTGGATACGCAGCTCCAGCAAGTAACCAAATCAACCCACCATCTTGTAAAATTTCATCGAAAGATGCTGAGGGATTTCTGCCGACGAGAGCCAGAACATCCGGTGTCGTATCTGAGTTGTTTACAGCCATCCGCCATAAATCATTTTCAGACCCATGAATGATTTTAATATCAGATTTTTCAGCATAAGAAATAATTTTTGTAAGTTTAATCGATGTGGCATCTCTCTTAACTAAAATAAGGCTGATTTTTTCATCGTCCTCAATAGCTGCAAGGACTTCATCTTCACCACATCTCTGCATACTCATATCTCGCACCTTCAAACTATATCATATGAAACTAAGAATTATCGTTTTGTATTTTTAAAAATAGGGATAGGGTGCATTTTATGAGAATTCATCAGGTTAAGTTTCAGATATTTTTCCATAACTTCCGATTGTCTTTTAGTGAGTTTTGCATTAGATGGTTTTGAAATTTCTTTCATTACCCACTCCAATTCTTCATATGTAGCACCTATTTGATCTTCATCGGTTCTACCATCATCCCACAGGCCGTCAGTAGGAGATGCGTCCTGAATTTCAGGAATTACGCCTAATGACTCTGCTAAGGAGTAGACCTCTGATTTATACAAATCGGCAATAGGAGAAATATCAACTCCTCCATCACCATACTTAGTGAAGAAGCCTACTCCAAAGTCCTCAACCTTATTTCCTGTTCCGACGACTATGCCATTGTTAGAACCCGCAATGGCATACAAAGTAGTCATCCGTATCCTAGCTCTTGTATTCGCTAAAGATAAATCTGACAAAATTTGTTTGGATAAATCATATTGACTATACGTATCATAAGTCCTACTAAGGTCTATCAAATGACTTTCAACATTATCCCACTTTGATTTTAACCATTCAATTTGCATATCAGCAAGATTTGATTGTGATTTTTCTTGATGAATTGGCATACTTAGGACTATTGTATTCAATCCTGTTTTAGCGCATAAGGCAGAGGTTACTGCTGAATCGATACCCCCAGAAACTCCAACCACTAGACTAGTGATTTGATTATTGTTGGCGTATTCTCTAAGCCAATCTACAATACGACGTTCTAGTTCATGCCAATCTTCCGCCATGACCTCGCCCATGTGGTATGGAACTCAAGACTAGCATTGAACCTTACCAAGAGTAACTAGTGGCAAGCCATACCGTACTTCTTCAAACGCCAATAATTGTATGGCCATGGAGTAAGAAAACCCGCAATTAACATTGGAGGAATTACCCACCAAGTCATTCCTATATTCCCGGTTAGCAACCAATCAGTAGCTTCCATGGCGAGTTCCATTGCAATCATTCCAATAAATGACATTCCTAGTGCGGTTTTCAGAGCATTATTGAAATCCATTTGACCCCTCATTAACAATGATGTTTCTAAAGCAACACTAGTGATTAATCCATTAATAATCGGCAAAATTGCAAGGAAAATAAACAGAGTTGTCCCCATAGAAACCTCCAGTGGCCAACCTGCCCATTCGTAGTACCCCAGAGTTCCAAATTCACCGATGGAACATCCAATCAAACACCATTTGGTGTTGCTTGCAGATTGACGCCAGACGCCACCATCTTTCCAATGAAATTCATCACCTTCGCCATCGACTGTGTATCCAATCGCCTTTACCGCACCGCTCAACAAATCTTTCGAAATGTTATCATGTTGAACAACAGCAGTTCCAGTTTCGTGAGATACTTCAGCAGATAAAACACCGTTCACCGATAGTAGACCATCTCGAACCCTTCCCGAACATCCTTCACAGGTCATCCCCCCAACTGAGAATGTTATCGTATCCACCATGGTCATTGGTGACAACGGAGTGTTATTAATTCTCGTAAAGAAATCCTTCGCCCTTTGGGCGAGCCGGTCAAGTTCAAGACATAATCTCGGCTCGCAACCTACATGGCCGTGCCTAATTCAGTCGGCAACCTCGATGTGGTTGCTCTCGAAAAGCATCTTATGGACAAATGGAGCGATGAGAAAACCTTCGCTCAGTCCATTGAGAAGCGCCGTGCCGGCGCCAGTCCGTTCACCTTCCTTGAAGGCCCACCGACTGCAAATGGCAGGCCTGGAATCCATCATGTATTATCGCGATTGTACAAAGATATGGTTTGCCGATGGAAAACTATGGAAGGGCATATCGTCGAGCGAAAAGGGGGCTGGGACACCCATGGTTTGCCAGTTGAAATCGAAGTGCAGAAACAACTGAATCTGATGTCCAATGAAGAAATTGAAGCCTATGGAATGGAGGCTTTCAACCAGAAGTGTAAGGAAAGTGTTTGGACTTACGAGCAGGCTTGGCGTGAGATGAGCGATCGTATGGCATTCTGGATTGATATGGAAGATCCTTACGTCACTTTTCATGATAATTACATCGAATCAACATGGTGGTCACTCAAACAAATGTTCGACAAAGGCCTACTCTTTCGCGGACATAAAGTACTACCCTACTGCCCCCAAACTGGAACGAGTTATTCCAGTCACGAGGTCGCTTTAGGCTACAAAGAAGTGGCTGAACCCTCTGTTTTTATCAAATTCAATCTCGTCGATGATGATGCTTCGATTCTCGCTTGGACAACCACTCCTTGGACACTTCCAGGAAATGTCGGACTCGCAGTTGGACCAGAGGTGAAATACTCACGAGTCCGTGTCACTGCAGCGCCTTCAGATTCGTGGGATGGACGTGGCGGTGCTGCAATCGGAGAAGAATTAATTCTAGCATCCGATTTACTTAATTCCGTATTACGACACCATGTTGAGGTGATTGAAGAATTCAAGGGTTCAGAATTAGTTGGTAAATCATACGAACCTCTGTTCCCAAATGCGATTGAAGTCGGTGATTCTGAATCTGCATGGATCATCGTCGGTGCTGATTTCGTAACAACGACCGATGGAACTGGTGTTGTCCATACTGCGGTGATGTATGGAGAAGATGATTACAATCTCGGTATGGAGAAAGGATTCCCTGCACAGCATACCGTTGGCATGGATGGAAACTTTGTTTCTGGGGTTCACCCAGAATTGGATGGAAAATATGTCAAAGACTGTGATTCTGAAATTATTGACTTGCTCGCAGCAGAAAATCTACTTTATCGTGAGCAAATTTATACTCACGATTACCCTCATTGCTGGCGGACCGAACATCCGCTACTCTACTATGCAATGGATAGTTGGTTTGTAAAAATGACTGCTGTTAAAGACCGAATTTTAGAACTAAACGATAAGGTCGAATGGGCCCCTGAATGGGTAGGAACCGGTAGATTCGGTGAATGGTTACGTAACATCAAGGATTGGGCAATTAGTCGCGAGAGATATTGGGGGACCCCACTCCCAGTTTGGATTTGTCCAGACTGTAATGGAGAGCATTGTATTGGTTCAATTCAAGAAATGCTGGATATGAAAACTGCAGATTCTCCAACCCCACCTGAACTCCACAGACCATATGTTGACGAAGTCAAACTGCATTGCCCGAGCAAAGGGTGTTCAGGTGAAATGATTCGTGAACCATATGTAATGGATTGTTGGTTCGATTCGGGTTGTGCTAGCTTTGCCCAATGGCATTATCCATTCGAAAATGAAGATAAATTTTCCAACTCATTCCCTGTTGACTACATCTGTGAGGGAGTTGACCAAACCCGTGGTTGGTTCTATTCCCAACTTGCAGTTTCAACAACTGTTTTCGATAATTTAGCTTACAAACGTTGCCTTTCTCTTGGCCTAATAATGGATAAAGAAGGAAAGAAAATGAGTAAGACTCGTGGTAATACTATCGATCCTTGGGACCATTTCAATCGTGAAGGTGCCGATGCAGTACGCTGGTACATGATGACACAAAGCGCACCTTGGAATTCAACGAATTTTGATTCGAATGGAGTTCGCGAAACTTATGCAAAGATGTTTTTGACATTATGGAATGTACACAAGTTCCATTCAGATTATGCCGCTCTCGATGGCTTCGATTCAGAGGATGAAAGTACATTTATTCCTATTTCTCAACGAAGTGGTTTGGACAGATGGATTCTATCACGATTACATACCGTTGCGCAATCATATCATGAGCAATTCGTTTCATGGGATTTCCACAAAGCTGGAAGAGATTTGGAAGATTTTGTTGTAAATGATTTGTCGAACTGGTACGTTCGCCGAAGTCGCCGACGACTTTGGGATGATGATGATTCAACCGATAAACGTGCTTGTCAATTTACTCTTCATGAAGTTCTAATCACCGTCTGTAAATTGATGGCACCTGTTGCACCATTCATGGTTGACAAAATTCATCGAGATTTGACTGGATTTTCAGTTCATTTGACGGACTGGCCAGTTGGTTCAGACCTTGTTGAAAGCACCCTCCCACCGATGAATTACGGACTTGAGCAAGAGATGGCTTTAGTTCGCACCTTAGCTGAAACCGGACGGCGAATTCGCGTTGAATCAAGTCGACGCCAACGCCTACCATGTAAATCAGGATGGATAGTTGGAGGTCCAGATATCTCTGAATTCCACGACATCCTAGCAGAGGAATTGAACGTTGAGTCTCTTACGACCGAGAATGATTTGGATCGATTTCAGCGTATTGAAGTTCTACCAAATCGCAAAACTCTTGGAAAGAAATGCCGACAGGATTTACCGTCCGTTCTAGCATTGTTTGCAGAGGCAGACTCAGATACGGTCTTGCTCGAAATTGATTCAGGGATTTGCTTCTTCGCCGGATATGAAATTACCATAGAAGACATTGAAATTCGTCGCGTTGAACAGGATGGCTATGCTGCTTCAACAATTTCAGATGAAGATGTAGGAGATGTTTCATTGGTTCTCGACCTCAGCCTAGACGAGGTCCTCCTCTCAAAAGGACTCGGTCGCGATATTATTCGTCGAGTTCAAGCAAAGCGAAAAGACCTCGATTTAGATGTCGAAGCGACAATTTCTTTGTCGATTTGGATTGATGGTCAGGAACTAGCTGAATCTGATTGGTTGAGAGTTCAGAGCGAAACGAGAACATCGATAGGCTCGATGAATGATGGAGAATCTCCGAAAGCTGCATCCGCATTTTCAGTAGATGGCATCGACGTACAGTTTATTGTTGAGTAATTCAGACATTCCATCCACCTCTCTCAAATTGATTCCAAACTATATTTAGTTGGAAGGAGTAGTTCGACTGCAAATAACGGATCTGGATCCGAAGAATCATGGTAGGCGATGAATGCACCACCATCTGGTAATATACCCATGCTGGCGAAATCGAATCTGATGTCTGCACCCGCGCCAGATGTTGAATCTAAATCTCCAAGTCCGATGTATGTTTTTTGATCTGGAATTAAAGATTCAGAAAATCCACGAATATGGTAAGACAAATCAACATCTGGACCTTCTGAACTCTGATATCGAATATTCAATACCATCAAATCATGAACTCCGCTTGAATGCCATTCCCATTCTTCAAGTTCCGTTGCAGAATCTGTCAAATTATAATCTTGCCAATCCCAAGTCTCGCCACCATCCCATGAAACGTAATGCGTTATTCCAACACCACTAGGCATTGACTCAAAGCAGTGAAGTGCTGTTGAAGAATCAAGTGAACAATATTCAGAAGGTAGAGTAGAACCATTCAATGTAGTTGCACCCCACCAATTTAGTGAAGTGTCAAGGAATGCATCGGTGCCGTCAAGGAAGTAATTTGGAAAGTACAGTCCACCCGAAGGCACAGGGAATGATCTCATTTCCTTGTGTGGTTTTGTATAATCCCATTCCGGCCCCAAATCAATTGCTGTCAAATCCACTTCGATTACATCTAAATTCGCATCGCGATCTGGAAAAGAAAAGAAATCGTAATTTAATCCATCAGTCGAAATTTGTCCACCAATATTCTGAACTTGATGCCAAAAATTCGAGATGACAATACTTGCCCATGGCCCATTTCCATAAATTCCACCATTGATTGGTCCAATTACTTCAACCTGCCATGAACGATCGTAAAATGGTTCAGGTGTTCGATTAAAACACCAAGACCAAGCTTGATCTTCTGCATCGTAAAAGAATGCGTAGAATTGGTCTGCACCACTGGTGCTTGGATATGGGAACCAGCCCATAGAAATCAAATCACCATTTGTCGCCTGAACAATACTACCCTCTCCTAATCCTTCTTGCCCTGGCACGGTTGGCTTAGGTTCTCTACAACCAATTTGTGAAAAAATACTCGGGAGGTATTCATTCCATGTATGCCCTCGGTCTTCTGACCAAGTCGGATACTCTCCACCAAAATTCAGTATCCATCCCTCCTTGGTCCCCGCCAAATAGTGTTCACAGCAATTGCCACCTTCTTCATTTCCGAAAACAGCCCAAGACGCATTTCCCCAAGTCAAATTATTCATCGGATCGCCGACGATGAACACTCTAGAATCTTCATGCGTCAATGGGTCATCGACATAATTCAGGTCCTCATCCCAAATAAAATCTGAATGAAGATTAGTCTCATCTCCGCCGAAACATCCTGCCAAGGACATGCTGAGAACCATCATTGCCGCTAGGACAGTCTGGCGAGGTTGATAGTCCGTCACGATTAACCCCGTGTAATGGCGACTTATCGGTGCTTCGCACCGTTGTCATTCAACATTGAACCTGATAGATTCAATATGCTTTCACTATACCGCCACCTTAATGCGCTCACTAGCCGCCTCGATAATACTCCTGATGTTGATATCAATATTTTCACCTTTACAGGTAATTCAAGCAGAGGAAGGAAATCCTACATCTGTGATTATCAATGAAATTTATGTATCACCTAGTAGTGAAGAATACGGTGGAATCGATTGGAATGGTGATGGGCAGATTGGCAAATATTCAAATCAATTTTTAGAAATTTTCAATCCAACATCAGCTGCGATTGATCTTGGAGGATTTTGGATTGACGATGCAGCAAATGCTGGTTCTCCGGCCTGTTCAATTGGTTGGGACACTATTATTCAGCCAGGTGCTTATGTAACATTTTTCAGATCAAACACACAGATTGATTTCGATTTTTGGGATGGGGACTCAATCACAATTTACGATAGCAGCATGAGTGTTCTTGATTCGGTCACATATCCTGGAGAAGATTCCGATTATGGCATACCTTACGGATATGATGCAAATGGGTCATGGGGAAAAATCGCAGATGGCCCAACTCCTGGTGGTGCTAACGACCAGCCATGGGTTGGAATTAATCACTTGCAGGGAACATGTTATCCAGTCAGAGATCACATACATTCAGGATCATACATTTTACAGGGCAAGATTGTAACTATGATTGCTGAAAATTCAATAATAGAGGATGGTCAAGTATTGGTTACTAATGGAATCATTGAAGCGGTTTGGAGTTCTGACGACTTAACTCCTGATATCGCAGAAGGAGTCGAAATTATTATCGAAACTAGTGGTGTAATATATCCGGGATTGATCGACATTCATAATCATCCACATTATAATTTCATACCACTATGGGATCATGGTACAAATGGTTGGGATAATCGCTATGAATGGCGCACTGAAGATTACTACAAAGATTCGATTACTATTGTAGAAAACGGCGTTAACGACGGTGGAAGTGACGGTTGTGACCTGATATCTGAAGCTATGAAATTCGCTGAAGTCCGCTCGATATCTGGTGGTACAACTGCTATTCAAGGTTCAACTTCACAGGATACTGCTACATTCGATTCAATTCTAGCTCGAAATGTAGAACAGTATAATTTTGGTAAGGATAGAATCGAAACTCGTGTCGGAGGAAGTTGGTTCCCGGATGATTATTCTGGTTCTCACATCAAATCTGCCTTGGCAGATGGTGACCTCGATGCTTGGTTAGTTCATCTCGCTGAAGGTATCGATGAGCCTTCACGAGCAGAATTTGATGCTCTAGTAAATAACGATCTAATAATCGATGAGTTAGTCATCATTCATGGCACTGCCCTTACTTCGAATGAATTTGAGATAATGGCTAGCGTTGGAGCTTCTTTGGTTTGGTCACCAATGTCGAATTTACTCCTTTACGGTGATACTGCAGACATCGCAGCAGCCAAAGCTGCTGGAGTCAGCATTTCTGTGGCACCAGATTGGGCACCATCGGGTGCAAAAAATGTCTTGCATGAAATTAAGGTCGCCGATTGGTGGGACACAAATGTCCTCGGAAATATTTTCACCGATTTTGAAATGGTTCAAATGATTACGACAAATCCTGTTGATGAAGTAAATTGGACCGCTCAAGTCGGTAGGATTCAACCAGGTCTAGCTGCCGACCTTCTCATTCTCGATTCGTTCGAGGTTGACCCATACAGAAATCTGCTTAATTCGGTAGATTCCGATGTACGTTTGGTGGTCGTCGGTGGCATGCCAATTTGGGGAGATGTTGATGTAATGCAAGCTCTAATAGAGGATGCTGAGATTGTTCAAGCACCTGGCTATACGAAGGCTGTAGATGTCACTTACGCTGGAATTGAAGGAGGCGAAAAGACTCTCGCTAGCATGATTTCGAATATTGAAAACTGCATGTCAAACTTAGCAACACCTGCGGTTATGGAAAAATGGTATACCCTCGGTGATGACCGCTATTTTGATGTTCTAAATCGCTCAGAAACTTTCCAACAAGGACGAACAATTGATCTCTTCGGAGATTATTATGATATCCAACTCAATGATGATGGCCATCGTATTGGTGGTTCGGTTAGTGGCGCTGAACCAATTGATCCAGGAACTGGTGAAGGAACAGGGACGGTCATCGAACCACCTGTTTTACCAATTATTTGGGAAACCTATGGTCCTCGAGGCGGCTCACTTCCACATCCTACCACAATTGAAGAAGGAATCCACTTCGAAATATGTGAAACAGACAGACAGATCCTTTCCGACAATGATGTACCTCTTGTTCCGATTGAAAAGGAACTTCTCTGTGGCTCAATTTTAGTAGTAATGCAACCGACTGAAGAATGCATAGATTCTGGTGGTTCATACTGTAACTTAGATGTCGGTGATGCGCTTGCAGTCCCATCTCACCTCTGTGATGATGCTGGAACATTTCCAATTCAAGTAACCTGTAAAGCAGCATGGTCTTTCAACGATATCGATGATGTAGAACCCCAACCTGAACCTGAACCTGAACCTTCATCATTGAGGGGGGGGGCTTTCTATTATGTTGCCTTCTTAGTTGCAGGGATGATACTAATCGGGTCATTGACAATCGTTTACAACAATTTGAATCGCGAAGAATGAAATTCGTCCTAAAGTTCATCATCATGACCAATCAGTCAACCTCATGCTTGGACAGGATTCGCCAGCTCTTGAATTGGATGCTGGCTTTCTCGACATTTCAGTCCCCCCCTTCAAAAGAAATGGATTTCAACAGACCTTTATTTCCATAATCAGAATTTTTGCATGGAGCATCGCATGGCTAGGGATGATTATTGGATTCTTATTTTCAAGTGGTGCATTTGACTTAATCGGTACTAATTCCTGGATTATATTTTTGATACCTGCATTCATATGCATCATTTGTGGTCTAATCCTTACTTTTACATCTCCAACCGAATTATCGAATAAATTGCATAATATCAGAAAGAACGCACCTCCTAGAGATTATATCCGACGACAAGAAGCCGGAGGAATTGAATTAGAGAATTTTTGGAATTCGGCGACGATAAATATCCCATCTACCGACGATAGAGGATGGGTTTTCGAATCTCCAGGCGAAGAACATTGGTACAATGAAAATCCTTACTCAAAAGATGAAGGGGGTATTATTGCTGAACATCCGACAATAATTGGAACACCTAAACCCGCAACCATTTCTACCTATGGAATTAGTTTAACTCTCGTATCGATAATGCTGATAATGGCAGGTTATGCTATTGCTGATTTTAGCACAAATGGTTGGGAGTGCCAGAATGGAGAAATAATTCCAATCCTCTTAGTCGGAGGAGAGGATGATGACGGAAATCCATTATCGCATTGTAAAGATATGAGTGATTCTGGATTAGACAAACCTTCATGGGCTAGTTCTCCAGAATTAGAAGGATATTTTCCTGCTGATCCTCGCATTACTTACGGACTTGGTTTAATCTCAATAATTTGGCTCGGTTATAGTATTACACGATGGAAACGAGTTAATACGATAATTGGTGTACCTACATCATTAATTCGTTCAGTCGCCATAGGTAATGCAGAATTAGTGGGTCAGGTTAGAAAACATCTTGCCGACCCAATGACCATCACTGTTGACAATGATCCTTCCAAGGTCGTCGACGACCTCTATATGTCACATTGGACATATGAGGTCTACATTTGTCGACGGGTTTCGGATGGGGATGGCGGAACGAGGGAAGAATGTAGTTGGGAATTGGTACGGCAAAAAAAAGATGTTCGGAATTTTGTGCTGAATGATGGAACCGGCGGAATTGTAGTACGTCCAGGATCATGGAAAAGTAATAGAATCGAACTAGGTCAACACCTCATTCAGTGGGAATGTCGGAATGATCTGAGTTATAGAGGATTAATCCTCAATCTAATGACTAGTGGAGATGTACGTAGACATCGTTGGACTCTATTTGGTTTGAAAATTGGTGACCCCATCTATCTAACAGGGGAAGTCAGCAACCGAGATAATATAGAATTTCAGCATGAAAATATCGAACCTTACAAGGACTTAACACGTAAATCTGCAGTTCTACAAGTGAAAGGTCGAGACTCTCCGGGATTCAGAAGTTACCTCGAGCGAGGCTCGGAACTCGGAGTATTAAGCAACGCCAGAAGTCAATACGACTACCTCATACCTGGAGCCATCGCTGTAATTGGTGCGTCGATGATTCTCGCAAAATGGAATTTTGCATTCTCTGGGTATTTTTGGTGATTATTTTAATTCCCAAACTGGCCCATCGGGTCCATCTTTTACTTTCACGCCAAGAGCACTTAATTCGTTTCTAATTTCATCGGCTCGAGCCCAATTTTTTGAATCCCGAGCCAAGCTTCGCTCCACCAGCAACGGCTCAACAATCATTTCTAATTCAGTTCTTGCAGTATTATCTTCAGCGACCATTGAGCGGGTTGTTTCTTCATCTGGAAGCAAACCTAAAATTTCGCCAGCAAATTCAGTTAACCAACCCACGCCAGCAGCGATGAAATTATCATCATTATTATCTGCAAATAAAGATTGTAGCTCTCGAACAATTGATTGAACTTCGACCATTGCAGTTCGAGTATTGAAATCATCATTCATCCCTGCAGTGAAGTTTTCTGCTGCAGCCTCAAGTGTGCTGAAACCATTCCAATCACCACTTCCAGTAGCGACCAGCGCTTTACCATAAATTGCTATCATCCGCTGGTAATGTTTCTGGGATTCTTCAAGCATTGCCATATTGAATTCGACAGGTTGACGATAAGGGGCATTGAGAAGAGAATACCTCAATTCAAGTGGACTGACGTGTTCAAATGTATCACGAATAGTCCAAAAATTTCCAAGTGATTTCGACATTTTTTCGCCGTCGACATTTATCATACCATTGTGAATCCAATACTTGACTACCGGCTCGATTCCAAGGCAGCATTCCGATTGAAAAATCTCCGCCTCGTGATGTGGGAAAAGAAGATCTGAACCGCCGCCATGAATATCAAAAGTCTCACCGAGATGCTTGAGTGACATTGCTGAACACTCGATATGCCAACCAGGTCGACCCTGTCCCCAAGGACTTTCCCAAGAGGGTTCGCCTGACTTCGCTAATTTCCACAATGCAAAATCACGATGATCTCGCTTACCCGAGCCGGTTCCATCAACCCGTCCACCAGCACCGGCTCGAACCATATCTAGAGTTTGACCAGTTAATTGCCCATACTTTTCTGGCGCGGTATCAATCTCAAAGTAAACTCCATCACCCTCAACATAAGCATGGCCTTTTTCAACAAGCTGTTCTACCATTTCGATGATTTCTGGAATCGTGCCGGTCACTCGAGGGTAATCGTCGGCACGTAGAACATTCATCGCATCCATAACCTCGTAGTAATCTGCGATATTTCTTTCAGCGACAATAGAGAAATCAACACCTTCGGCGTTCGCAACATTGATGATTTTGTCATCAATGTCGGTGAAATTAGTTACATAATTCACATCATATCCCGAATGACGAAGCCAGCGAGTTATGACATCGAAAGCAATGGCTTGGCGAGCGTGCCCAAGGTGAGATGGAGAGTACGGAGTGATACCACAAGCATAGAGACTAACCTTTCCAGATACTATCGAATTAAACTCACGCTTAGAGCGCGAACGCGTGTCGTAGACTCTCAGCGCCATATTCTCAATCGTTTCTCAGCGCGTGCCCATCATGAACTTCGCGCTGCATCAATGAGTGCTTTATACAATTCATGATGGTCAATCCGTTCAGGATGCCATTGAACTCCAATACAAAATTTATGATTTGGCATTTCCACAGCTTCGATTAATCCATCATGTGAAGAGTAGCCAGAAATCGTCAAACTACCAGCATCGCTCACCCCTTGATGGTGAGTCGAGTTCGCCGTCACACTTTTCCCAAGAATTTTACAAAGATGAGAGCCTTCTACCACCTCTACACCGTGTTCACTCACTACTCCATTCCAGCCACCATGATTTTCAAATCCTTGAGTTTTAGGTAAATGTTGATGTATACTTCCACCTGCGAGGATACACATCATTTGGAACCCTCGACACACGCCCAGAAGAGGAATTTCTCTCTCAATCGCTCCTTTGATTAAAGCGATTTCAGATTCATCCTGTTCAGGATAGATATCATCTGAAAATTCACCTGCAACCTGTCCGTACAATTCTGGGTCGATATCCGGACCCCCTGCCACTACCAATGCATCGAGGCAATCGAGAATGCTCACATCACCCCCGGGTGGTATCAATAATGGATTGCCCCCACATTTTCTTATCATCTTGGGATATGTTGTTGGTAAGACAATCGCATGAAGATCCCAATTCGCCCATTTTGTTTGACGTGCAGGAGTTGTAATCCCAATGATTGGGGCTCGAACTGCGGTAGTCATATCATATCGCGTAAACGAATAACTAAATTAAATAAACCTTAATTCAGTTTCCTGCAGCAGTTATTAGAGCCGTAAATATCTCATCTTGACTAGTCATCTCAGGATGCCATTGAGTAGAAATCAAAAAAGTCATTCCTTTGAGTTCAACTGCTTCAATCAAACCATCGTCAGTTCTACCGACCACGGCTAGGTCGCCCGCATTGGAAACACCTTGGTGATGGCCAGAATTAACCATAATTTCTGTACCTAATAATTCCTCAAGAATCGACCCTTTTTCTAGGTTTACTTGATGATTTGACCATTTTCCTCCAGTTGCACCATGATTTTCGAATCCTTTGGTCTCCGGTAGATGTTGATGAAGTTCTCCACCTCTTTCAATGCAGAGTAATTGATGACCTCTGCAAGTGCATAATATTGGCAAGTCGCGCTCAATAGCACCTCTCAATAAATTGATTTCCCACTCATCTTGAGTTCCCCTAACATCCTTCGTTTGGTCTACACCCTCTTGCCCGTAGAGGATAGGGTCAATATCTCGACCTCCTGAAAAAATGATTCCATCCAAAATGTCGAGGACTTCCTCAAGTTCATCTCCCTCGACCAATAATAATGCAATTCCACCGGCCTTGTGAACTGCGTTGGGATAATTGGCAGGTAACATGACAACCGATTGATTTCCAACCTCATATTGGACCGAATTAATCGATGTAGTTATTCCGATTAATGGAATCAATTGTATTACCTCCAATCGTTAAGCATGTTTCATTGAGATGAGTACTGCGAATGTGTGAGCTGCTAGCATCATTGCCAATGGTAGATGGAGCCAGCCGAAATCTGGCATCATAAATAATCCAACACAGAGTTGAATCACCGATATACCAGCAACTGCGAAAGCATTGCCTTTTACTGATTTATTTTCAATTCCAGATTGAATTACTATAACTGGGAGTGCGATTGCAAGAACAGTAATCAGATACGCAGTATGTGAATGTCCCATATCAGTACCACTGAGTAATTCCCAACCAATTGCACCTTGAAATAATGTAAGAGCAAATATTGTTCCAGCGACTGGGCGAATTGCTTTGGTTAGGTCTGTCATGACATCGGCTGGTGCCAGCTAGTATTTGACGGTCACGATTCAATTGAAGTAGATTCTACTGCAGTATGAATCTCCTTATCTCGCTCAACAATTTGTTCCCACAATAGTTCTGCGATATCTTTCACATCCATTTCGGCTCCAACAGTATCCAAACCATCTTTCACCATAATTGAACAAAATGGACAGCCGATTGCTACAGTATCGCAGCCGGTTGCTGCAATTTCCTCTGCTCGAATTTTGTTGACTCGTTTGTCGGCGTCTTCTTCCATCCACATCTGAGCGCCACCAGCGCCACAACAGAAAGAATCTTTTCCGTGACGCTCAATTTCGACGTCTACTCCACCAAGAACTGCTCGTGGTTCATCGACAACATCGCCTATTCGTCCGAGGTAACAAGGGTCATGGAATGTTATACTCTTACCATTTTTATCAAGTTCTGGCAACTTACCTTCCGATTGTAATTTTGCCATTATTTCTGTGTGATGGAAGATTTCTAAATCATCTGCCCCATAATCACCATATTCTTTTCCAATTGTATGGAAACAATGTGGACAAGCAGTAATTATTCTCTTCACACCGAGTTCTTCAAATGTTGCAATATTTGTTTCTGCAAGCATTTGGAAAAGATATTCGTTACCTGATCGTCGGGCAGGATCACCTGAACATCCTTCTCTCATTCCAAGGATCCCAACATCCAGCCCAGCTTCTTTCAGCAAACCGATAGTTGCGCGAGCGACCTTTTGATTTCGCTCATCGAAACTCGCTGCGCAACCAACGAAATAGATATACTCAGCAGGTTCGCCTACTTTCACATCGAGATCCTTAGCCCAATCACCACGCTCATGTTCACCAAATCCATATGGATTTGAAGCCGCCTCCAAATTACCCATCGCCACATTCAATTCTTCAGGGTATTCCATCGTCTCCATCATTGCATTACGGCGGAGATCGGTGAGTTTAGGGACATGTTCGATGTAAAGTGGACACACATCGACACAAGCATGGCAAGTAGTACAAGCCCAAACCGCTTCTTCTGTTATTCGTGCGAGCATCGTTTCTTCGGGTTGATCACCTTTCAGCAGGATGGGTGCGTAATCATTGGCATAATCACGCACATCTTTGACAATTTGCATCGGGTTCAGCCCTTTCCCAGAAGCATATGCAGGACAAACATCCTGGCAACGTGCGCAAGAAGTACAGGACCATCCATCGATGATTTGCCTCCAAGTATATTGATCGAAAGTGCTAACTCCAAAAGCATCGATATCTAATTCATCCAATGGAATTGCCTTACCTTCATCATCGATTGCAAGCGGCCGCATTTTAGCCATCGGTTCGGTATCATGAAAGAATACATTAGGAACTGCCATGACTAAATGCATGTGTTTTGACATTGGAATTAGAATCAAAAAACTACAAATTGCTAACATGTGAGCCCAATAAGCAATGATGGCAAAATTTGTCAACGAAGTTCCAGCAACCCAATTTCCAATAGGCTCCCAGGTTGCTGAAGGCGATTCGACTGATTCAACTATGAAAGAAGTCGTCGTAATCGTCAAAATCAAGAAAAGTATGAAATTGCCTTCCAACTGAGATTCCTTTTTCAACTTCTCAGGAGTGAAGATGGTACGACGGATGAGTGCGGCCGTGGCACCGATTAGTGCAGACGTATAACCGAGTTCGACAATTCCATTCCATGGATTGTTTAGGATTTCAGGGAGGATGTTATTAGAGAAGAAATTCGCTGTTGCTAAATCTAGCATATCAGTCGATAGCATCAAAAATCCCCAAAACATGAGAACATGCATTACACCTGCAACTCGATCTCGTAAAACCTTCTTTTGACCAAGCCAGCCTACTAATAATTCTTTGATTCGCACACCCCAAGAATCGAACCGGTTATCGGGAGCCCCCAACATTACTAATCTAGTCGCGAGAATGACTTGATAGAGAAAGAATATAATCGACCCTCCCCCTATAATTAGAAGGATTAGCCAACCCGAAAAAGGACCATATTCTAACAAAAGAGGATGTTCCATTTTGATAAACTCCTCCGACGACTAAGCGCGTCAAACTAAGCGAAGAGAAACTAACCCTTCAATCAACCGCCGATACAGTTCCCAAAGAGTCTCATAATCCCCAACCCTCATTTCCTCAACACCCCCACCAGATGACATGGTCCGTGCCTTCGCCCCCGGAAAATGCATCCTGTTCGGTGAACATGCAGTCGTCTATGGCCATCCAGCTGTTGCTGTTGCCATCGAAGCAGGAGTTGAGGTTAGATTGGAAGAATCTGAAAGATGGGTTCTTGATGGAATGAATTTCGAGCCATCACGTCATCCACATATCAAACATATAATAACAAATGTTTTCGAATATGATGGATCCCCATTAAAAATAGATATTAATTCAACATTATTTCCAGCAGCAGGCCTCGGATCAAGTGCAGCATTATCCAATGCAATGGGTGCAGCTTTGCAAGAATTGATTGATCCTAGTGGTACTGTTGATGCAATAAAATTAGCAAGAATAAGTCATTCTGCAGAAGCGATTGCACAAGAGGGAAGAGCTAGTCCAACAGATACTGCTGCCAGTGCATTGGGAGGTTCGGTAGTCGTATCTGGAGAACGACTTAAAGGAATTAATCATAGATTTGATGCTGAATTAATAACCCCTGAGGGCGAGAGAAATTGGTCAATACATTCTGCGGAATTACATCCAAATCTCGCCGAAGCATGGTTGGTACTGGGATTCACAGGAAAAGGTTCGCCTACTGGAAAAATGGTTGCAGGAGTAGCAGACCTATTGGAAAAAGAACCAGCTCACAAAGAAGACATGTTGGCGATTGCCAATATTACAAATGCAGGGTTAGCCGCTCTCGCAGCAGGAAATTTACCAGCGGTTGGAATCGCCATGGATGCTTGTCATAAACGATTACAGAATATTCAAGTCAGTAGTCCTGCACTTGATTTATTGGTAAACTCAGCTCGGCCACACTCCTTCGGTGCAAAGCTTACTGGAGCAGGTGGTGGTGGATGTATGGTGGCTCTTACAAATAATCCAAAAAGGGTTGCTGAAGCTATCGAAATTGCTGGCGGAAAACCATTGATTTCTCGCTTTGGAACTGAAGGCGTTCGATTAATCGATTAATCTAATAAAAAAACGTAAAATCGTGCTGTTTTGTCAATTATTGTTCAACTATTCTTTATAAGGGAAATGTAAGTCCGAACGCCATGCTTAGTGACGAAGAACGCCTAACAGTAGTGAATGTGGTCGCATCGACCCGAGTTGCAGAAGAACTCGATCTGCCAGATATCGCAATTCAGTTGAATTGTGAATATGAACCTGAACAATTTCCAGGAGTAGTATATCGAGTTGTAGATCCAAAACTAGCTATCCTAATGTTCCGCTCTGGACGTGCTGTTTGCACCGGTGGCAAGAACGAACAAAACATCCACACAGGCATCGAGCGCATGACCGCTGACCTAAACAAGGCTGGCATCGAAACATGGGATCCTTCAAGAATCGAAATTGAAGTTCAAAACATGGTCGCAACCTATTCATTATTCTATCCAGAAGATTATGGTGGAATGGCAAGAATGGATGACAATAACACTCGAGTCATTGATCTAGAAGGAGGCGGCCTTCGTGCTGCAACCGATGAAGAGGTTAAGGAAGAAGATGACAGAATTCGAGGTATCCGTGAAGGTGAACCACTCGCAGCACTTCCACGAAAACTTAACCTGAATAATCTAACTTTTCACTTACCTTTCGATAAGGTTGAGTACGAACCAGAACAGTTTCCTGGCTTGATTTATCGAATAGATTACCCAAAGGTTGTCTGCTTGATTTTCGGTAGTGGAAAAATGGTAATTACTGGTGCTCGCCACAAGGATGAGATTCTTGAAGCAGTGCAGTTCATTCAAGACGAGTTAGCAGACTTGCTTTGAACAAAATTTGAAATAATTCGGATTTGCCAACTGGCAAAATCTAAGTTTTTCACGCCAGATAGATGAGAATAATAGATGATATTCTCTTTATTACCATGGGAACGAGGCATAGTGAGATTCATTTGATGATAGCCCTACGAGAAGAATATGAATACTCCCTTTCACAAAAGTATTCTCCTCGCTTCGATTGTTATATTTTCATCGTTTTCAGGATTATTTTTTGAAATCGGCACTGACGAATTGAGAAATGATTCGCTAAAGTGGAATGGTGAAGCTAAAACATCATCTTTAGTCGACGTCCCATCATGGAACATCAACGATATTTGGAATTATAATGGCAATCTGGATCTAGTAAATTACGTCGCTAGTTCAGGAATCAACACGAACCTCCAATCGATGTCAGGAACATTACAAAAAACTGTTACGGACATCTATACGATGACCGTGGACAATAAATCTACATTGGTTTACAATATACAATCACACGGAGAATACGATTCCGGCGGAGCCATCAGTCTAGAAGGGACGGATGGATGTTTGTTTGTCACAATGGATACTGAAGAGATAGTCCGAGCTTCAGATCTCGCTTCCATTGAACAAGAAGCTACGTTTGACCTCGTCTTCGATCCAGTGTTCTTCGGAAGTTGCAGAACTTTTCTTAGACAAAATGTTGCTGAACTAATTGTTCTAAACGAGTATTCACCTCCATTAGAAAGCTATGATTTCCCTCTTTATGTTGGTGACAATTGGGATGAAGATTTTACTCAAGAAACCAGTTATTCCGGTTCGAGTAACTATGTGACAATCCCCAGTGATACAGTGGACAGTAATAGTACAAATTGGGAGGTTATGAGCCAAGGATTTTCGGGAGTAGGCTACTCAGGTTGCATTCCATCCTATAATATTTCTAGCACTAATAGTGATGGCGAGGACACGGGATACAAATGGTTCTGCCCAGCTATTCGTGGCGATATCAAAACCGAAACAATTGAAGGAATTGGATTCACTGCAATTCATTCACTGAGTTCATACAACGCGGTCAATAGACCAAAGCAAATTGATGTGGAGGTAGAGTTTCCCCTATCACCTATAGATCTGGACATCTCTGCATGGGTAAATGTGTCCCAAGGTGGCAATCCTCTATCAAATCAAAACGTTGAATTTCGATATGAAATTGGGGGCAATATTCAGACCGTGACTACAGCAGCGAATGGGAGTGCTCATATTATTTTCAATACCGGTCATGCAGCTGATGATTCTATTACTACCAATGATTTAGGTAGTCATGGAATCGTCGCTTGGATTCCTAGTGAAAATTTGATAGGGGTAGCGACGGTTACCATAGATCCTGACATTCATGAAATCGATTTAATAGCTTATACTGATGGTGTTACCGTCGAAAGAACTCGTGGCATTCGAACAGTGTCCTTGAATGATGACATTGGTTTCAATGCAATTCCAGGAGATATTCTTACATTTAGTATTCCAGTGATAAATCGAGGCTTAATCAAATCACCAACTACGATTCTTGAAGTGACCGGTACAGATGGAGCCACATCGTCAGCAAATGTCCCACGTCTCGATAGTCTAGCTGAAACTAGAATAGAAATAGATTGGGTTGTACCTGCAAATCAACTTTCAGGCTATGCATCGATTCTATTCGAAGTCGACCCAGGTGAAGTGATTACGAATGATGGAAATCGTTCAAATAACCAAGGGTCATTCACAATTTTCATTGGCAGATTGCCAGAGGCTGTTCTGCTAATTCCGAATGAAGCTCTAACACTAGATGAGATTGTATTCAATGGATTGTCCTCTTGGGATCCAGATGGTGGAAGCATCTCTTGCTATTTTACAATCGAGAAATTAAATGGTGACACGATTGGCTCTGAAGAACCAGATTGTATCCATGAGTATTCTTGGGATGATGATGGAATCTTCCTAGTTACGATACTGGTTACCGATGATGAGAGTGATACAGATTATACCGAATCTTCTGTTACAATTCTGAATCGGCACCCAGAAATAACCATCAGTACAGAATCAGATAATGTTCCAGTACTCTCTCGAGTTACATTTGAGTTAACCGAACGAATTGATCTAGATACACAACATCCACAAGCTCCCGTCGATATACAATGGAAATCACCTTGCGAAGAAGGTGCTATCGCTCTGAAGTGTACCGTTACACCTACGGAAGAAGGGACTTACACAGTCGAAGTAGATGCGATGGATGATGATGGAGCGATTACAACTGAAACGTACACTGTAAACGTGATGAATATTGCACCATTTAATTCCGAAGTTGAAGTCACTTTCCAAGGAAATAGGCTTCAACCGAATAGTTATGGATTGTTTACGGTGAATGAAGGAGAGGAATTGACTATTCGAGGAATCGCTCATGATTCTGAAAATGACATCGATTCATTACAACATATTTGGACGCCCGATGCAGAAAATATTCCTGATTTACAATTTATACAAATCGGGCGAGAGAGCCTAATCACACACATATTTGAAACAGACGGGCAACACCTTGCGACATTGCAGGTGATTGATGATGATGGAGAGAGTGCGGAAACACTTACCGTTCCATTCAAAGTGAATAATATTGCACCTACAATTCGACCTTTCGCTGAACCTTTACCTGCCGCTGAAGATAATGAGATTGAAATTTCAATGATGGTAGATGATACTGCTCATGACCTTCAGATAATGACTGCCTGTTTCGATAT
Organism: Candidatus Poseidoniales archaeon; assembly: GCA_012960975.1. GTDB lineage: Archaea > Thermoplasmatota > Poseidoniia > Poseidoniales > Thalassarchaeaceae > MGIIb-O2. The sequence continues at coordinate 59,593 of DUAE01000028.1, forward strand.
AAACCCTGACGAAAATACGGATAGCATTGGAAACAAAACCGATGATTGTGATGTTGAATCATTACACCTAAAACAATCCTGGCCTGACTCAAATTCTGCTCCAGACTACATAACCTTTCACGCAACTGATGATGATGGAGGAAGAGCGTGGGTCTCAATCCCAATTGATATCAGGAACGTTAAACCTACTGCAAGGGCTACGACCAGCACCTATCAACCAGTTTCTGGAGAGTCATTTGTCATCAATGCAAACGGGACTGTCGATTCAGTATTTGATATGCAAAATATGAGGTATCAATGGGATCTTAATATTGCAAAAGATTCAGATGGTGACGGTAACCCAGCAAATGATATCGATGTTGAAGGCAGTATCATAGAACTCGTATTCAATGAAGAGGGTACGATCATAGTTCAATTGACTGTGAATGATGGCGATGCGAGCGATTCAATGATCCTAACAATTCAAGTTCAAAAAGCACCATTCAGCGTTGTCGGACTGGTATCTTCACCATTTTTCATCATATTTATCGTGTCTATAATTGTCGGAGTAGGAGGATTTTTATTCCTTCAAAAGAAGAAAGAAGTATACGATATACCTCTGATGAGCCAACTCAAAAAAATATCGATGGATGATGCGTTCGATGATGAAGGGTTTGATCCTTTCAGCGAAGACAAAGAACGGCGGCAAGTCAAATCAAACCGTGTGGTTGAAAAAACAGTTTCTGAACCAATCAAAGAGGAAAAGAAAACAAAGGTGGATTATCTAACAGAAATTGATGTAGAACAGATTGAATCCGATGGGACGGAACCAAATGTAGCATCGATAAATGAGGTATTAAGCGCTGAAGATATCGAAGCACTCTTTGATGAGGAGGAATAGCCGAGGCTATGGTCAACCTATTCCGACTACTAGGATTACCTGATCCAAATATACCTCAACCTAAGCTTCCACGAACGAATACCACAACTGCAGACCCAGGACCACAAGCTGGTGCTGGCTTCCATGATTTTGGTGAAGAAATATGGTCTGAGCGAACTGAAAAACTAACACGCACGGCTGAAAGAAATGTCATTTACCAAAAGCCTGATGATTTGCACAGACTCCAACTTCACGGAATGGAACATGAGCTTGCGCAAGGAAATATGTTATTGGTTGACCTTGGAGGTTTAGCTCAATTACCTTCACAGAAAGATGTCTGTAGCCGTCGTGTTCAGGAATTGGGTGAAAGATTCGATATTCCTGTATTTTCTTTGAATGATTCAGATTCATTACTAATGGTACCTGGTGCGAGGATGCGAGTCGATACTGAACGACACAAATTAGGAATGGCAATCTGGAGTCAATTACCAGAATCTGAATCAACATTCTGAATCCAATTTGAAATCGGAAATCGCCAAGAATTCTGATCTGGCCCTGGACCGAGATTAGCAAAATCAATTTGGAATAATTTTGTCGGAAATATTTCATCTGAAAGTTTTTCAGGTAAAACGATGTTTTCAACTCTCATGATTGCCAAGGATCCTTTTGCACCCTCTGGCAATTCAATCATTTGTACCAATTTACACTCCAATGCGGCAATAGCATTCGAAATCAATGCTGGATAAGGTTGCTTGCTTTCGATTGGCTTAGCATCGATTAGACCCCATTCTGATTCACTATTAGGTATTGGATTTGCAACTGCATCCAAATTTAGGGCAGACCTATGATCAGCCCTCAAAATCATAACAGAAATTGGGGCACCTTTCCCATGATTTTGCAAATTCACCATGGTATCTCTAGGCCTTCCATTGTTATCGATTGAAAGAGACATCGAGAGAAGAGGGGGGCTGTTGGAAATAATGTTCAAAGAAGAAATTGCAGAAAGATTCTCTACCCCATCTTGGCCTATTGTAGAAATGATTACGACGGGTCTTGGCATCAATAATTGTGCCAGCCATTGCCTTCGGGTGTCGTGATCAATATCTTCTATCTTCAACTCGATTAATTGATCATCTAGTGACGGACCCTGATTATCATCATCAAGAATGACATCACCATTTTCTAACCAAGTATCGAGAGAACCAGAGGCAATTTCATCCGCAGAATATGCCGTGAATTCACGATAAGCTCGCCAACGAGTTATTTCATCCTCACTATCACTTCGAGAGATTTGTCGCTTGATAGAAGCATCAGAATATTTGATGCATCGTCGTAAAAATCTCTCTACGATTTCACGACGTTGCTTGATTTCCATATCATCACTCTAAATCAAATTGGCTCATCAAACGTGCAATATGCCCTTTCGCACGAACATTGTATTTAGCATACAGGAGTGTCCCATCTGTATCGATAACAAAGGAGGAGCGTGAGACACCGAGAAATGTCTTGCCATAATTCATCTTTTCTCGCCAAACGCCGTATTGACGGTGCAGAATGACATCTGAATCTACAATTAACTCAAATGGTAATTCGTATTTATCGATGAATTTTGCATGGGATTTTGCTGAATCCTTTGAAACTCCGAACACACGGAAACCCGCATCTTGAAACGCTGAAAAATTATCTCTGAAATCACACGCTTGAGTGGTGCAACCAGGTGTACTATCCTTAGGATAAAAATAGAGAATTACCTTTTTCCCATCTGCCAAGATTTCTGAGAGGCTTATTGTCGTACCATCAGTTAATACAGCCTCAAAATTTGGTGCAACCTCACCTACTTCCAATGTCACCCAATCATCACTCACATTACCTCGAGAGGCTGAAGCATGAAGAATGCTCTCACCACTAGCATTCAAGAAAGATGAGTCGTCGCTTGGAGATATGAGTAAGTTTGGTACCTTTAGCGGAGCAATTTTTCTAATCTTAGGAATTTTGGCATTCATTGGATTTTTGGGAACTGGAGCGGTTGTAGATTACATTGATAGCGAACTAGAAGCAAATTGTGATAGTACATCTGGACAAATTGGCCAAATCACAGGTATTGATGAGGGCCAGTGTCAAGATGGTCGAAACACTAGAGAGATGGTAATAAGCCTACAAACTCCACTATTGATTTTCGGTGGATTGATGTCTATGAGTGGCGGTTTAATCATATTCAAGAGTTAATTTCTTTCTTCTCGGATTCTTTTCTTACTAGCTGCCCAGCCACAGATAGGGCATTGTTCGAGATTATGATTGCGTGCTGGGCAATATTCACGTCCAAAATAAATAATTTGCAAATGTCTCCTATTCCATGTTTCCATTGAGAACACCTTTTTCAAATCTATTTCTGTTTTGGTTACATTCTTTCCGTTGGACAGACCCCAACGAGCTGCTAATCTATGGATATGTGTATCAACTGCGAATGCGGGTACGCCATATGCCTGTGACATTACAACGCTAGCTGTTTTATGTCCAACACCCGCGAGCGATTCAAGAAAATTCCAATCTGGCCGAACACCACCTCCATCGTCTATAATTTGTTCAGCCATTTTTCGCAAATTCTTAGCTTTCGTCGGCGCAAGACCGATCTGGCGAATAATTTTGCGAATCTCTTCAACTTCAAGTTCTGCCATTTTCTCCGGTGTATCAGCTCTCGCAAACAACACCGGCGTAACCTCATTGACCTTTTTGTCCGTAGTCTGAGCCGAGAGCATTACTGCAACAAGCAAGGTGTAAGGGTCGGTGTGTTCTAGTGGAATTGGCAGAGTTGGATAGAGTTCATCGAGTTGCTCACCAATTTTGTCGGCCTTTTCAGCACGACGCATTATTCAACACCCACATCATCCTTCAAGCCGATTATGAATGCGATTGTTATTGTCGCAAAAGGTATACCATAACATGGGCCATACATCCATGTTTCCCAATCTGTAGATTCGGCTTGGCCGCCGAAGAGTAAGTATGAAACCAATCCGAAAATAAGCGCTGGGAAAACCGCAACCACACCAAAAATAACCGCGCGTAAAATTCCCATGACTCTTCCTCTCGCATTTCCCAATTGAATTTTATTAACGACTGAACAGTTCCTCTATCTCTACTCCTGTCCGAGTATTGAGTACATCTTTGGCTGCAAGCCAGCCTTTTCTGGCCATCTGAACACCAAACCAAACATCTTGCAACCCATCGGTATCATGAGCGTCTGGATTAATACAAACCGGAACACCTTGATCCCTCGCATATTTACAAAGTCGCCAATCTAAGTCAAGCCGATAAGGCGATGCGTTAATTTCCACCGCCTTCAATTCACCTTCTGAATTCAACTCCCCCATCCTTCGCAAAACAGCGTGCATATCTACAGGGAAACCTTCTCTGCCTTGTAATATTCTACCAGTTGGATGGCCAAGTATCGTGAAAGTAGGATCTTCAACTGCATTAATCAACGCTTCAGTATTTGTAATTTCATCGCGGTTGCGCCAACTTCCGAGAGCGTGAACACTTCCGACGACATGAGAAAGAGAGCGACGAGTTTCGTTAGGATAATCGAGGCGACCATCGGTCAAAATATCACATTCTGAGCCATGAAATAATCTGAAGTCAATACCATTGTCACGCCAATTTTCATTTAATGCAGAAATTTTTGCAGCCTGATCTAGAATCCCTTCTCGCGGGATTCCAATCTGCCGGCCACCTATATTCAACACTTCAGAGTGATCGGCAATACCAAGATATTCCCAACCTAATGATTGAGCAGCAGCGGCCATTTCTTCCAAGGTATTGACACCGTCTGATGCAATTGTATGATTGTGGAATGCGCCTCGTAAATCACTTGGCTCAATTAGATGAGGAAGACCTTTTTTTCCAATTTGAGCAGCCTCAATTTCACCCATATCTTCGCGCATTTCCGGCGTCACCCAATTCATGCCTAAATGTGCATATATTTCGGACTCATCTGAGCATAAAAGTGTGTGCTGAGCAGCATCCATACCTATCAATTCACCAGCTAATTTTTCAGGTATCAAGCCAAACTCATTCAAACGAAGTCCTTTGTCTATCGCGGTTTGACGCATACGAATGTTATGTTCTTTTGAACCAGTAAAATATGCAAGAGTGAATGGAAAGGTTTCAGGTGGGACGATTCGTACTTGAGCGTCGATAGTAGCATCACTACTCCTTTCTTTGAGAGTCTCAGCGAGTTGAACATCGACGCTACCACTACCTGTTCCAGCAGCGAGCATATCTTGCTCAAGAATCAAACTGACCTTTGAGTTTCCATATCCTTTGACTTCAGCAATCCCTGGAAATGCAAGAATGGTGGCAATTACTTCTTCATGATCTTCAGTATTAGCTGCAACTACAATATCGAGATCGCCAATAGTTTCCCTTCGACGACGAGCACTACCGGCCAAATCCGCTTTTATCACCCCAGGAATTGCTGAAATTCGTTCTTCAAGTGCTTGTCCAAATACTAATCCCACATCCATTCGGCTCCGACCTTGGTATCGCCGCAGCAACTCGATTCCGGTGAGATATTTTTCTTGGCTCTTCTCACCGAATCCTACGAGAGGAGAAACGTGCCCCATCTCACAAGCAATTTTCAACGATTCAACAGAATCAATACCTAATTCTTCGTGTAAAATACGTGCGCGTTTCGGCCCTAAACCAGGAATCCCGACGATTTCAATTAAGCCAGGAGGTACACGGTCAAATAACTCAGCTAAACTACCCCAGGTGCCTTCCATCACAGATTCGGTAATCAGACTACCAATTCCTTTTCCGATACCTTTAACTTCGGTAATTCGATTTTCTGAAACTACAGAAAAAAGATCTTCCTCCATCGAAGCCAAGGTTCGACTACCATTTTGATACGCACGAACTCGAAATCCATTTGCACCTGTTAATTCGAGAAGAACTCCAACTTGTTCTAGAACATTTACGAGTTGAGTTTTGGTAACGAAAGGCGGGCCATTTAACCTCGCCTTGGGCAAACTCCAACCTGCGACCTTGACCACAGTACGAGACGAGAGTAAGGGGTTTTGAACTTCTCGATAGCCATGTTCAATAATTTCACTCCCCAACCTAGACAAACAACAACCTTACCCGACGGTCATGGATATCGTCCCCTTTCTTGAAAGTGCTTCGGTTTCCTTATGTGGTATCGCCACACTTCTCTGGATGGCTATCGGCACCTTCGCCCGCAGTGAGGCGGGCGAGAATTTCGCACAACGCCTAATTGCAGCGCTGTGCGTAATTTCTGCAATCATGCTATTCACTCTCCATGGCCTTGGTGGAGAATTGTGGGGATCAACAAATGTTGCCCGACCACTGGCATTAATTGCAGTCATCGTCGCGATAAGTGGTATGTTAAATATCAAAGGAAAGGATGTGCAAGGAGAGGCTAATCCCCATCAAATCATGAAATTAAGAGCTGCAGAGACTGAAGCAGAGGCTGAAAATCTTAAAGAAAATTAGTATGAATAATTATTAATCGGAATTGAGCTTATCATCGATAAATGCTCGCATATAAGCTGGTAATTCACCATTCTGGAAAATTACGTCGTTGACCACATCTAGTTTCATCAAAGAATAATAAATTTGCATTGCAGTCATTGGTGTCGAACTGCAACCGGTGCATCCACCTTCTAGTGAAATAATAATAATTCCATCCGTAGTATCGACAACATTGACGATTCCGTCATGCGCATCGAGGATTGCCTGAACAGGCCCTACAGAATCCAAAATTAATTGCTCGTCGACCATTCTAAGACATCCCTGTAGTACCCCGTCGGAGACGAGAGGTAATGAACCTGAGGCTGTATGAAGTTGCTATGGCAGGTTGTATTCGTGTGCTTCTTATCGATTTATTAGCTGAGCGTGCTACTTTTGGACATGGAGGAAATCAAGAGGTTGTTCGACCTCTTGCAGCAGCGGGCGATGTCGAAGTTTTACTTGTCACTCCTCAATACCAATCTATTGAATCTAGTAATCAATCAGTTGCCGGAGAAGTTAATTTAACCGAAGTGGATGTACCTGATTGGGATGATGATTATCCATTTTGGCAATCAACTGAGGTTGAACTAGAAGGCAGAATAGTAACTTTTCGACGAATCGTGATGCCGATGCACGAAGATCAAGAGAGAATGAAATCGTGGCTGGCGAAAATCAAAATAGATGCACTCGTCTGTTCCGGTTCACGTCGAAATGTCAGCATCTGGGAAGAATGGATGGGCCCTGCTGGAACGCTGATGCGGAGTTCTGCCCAATCAGGGATTCCAACTCTAGGAATATGCTTCGGCCACCAATTACTCTGTCACACATTAGGTTCGACAATTGAAAGAGCTGATTCACTTTCAAGTGGAATTTGGGAGATTGACTTGACAGAAAAAGGGGATTCTGACGAATTATTGACTAGTCATCGATGTAATAATATTGCAATTGCTGGACTATTTACTCACCAAGACCATGTTGTCACGGTTCCAAAAAACTGCACCTTGCTCTCAACGACATCACACAATAAGGTCACAGCGGTCAGAGTCAACGATTCTTTGGGTAACGCCCTACCTGCTTGGGGTATTCAATTTCATCCTGAAGCAGCGAAAGCGCGCATCGAACGCGCTTTCGAATGGGGACACATCACAGCAGAGGAACATTTGGCATTCAAAGGGGAACATGATGGAGCTGGAATTTTGGCTTCATTCGCCTCAATCATTCTCAATCAATAATCTTGATTGGAATGGAATAGTAATTCTACACGCCCCATAGGGGCGGGATAATTGCATTCCGATTATAAGGGGGCCTTGGGTCGGCGGGACGATATAGGTGAATACCATGATGGACAATATACCACTGATTGCAGCAGGAGCAGGTCTCTTCGGACTAGTAATTGCTATGATTCTATACAAGAAAGTTAACAGCATTGAAATAGACAACCCTAAGGTTGCCGAGATTACAGAAGAAATTCAAAACGGAGCAATGGCCTTCCTCTTTGCAGAATACAAGGTCTTAGCAATTTTCGTAGTTGTTGTTGGTGCGCTATTAGTACCGCTCAATGATAACAACCCAGACACAGCAATTGCATTCTTTGCAGGTGCAATCGCTTCAGTTCTAGCAGGATTCTCAGGAATGCGCTCTGCAACTTCCGCTAATGGAAGAACTGCAATGGCTGCAAAGAATGGCGGTCAATCTGCTGCATTAGAGGTTTCATACAATGGTGGCGCAGTCATGGGCCTTTCAGTAGGTGGACTTGGTCTTCTCGGTATTTCCTTAGTTGCATACTGGCTTGACGCTGGTAGTGCAACTGCAGACCTTTCTGCGGCTGCAGGATTCGGTATGGGTGCTTCATCCATCGCTCTATTCGCTCGTGTTGGTGGTGGAATTTACACAAAGGCTGCTGACGTTGGTGCTGACTTAGTCGGTAAGGTTGAGGCTGGTATTCCAGAAGATGACCCGCGAAATCCTGGTGTTATTGCAGATAACGTCGGAGACAATGTAGGTGATGTCGCTGGAATGGGTGCTGATATCTTCGAATCATTCGTTGGTTCTATCATCGCAGCAATGATTATTGCTTCAAGCTTTGATGAAACAGTAAAGGCAGATTACATTCTATTGCCTATTCTATTAGGTCTAATTGGTTATGTTGCATCTATCATCGGTGTGTTCTCAATGACTATTCTAAAGAATGGAAGCAATCCAGCAGCAGCACTTCGTAACACGACCTTCATCGCAGCAATTCTATTCGTTATCGGTGGATACTTATCTATCAAGCAAGGAATTATTGACGTCGAATATGGCGTAATGCATTCCGTTGTACTTGGAAGCGCTGTAGGTATTCTAATCGGATTGGTTACTGAATACTATACAGGAATTGAACCAGTCTTTGGAATTAAGACAAAGGCTATTTCACATATTGGCCAGATGTCTCAAACCGGACCAGCAACAAATGCTATCGCAGGACTTTCCGTTGGAATGATGTCTACATTCATCCCTGTACTATTAATCGCAGCAGGCATCTATGGAGCAAATGAATTCGGAGGAGAAACATATGGATTATACTCTATTGCAATGGCTGCAATGGGTATGCTAGCAACAGTCGGTGTTACTATGACAGTAGATGCATACGGACCAGTTGCTGACAATGCCGGTGGAATCGCAGAGATGTGTGCACTTGGTGATGATGTCCGTAAGATCACTGACGAACTTGATTCAATCGGAAATACTACCGCTGCAGTCGGAAAGGGATTCGCTATTGGTTCAGCAGCACTAACTGCTCTTGCATTATTCGCAGCATATACCACAGCGGTTGGAGATATTGAATTATCTCTTACCAACCCAATAGTAGTAATCGGAATTCTAATCGGTGGCTCTCTACCATTCGTAGTAGCGGCAATGACCATGACCTCAGTCGGAAAGGCTGCTGGAGAAATGGTTGAAGAAATCCGCAGGCAATTCCGTGAAATTGATGGATTACTAGAAGGTCGAGAAGGTGTTAAGCCTGATTCACAAAAGTGTGTTGACATTTCAACAAAGGCTGCTCTACGCGAGATGGTTGGACCAGGTATTGTTGCAATAACTGCTCCAGTAATCGTTGGAGTTGTACTCGGTGCAGAAGCACTCGGTGGACTTCTTGCAGGTTCTCTTGTTACAGGTGTTTTGATGGCTCTATTCATGGCTAACGCTGGTGGTGCTTGGGATAACGCAAAGAAAGCGATTGAACAAGGACACATTGAAGGCGCTCAGAAGGGAGATTCAGCTCATGATGCAGCAATTATCGGAGATACTATCGGTGACCCATTCAAGGATACCTCTGGACCATCTCTAAACATTCTAATCAAGTTGATGGCAATTGTCGCAGTAGTTCTTGCTGGTACAAATGTACTTTGAACTTGAAAAAGTGTTCAAAATCATGAGCGTCAGCCTCTTGACTGTGTGACGAGAGGGTTAACCATGCGGAATGCATACGTGCTAGGTTTGGTCACCCTCTTGTTGGCAACAACATTGGCAGGATGCACGGGAATTACCGGAGGAAATGGTGGCGATTCTGCAAATTCATCCCTAAATGTGCCAATATGGGAAATCGGTGAGAATTGGCTCTACACATTTTCAACCCCTGAATACAGTGATGACATCGCTCGGCTTGTTGTTGCAACAGTCGACGAAGAAGATGGCGGTACAGCCTATATGCTCGGAATTTCAAGCCTCACCGAAGCTCGACGACATGCCGTTTTGAACCATAATCCATTCCTTGGTAGAATTACTCATGGAAATTTGAGCGCCTACGAAAATGGTGAACCCCAGCAAGTTCTACAATTTCCTCTCAAGCAAAACTCTGCATGGGAATTCACACTTTTTTCTATTGGATGGAACGCGGTAGTAATTTCAGCAGATAGCGATTCAGCCGCAATCAGAGCAACGTCAAGTGATGGCCAGAGTCTAGACTATGCCTATGACTCTGAAATCAAATTCTTTTCTTCGTTTGTTTGGACTGACGCAGCAGGAATTGAACAATTACGCATGATATATGCTGACCATGATATTGGTTACTCTGGAGATGTTTATTTCGTCCGAGGTGGAGATATTTACACCAATACTTGGGATAATTCAGGACCGAATGCAGAAATTCGCGACACGTTTTTCGTTAGTGGGCATCCAAAAGATGGCGAATGGGATGAGATGATTTACTTCCTCGACGCATCTTGTGGTGGTGGTTCATCCTCACTAACTCTGACTTTACGCGATCATTCCTCACTTTCGTTGCTCGAACGTGCGATGGGGCCGGGGTCAGAAGAAATGGGCACGCTCGGTACAATTTCTTATCCTACACAGGAATATACACTCACACTTACATTCACTGGAACAACTCACCTACGACTAATACTCGCTGGTGGTATTACCTACTCATGGACTCTGTGAGTTGTTAGGATGTCCGGCACCCTCGTAATGCTTCATGGTATGACAGGGACATCTGCAAAGATGCAGCCGTTGGCAGACCAAATTGTTCCCAGTGGCTGGAAAATCCTATGTCCGCAGGCTATTGTACCACATCCGACGAAGGGGGGATTTGCTTGGTGGTTACGAGGGAGAAATCCTGTTGAGCCACTTGATGATGTCGCTCAAAGTGAACTATTGATTTCGGTTGAGCGAGTAATTTCGGAATTACCGGATGGTCCCTTGATTATCGGTGGATTTTCTCAAGGCGGTGCGGTCGCTTCTGCGATGTTGGAATATGAGATTCAAGAGAGAATTATTGGTTTAGTTTTACTTGGGACAAAATCTGGAAGACCGAATCAATTGGCTGAATCATTGGCATTTCTGAAGAAGCGACCAATCGTTTGGATGCATGGCCGACGAGACCATCTGGTACCGCTGGAACAAGGGATTGAACATGCTGAGATTTTCGAGGAGGCAAAATGGCCGGTTACTCGCCTCGAACATGAAAAAGGCCACATGGTTAATCTGAATCAATTGGATGAATTGCAAATTGCCATCGAAAAAATGGCTAAAACGGGTTGATTCATTTCAGATAACGTTGTAAATGATCTGAACCACCTACGAAAATTGGCGTATCTTCTCTCAGGTCAAAAATCACTGGAACAGTACGATGTCCGGTTTCATTGACAACAATCGATCTCCATTCGGGGTCGGTATCGAAATTGATTTCAGTGAAACTCATTCTTTTTCCATTTAACTGCCCCTTTGCCATGCTGCAATAAGGGCAAAATGTTGATCTAAATACCAAAAAATCCGTTTTAGTTTCATTGAGTAATTGATGCAATTTCTCCAAAGTCTTCCACCTCCAAAATAGCGTCGAGGGTCGGCTCTTCTCCACCCTCGTCATCATCGTTGTCAAACCGACCTTCAAGAACCCTATCAGTCTCATCAGGGTCGATGAATAATAGAAGGAAGACGGTTGCTAAAGTCAGTGCCGCACCGATATACAACGCTGTGATATAATCGAAGCGTTGAATCATTTCACCGGCGAACAAGTAAGCAATTACCGCCGAGAAATTAAACATCGACATATAGGCTGTAAATTGAGTTCCACCGGCCTTGCTGTATGTCAACCTCATCGAAACTGCAATTATACAAATCCAGGCAATGCCTGTGAATATTGCTCGTGTACAAAGATAAATCGTCATCACCAATGTATTAGTCCAATAATCGGTGAGTAAGGCTAGTCCTGCATTTCCGAGAGCGAGCGAGGTAAATCCAAGCATGGCGATTTCACGAACCCCATATCTATCTCCAAGAATGCCACCTATTATTTGGCCGAACATTATGAAGAGAATTACAATACCTCCCATAATAGCGTTATATTTTGTTTGAGACCAACCCGCCTCGTTGATGAAAATATCAATGACGATGGGGTCGGTGAAAACGTATAACTCAGATAATAAACAAAGGAAAATTAACAAGAATGAAGATCTAGTCGAAAATCCTTGAATAATGTGATATGCAGTAGTAGACATTGTTTTCTTTGAAGATTTAGTTGTGAAGAAGAAAACATTTGGAACACGGCCAAGAGACAAACCAACCTTTTCTAGCAACAGAATTATGACTGAAATCCCCATCAAAATTTTCCCTATGGAACTGAATGGCGAACCTATATTTCCAAGAAACTCGCTTGCAGTTACAACCTTCATGATGTTGAAAGCCCCCCCGATTAGCAATGCAATAATTGCAGTCCACAATAATAGTGCAGCTGGGTGAATTCGCTCTTCATAGAGATTTATTGCAACCCACTTAGCAGTTCTAAATCTTGAATCATTACTCTCTTCCCACACTAGTAATTCATCTTCTTCGGAATCATCTTCTTCATTCTGCCAATTGTTAATGGTGTGGTCAACCTTGTCCCATGGGAATAATCGATCACCATCTTTTTCTCGCAAAAATAACGGCATCATCATGATTAGTAATAAAAGTGGAAGTTGAACCATTATCGCAGATTTAATACCAAAAGGAACTACTAGCATCCCGAGGATTGCTCCTCCAAAGATAATTCCACCTCGCTTGGCGGCAAACATGAAACCATTAGCTTTTGCAACTTCATCTGGTTGTAAAATATCAACGGCTAATGCATCCACACTCACATCCTGAAGTGAAGAGAATAGATTATGGATAAACAATAATATTGTCACCAGTGCAATGGATTCATTGAGATTTGGAACGAAAAGGAGGGTCGCGAGGGAGATGACCATTCCAGATTGTGCAAAAAGAATCCATGGTCTTCTAATTCCATAAGCAGGGAATCTTATGACATCAATCACTGGACCCCAGATGAATTTGAATGTCCATGGTAGTGCAATAGTTGCGAAGAGAATTGCGATTTCTGCGGGAGTAGTTCCGTTTTCGACCAAGTATGCTACAAAGGCGACATAAGTGAATCCAGATGGTAATCCTTGAGCGACATATAGAATACAGAGCGAGATAAATCTGCGTACTTTATTTTCTGCTAATGAATTACCAGCTTTCCATGTTGTTTTCAATTCTGAAACAGAATTCTTGAGTTCTGAAGGATGCAGTGCACGTATTCCAAGTCCTTTTTCATCATCTGAATTATTTGAGTGAGGAGACCTAAACTTGTCAATCCATCTTTCATTAATCGAGATATAGGTCAATAAACCGAGAACTATTAAGAATGGGAAAAAGAAAATATATGAGCCAATAGAGGTCAAATCTCCGCTTTGACCTAAACCTGAACTCACAGCATCGACAAGGATTACCCTTCGGGCATCAACCGGCGAAATGCTGTCTTCGGAAACTACTATCCGTGCATAAATGGTGGTATTTCCAGACTGTTGATGAGGGTCTAATTTGACTCTCCATGTTGACCAATCTCCGGATTTAGATAAATCAGCTGCACCCTTCCATTCCCCGCCGCCAACACGCACCTCGACGAGCCCTGAACCTGGAATCACTCCGGAAGCTATTCCCGAAATGTACGATTCGTTACCAATTTCATCCATCGTTTCAATGTCCATACTGATATTGAGTGAACGATCGATACTTCCTGCTGCTTCGACAAATGCGAGTGGGTTGGCCTGACCATAACCGAATTCATTGTCAGGTCGGCTCTCAAGCAAACTGCAATCATTCAAACCGGGATCACCGCCGATTGAAATATCCCTTTCAATCGAATGTACAGAGACAATTTCTTTGAAATCAGCATGGGTCAAATCAGGGTTTGCCTCGACCATTAAAGCCGCAATACCTGCCATCAGAGGAGTTGCCATACTGGTTCCGGATTTACTTGTATAACCATCTTGAGTTGCAGCATCTGGAGCCATAATGTTAGAGCCAATTGTAGAAACATCTGGCTTGACTCGACCGTCCGAAGTGTATCCTCGACTCGAGTAAATCGCTAATTCAAGATTTTTATCCAGTGAAGCAACAGTTACAGGAAGTTGAGCATCGCCTGGGCTATCGATCGTATTACAACCAGCGAAAGTTACGCCACCAAATTCATTTCCAGCAGACAAAGTGGTGATAATTCCAGAATCAGCAACCGCATCCATCTGGCGACTCCAAGCGCTAGAGCCGTCATTGTCGAAATGAACCTCAAATTGTTGCTCACCAAGCGATGAAGTGAGAATATCAATCTCTAGACGATCTTTATTGTCAATTGCCCATTGTGCACCTTCGATGATATCTTCGATATCTCCTTCACAACATGCGAGGATATTGATTATCCAAGCACCGGGGGCAGCACCAATGTATCGAGAACCATCCGCTGCAGTCTGCCCACCACCAGTTCCAGCTGCAATTCCAGAAACATGAGAACCGTGTGTACCTGAATCAAACGAATCTTCAGCCGGCTGTTCAGAATGAGTATATACAGCATCATAGAATGCTTTGACCTTAGGGTCACAATCTGCTGGAATTGGCCCAGGATTAGGATCTAAAGGATCTGGTGGATCGTCAATACAAGTGAACGGATCATCATCCATATCGTTCAGACCTTCGTGATCTCCACGCACACCTGTATCTAGTACGGCGATTGTCACTCCTGTTCCAATATAGCCGAAATCCGCCCAAACAGAATCAACGCCCATATTTGGGACAGCCTCATTCATGTGAGTTTCAGCGAGGCCGAGATCTTCTATCATCACCACTCCCATTAGTGAAAGTATTCCATTTTCACTATGAATTATTTCAAGCGGAACTGTAACTGATAATGTGTCAAGGTACATTGGTCGTGAAGTTATTATCGCACCTAAGTCCTCAAGTGCTCTCACATCAGCATTACTCGGATGGTGGTCATAATCTACGAATACTCTGGCAAATCCAGAATCGGCTTTTCTCCACCAATCGAGTTGAAATTCTTCAGGTTGGTCGAGTATCCATTCAAGTCGGTCATCGAGTGAATCACCATCTTTGTCTCTAGACCAATCTAGCCACCAATTTGCGTGAATTTCGAGTTCGTGACTCTGAACCCATCTCCCATCCGCATCGTAGCCACCCCGCTCATCATTGGGGATTATTGTCGAGGTTGCGATGGGTAACAAAAACAATAGAATAATCGTTGAAGCAAACAGAGCCCGACGTCCTACCATAGGTAGGACGGATTGACTATGTGGTTTGAGGCTTTGTTCTATTCATTCGATTCAAAGGACTTGAACACCGTTTTCTTCAAAGTCCCATTCAAGGATTTCCCAACCGGCAGAATTCGTTGCATCACGGACTGATTTCATACCGATAGGAGAACATAATAGCGCAGCTATTCCACCCGCTCCTGCCCCCAATGCTTTCCATCCCATTACGGATCTTTCAGCCAGTAATGGCTCGATTACTTCTCTAAAAGGATCATGGATTTCTGAATTAATCAAATCAACTCCTCGGCAAGTTTCAATCAATGATTCAACAACTAGATGGCGCTGATCTCTTTGAATGCCATCTACCATTTTTCTAGATGCTAATCTGATAATTTGTAAGCCCTCAAGAACCTCTGAATCACCTTTATCATATCGACTCCAAACTCCTTCCTGAATCGTGCCAGAATTATGTTTGATTCCACTATCGACTAATATCAGGTGCTTACGTAAGAAATTTTTTGAAGAATTCATTACCTCAAATGGCATTATTTCCACCTTATCACGAATGAAAATAAATCGGTTAAATCCACCAAAAGCTGCAGCCCATTGATCTTGCCTACCACACCGATTACCTTCTGAAATCTCTAATTGGTAGGCATTTTCAGCAATTTTCTCTAAATCATCTACGCCGTCACCGAGCATAATAGCTGATTTACAAACATTCACAGAACCACTGGTGCCTAAGCCAGATCCAAATGGCACATCAGAGGAAATTTCAATCTCTGAATCAACTGATTCTTTCACCGCACGAATATAGTGATTGATAGTGAAATTAACGACTTCACCACCAATATCAAAAGTATAGGGTGCAAGATCGGTCCAACCACCTGCAAGATCAACCCTTACCGGGGCAATTACCTCTATACGCCCCGCCATGAAAATAACCGAATTGCCCAACTCATGAGAATGATTCGGTCAGCAATTCAACAAAAGTTTGAGTTGATTAGATAGAAAATAAGGTGTATAAGCACCTAGTCCGGGAGCCATGGCAGACACGGTGGAAGATGCGATTACCGCTTTCTCAGCGGGTAAACCAGTGATGGTTTTCGACTCTGATTTCCGTGAGAGAGAAACAGATCTTCTGTGGCCCGCTACCGCTGCAACACCTGCTGTCATGCGCCGTCTTCGCCAAGATTGTGGAGGCCTACTTTTTCTAGCAATTGGTGATGAAATTGGCCAAATGTTCGATTTACCCTGGTTACAAGATCTTCATACAAACTCTGATTTAGTCAATGAAAATCCAGTCCTAGCACACCTTGTAACAAACGATCTGCAATACGATTCACGCTCCGCCTTCACACTATCAATTAATCACCGTGACACATACACAGGAATCACGGACAGAGATCGCTCTCTAACTACCAGTAGATTTGGAGAATTAGCTGGAGAATTATTGTCTCAAGGAATCTCTGGAGTCGCTGCATTTGAAGCTCTAGGCGCCGAGTTCCGAACTCCCGGCCACATTCCAGTATGCAGAGAATCTCCTGGTGGCCTATCTTCGCGACAGGGGCACACTGAACTTGCAGTCACAATTGCCAGATTGGCCGGTCAAATTCCAGCAACTATGGGTGCAGAGATGTTAGAATTGGATGGTGATGGAGCACTTTCTGTCGCTGATGCTCGTGCCTATGCAAAGAAGCATAATATCCCAATGATTACAGGTGCTGATTTGTTGGCAGCACTTGGTTTAGAAGAATAATATTTGAAGGTGAAAAAATGGTTCGGGTAATGGCTGCCGGGGTTTTTGATCTACTTCACGCTGGCCATTTACACTATGTCGAACAGGCAAAATCGCTTGGAGATGAGTTGGTTGTCGTCATAGCTCACGATGACACAGTTCGCAAAAGAAAACATGAACCAGTAACGAATCAAAACTTGCGTTGCCGTATGGTTGCTGGGCTAAAACCGGTTGACTCCGCCATTGTGGGCAATTCACCAGATGTGCCAATTTTTGATATTCTAAAACAAGTACAGCCCGATATTATCGCTCTCGGTTATGATCAGAAACATTCTATGGATGCGATAAGAACTGGTTTGGATGCAAATGGTTACGACGATATCAAAGTAGTTCGTGTCGAAGGACTTTCTGATGATCTAGATGGTACTCGTAAAATCATTTCAAAAATTCTCGATATATGGTCAGGAGAGACCGGTGGTCCTTACGAGGAGGATTGAGAATGTACACTGGAATTGTAGCTGGAATTTGCCAAATTGTGGCGATTGAAGACGGTGAAGAGATTCGTAGTTTTACCATCGATCTCAGCGGGTTTGATGAAGGTCTCCAAATCGGAGCGAGCGTCGCTTTGGATGGCGTTTGTATGACTGTGGTATCTCTCGATGGTACGAAAATTCGATTTGATGCTATTCCTGAAACTCTCAAGCGAACGACACTTGGCGATTTGAACGTGGATGACTGGGTAAATGTTGAGCGAACTCTAAAATTAGGTGACGAATTAGGTGGTCACATCCTTTCAGGCCATGTGATGTTGACTGTGCAAGTTCTTGAAAAATCAGAACGTGGCGAAGGAATCGATCTTCTGATTGAGAATCTAGATGAAGTTCGGCCATACATTTTGGAAAAGGGCTTCATCGGAATTGATGGAATGTCTCTGACCGTTGGTGAGGTTACCGAAAATAGCTTTGAATTGCACATTATTCCTGAAACATTGAGAGTCACTACCATAGGACGGAAAGAGATCGGACACCGCGTGAACCTTGAGATTGACTCTCGCACACAAGCCGTTGTTGATACCATTCGACAAATGGGGGTTGAACAATGAAAATAGCTGCAGTTTGTGGTTCGTTTCATAAAGATGAAATTACCCGAATGCTTGAATTCGCAAAGGATGAGGCTGAAACATTAAATTGTGAAATTAGCGAAATAATCTGGGTACCCGGTTCGATGGAAATTCCTCTCGCACTCGAACGCATTTTACCACGCGATGATATCGATGCTGCCATCGCTCTGGGAATTATCGAGCGCGGTCAAACTCAACACGGATTAGTGATGGGGCAATCGGTGACTAAGGCAATTATTGACTTGCAAATCAAACATAACAAGCCTATAGGGCTTGGAATAATTGGTCCCGGAGCAGAGCCAGAGCACATCGAGCCACGCCTCGAACCACATGCAAGAGCATCCGTTAGTGCAGTCACAAAAATGTTTGAGTAATCAAACTCGAGTTGCCTTCAAAGTGAATGATAAAGGGAAATTCACCAGATCTTCTTTAAGCCGCCAGAAATTTGGTCTAGAAGTTTCAAACATTTCTGGCCATGGAGCCCAAGCTAATTCGTCTCTCTCATTTAGAGATTCAATCATGAATCCATTGTTAATCAATGAGTTAAGGAGAGTATCGTATCTGTATTCCCAAGAATGGCAAGTACGTTCAATATCAGCCTCTGGTGATGCATAACTTCCCTCACCAACCTCAGAAACAGGATTCTCATTGAACAAATCATACTTCAAACCTAAACGAGTCTTCTCAGTTCCTTTTTCGATATCTAATGCATTGAGCATAGGGGTACCTTCCTCAAGATACAGAACACCTCCTGGTTTGATCAATGCAGAACAGACTTTGGCCCACTCATCCAGATCGGGTAACCAGCATAGTGCTCCACGCCCTGTATATAGTATGTCGAATTGTTCGCCATCCAATGACTCAACTGCGTCACTGATTGTACTAACTACAAATTTTGCATCAATAATATTGAGAATTTTAGCAAATCTTTCTGCCTCAGAAATAGCATTGGGAGAGAAATCTAAACCAGTTACCTTAGCACCTTCACGAGCCCAAGACAATGTGTCTGTACCAATATGACATTGCAAATGAAGAAGAGATTTCCCTTCGACGGAACCTATCTCTTCTAATTCCCATGGTGCGAGTTTTGATTCGCCGGCAAGCCATTGTTCGATTCTATAGAACTCAGAGCCAGCCCCTTGGGCGTGTAACTGAGCCAACGAATCCCAAGATTCGAGGTTTTGACGAATTGCTTCATCGTTAGATTCAGGAGGGGGGGCTGGACGCCAACTCATGTCTCCCGCACGTGGTACAGTTTGTAGCAAATTCGGTCAATGATTAAAGAAAAAAACTGGGCTAATTACCGTTCTCAGCTTTTAGAACTGCTTGACGAACTAACATTGCCGTGTCGGGTGTAACAGAAATTGATGTTATACCACATTCTACGAGGAATGGGGGGAATTCTTCAGGGTGATCGGACGGTGCTTGACCGCAAATTCCGATTTCCAATCCTTTTTTCTTAAATTTATCAACTGCAGTCTTAATCATCGACTTAACAGCAGGTGAGCGAGCATCAACTGCGTGTTGATACCCTTCTAAATCATCGCGTGAGACTGCATAAATTGTCTGCACTAAATCATTGGTTCCGATTGAGCCACCAGATAATTCCATTTTGTCAATGAATGAATCAGCATCGATTACATTGGAAGGCAATTCAACCATGACGAATAATGGAACTCCATCTGAAGGGCCAATTTTCCATTCTGTTAGTAATTCTTTAACCGCCTCTCCTTCTTCAGGTGAACGACAAAATGGAATCATTAATTGTAAATTTTCGAGTTTGAAATCATGAAACACAGAGGCCATTGCTTTGCATTCCATCTCAAATGCAGGCTTGAATGTGGGGTCGAGATATCTCGATGCACCCCTCCAAGCAATCATTGGATTTTCTTCAACTGGTTCAAAAATCCGCCCGCCTAATAAATCTCGATATTCATTTGATTTTAAATCAGATAACCTGACTAAAACTGGACGTGGATGGAATGCCGCACAAATCAATCCAACTCCTTCCCTCAATTTATCGATGAATAAACCGGTCGGGTCATCATAAGACCAACATCGACGATCGACTTCATCGACAATCTTTCTAACAAATTGAACACCTTCAGATTTAAGATTTCGACTATAATGTTCTATTGAAGGGGCAATTTTCCCGGTTTCGACAAATTCATTCAATGCGTCTCGGTGAATGAAAGCCAAAGGATGAATGCCTACTTCACCCGCTAATACGAATTCAATTCTAGCTAAACCAACACCTTGAACAGGTAACATTGAATCCGCTAAAGATTTTGTTGGAAATCCAACATTTAATTTGATTTTTGTTTTCAAAACAGTTGAAGTATCAATTTCATAATTTGTTATTTCAAATGGATGAATTCCATCGAAGACATATCCAGTATCACCTTCAGCACAAGATCCAGTGACTTCAATTCCATTTTCGAGATTCATTGCATTAAGGCAACCCACGATAGCTGGAATCCCAAATTCACGAGCTATAATTGCAGCATGAGATGTCCTCCCACCCTTTCTTGTGACGATTAACGATGCTTCTTTCATCATCGGCTCCCAATCAGGAGTCGTCATCTCTGTAACCAATACATCACCAGTTTCGAAAACTCTCTCATCCCAAGACATTTCTTCCAATGATACGCCAACAGAAGTTCTCTTTGCAATTTCACGTCGCCTCTCTAATACTTCTTCATAGGAATGATAAATTCTGGACCGGCCAGTTCCAATTCTTTTTCCTACTGCCTGGCCAGTCGCCAAAACTGATTTTTTCAGTAAGCGGCGGAAAAGTTTTGAATCCATTTCATATCTCGTTATTGCTTGATTACTAATATTTGCATGAACGGTTTCAGGTCGTGCTTGAAGGATGTATAATTTCCCATCTAATCCATCTTTTGCCCATTCAATATCCATAGATAGTTCATAGTGTTCTTCAATTCGAAGAGCCATCTCTGCTAATGCATTACATTCCTTCGAATCGAGTGACCAAGCCCTTCTCTCAATGAATGGTACATCAATGATAGTTGTGTTCCTTACACCATCACTAGCGTATATCATTCTCTGTTCCTTACCACCCAAATGACGGTTTACAACAGCAAATGCACCTCTATTAATTCCCTCTTTCCAAACAGTAAATGTATCAGGTGACACAGTTCCTTGAACTACAAGTTCACCTAAACCATATGACGAAGCGATATGAATAACACCATCGTGTCCAGAATCTGGGTCGATGGTGAACATTACTCCTGAACAAGCTAAATCTGATCGGACCATTTTCATGGTCACGACAGCCAATGGACTTTCTAGTGGATTCATACCTCTATCCAACTGATAGCAAATCGCCCGCTCTGTAAACTGGGATGCGATGCATCTTCGCCAATGAAGAAGAACTGAGGATTCTCCATGTATATTTAGAAATGATTCATACTGGCCAGCGAAAGAAGCATCGATTGAATCCTCTGATGTCGCTGAAGATCTGACTGCAACATCAACTCCTTTACCATATTCAGCGCATAATTGAAGATAAGCTGCAGCAATAGCCTCTGAAATCTCTTCAGGGATTGGTGTAACTTGGACTAACTCACGAGCCAAAGTCGCACGGCCATGCACCTCCAGATGTTTGGATGAATTTGCACCATCTAAACAACAAGCGACCGCCGCAACCAGGGAGTCTGATTTGATGGCACGTTCTCTAATTTTTTCTAACCCTTCAATATCAACAACTTGATCCCAAGTTCCTTCTGGAACTTGACCATTAAAAAACTCCCAATAAGCGGCAACAGATACTGTAAATCCATTTGGAACAATCACACCTAATCCACTCAAATTTTGGTACATTTCACCAAGAGAAGCACCCTTACCTCCAACACGAAGAATATCGTTCATTCCGGTTTCATCAAACCATAAAATAAGTGGGTCGGACATTAACATATTCTCCTATCGGCTCAATCGCCTCAAACATGATGAGGAGTCGGCGACAAATATACATTAGTGTAGAAAGGAAAGTGTAGCAAGTTTGCTAAACCCTTGAATCGTAGTATTCAAGAAGGATGCTCTCTGTTCGGTCAACTGTGAGTGAAGAAATCCAAGAAATCATCATCATTGGTTCCGGACCTGCAGGATATACTGCTGGTCTGTACGCTGCCCGAGCGATGTTAGAACCTTTGATGTTCGGTGGATATATGTCCGGTGGCCAATTAATGCTCACCACTGATGTAGAAAATTATCCAGGTTATCCTGAAGGAATTGGGGGCCCTGAAATGATGATTCAATTGAGAGAACAAGCAGAAAGATTCGGTCTTACCGTTGAAGACAAAAACGTCGAACGCGTTGATTTTTCAGAACGTCCTTTCAAAATATACGTTGAAGGTGAAGAATTCTTAGCAAAATCAGTCATTATCAGCACGGGTGCAGAGGCAATATGGCTAGGTGCCGAAGGGGAAGAAGCACAGAAAGGCAGAGGAATTTCAGTTTGTGCAACATGTGATGGTGCCTTTTTCCGAGACGAGGAAGTCATGGTAATCGGCGGAGGAGACTCGGCAATGGAGGAAGCAACTTTCTTGACTAGATTTGCTAACAAAGTGACTATTATCAATCGAAGAGATGTATTCCGCGCATCGAAGGTGATGTATGACCGTGCAGTTGCAAATCCAAAGATTGAGATTATTCCTCACCGCCAACTAAAGAGTTGGCTTTCAGACGAAAATGGCTTAACTGGAGCGATTCTAGAAGACCCAAGAGATGGTTCTGAAACAGAAATAACAGTCACCGGTGCATTCATCGCGATAGGACATAAACCGATTACTGCATTCTTAGATGGTCAAATCGATACCGATGAAGAAGGATATATCTTGCATTCAAAACATACGATGACTAATGTCCCAGGTGTTTTTGCAGCCGGTGATGTCGTCGATACCAGATACCGCCAAGCGGTTACTGCTGCTGGCATGGGATGCCAAGCAGCAATGGATGCTGAAAAGTGGTTAGAAGAACAAAATTGAGAAAATACATCCGAAGTAGCCATGAGGGAGATGGTTCCTCGTAGAGCCATGTCGGCCAAGTTATCGGATGCTGAAAGAGATCGTTATATGCGACATCTGATGCTTCCTCAAGTTGGTGAAAAGGGACAAATTCGTCTGAAGGAATCTTCGATTCTTGTCGTTGGCACTGGAGGATTGGGTTCCCCTGTTCTACTATACCTTGCATCGGCTGGAATTGGCCGTATCGGAATCATTGATGATGACATTGTCGATATTTCTAACCTACAGCGTCAGATCATTCATTCATCCATATCAATTGGTGATTCGAAAGTGGACTCTGCTTCAAATCGGCTCAAGGAACTGAATCCGGAAATTATTATTGAAACCTATGATTATAGATTGAATGTAGATAATGCCCTAGAGATTATCTCAAAATTTGACTTAGTAGTCGATGGAACTGATAATTTTGAAACAAGATACATAATTAACGATGCTTGTGAGATATTGAATAAAACTTGGGTTTTTGGATCAATTCATAGATTTGATGGGCAGGTATCGGTATTCAACCATAGGGGTGGGCCAAATTACCGAGATTTATTCCCTCAAGCACCGCCACCTGAATTGGCTCCAAATTGTGCTGAAGCTGGAGTCCTCGGTGTTTTACCAGGTTTGGTGGGTTCAATTCAAGCAAATGAAGCTCTGAAAATTATTCTTGATATCGGAGAACCATTATCTGGTAAATTATTGACAATCGATGCACTTTCAATGCAAATTCGGTCTCTATCATATATTAAAGATCCAAAACGTCAAAAAATAACTGAATTAAGTGAAGAAGCAATCTCATGCGCAGTAACAGGAAATCAAGATGGCGATGGCTCTGCAAATTTTGAATTTCGATACGAAGACATCTTGCCAACTGAATTTAAGTCTCGAACATCAGCAGGCTGGAAACCATTTTTTCTGGATGTTCGAACTGAAATTGAAGAAAGAATTGTTTCATTGCCAAATACTTCGCTTAGAATATCTATCGAACAAATTCCAAGCAATATTGAGTTAATTCCTCGTGACCGTGACATCGTTGTTTACTGTAAATCAGGTAAAAGATCGATTAGTGTGGTTCAATTCCTAGAAAAATCAGGATTAAAGGGTGACAATCTCTATAATTTGGTTGGTGGAATTCATTTATGGTCAGATACGGTAGATTCTAGTGTGATAAAGTATGGGAGTGCTTAAATCATCATTATTACCTATATATGTGGTATTATTACTATTAACCACCTTTATTTAAGTGGTGATTATTTTTAATTATTATTAGATAATTCAAAATATTTATTAATTATGGTAAATAACATGGGAATTAATAGCAATACGACGATTATTTATGGTTTAACGCTTAAATTCCGCTAATTTGCGAAATGAATTACCACATTAACCCCAATAATGTGGTAAATGAGAAGGAGGATAGGCGATTGCTTGTTGTAGTAGAGAGCGTACGGAATGCCATGAGGATTGCAAGACAGGGGATTTGGCAGTGCCAATCGTGTGCTAATCACCATGTTTGGAAAACTCGTAATATTAACACAAAGGGAATAGATAGAGAATGTTCAAAATGCTCGAAAAGGGTGCGAGTCACTCTCGACAGGTCCAAAACAGGCCAAGGCCGAAAGCGAATGGTCAAAATTTGGGAAAGGGATGTTTCTATCGATTTTTTGCATGTTAAAGCTGAAGTTGAGCGCCGGAACAAAAAAGAGGTTGGGGGGTCAAATTCATTATTGGAAAAAGCAGAGGAGAGGGGGGCGCCGGATCAAATTGATTTGCCTCCTATTTGGGGTGGTGGGTGGTTGCCGTCAAAACCCTTGAACTTCTCTCAAAAATTAATTTCATCAGATGCGAAAAAAGAATTGTTAAGATTCATCGCAGAGAGGCATGATGGGCACCTCGAATTTATTTCGAAAGTATGGGAGGAACTAATGCCCCCGCCTTCATTTGATGGAGAATCGTTCCATCTATTCTCCACTGACATAAATTCGGCAATTGACAATGGCATGAAAGAATTGCTGTTAACTCCGAAGTTCGCAGAATTAGCCGTTTCTGAAATTATCCCACGCCGTGACGGAAATTTGTTCTTAGAACGTAGGACTATTCGCCTATTGCGTGATGTTTCACTATGTTTGAGAAGGATAGCCCACACCTCCGCCATCACACTAGAAGATAGAATCCAATGGCAGAGGTGGATGACTAGAACCAGAGCTTTAGATGAACACCTCAAAGATATCTTCAGCAATGGAGTCGAAACTCCCGATGGCAATAAATTTGGAGGGAAAGGATTCAGATCAACATGGCAAGAGGGAATCGTCGCTTGTGTCACCTCAATGACAAGAGCCATTGATTTATCGAAGGAAAAACGTCACCTTTCCGACGTTATTGCACCGATGATTAGAGATGTTGGATTGGCGATGGCATTCGGCCAAACGCCCTTAGAAATTTTTGCTGCCCAAATCGGAAAATCCGGTTCTTACATGAATGGGGGCCATCGTGACGCGGGTGGAAGAGATTTGCATATTGGCAATTGGGAAAAATCAGTATTACCACCTACTGCTCCTCTACCAATTGCTAGTGCAACAGTGACAGGTGTGGCCTTAGCAGCGTCGCGAATGAACATCAAACGGTTCCATCTCGCACCCGTAGGAGAAGGATGTAGCAGTAATGGTGAATTTTGGGAAGCAATGAATCTTGCAGGAGCGCGAGGATTACCGATTGCTTACATGATTCAAAATAATCAAATCGCCCTTGATACGTTCACCACAGTACAATCCGGTGCTGAAAATTATGGTGACAAAGGACATGCCATGGGAATCCCATCATGGACTATTGACGGTTCGGAACCAGCTCAATTTCATGCATCGACTGCAACCGCAAGAGAATATGCTTTGGATGGTGGTGGAACCACCCTAATCCATGTTGAAACGATGCGTGGATGTGGCCATGCCCATCATCATGATGACCTGTATTTAGGATCAGATTCGGGAACTCCCCCCGGTTATGTTAATCGTGATTTGTTGACATATTGGGCTGCTAAAGACCCTCTTCCAAACCATCGCGAATTGTGCCTTCAACTCGGCTCGAATGAAATCGAATTATCTTCGATTGAAACTCAGGAACAGGCACTGGTTGATGATGCAAGATCTACTATGGAAAATATGCCTTGGCCTGAGGGTTCATCCGTAGTAAAAGGTATTACTTCGAGTCATAATGCTGCGACCCATACCGAGCAATTTCAGAGAATGGAGGAGAATTCTCCAGCTGATGAACCACCTTTGAAACCTGGCGAATGCATAGTTGAATTCTCATCTGCCAATAATGCTTCGACATATAGTCGGGCGATACAGAATGCAATGGTCAGTTTGGCTGAAAAATATTCAGATAATATCGTATTCATGGGGGAAGATATGGAAATTGCTGGTGCGTTTGGCATGAACATTCCTCTGAAGGCAAAAGGTCATTCAAAAAAATTGCTAGATATGCCTTTATCAGAATCAATAATCATCAATTCTGCAACCGGGGCTGCTCTAGGAGGCATGCGACCGATGGCTGAAATTCAATTCGGTGGATTTGCTGCATTGGCAATGAATGCCCTAGTTAACAATGCGGCTCAACTGCGTTGGCGATGGGGAGCAGCTGTACCTCTAACCATCAGAATACCATTGGGTGGAAAGACGCGAAGTGGTCCATTTCATGCTAATATGATTGAATCTTGGTTCATTAATGACCCTGGATTGACCATATTATTCCCGAGCACACCTCAAGATGCGTACGATTTGTTAATCGAAGCCCATTCACTTGATGATCCAGTAATTTTCCTAGAACACCTAGGCCTTTACGGACTTCGTGGCGGCAAAACCGGTTGGGGAGATTCAATCAACCAAATAATCGATGAAGAATCGGTCCAAAACCGACTCGCCGCTGGAAATTCTTCGATAGGAAGTGCGAGGGTCATACGTGGAGGAAAAGATGTTACTATCGTAACTTGGGGGGCGATGGTTCATGTCGCTCTGAAAGTTGCAGAAGAAATGTCTGCTAATGATGTTGAAGTGGAAATTGTCGATTTGCGAACTATCTTGCCTTTCGATGCCCAAACCTGTATCGAATCAGTGAAGAGAACAAATCGGCTAATCGTTTTACAAGAGTCTCAATACACCGGTGGACTAGGCCATACTGTGAGTAGCCGAATCCTTGAAGAAACATTTTGGGAATTAGAATCACCACCAGTTGTAATCGGTGCTCTCGATACTCCGGTACCATTCGCACCAATGTTAGAAGACCATACAATTCCTTCAAAAGAACTAGTTATTCGACATATCAAAAGAATGTTTGTGTGAATTATTGGAATAAGAAAGGTCTTGAATAAAATAGCAACGGCAGAAATCAATAGGTGATATGATGATTACAGAATCTCTTGAATCTCTTCCAGATTTTATTTTGATAATCATCGGCTTCACCTTCTTAATCGCCGGCGGTGAAGGAGTGGTTCAAGGAGCGGTCACATTCGCTCAACGGTTGAATGTCCCCCCTCTCCTAATCGGATTCACAATAGTTGCAATCGGCACATCTCTCCCAGAGCTAGCTGTAGCTTTACAGGCAGTTAGTAGTGGCCAACAAGAGCTGGTAGACCTAGCAGTTGGTGGGATTTTAGGTTCAAATGTAGCTAACATCATGCTCGTTCTTGGGACTGCGGCTCTACTAGGGGCTTGCAAAGACCCGGGCACTGGAATTCGTCAAGATGCAATTGCAGTAATTGTTGCTACAATCGTCTTGCTTCTTACCGTATTCATCGGTGAAATTTACCAAATAGTTGGAATTGGAATGGTAATCGGGCTGGTTAGCTATTACACATATTCTTACAAAAAATCCATGGCTGCTGGAATAGATGTTGAACTTGAAGACACTTGGATCCCTGACAACTTATTCTTTTCATTAGTAGTTCTAATCATGGCCGGAGCAACGATTTTTCTCGGATCAGACCTACTGATAACCGGGGCGACAGGGATGGCTACTTCAATGGGAATCAAACAATCGATAATCGGACTTTCAGTAATCGCTCTGGGCACTTCGTTACCCGAGTTGACCGTGACTATTATCGCTGCGATACGAGGTCAAGAGGGAGTCGCAATCGGAAATGTATTGGGCTCAAATGTAATTAATATTCTAGGAATTCTGGGCATTGCTTCGACCTATGCTGGCGGTATTATAGTTGCACCAGAATTCTTTGTCAGAGATATCTGGATAGTGGTCATTACCTCTGGTTTTGTCGCAGCGATGCTGCTTGATGAAAGGAATATTGGTAGACGAGTCGGTGCGAGTATGATTACAGGATATTTGATCTATATGTGGTATCTCTTAGCTTGAAATTCATCATGTAATTGGGCTAATGCTCATAATCTGGATGCCTGTCGTGAGAACATGGTCAACTTTCAATTATCTGAAGAGCAAGAGATGTTGCGAGAACTCGCCAATGAATTTTCACGAGATATTGTTCGACCAAATGCAGAACATTGGGATTCTAAAGGAAAGTTCCCCATGGAAGCAATCGAGGAAGCTCACTCCCTAGGTCTGATGAATCTCCACGTCCCAGAAGCTTATGGTGGAATGGGCATGGGCATACTCGACGAAGTTCTAGTCATGGAAGAATTTGCATGGGGTGACCCTGGGTTTTCCACCGCATCATACACGAATGGATTGACCTCTGCGCCGATTATCACCGGCGCTACCGAAGAACAGAAAGCAGAATATCTCGGTCGATTAACTGCCGCTCCAAAAATAGCATCTTATTGTGTCACCGAACCGGGAGCAGGTAGCGATGTTCAAGCGATTGAAACAACCGCGGTTCGAGAAGGTGATCACTACATTTTGAACGGCCAAAAAATGTTCATTTCTGGTGCCGGTTATGCTGATTGGTTCTTCGTTTTGGCATATACCGACAAATCCGCTGGCTACAAGGGAATGAGCGGATTTATCGTCGAATCTTGCTGGGATGGAGTCGAGCTAGGTAAGAAAGAATCGAATATGGGTCAACGAGCTTCAGACACTCGAGGTGTCCGATTCAACAATGTCCATGTCCCAGTTGAAAATTTAGTTGGAGAGAAGGAGGGTGATGGTTGGTTCAACGCGATGAAAGCATTCGATCTTTCACGACCAAATGTTGCTGCGACTGCGGTAGGAACATCTAGAGCAGCATACGAATATTCACTTCATTACGCAGATCAGCGAAAATCATTCGGCAAGAAATTACACCAACATCAAGCGGTTCAATTCATGCTCGCTGATATGAAGACTAAAATTGAGGCAGGGAGAGCATTGACCTGGAAAACCGCTTGGGAAGCGGATAACGGAATACGAAATACTCAGAGTGCGGCTCATGCCAAGAGATTTGCTGCCGATTCTTCGATGGAAATCACTACCGATGCCGTACAGATATTCGGAGGATATGGATACTCTGAAGAATATCCCGTCGCTCGACTTATGCGAGGTGCTAAGGTATTGCAAATCTACGAAGGCTCGAGCCAAATCCAGAGAATGATTATCGGGCGAGAAATGCTGAGAGACCTTTGAATTTTCAAATTTCAGCCCTTAGGGCTGTGCTCAAACGACCGTTTCATTGAAAGTAGGCTTGCCTCACCGATAATCCGGTATACATGGGTCAATCGAATGACATCGTCTCTCGAATCGTAACTATTTCCATCCTTGGAATAATGCTATTTCCAATGATTGCTGTTGCAATTCCAATTTCAAATGGAAGTTCATTCAACCATTCTGCAATTGATGATTCTAATTGGTGGGAATCAAATTCCATGGATAATGATGGTGATTATATCCATGATGCGATTTGGCTGGCTCCGTCTGCTTCACACTATGATTATCTAGATGGAAATGGAAAAATTAGTGTTATCGTCGATTTCGACCACACCCCTACCTTGGCAGACCAAATAATGCTTGAAACACAATTCGAATTCGAAACACAATTCAGATATTGGTTAATCGATAGTATCGCAGGACGTATTGAACTCACAAAAATTACCGAACTCGTCAAATTGCCCGAGATTGTTTTCATCGAACTAGATGGACGCTTAGAAATCGCCATGAACGATGTCAAACCGGCTCATGGTGTCGACTTAGTTTGGGCGGATACCGGCTATACTGGAGCCGGCTCTGCAGTTGCCATCATCGATACTGGAATCGATGGAAATCACAGTGGCCTAGATGATCTCGATGATGATAATTCAACAAATGATGCGAAAATAATCGGTTTTTATGACGCAGTAAATAGCCCAGAATTAACCAATGGAACAGAGGTTCAGGCCTATGATGATCAAGGACACGGAACGCATTGTGCAGGAATTACTGCAGGAACCGGTGCTCCAACCTACGAATATATCGGCGTCGCACCACAGGCTAACCTCGTCGGCGCAAAGGTGCTTGATGCAGGAGGTTCTGGATCTTATGCTACTGTCATGGCAGGAATGCAATGGACCGTTGACATGCGCCATATATTCAATATTCGAGCGGCGAGTATGAGCCTCGGCGGACCGGGATTAAGCGAATGGACTTCATCCGAAGAAGAGAGTGTTAACAGGATGGCAAATGAAATGATGCGGGCTGGTATTGCGCTTTTCATCGCTGCAGGTAATTCAGCGTTCAGCGCTCAAATTGGAACTCCTGGCAGCGCTGAAGATGTAATTACTGTCGGTGCTCTCGATAAAGACACAGGAATTGCTGTTTATTCAAGTCAAGGACCGACTGAAGAAGGGCGAATCAAACCAAACATCGCTTTTGTTGGTTCGAGTGTCATGGCGCCTGATTACAATACCGGAACAGGCTACACTGCGAAATCAGGAACCAGTATGGCAACCCCTGGCGCTGCTGGGGTTGCAGCATTAATGTATCAAGCAAATCCTGATTTATCACCATTCGATGTTCGAAATATTATGCAAGAAACAGCGACATACCGCCGCTGCGAATATATGTTAAAAAACGAGCCGTGCGCTGAAGATTTAATTCCAAAAAATCGCCAAAATAATGTCTATGGTCATGGGCACGTCAACGCTCAGCCATCAGTCGAGGAAGCAGCAAACCAAGTTTACGAATTATCAATGTCACTCAACATCACTCTTCAAAGTGAATTCGGAAATGATAATAGAATTCATATTGAAGGAGGTGAGGCAATTAGTTTCCATGTCGAAGGAGGTGCGATGGTAGTCCAATGGCGAACATGGGACATGAGAGATAATTGGATGAATTTGGAAGATTTTAACCCTGTAGAAGAAAACTTTGAGGTGAGCCATGCACTCTTCATCGACCGATTACAATATTTACCAAATAATACAATAGAGGGTGATCAAGTTTTGTTAGTCAGGGCGATTAAGGCTGACCAAGCATCGACTAATGTCGTAGTAAAAGTTCACATCATGGGTGGTGAAGATTTGACTAAATCCGCTGGTACTTCTATGAAAAATGCATTAATTTATGGTGTGATATTTCTGATTACTCTCATCTTACTCAGTGGGGTTGGACTAGTTGGATTCAAGATTTCTGAATCAGGATATTTCGAATCCGAAGATGAATTCGAAGATTATGAATTCGAAGCTGATGATGATGAAGTCGTCGAATCACTGATGGCTGATACAGACCCCGCAATAGATGATGATTGACCACGCCATCATCCTAGCTGCCGGTGCAAGCTCTCGGTTAGGTCAGCCAAAAGCACTGGTCAAATTACATGGTAAGACATTGATTGAGCTTGTTGATTTTCGATTGAGAAAAATGGGGCTCAATGTGTTGGTAGTCACCAGAAGTGAACTAAAGGACAAAATTGCGAGTATATTGAAGAATTCAATAATTATTATCAATCCCAACCCAGATGCTGGAAGGACAGGTTCCATTCAATGCGGCCTACTTGAATTTCAAGGAAAGCCCATATTATTAGTTCCAATTGACCGCCCTGGTTTCTCAACATCCACATTAAAATTACTCATTAATTCCAAGACAACTTCATGCCCTACTTCAAATGGCATCGGTGGTCATCCGGTTGCAATTTCAATAAAAGATTCAAAAAGAATACTCGATGCACACCCCGACACACCACTTAGGGAAATTATTACTCCAGAACGCCTCAAAGTTAATGATAAAAATTTGCACCTAAATATTGACACAATTGATGATCTCGAAAATCTAAAATCATCATTAATAATGAAAAGTGGGGACTATTTTAATGAAGTTTAATGTAAAGTTAGCCATGGCTAACTTTTAATGTGGGACACTTACGCCAATGATATTGTAGCATGGATTTTTACGAGTTATTTGTTAGTTTAAATCCTATTCAACAAGCATTGATTGCGGGTATTTTCACATGGCTTTTGACCGCCGCAGGGGCAGCCTTAGTACTCTTCTTCAAAGAGATTGACAGAAAGGTACTCGACGGAATGCTTGGTTTTGCCGCCGGCGTAATGATTGCTGCTAGCTTCTGGTCGCTGCTTTTACCTGCCCTAGAACTTTCAGAAGGAAAAAACCTACCCGTATGGTTTCCAGCTTTAGTTGGATTTTTAGTAGGAGGATTTTGCATGAGGGGAATCGATATGTTTCTGCCACACCTTCATCCAGGAGCACCCCCCGAAGAAACAGAAGGTGTGAAAACAACTTGGCATCGAAGCATGTTACTGGTATCTGCAATAACTCTTCACAATATACCCGAAGGTTTGGCTATCGGTGTGGCATTTGGAGCAGCGGGATCCGGACTCAGTGGCGCAACATTAGGTGGTGCCATCGCATTATCAATTGGAATTGGAATTCAAAATTTCCCAGAAGGGGCTGCAGTATCTCTTCCACTTCGGCGTGAAGGCCTCTCTAGGAGAGCGAGTTTTCTGTGGGGGCAGGTTTCTGCAATTGTCGAGCCAGTTGCCGCAGTATTAGGCGCAGCATTAGTCATAGCTGCTGGACCAATTCTGCCATATTCCCTCGCTTTTGCAGCCGGAGCAATGATTTTCGTCGTAGTAGAGGAACTAGTTCCTGAAGCCCATCGAGGAGGAAATGGCGACATTGCAACGATGGGAGTCATGGTGGGTTTTGCTGTTATGATGGTCCTCGATGTTGCTTTTGGATGAATGATTTTCACAGGTAATTAGACAAGTTTGAATATTGGAAATACCTGCTCGATTAACTCAATTTGAATTTGTCCCACCAATCAGGATTGGAACTTATGAAATCAGCTAAATCAGACAATCTCTCGACCGTATCGGGATGAAGATGGTGTTCGATTCCTTCGGTATCGGCGTGAATTATTTCATCATCGATTCTAAGGTGCCTCAAAAAATCAGAAATTACACTATGACGATGTCTTAGCATAGTTGCCAATGACAAACCCCCTTCAGTGAGTGTGACCTCTCGTGCATATCGTTCGTATTCTACTAATCCTGCAAGATCGAGCCGTTGCAACATTTTCGAAACAGTGGGCTTACTCACATGCAAATGGTCTGCGACATCCCCGGGGCTTGCTTGCCCATATTCATTGATCAATTCATGAATTATTTCGATGTAATCTTCAATTCGTACAGATTCTCGACGAGCGGCATCCCCGCTCGTCGGATTGTGAGCGCGTTTCAGTGAATCAAGACGGCTCCCCTCCTTAACCATGAATAAACGGCATGATAATTTCCACTTGAAGGCTTTTCAACAGCATCGTGCAGTGGAATTCACAAAGAAATGGCAGAATCTACGAACAACAAACAGAAGTTCTGCCAGCACTCCGATTCATTCGTGACACGCGCCGTGCTCGTCTGGACACTCGAGAAATTAGATGCTGGCGAGCGGGTCGCAATCGCATCAGTAATCAAAGCCCAAGGCAGTGTCCCGGGCAAACCTGGCGCACGATTAGCAATAGGAAGCTGCGGAACAATTTTTGGCACAGTAGGAGGGGCTGGGTTGGAAATGAAAGTAGAAAAAAAACTGAACGAAATGCTTGAAATTCCCCCAAAAGATCTACGCAAACAAGGTGGATACGTTGAAACATTTCAACTATACAAAGATGCGAAGGGAGAAAAAGCGACACCTCTCGACAGCCTTTGCGGTGGTAGGCTTACCGTCGCTTTTGAGGTGATTGAGCCAGTGCCACATATCTTGATTGCAGGTGGTGGTCATGTCGGACGGAGCATCGCAATTTCAGCCGATTTGCTTGGATGGGCTCATTCGGTTTTTGATGTACGTGAAGAATTCTCAAATACTGATAGGTATCCTTATGCAACAGATAATTTTTCATCTCGAGTAAACGAATTCTTGGAGAATGAATCTAAAGAATCCCTACTACGATTTTCAGACATCCTTCTTCTAGGACATGATTGGTCTGTTGACCAAGAATTACTTCTAGGGCTTCTCAAAATTCGAGGAGATTCTATCCGCCCAAGAATTGGGGCCATCGGATCTAAATCAAAATGGAATGCTTTTCTAAGAGCAGCCACTGGAGACGGAATGAATGAGAAGTTTCTAGAAAATGTCAGATGTCCGATTGGGTTGAACATTGGTGCAGATAGCCCAGAAGAAATTGCAATTGCGGTTTGCGCTGAAATTCTCGCACTAGAACGCGGAATGGAATAATTTACGCTTCGAGTAATTTATCCTCATCTATTTCAGGAGCAGGCAATTTTGCCGATTCGTCAACCACTGCTGGTTGGCGTTCCAAACTAGGGATAAAAGTTGTAATTGAAATCCAAAATATGATTGTTGTTAGCAATAAATACAGGCTTGAGCGGATGAAGCGCCAGATGTCATCTTCAAAAAATAGTAATGAAAAGTTACCAAAAAATACCCCAAACGCAAATGAAATCACTACGAAAATTGACCCGATGATAGCTAATCCCACTCGTATTGGCATTTTCTTGAATGAACCAAAAAAGAATAATACCATCCTCTTCAGATATTTTTTGAAAAAGACAATCATACCGGCAATTAACTTTCTTTGAAGAAAAGTTTCCAATATCGGCATCCAATTCCTCTAACCCTCGCGTCGGACACTACAAAATTAAGATGACGGAAGCCTCTGTCAAGAAGAGAATGAGATGAAAACCTTACTATACGGCCTCAGGCCATGATTATGGTTGAGGCAACAATAGTTTTACTCATCACAACCGTGTGAAATTTATTAATTATTAAAATATAATTTACGACGGATTCAATAACTATGCCATTTACCCTCGCATAAATGCGTAAGGTTCTCCTCCGTTGGAAAATATCTTCTCTCGATGGGGCTAAAGAGCTACACAAAATTATGGAAATTTGTGAACGCATTGAAGTCCTTGGGCACCTTTCAATGTCTGATGCCGGTGTGATTCAACTGGTTGAAATAAAATTAAAAGAAGGAAAATCAATCGAGCAATTTTCAAATCTAAAACACTTTGAAATCATTGAACAACTCGAAGAAAACGAAGATGGAATTCTAGTTTCTATGCTATGTACACACCCACTGGCACAAACCGCTATTGAGTTATCTAATATTCACATACATCCGCCCTATGGAATTGATGCAGAAAGTGGAATGGAATTGAGAATTACTGGATTATCTAATTCAGTCCGACGATTTGTTGCATTAATTCGAATTGCATTACCGCCGGATTCAATCTCTATTCAATCAAAAAAAAGGGATAAACAGGTCAATGGTTGGAAAGAGGTTTTGACATATAGACAACGAGAGGTTTTAGCACATGCAATTAGGCGAGGATTCTATAATTTAGATCGGGAAATTACTCTCAAAGAACTTGCAATAGAGATGGAAATGGCTCGCAGCACATATGGTGAACACATCAGAAGAGCTGAATCAGAAATAATGAAAAAAATCCTTGATGAACTTAGATGAGCCCCTAGGGCTCATTCAGAGCATCTTCAAGAGAATGCTCAAAGAGTAGGTCGGCTTGGTGAGGTTAGCATGACTGTCGTTAGACTACCAATGTTACCGGGTGCGGAGAAGACACCTTGGGCAGCGTCTGTAAATGGTAAGGATCATTCGATACCAATCGAAAGTAACGCGATTCTGCTCGATGTTTTACGAGATCAAGTTGGGAATCTTGGAGTAAAACGAGGATGTGATCTAGGAACTTGTGGATGCTGTGCTGTACTAATCGATGGTCAGCCACGACTATCCTGTTTGACTTTGGCACGTGAGGTTGAAAAATCAGAAATAACCACAGTCGAAGGACTCTCTGATGGCCATCATCTTCACCCGATTCAGGAAACTTTCGCCGAATATGGTGGAAGTCAATGCGGCTTCTGTACCCCTGGATTTTTAGTGGTGATTTCAGCTTTGCTTGAAGAAAATCCTCAACCTAGTGATGCTGAAATAAAAACTGCAATCGAAGGTAATCTTTGCCGCTGCACCGGTTACCAACAAATTGTAGATTCGGTGCGAGCGGCATCAGAAATTCTTGTCGCAGGAAAGGTAATCCAGAATTCAACAGACCAAAAAAGTGACCCACATCCAGGATTCGGAGAGTGAATTGATGGCTGAAAAGAAAGACATGGTTGGATATCGGCAGCAACCGGGAAAACTACCGTTTACTCGACCCGGCTCTGGTGGAAAAAATTCCTTTAGCGAGCCGCGTGATGAATCAATGATTCCAGCTAGTCAAGGTGGAGAAAAAAACCAGCCTTGGGGTTCACATCGCCATGATGAATTGCTTTCAGGAAGGGTGATAGGGAAACCCACATCACTCATAGATAGCAAATGGAAAGTTACCGGTCAAGCACACTATGGCGATGACATTCGATTACCTGGTGAATTGATTGGAAAGATTGTCCGCTCACCGCATCATTATGCGAAGGTTCTCTCAATCGATGCTACAAAAGCACTTGAATTACCAGGGGTTATAGCCATCTCAACAGGGGCAGATGCGAGCCAAAAATTTGGCGTCTTACCGGTTACAAAAGACGAGCATGCGATGGCTGTTGAAACCGTCAGACACGTAGGAGACATAGTCGCTTGTGTAGCTGCAGAAAACGAAATGACTGCTCTGGAAGCTGTTCGATTAATCGATGTAGAATACGAAGTCCTCGAGTCAATTCATGATATGAAAGATGGATTGAAAGATTCAGAAAAACCAATTCACGACCGTGGGGAATATCACATCGGTGAAGCAAATATTCAGAAACGTGTCTTTCAGGAATTTGGCGATGTTAATGGCATTCAAGACAATGCGATTGCTAGCCACAAATCAAATTGGTATTTTGGTGGAGTTAATCACGCTGCGACAGAACCTCACGCCGCAGTAGCTCATTGGGATCCTTCAGGTAGACTAACCCTCTACACACCTCAACAAGTCCCGCACTATGTTCACCGCGCTTTGGCTGATGTGCTGGAAATTCCGATGCATCAAATCAATGTCCACCGAACTTTTGTTGGAGGAGGATTTGGTGGAAAATCGGATCCGTTTCCACACGAAATGTGCGCAGCAATTTTAGCAAGGAAATCTGGTCGTCCAGTTCGAATAACCTTCGACCGCGAAGAGGTGTATTGGCTGAATCGTGGTCGACATCCCTCCCATATTGAAATGAATCTTCACGCTGATTCTAAAGGAAGGCTCTGTGGGATTGAAACCGATGCACTAATCGATGGCGGAGCCTTTGCTTCTTTCGGTCATGTTACAACTTATTACAATGGAGTTTTACATACCGCGCCATATGAAATTGGTGCATTCCATTATACCGGGGCGAGAGTTTGGACAAATAAGCCAGCCAGCGGTGCAATGAGGGGGCATGGTGCAGTAAATTCAAGATGTGCGGTGGAGGTTGGAATCGATGATTTATCTGAACAATTATCAGTAGATCCAATAACATTCAGGTTAGCTAATCTATTACCACCACATTCTGCTACAATCACTGGATTCAGAGTGACGAGTATCGGCATGCGAGAATGTTTAGAACGTGTAAAAGAAGAGAGTGGTTGGGATGAAAAATTCCGAAAAATGCCACTCGGAAGAGGTATAGGAATCGGTTGTGGATTTTTCATTTCGGGTTCAGGACTCCCGATTCACTGGGACCCAAACAAATTCCCTCACGCAACAGTTCATCTGAAAATAGATATGGATGGTGGCGTAACTGTTCACACTGGAGCGGCAGATATTGGGCAAGGATCTGATACCGTCATCGCCCAATCAGTCGCCGAAGTTCTCGGTCTGCCGCTGGATATGATTCGTGTGCGTTCTCGTGACACAGACACATCACCAGTTGATCTTGGCTCTTACTCTTCGCGAGTAACTTTCATGAACGCTAATGCCGCGATTTCCGCGGCGATGAAAATTCGACAAGAATTAATTGAAGCAACTGTAAAAATCACGGAGGCACCTGCAAAAAAATTGGTTATTGGCGATCGCCGAATTTTTAGAAAAGATGATCCAGCAGTTGGAGTTTCATATCTAGAAGCACTGCACAAAGCCCAGGAAGAGAGGGGGGCGCTCATCGCTTCTGGCGCTTATCGAACCCCGCCAATGGGACGGGCACATAAAGGAGCAGCAGCAGGATTAGCTCCCGCATATTCATTTTCAGCCTATGTAGCTGAAGTAGAAGTTGACCCAGAAACAGGACAAACCAAAGTTCACAAAGTTTGGGCCGCTCATGATTGTGGAAAAGCATTGAATCCACTCGCCGTAAAAGGGCAAATCATCGGGTCTTGTCACATGGGAATGGGGCAAGTACTTTCCGAAGAAATGCGATATGGTCGAGATGGACATTTGATGAATCCAGATTTGCTTGATTACAAAATTCCTAGCATCCATGAAATGCCAAATGTAATTCCAATCATCGTTGAATCGAATGATCCTGAAGGTCCATTCGGAGCAAAAGAAGCCGGTGAAGGGCCACTTTTACCAATCCTACCTGCAGTCTGCAACGCAGTTTACGATGCCATCGGAATCCGCACACATAACCTACCTATAACACCAGATAAAATGTTCAAAGCAATAGAAAAGAAATGCAAATTACTCGGTATCGATGACCCGTTGAATCTACCGTCTCCAATCATCGAGCATTCAGAACTTCAATCAACACTCAAAGCTCGAGCAAAAACCCACACACAACGCGATATCGACAGGAGATTGAATGACGATATCGAAGCCTATCACAACGGTGCACTATTTGGAATGGATCCAACAATTCCTCCAGATGAAGTTGATGAAAAGTGGACTGTTTCAGTTTTACCTTCCAAAGAATATCTTTCAAATCCTCGTCTAGCTGGAAAGGCTTGGCTCCACACCGAAAGACGACGCAGGGGTGATTAATGATGCGCATGCCTCCATTTACTCTACACACACCTGCATCTTTGGACGAGGCACTTGAAATCGCATTAAATTTGCAGGACGCTGAAAAAGAATTCGATTGGGTCGCAGGCGGAACTGACCTGCTGCCCAACTACAAATGGCATTTGAATTCAAAGAAAAACGTCATTTCATTAGCAAATGTCACAGAATTATTCGAATTGAAAGCAACCCATATTGGAGCGATGGTTAGACTCCACGAATTAGTTGAATCGGAAGTGGTACATCCAGTTCTGGCGAAGGCAGCGAGCATGATTGCAAGCGTATTGATCAGACGCTCAGGTACTGTTGGAGGAAATATTTGCCTCGACACTCGATGTTATTGGTTCAATCAAAGTGAAAATTGGCGCGAATCGATTGATTGGTGCCATAAATGTGATTGCGGCACAGAAGCTGATTGCAGAGTCATACCTAATCAAAACACACTTTGTGTCGCAACCTACCAAGCCGACCTTGCACCTGTTTTGATGTGTCTAGATGCAACAATTCATCTCGCGTCATCAACAGGAACTCGTTCAATGCAATTGACTGATTTTTTCGAGCTCGACGGTATGACTCGCAATAAATTGCAACCTGGCGAACTCGTAACCCATCTTACTATTCCAAAGGATTCAGCGCAATGGCAAGGCGATTACCAAAAATTGCGCCAACGCGAATCTTGGGATTTCCCTGAAGCAGGGGTGGCGGTTATGTGGAAGAGGAATGGGGTAAATGCTCCTAATGACATCAGAGTTGCTACTACTGGCCTAGAATCAATTCCCGGCTTTCATCAATCTCAAGCCCAACATGCTCTAGAGGATTGGAATGGAAAAGAAAGTATTATGTCACTTGCTGAATCGATTAGAAAAGCAGTGAAACCGGTGCAAAACACATGGTACACGCCTTCATACAGAAGGAAGATGACCCGGATAATGACAAAAAGAGCCTGTGCCGGACTATTGGAGGATTCGAAATGACCAAAAAATATCAATCAATTATTCTGATTGTCGTGCTGTTATCATCATTATCGGCTGGGTTTACTCAAGCCCAACCAGAATTAGGAAATTGGGAGCTGGGAATTGAATACCCCGGTGACGATTCAAATAATTCCTTTTCCATTAGCAAAATGGGTCAAGTCAGCATCACATTTTTTGTAGATAACTCACAATTCGTCGACATCGAAGTCGAATTCGAATACGAAATACCATTCGAAGGAGAAAGTTCAGGTCCTGAAAGTGAAATGATAAGTTCAGGAGAGAATAAATCATTCACTTTGGTGGTTTCAAATATCGATGTTTACGAATATGCAGCTGAGTCAATAGATATTTTAAAAATAACTGCGAATTTGGTTTCAAGAGCCGGAATTGCTGTTATTATCCCAGAAAATCAAGAAAAATCAGCCGACCTCAAAATAC
This sequence comes from Candidatus Poseidoniales archaeon, assembly GCA_012960975.1. Classification (GTDB taxonomy): domain Archaea; phylum Thermoplasmatota; class Poseidoniia; order Poseidoniales; family Thalassarchaeaceae; genus MGIIb-O2. Next base: position 100,596 of record DUAE01000028.1, read on the forward strand.
CAACAATTTACTCACTTGAGGTCGACATACTCGATCCCATCGGCCCAATGAATGCAGGCACTGATATGATTCTCAGAGTTAATGTGGTGAATATTGGAAATGTCAAAGATCGAGTCGGTGACCTTGAAACGAGTGATAATTGTCCGCTGTTAACCCTAGATAATGGTCTAGATTCCTTGATGACCACAGAAATAAATCTAGGAGGAACTGCTGAGGCAGACCTGAAAATTACCGCTTCAGAAAGCCATCCTGAAAAAAATTGTAGAATTGAAATTGCAGTTTATTCCAATGGAGCGATGAATGCAGGAAGTTCAGAAATTTCTGAAGATGAAACTACGGTCACGGTAGAACCTCCATTATCCAAACCAGGGACAAATCCTGAAGACCCTGAAGACCCTGAAGACCCAATGGAAGTAGTAAGTTCAAACCTACCCGCACCGGGTTTATTGATTGTTATTATCGGTATTTTCGGCGCATTCATTGCTACGAAAGAAGAAGAAAATTAAGTTATTATTTCTATTTCCGTCAAGAAATGAAAAAAAAGTGCATTTTTAACGTCTAATCGAAACAATTCAGGTGTAAATGCCGAACTTCCATCAGCAACATATAACTGCACATCATCACTGGCATAGCCACTGTAAGTGCTGTCTCAGTTCAATAACAGTGATGAGTCTGAAAAACTATGTCTGAAGAAAATAAATCTGAAAACGAGTTCACCTCGTATGTGGTATGGTCCATCGCGATTACTACCGCCCTTCTTCTTCTTCTGCCAATGATGTTTGTTGTGGGCAAAGATACCGCATATTCTGCCTACTATAATGGGGATGATTCTCAAAACTCACAACTCGCCCAACTAACGGATATGCGGACTTCACTCGATGATAGTGAAGGATATTTCATTGCAAATACAATGTCCACACCGATGTTGGTAAATGACTGGAAAGACCCTCATCGCACCCTCTTGGTAATAATCGCTCCAGAGAAACCGATAGATGAAACTGAAGCTGATGCCATTTACGATTTTGTTACAATAAAAGGTGGAAAAGTTATAATTTCTGCTGATGGAACAAATGCAAATAGATTGGCATCGAAATTTGGCATTACCTACTTCGATGCCCCATTAAATGATGAAAATCAATTCTGGTTAGAATATGATGATCAAGGTCCATTGCCGTATCCATCTTGGCAAAATGTTTGGAGCGTAGCTACAATCGAGACCGACGTTAATGGCATGGAACCTGGTGCATCTCGTAAAGGGTGCTCGGATTTCCAAATTGCAAACGATGACCCTCGGGCCTGCCGTATGCCGGTCATGTTCCGCTCACCAACCGGCATTCGATACGAACCAACTTCGGAAGATAATCTACTCGATGATAATCCGAATAAGCGAAAAGTCAGCGTCCTAGCAACCGCCTCATCATCAGCATTTATCGATATGATAGGAGATGGAGATTCAAGTAATCCACTAAATCCAGCACCGGGTGATCTTTCTCTAATAGTTCGATTCGATTACCCGAATATCGTGACCTATGATCAAGTACGCAGTACACAGCGAGGAATCGTAGGTGGAGGAATAGGTGAGTTAACGGTGACTGGATCTATTGTTTTCGTCTCTGATGAAGAGGCGTTTTCAAACCGACTTTGGAATCTTGATGTCGCCCGGCAAACGGGTATGCGTGAATCTTGTGAAGGGGTAGTGGGCAGTTGCTGGATGAACGAGATACATGATAATAATGATTGGAAGGGTAATGATGCTTATTTCCAGATGTTAATCCACTCAATGATGGAATTTGATAATCTAGAATTATCGAGCACAATCCGCCAAAATTCAAATAATTTCCAAGTCGTATTCGATGAGAGTCGTCATGTCACTGGAATCATCTCCGCACCATTTGTCGAAGCTATGAGTACAGTTGTCCTCCTGACATCGAATACCTTCCTGAAGTGGCTCGTAGTGTTGAACGTTGGATTACTGCTGCTCGTCGCGATGATGGTCATACCTGAGAAAGAAAATTGGCGTCATGTGTTCGATTTAACCAGATTCAATCAACGGCCGAATAAGCTCGACCCGGGATCATACCGGCTTCGTGTTCAACAATCACTTTTCACAAAAGTTAGAGTCCATCATGACCTAACAAGAGATGAGATGGCCTCGAAACCTCCTGCAGAAATTCAATCGATGATAGGAGATCCAAGACTCGTCGAATTGGCATATAGCCAATCCCGTACATACTCACCCCAAGAACTGCGTCAACTTATGTTGGCTATTCGTAAATGGGGTAAGAGCAATAAATAATTGGAGAGAAAATAAATGAATGCAACACCACCAGCAGAAAAACCAGCAGCCCCGCCAGCAGACGCGGTCGCTCAGGGTTATGCAAAGAAGGCACAAGCCGCACGTGGAACAAAGAAGATGAGTGACAGACTGACAGCAGTCGGCGCAATCGCAGAAGCGATTGGTGTTGAAGTTCAGAAAGTCATCATCGGAAAGGCACACGTCATCGACAATGTTCTTGTCGACATTTTGGCTAATGGAAACCTTCTGTTCGAGGATTATCCCGGATTGGCAAAAACCCTGATGACCAATACCTTCGCTGACGCACTTGGATGTGATTTCAAGCGTGTTCAGTTCACCCCGGATTTGCTTCCAGCAGATATTACCGGGACGAACATTTACGATGCGAAGAAAGGAGAATTTACCTTTAAACCAGGGCCAATCTTCTGTAACTTACTTCTTTCTGACGAGATTAATCGTGCGCCTCCAAAGACGCAAGCAGCTCTTCTCGAAGCGATGCAGGAGAAGCAGGTTACTATCGGTATAGTCACTCACAAACTACCGGCTCCATTCTTGACTATGGCTACACAAAACCCAGTCGAACAAGAAGGAACCTATCCTCTACCTGAAGCTCAACTCGACCGTTTCATGTTCAAGATGTCCGTCGGTTATCCAGACCGGGCTGATGAAGATGAGATTCTAGCTCGACGTATCGCTCGAAAGAAAGATGAAGTCGATGTTGAAACGATTACCGACCCTGCTCGTGTTGTCGCTATGCAACAATCAATCGAAGATGTCTACGTAGATCCAGCTGTACGAATGTACATGGTTGAAATCGTATCAAGAACCCGTGAAGATCCACGAGTCTTGGTCGGTGCATCGCCTCGTGGTTCTCAAGCTCTGTTGAAGACAAGCCGTGCTGCTGCAGCAATGCGCGGTCGTGACTTCGTGACACCAGATGATGTGAAATCTGTTGCAATCCTTGCGGTTGCTCACAGATTAATTCTCAAACCAGAACACCAAATTAAGGGACTTGAGATTGACCAGATTATCACTGACATCCTAAGGCAAGTGCCTGTACCAACAGTTTGAGTAAATTCTCGAATCAATTGAAAAAGGAGGTTATTGCGAATGGCATGGAGTAGGAAATCAGCGATGTTTGCGTCACTGGCAGTAGCACTTTACTTGATGGGGCTGGTTTTACGAAACCAACAACTCGTCACAGTTGCTGTCGTCTTACTCTCCTTCCTAACTTGGGCCGCGTTCCGCACTGCCCATGCAGATGTGTCTTCTTCAGGAAGACGAATCGACGATACCGCTGTGACGTCAGGCGTTGCACTACAAAACCTAGTCGCGTTGAGAAAATTATCTTCAGCGCGTGTCTTTGAAGACGGTGAAGTAGATGTGTCCTTACGAATTCAGAACCGCTCAAATCTCTCCAAGGTTCTGGAAGTTCGCGACCGCGTCCCTGAAGTTATGCGCATCAAGAAGGGAGCGAATTATGTCCTTATGGAATTAGGCCCACAGCGAGAAACTGAAATCGCATATACGATTGAAGCTCCTCTTCGTGGTTTCTACACAATTGGACCAGTCTGCATTCGCATCCAAGATACATTCGGATTATTCCATAATGAAAGAGAAATTCATCTCTATGATGATTTTCTAGTATTCCCAAAAATGGAAGATATCAAAGACGCTCTAATCAAGAGTCGTGTACCAAAAATCTTCACCGGGGCAGTAAATATTCGTAATCCTGGCGATGGATCGAATTTCTATAACCTTCGCGATTATGTAGAAGGTGATTCAATAAAAAAAGTCAACTGGAATGCTACTGCTCGGACAGGTGGAACAATGATGGTCAACGAGTACGAGAGAGACGCGGTTAGTGACATCATTCTAATCATAGATAGTCGCTCTGTATCAGAGACTGGCCCGGTCAGTAGAAACTCCCTAGTCTACAGTACCCGTGCTGCAGCATCTCTCGCACAATATTTCCTCTCCCGTCGAGATTCGGTTGGGTTGGTCATCTATAGCGACGAAATCGTATCAGTTGACAGAGACACCGGTAAGAAACAATTGTATGTGCTTTTGACGAAATTAGCTGGCGCGATGGCAAAAGGAAATACTCCTCTTCGAGTCGTTACAAACCGTATCATGCCACATATCAATCGTGGAAGTCCGATTATCTTACTCTCTCCACTAGAAGATGACCCGACAATCATCGATGCTGTACGAGATTTCCGCGCTCGTAATTTCGATGTCACCGTTCTCTCTCCGAGCAGTCTAGAATTCGAATTCGATGCTCGAAGATTGGATCGAACGGGATATGAATTACTGAAGACCGAGCGTGATATCATCATAAGCGAAATAAGAGGTCTTGGTGCATTCGTCATGGATTGGGAGCCCGATATGTTACTAGAAACAGCATTGTCTGGCGCAAGAGGATTTTGAGGAGGTGAATAGATGGCAGACGAATCAAAAAGTACCAAGTCAACTACATCCCACCTCTATGATGGTAAAACTGTGAGATCATCTGCACCAAGTAGGAAGAAAGCAGCTGGTAGGATGAAAGGTAATTCTGACATTCCTAAAGATGCGATACCAGAGGTCCATGTTCCATCGGTAATTGAATCATTCTTCGGTGGTCCAATTGTCTCTAAAACAAAGTTCCTTCCACCTGACAAGATGGTCACATCGCTTCAGATGGGGGCTGCAATGGTTCTGGTTATCCTCAGTGCGGTTACATTCATGGTCACACCGGTTTCAGGCACTGCTTGGTTCTGGTTAACCAATTATTTAGGATTGCCATTTATCGGTGGCATTATTCACCTTGCATTAATTGCGATTGGATTTATTGGTGGAATGTATGGAATTTTCCAACGAGATCAACGAGCGATTTTGATTTCTTATGTTATTTTGATTATCGTAACTCTTAGATTCGCTGGAAGTAAAGTTGAGTTTGGTCTCGACTTACTTCCAGATAATGAAATTGCTCAAAAATTATTGTTAATTATCTACGCCCTCTCACTAGTCATGTACATTGAACTTACAAGTGGAATTATTAGATTCTCAATGCTCGATACTTCGATACGAACAGGAGAAGTCTACGTGATGAATGTCACAAAGATTACTTCTCGCTACCACAGAGCACTCGCAATTACTCCTACTATTGCTGGATTTGTCGCACTGATTACCCTTCTAATCAATTTTATTGTACCGTTCATAGTTGGTATTTTCAATGCAGAGTCCGCTGAAAGATTGAGGGAAAGTGTGGAATTAACTTCAGTTTATGGTGTCGCCCTCGGTACTGCTGTTGTCTTCTTGATAATTGCAGGAGCATTCGGTGCAAATGTCCCGAAGCGTATCGCACAAATGCGTGAAAAATAATCGATTTATTCTATTCGATAAATCCACCCATTAGACCTAGGTCTGCAATAACCAGCAATCCTATTGCCTCTACTACTGGTACTGCTCTCGGGCCGAGGACTGGATCATGCCTTCCACCTACATTCAGTATCCGCTGCTCACCACTAGGTAGGTGAAGTGTGGTTTGTTCTTTCGAGAAACTACTGGGGGGCTTGAAATGAACTCGTACTCGAATTGGGGCTGAAGTTGAACGTCCACCAAGTGAGCCATCCGCATCGCCCGATGCAGCATTGACTAATGTTGGACCATCACTTCCTTGAATCCAAGGATCATTATTCTCCGAGCCTTTCATGCGAGAAGTCTCGACACCATGAGAGAATTCTACAGCACGAGCACCAGGTATTGCCATCAATCCTCGAGCTAGTGCCGGCTCTATACCATCAAACCAAGGCTCGCCAACTCCGATTGGTAAGCCTTCAATTAACAACTCAACAGATGAACCAATCGAGTCTTGAGACATTCGAATACTTTCGATCATTTCAATCATTTCATCAATTGATTCCCGATCTCTACAATTCAGACGCGTCATTCCTTCTTCGACCAACTCTGAATTTCTATCTAATTCTATCAAAGGTCTAGCTGAAACATCTCCAACACTCGAAAGATGAGCAGTACATGTCCAGCCAACTGAATTGAGGAGAGATTTTGCTTGGCTACCTGCGGCAACAATTCCGAAAGTCAATCGAGCAGATTGAGAACCGCCCCCTCGAAGATCACTAACGCCGTCCGAACGAATATGTTCAACCATATCGGCATGACCTGGCCGTGGTTGGTCCGGTAAGAAAGAGTAATCTTTCGAACGTACATCGGTGTTTTTTGTCAATAATAAGATTGGCCAACCTGTAGCGAGCCCCTCATAAATCCCTGACATGACTTCGCATTCATCGAGTTCGACTCTCGTCGATAGACCTTTTTTCCCAGGTCGGCGACGAGAAATAAAATCTGCTAAAATCTCAGAATCAATTTTAGTTCCAACCGGCATTCCCTCAAGAAGAGCACCTACACATTTCCCATGGCTTTCACCGAATAAAGTCACTCGAAAGCGCTCACCGATACCCATGCCCATCAGATTACCTCTTCAATTTCTTTTTTGGAGAAAAAAGTGGATATTACATTATATCCAGTATCCAATAGATGGCTTTCTAGAATTGTTGCATCCTCTTCAAATGCTATTACAGCAATCGCTGGACCTGAACCACTAATTCCTGCTGAGATTGCGCCTGAAGCGATTGCTGAATTACAAATTCTCAAGGCTTCATCATCGCCGATAGCAGCGGCAACTGCCATACCATTCGTACTCATAGATGTGAAAATCGAGCCGTTTGCTAACGAACTCAAGGCTCGTTCAAACAATAATGATTGTTCGGGAAATTTGTCGAAAGAAACCTCTTTCCTATCCCCACGTAAAATGATTAGAACCGCATGGCCTTCCTCGATATGGCCGGTAAGTAGCACTGATTTGGAAGCGGGTTGAGTAGGATCTATCAATTTCCAACCAGGAGAGATAGATGCCCAACAATCATCCATAGAGCCACTAATTGTACATCCTGAATGACGTTGAGCCGCTACCGCAAGATCAACAATTTCAGAATCGCTGAGGCCGGCCCATGTCGCTTCATTGAGAGCAAGCAAGGCAGCACATGCTAGGGCAGAACTAGATTTCAAACCCTGACCGATAGGAATCGAGCTGGTCACCTTCCAACCAATAGATGGAGGTAAGGGTAGGCCAGAGTTATTCCAAATAATCACAACGGATTCCAATAAGGAGTGCTTATCAGAATCGATTGGAACAGGTGTCGATGTCAATTTAACAATTGTTTCAAGACCAATTCCAGTAGAGCATCCTTGACCTAAACCTATTGCATGTAAAATCGAAATTCCACCGGATGCACGACCTGTACCAAGGATTGTCATTTTTCGTTCATCTCCCCAGCCAGAGCAATTCCAACATGACGCATTTGTGAATCATTTCGGATCATTATTTCATCACCAATAGAAATATCAGTAATCGATACCACACTTCCATCCGGTTGAACCAAACGGACAGTTTCTGCTTGTTGTAAAATTACTTGACCACTCGTGGATTCAGCCTCGAACCTCAATATTAGAAAGGGTCTTCGCTCAATCTTCAACCGGCCTATGAATGCGCTCCTTCGCTGTCCGGTTGCGGAAATAATAGCCACCTCATCGCCTGAATCCAACTCACTGAGATACTTGGTTGAATCATCAGCCATCAAACAGTAGGCATGAACCGCTCCTGCTCCTATTCGAAATGGTCTGGTCGGAACAAATTCAGTTGGAATCGTCTCCCCATGGATGAGAGCCATCGCAGTAGCAGAAGATCCCACGACCATTCCTTCACCAATTGATAACCGTTCTATCAAATCTACACAGACGCGTTCACCAACTCCTCCAGATTCTTTTGCGGTAATCTTTGCTGGAACCAAATCTATCGATGATATATTTTCCGATGAGACCTCTAATTTTGCATTAACAAGATTGGCTGCCTCAGTCCATAAATCATCATTCCCTAGAGGCATAACCAATCCATCCACGCCGTGTTCGAGAGCAAAAGCAGCCCCACCTAAATCGACGATTTCGGTTATCGCAGCAGCGATTCTTGTGCCACTACCAGCAGCTGCTGCGACTAAATTCTCTAGTGGAATCATTGTCCAATCCGAACACCTTACTAAAATCCAAGCCACGGAGCCTATCAATGAGCGAGCTTCGTCTTGACCATGATAGTCATCTAGTTCGATCACGGCAACATCAGGTGCTGAACCTGACCAAATCCTAGAGAAATTATAGTCTGAAAAATCATCGATGTCAATATCAGAGTTACTACGAGCAGAATCGACCCAAAGTTCCAATAAATCACCTGTCTAATAATTTTGCAGCATCAGCGGCGCTTGCACCGTCGTGAATTATTGCACTCAAAGCCCGAATATGATTACCAGGCAGGTCTGCACCGAATACCTGTCGTCCCATACAAACACCTGCACCGCCAACAGCCATTACCTGCTCGACGATACCAAGCAAATCTGTGAAAGGAGAGTTACGAGGTCCGCCAGAAATTAACACAGGAATTGGAACTGCTCGACAAACTTCGGCGAACGAATCAGGACCATCAGTCCAAGGTACTTTGACTACATCACAACCCAATTCCCAGGCAACTCTTGCAGCGTGAGCAACACCATTTGTCGGATCATTTTCATCAATTATTAGATTCGGCCCACGAGGATAAATCATTCCAAGTGTGGGAATTCCGAGTGGAAGTGCTTCACCGGTTAACATACCCATATCTTCAATCATTTCGGGCTCGTATTCATCGCCTAGATTTACCTGAGCAGAAACCCCACTCGCGCCGCGCATCAAGCATTCATCTGCAGTGGCGACACGAACTTTCGATTGATTTCGAGAACCACCATGAGTGGTAGATACAGAAACATGGCAGACGAAATTGCTCCAACCTGTCCGTTCGACATGATGACTCAATGCTCCCTTCTGGAGAACGATCGCATCAGCACCAGCTTGAATACAAGAATCAACTACGGAATCCATATTTTCCAATCCAGGTTCTGGATAACCTGAAATTCCATGATCCATTGGAATCCAAACACCTTTTCCACCAGGAAGAATACGCTCCAACCGCTCCACCAATGTCTCCGCCATGGTGCTGCGCCTACATTTCTTCACTTGAAGGGTATTACTTTGAATTGCAGCCAATTTTTCACTTCCTTTAGGAAGTGTCAATGATAGATTGACTGAATAATAGTAAAAAATTACTGAATATAATTGATTTCGTCAAAGATTGAAATCGACGATAAGCGGTGCATGATCTGAAATGGTCAGACCACCTTCTCGCATCACTTCTGCTGAATTGAAAGATGCTAGAGCTGCATCATTCGCAAGTACATAATCGATGCGCCAACCACGGTCTAACGCTCGTGCCTGACCTCGGTTCGACCACCATGTGTAGGGTCCTTTTTGGTCACCAAATTGGATTCGATGAAGGTCGTGCCAACCGCTTTCTAGAAAGCGGTTGAACCATTCACGCTCATGCGCAAGGAATCCTGAGGTCTTACGATTTCCAGAAGGATTCCAAATGTCATTTTCGGTATGAGCGATATTGAGGTCACCAACTAAAATAGCAGGCTCATCGGAATCGAGAAAACGTTGCGCCCAGATCAATAAATCCTCCAACCACTGGTCTTTGTAGGCTTGACGAGCAGGACCTGATCCACCATTTGGAAGATAGATATTGATGCAATCGAGTGGCCCACATTTTGTATGTAGAACCCTTCCTTCGGAATCGTTTGGATCTAGTCTCGTTCCAATTCCTTTTCCTTGTTCAGTTAACCCTACTCGAGACCATGTTGCAACGCCAGAATAACCTTTTTTTTCAGCAGGATGCCAGATGCATTCTTGACCTGCTGGTAATGACCAATCTTTGGGTAATTGTTCGGGCAAGGCTCGAACTTCTTGCAATAACCAGATATCAGCATCGATGCGTTCAATGAAGTCATCAAGCCCCTTTCGGATCGCCGCACGAATTCCATTAAGATTCCAAGTCACGATACGCATAGAATACCAAATATTCCGTGACACCGATCGTCTTTGAACAATTGGGATGTATCAGTTAGAAAATTCTTTGACCTTTTCAACCAAATTCATACGTTTGATTCGATAAGTGCCGATAGGCGTCAGCAACAAAGAAATCACCAAAACAATCGCAGTCAATCCCAACGAAATACCTAAGTCAGCATGAATTTCGAAGTAGAACGACCACTGAACCATCTTCGACATCAACCATTTCGTACCAATAATCGAGAAGATGGTGCCGAGTACTCCTCCTATCAGCCCGATGGCAAAATGTTCGCCTAACATCATACGACTCAGGCGACTGATTGGCGCACCAAGTACTCGAAGTGTCGCCAACTCAGAATCACGTTCAGACAAATTCATGATTAGCGTATTGAACAAGACGACGAATGCAATGATAATTCCAAGGAATTGAATAGCGATGAAGAATCCTTGTTGCTTCTCCATCAAATCTGTGAAAGCATCGAGAATATCCTGCTTTTCGACGATACCGACTGATACTTCTCCCAATCCTTCGCTTGAAACTCCTTCAGGAATATTCAGGAGAACTGAGGTCGCTTCAAATCCAACAATTTCTGCAAGATCAGAGCGATGGAAATAGACAGTACGGGATATCTCCCCATCAGTAATCCCAACAATTTTGATTTCAACATTTTGCGAACCGAAAGAAATTGATTGGACTTCACCAACGCCCCAACCAAGGAAGTGTGCTATTCCATTATCGATGAGGACTTGTGTTGTTGATTCACCTGCAGTGGGATAACCTCCTTCGGCCAAACTTAGGGTCAGCATCGCATCCTCGCCAGATGTTGCAAATTCATCCAATCCAATGGTCATTAATTGACGAGAATCTCCCTCTGGATTTGCAGGATAGAGAATATATAATTCGAAATCTACGCCGTTAGATTCAGCCCAATCGATTACTCCATCCTCTGCATCGGGAAGAATGAAAGCTTGTGAATTCCAGTTCTGATTATCTTCGAAGCCTTGTACCATCATTTGTTCCATTGACTCCATCATGAAAAGCATCGAGCCGAGGATCAGCATCGATAAGCCGACAGCAAAGAAAGTGAAAGCAAGGCGGATTGGCTTACGGGTGCTTGAACGAATTGTCAATCCAATAGTTGTTGGAAGGCGGGCGGTTAATTTCTGAATCGTGCGCGAGGTTAATCGAACCTCGTTTTGGCCACGGAATACATCAAGCGGATCGAGATTTGCTGCCTGCCAAGCTGGACGAATACCGGAAAACATCACGATGAGCATAGTAATCAGGATAATCTGAGCAATAGATGAATATGGTACTGAGCCATTGATTACAGGGATTCCAATAAGATTCTCATACACAGCTTGCATTCCTGGGGCTCCGAGCGTTAATCCGAGAATTACACCGAATATTGTACCAACCATACCGATCCCGAGTGGCGCTAAAATGTAACCCGGCATTATAGCAGAGCGAGGAATACCAAGAGTGCGTAGAACTGCAATTTCTTTCGCCTGGGATTGAATGAGTCTTTGTAGACTAAGGAAGATTGTGATTCCGGCAACGATTACGATCATCCCTGTAATTACTGGATAGGATTTCATTGCCCCCTCGGCATCAGCACGAAGGAATTCCACTGAACTGATTCCTGAGCGATCATAGACTATCGCAGTAGAGGAAACACCCTCCATTGTAGTACGAATGCCGACAATTAATTCTACCAATTCAGCGCCCTCGACTTCATCGGTTGAGAGCAAATCATAATCTGGCGTACCAACCAAATCTATTAGTAGATGGTTTGAAGAACCGGATGAAAAATTTGCAAGCCTTTCAAGACCGGAAGATGAGAGATAGCCGGTTGTAAAAGTTCCAGCACCTGCAGGGACAAGAGAGCCAGGAACTGCAAAGAACAGATGATTGGAGTGATAGCCGGTTCCAACGATAGTAAAGTCCATCATTCCATGACCGGCACCTATCGAAATCGTATCACCGATTTTCATTTCCATCCCTTCTGTGACATGAGCATCAAGCACAATCTCATCATCAGCAGACGCGAGCCTACCTGAACAGCAATCATCTACGGGCATCCATACTCGATCGACATATCCCTCATCGATTCCATGCCAGATTGCAGGGATTAATTTGGTCATTCCATCTTCTTCGATCGAGAGCATACCATCGAGAATCAAACGCGATTCGCATTCATTCAACACCAATTCACTCTCTGGCCATTGAGTAGAAATTTGCTCACAAAAAGAATCCGATTGATTCCCACTCCAAACCGCCCTAGGGTTTTCAACCCAAATGTCGGGGAGATTGACGCCGTCTTCTGAGTCAGCATAAATTTCATCGTACATTGTCGTAGCAGTATGGGCGTAATGACCGAAGGCGATTCCTGCGAATACGCCGACCATAATAATCAATAAAACTGCGACAAGACGTATTTTCGTTCGCCAAAGGCTTCGTGTGAGTCTTTTTGTCAATAGGAGGTACACCGAATCACCTCATAAATTATTATCAGCAACAATCCGGCCACTATCGAGTCTTATGACTCGGTTTGCATACTTGCTCAGTGACTCATCATGAGAAACCATGACTGTAGTAATATTCTCTGTCTTACAAGCCTCGACGAGGACTTCCATCACCATCGCCGATGTAGTTGAATCTAGATTTCCAGTTAACTCATCTCCGAGCAATAACTTCGGGCTTTTTGCTAAACTTCGAGCTATCGCGACACGTTGTTGCTGACCGCCGCTTATCTCGGTTGGAAAGCGTTCAATTTCGTCTTCGAGCCCGACCAATAGTAATAATTCACGAGCTCTCTTCTCATCACGACCTCCTGATAATTCCTGAATTAACAATATGTTTTCGAGCACAGTCAAATCTTGTAATAAATTGAAAAATTGGAAAATATAACCGATATTTTCACGGCGAAAAGTAGTCATTCCCTCAGTGTTATTTTGTGGAACTTTCTCACCTTCAAAAGTGTAAGTTCCACTTGTTGGGCTATCCAATGCAGCGATGCAATTCAGTAATGTCGTCTTGCCTGAACCAGACGGGCCAAGAAGAAGAATTCTATCCCCTGCATTAATTTTGAGATCGACACCATCCAAGGCTTTGACAGTTCCAGAAACCATCTCGTAATGCCGCTCTAAGCCATTTATTTCTAATAATTGAGTCGACATATAGGCTACCCCGCAATACATCCTCAAGACGTTAGGTTTTCAAGTTCATGGATTAAAGGATTGAGATAATTTACAGGAATGAATGGTTAGTTAATATCTGCTCTGGAAAAAAATGCAATTGATTCACGAAATAATTCTTCTCGTCGAAGCCGTTTATTTCGACGTAGATGAAGAAAAGTAAAAACAAATGCTAAAAGAATTATGAAGGGAATGAAAAATTCTGCATGATAACGCTCCATGAATTCGATGATATTACGTGCAGTATACGCCCAAGTAACAGAAGCAGCGGTCCCTCCAACCAAACATGCAAAGAGAACTCGTCTAAACCTCATACGAGCAACTAATCCGAGCATTGCTCCGACCAAAACTCCACTCGCCATAAACGGAATCCAAACAAATACAATCAATCCCCAAAACCCGTATTTATCAATCCGGGATCGATTTTTATGGGCGACATATTCGACAGAAGATAGAATGTCGCCCATGAATGGGTTTTGCAATAATGCTCCTGTGATTCCACCCTGCCGAGCAACTAAAGCCTGGCCAGAATATTCATCAGAACCTTGCTCGACTCGACCAGCAACAGCTCGATCTGAAAGAGTTGCTTTTTCATTTCTAGCGCTGACTATTAACTCTCGACCATCTAAAATTTCTCCGAGATGTCGAAGTAGATGATTCTTCAAATCCATCTCCATGTCGATGAAAGATTTTGAAAAGCGGAAATAAGTGAATCGTTTTACTGGACGATAAATCACCCTAACCAATATCGCTTCTTCATCGGCGATAATCGCAGTACCATAATCTACTAAATCATGCTTTTTGAACCATCGAGACATGGAATCAATCGCCGCCTCTTCCATCCTACCATTTGCCCTTAATCCAGCAAAAAAGGGAGAGTAATCCTCAGTAATTGGTAACCGCTCTGAACCAATAATCGTCAAATCACTATCAAGAATTAATTCTCCTCTAAAATTATCGTGGAAGCCATCTGTACAAACCGTTTTGATTTGTAGAGGGCGCATCTCACCGAAAATTGTGAATTCCTCAAGGATATCTTTAGTGATTCGGCCTCGAATATCAATCGCAGCCCCAACTGTAGTCGATGTCGTATGATATGGAATGTAAATATCGATTGATATTGCTCTTTCTTGCATTTTCAATTGATCAAATTGAATCAATATTCTCAATTCATCTTGAGTTTGCTTTAGAATTCTCGTAATCAATCGTTTAAATTGAGATTCGGTTAACAAATCACCTTGATCTCGATGATACATTCGATGCATCAATGGATACTGTACACAGAGGAAAAATATCGACATACCAAGAGAGATAAGTGCCATCCACCATGCTGGAATTCCAGCGCTCCCTCCAGTCAACATTGCAGTTTCTCTACCGCCAATCCATTCTGCTCCCATCAAAACCCAACCCCAGTTACCGAGACCTTCGACTGTCCAACATGACCGTTGTTCAGAATCATGAATTTCTGCTTGTTTAGCAACTTCAGAACTCAATGGTCCCCCACTCTTATGAGTTAAGACAACTGCATTTACTTGTTTTGAAGCAACTACCGAAACATTATCTCTAACCTCTGCATAATCATCTTCGTCCTCGACTATTAATTTATTTTCATCATCACTTTGGAAGATATTTGAGACTAAAATATAATCTCCATCAGGAATCGAATCACCTAACTTGAACGATGCACGTAAATCCCCAATTCCGCCTTTGAAAATGGTTGTTCCTGCAATTGTTGAATTGCCTGAATGAATCATTGTAATTAGTAAAACTGAACCGATTTTCGGTTCAACATTATGAGTTTGAATGAAAATTTCGTCATGTGAAGTCCAGATATTGAACCAGATTTCACCTTCTCGATCAACACATGCACCACCCGTATCTAGTGGAGTTTGAGAAAGGCTCTCATCAATAAAAATCGAATCGCCAGCCAATGCACCAGATGACATCAACATGACTCCACCGAAGAAGGTAATTCCTGCGATAACGCCGAAAATCAAAACTAAATCATCAAATGTTTTCGGAAATCGTTTATCTCCTCCGAGCCGCCTTTGACGTATTTTATCGAGATCCTTATCGATGCTGTCTCGTTGAAGATTATCACTGAAGGTTTGCAAATCATCGGCATCAATATCTCCGTTCTCATCGACATCGAGCGCATTATGAATGCGTTGAGAAAGTCGCTCGGCCTCCGACATACTCAACGCAGACCAGCGAGGGGTGATGAACTCAGCGGTGAATGTACGAGTCCCATAGGGACTCGCTCACGATTATTCAATCCTCGTTGCGAGATTCAACTCGAATGAGGACTGCACCGAGCATACCGATTGCTGCTAGAAGTGCACCGAAGCCTGGCAGTGGTTCAAGGGTGACCGGGGATTGAGCCGAATACTCTGATGCCCATGTGTCATAGACTTCTGGTTCAGCATCGCCGTCATAGTCGCCCCAATCCAGAGTCAATTCATCTCCGGGAGAAACTAGTCCATCCGCATCGTGATCTGTGTAGGTCAGCATAACTCCATCATCGGTTTCGCCGCCAGAAAGAGGAATGCTGAATTCAACTGTACAGTCGTTGAGGTCGGGCATTTCCTCTGCTCCAGTTTCTTCATTGTAAACCGGGTCGCAGTCACTCAGGAAGTGGATTTCGAAGTCAGAGATAGGTGCATTCAGAGTCTGGTTGTCAGCAACGAATCCTGTGATGACAGGTAGAGGAGTCGATGGGTCATCGCCATCGTCACCGCTCTCATCAGAGCCATCGCCACAGTCATCCCAGCCATCATCTACATAGTCAATTGGAACCTCATTGCCGTTATCACAAACGAACATTTCTTCGTCATTGTCTTCATTAATTTCCGACCAGAGATCAAAGAACTCTGGGCCGTACTGCAAAGCACCACTACTATCGTAATCGTACATGTTAAGCATATATTCGAGATTCTCGAAGTCTTCCTCAGATATCAGGTCGCCCGTCTGGTTAGCGAAGTCAGCCCACTCAGAGGCTGTGACCAGTCCGTCATCGTTAGCGTCCATCCATTCGAAGACTTCGTCGGCAGACGCATCGCCCTCGTCTTGGTAGTACCACTGCTCATCAGAGCCGTCTGGGCAGTCGTCTTCCCAGTCATTGACCCATGAGAACGGAATCACAGTCCCATCCATGCAGGTGAATTCGGAGGTCTCTTCTCCTTGACCTGGCTCGTCTGAGCCATCCTCGCACTCCTCCCAGCCGTTATCGTATTCACCGCCGTCATCGATTGGTTCTCCGTTGTCGCAAATGAAAATATCATAACTAATTTCGATTAGGACGCCGCTTCCAGTAGTGGAGTCGAGCTGGTAGAATGAGAACATGACTTCGGTATGGCCTTCTATGATGAGTGC
>DUAE01000029.1 GCA_012960975.1 Candidatus Poseidoniales archaeon
CATGCTTCTCATTTGTGAGATTACCACAGCCATTTACGCATTTAATTCTCTCGGAAGATGATTCCATGCCCTATGGTCTAATCTTCTGAAAATTAATCTATCGCCGTAAAGCACGATACAACTGATTAACTCACAAATCAGTGGGTTTCTGCTTAGACCCATGCGATTGGTAGTCCCTCCCGGATTCGAACCAGGGTCGTGGGATCCAGAACCCCACATGATGGACCGCTACACTAAGGGACTAATATACCGCCGAGATGGGTCATCTATTTCAAGAAATCGAGGCGTATGAGCCATCGTATTTGAGAAAATAATCTTAATTACTTCTGAATCCTTGGTTAATCATTTCGAGGCTTTTTGCACTCGGTCGTAATTGCTCTTCAGGCAGATCAACAAGTGGGGTGCCGGTCAGACCCAGTGCTTCGTCAGTAGTCTCAATACCTGGATTGAAGAATAGAAGGCCAGTGACGTGTTTTTTATTTGCTGTCGCATGGTGAATCGCTGACAATGCTGCCACTGCATCAGACGGGTCATGGTTGCTACCGACGGTTTCGAGACGTAGTGTCGAACCGTCGAACATTTTGATATCATCATATTTTCCTTCTGGAATATCAACTTCTGCCAACGGGGTGTAGTGAGGGATGTAGTCTACATTATGGAGAATTTCATCATTACCTTTGACATAATTGTAGGATTTGTAAGATTCATCATTATTTGAAAATGTCACACATGGTGAAATCACATCAATAATTGCCATTCCCTTATGACTCATTGCTGCTCTGATTAGGCTGGTCAATTGCTTTTTACTTCCAGAAAATGAGCGAGCGACGAAACTGCAACCGAGATTAATAGCCATAGCGCAAAGGTCGATTGGTGGTTGCTCATTAGGCACACCTTTCTTCTTCTTTGAGCCCCTTTCAACGGTGGCTGAGTACTGCCCTTTTGTCAATCCGTAAACGCCGTTGTTTTCAATGATGTAAACCATGTTTAAATTTCGACGAATAGCATGGATGAATTGGCCAATTCCAATACTAGCTGTATCACCATCGCCGGAAACGGCAATGAAGGACAAATCTTTGTTGACCAGATTCGCACCGGTTGAAACCGACGGCATCCTTCCATGAACTGTATTGAATCCGTGTGATTTACCTAGAAAGTATGCTGGTGTTTTCGAAGAGCAACCTATTCCACTCATCTTCGCGATAGATTCTGGTGGGATACCATTTTCCCATGCTGCCTGAATAATTACCTTCGATACTTGGTCGTGGCCGCAACCAGGACAGAGAGAGGATTTCCCACCCATGTAGTCGGTTTTTTCTAGATCGATGACGTTGAGTTTTATGACACTCATACGCTTACCTCCTTTTGCATAGTTTTGAGAATTAGATCTGAGTAAATTTGTGCTCGTGGAGGCAGACCATCTGAATAGGCAACCTTGTACATCTTGCTGAGTAAATTAACTGGTAATTCCTTGCGTAGAATTCCAAATAATTGCCCATCGCGGTTAATTTCGAGGACGATGACTTGTTCGTGGTTCTCGATAAATTGTTGAACCTCAGAATGATATGGCAATGCTCGAACTCTACATGTACTAACTGAAAGTCCTGTTGACTCCAACATATCATCAATTTCAACTATAATATTCTCCATAGAGCCATAATAAATTATTCCAACTTGCTTATTCTCTTCTTCACGGATAATTGGTGCTGGGAGCTCATCTCGTGCACCATCAATTTTCCTCTTCAATCTAGCCATATGCTTGACATAGTCTTCTGGATTTTCTGAATAAATGCCGTCTTCATCTCTACCGGTTCCTCTAGTTAGAATTGGTTCCAATCCTGAACCAGGTAATGTTCGATAACAAATGCCATCGCCATCTATGTCTCGATAGCGGCCATAATTTTCTATGGCGTCCAACTGTGCCTGAGTTCGGATAACTTTTCCTCGATCCATTTTAGTTGGTGGATATTCAAAACCAGATGTTTCCCAGCGATTCATTCCTAAATCCAGGTCGCTGAATCCGAATACCGGGGTTTGATATCGTTCTGCAACATCGAAAATTTTCCAACCGAATTCGAAGCATTCGTTAACAGTTCCAGGAATTAGTACGATATGTTGGGTATCGCCATGGCTCGCTTCGTAAAGCATACTAAGGTCGCCTTGTTGTGTTCGAGTGGGGAGTCCTGTAGATGGACCAACTCGATTGACATCCCAGAATACAGAAGGAATTTCAGCATAATAACCCAGTCCAATAAACTCAGACATTAATGAAATTCCTGGACCACTAGTAGCAGTCATCCCACGCCCCCCTGCCCAATTTGATCCGAGAACCATACCGGCCGCAGCCAATTCATCTTCAGCTTGTATAACAGCACAGGTCGCTCCACCATCCTCGCCATTGCGAAGTTTCGGTAACCATCGGATAATATCTTCAGCTAGAGAGGAAGATGGAGTAATAGGATACCATGCAAGCATATTTACTCCCCCATAAATTGAGCCGAGAGCAGTTGCTTCGTTTCCATCGATTAGAAAAGAATTCGGATCTTTTTCTCTAGCTTCTACTTGGTGTTCAACTTCATCAAGCCAGTTTTCAGCAGCATATTCTCGACCTTCTCCGATAGCACGCATATTCAATTCGATGGCTTTTTCTTTACCTGCGAATTGATTTGTTACAGATTTCAAAATTGCATTTTCATCAATATTGAGAAGATGAGCGAGAGCCCCTACATAGTACATATTTGCAATCATTCTTGATAACTTTGGATTAACTCCTCTTGCCATTTTGGTCATCGGCATACCGAAGACTATACAATCATCGCGTTCGATAGGTAATTTGACATTTTCATTGTAAATTATCACCGAGCCAGATTCTGCATTTTCAATATCATCAACCCAAGTGTCTTTGTTCATGATTACTCGGTAATTTGTCTCATTTCCAGGTGCCTGATATCCTGCATCGCTGGCACGGATAATGTACCAAGTAGGTAAGCCGGATATGTTGCTCGGGAAGTAATTTTTTCCACTTACTGGGACTCCCATTTCAAATATTGAGTTTAGAATAATCAGATTCGCTGATTGTGAACCTGTTCCATTAGCCGTAGCGATATTGAGAGTGAAGTCATTAATGATGCGGGTCATTATTTCCACATTCTCCAAGGAAGCGCGCCAATCTAGTGCTTACGCGGACGTGTTGCCGACGCGAGCCGGTCTTAGGCATTGCCGTCCCACAATTATTCTATTTTCAGGGAAATCATCATCCGTTGTGGTTTTCAATGAGTGCCGTCTCGGCCACCCTCATGGGAGTTCCTGAGGGACTGAAAAATATCTGGGCTGAGGCGGCAAACCTCATCGATAATGGAAATGCAAACCAAGCAGTGAAATTGTTACGTGAAGAGGCATGGAATCTTAGCGATAGTGATTCTGATAAAGCAAAAACCTGCCAATTAGCAGCAGATGCATTTGTTGAATTAGGTAGCGAAAATGATAACCAACAAAAGAAAAATTGGCAGAGTGCTTACAAGAATTACAATAATTCATTAAAATTCGAACCCAAAAATAAGGATGTTCGTCGCAGCTTGAATCAATTGACAGGGTTGATGGATGAGGCGGGAATTTCGCTGGGCACAAGTTTACAAATTTTTGACGATGGTAGCCCAACACCGACCGGATTGGTAGTAATATTAATCGCAGGTATGGTACTTTTAGTCGGATTGAAATATGCTGGCGGGATTATCAATCAAGAAGAAACCTTGACTGCTACGATGGAGATTTCCTATGTTCCAGCGGGTGGAGATGAGGGTGATCGAACGACAGCGCTCATCACCATCGAATTATTTGAAGAAAAAGCACCAGATCATGTCGATAATTTCATCCGACTATCCGATAGTGGTGCATACGACCATACGATATTCCACCGAATAATCAATGCATTCATGATTCAAGGTGGGGATTTTACGAATTCTGACGGTTCAGGTGGGCATGCAGCTCAATGGTATGGATATTGTAATGGTGAGACTACGAATAGTCAAGGCGAACCATATACCTCTGAAACTTGTAGGATGGAAGATTGGACTCTTGGTGATGAGGCTACTAACGGCTTGAAGCACACACCAGGCGCTCTGGCGATGGCAAAAACCAGTGCACCTAACACGGGTGGAAGCCAATTTTACATCGTTCCTTCCGATAGCACCCCAAGTCATCTCGATGATATTCACACGGTTTTCGGAATGGTAATCGCCGGATTGGATGATGTTACTGCTATTAGTGATGTTTCGGTTGATGGTGAATCTCCTGTCCACGAAGTTCGATTAGTAAGTATCGATATTAACTAGAGTTGAAGTCGAACCAGTCAGCGTCGATGTAGGCGCAAATTAGTCAACTTCATGTATCGGCGATGAGGCGGCAATATTACA
>DUAE01000030.1 GCA_012960975.1 Candidatus Poseidoniales archaeon
TATCACGAACATCATTAAAATATCCACAGAAAGTACAACCCGATTTCCACCACCAAACACAGCCGCGAGTTCGTAAAATTACAGTCGCGGCTGTACAAGGAGTCCCGTCAGGTAGGGTTTCAGGAGTTTTGTAAACCGTCGCTGGGCGGGAAGCATCCCAAGATTCTCGGCGTGAAATCGATGATACAGAATTTTCTGGAGCCTTGACGAGATGATGGATTTTGACAGCTTTTGAGCCATCACCGAGTAAGCCACAAGCCTCTGCCATGATTTGTCGACTCTGAACCCTGACTTGATTCTGACGGGTCCAATAGGTCAACCTAATTTGCCGGCTTGCATCGTAAGTGGTATGGAATCTGTTTCGGAGAGTGGGGGTTCGAAATCAGACTTAGTCGATAATTTACTCGACAAAATGAGTGAGAATGATAAAAAATCTCTGAAGAGTTGGTACTGGTACGACTGGGCCAATCAAGCCTTTGCACTCACTGTTCTTACCGTAGTAGTCCCTACTTTGCTATCCAGTATGTTCAATCTAGCCACTGGGGGTGGGAAGGAGTATGCTGGATGGGAAGTTACCGGTGATGGATTCTATGCTATTGTGCTAGCAATATCTAGTATGTTTGTTGCAATTAGTAGTCCGATTCTTGGCGCTGTAGCAGATCGAATGCCGATAAAGAAGAAAATTTTGTGGATATACACGATTATTGGTATTGTATTTACTGCATTAATGGGGCTCTCGCCTTTCATGGGAGAGGATTCATCGTGGAAATTCCTCGCAATTTGTTTAGTCATTGGTAATATTGGATTTGCAGGAGGGAATGTAATCTACTACGCTTTCATGCCCTATCTTGCAGATAATCGATTAATGGATCATGTTTCTAGTTGGGGATATGCCTATGGATATGCTGGAGGCTCACTACTACTAATCGCACACTTAGTCATCGGGACGACTGGTTTCTTTGGACTTACCACAAGTTGGAGCCCTCCGGTACTTAGCTTCGTCTTCATCACCAGTGCACTATGGTGGTTAGGTTTTGGAATGCCAATTTTCAAGAATACGCCTGAACCAGAAATCCCCAATCCCACTGAGTACGAATCTGTGATTGAAGCAATGATTGACGGATTCAGAGAAGTTGGTAAAACATTCAAGGAAATAAAGAAGTACAAAGTATTGGTAACTTACTTAATTGGATATCTTCTTTTCTATGATGGTATCAATACCATTGGAGCAATGGCCTCAGCCTTTGCGGATTCGGTTCTAAGAATTAATCCGACTATGAATTTCGTACTATTACTAATGGTCAATATCACCGCTATCCCAATGTCGGTAATAGGTGGTCGTCTGGCTTCCAAACATGGTACCAAAAAAGTCCTTGGAGTTGCTCTTTCGGTTTACTGCGTAGTTGCTATACTCGCGGTTGGATTCGCACCCCTAGATCTTGATGATGACCATGAAAGATATGATTTTCAGTATGACTGGAACGAAGATGAGGGTGTTTACGAATTCTCCACACTCTATGATAAAGGAGTAGATGGATGGGTGAGTAAAGAAGGAGACGGGGATGCAGAATTCAGAGATAGTTTCCTCTCTTTCCTGAAGGATGGAGAGGATGAAATAACCGCTCTAAACTTAGAAGATGCCGGCTTATTGGCCATTGAAATGGTTCAAATGACTGACCACAGATTCTCTTTCTCATTTAGTGGTGGGGAGTTGGATGAAAGCGCATCGGTAGGAGATGGGCACCCCTCAATTATTGAAGGCGGTGTGGTGGATTGGTGGCCGAACTTCCTGAGAGACAATGTTTGGGGTCCCGCAGGATTTGGAGTTAACTATCAATGGATTTTGCTTGGAATGATGGTTGGATTGGTAATGGGAACTGCTGGAGCACAGGCTCGCAGTTTATTCGGTATGCTAATCCCAGCATCGAAGACTACTGAGTTCTTCGGATTCTTCGGATTTATTGGAAAAGCAGCGGCTGTATTTGGGCCATTGATTTACTTTGTAGTATCATCTTCGATGGAT
The DNA here is from genome assembly GCA_012960975.1 of Candidatus Poseidoniales archaeon. GTDB lineage: Archaea > Thermoplasmatota > Poseidoniia > Poseidoniales > Thalassarchaeaceae > MGIIb-O2. The sequence goes on from DUAE01000030.1 coordinate 2,024, forward strand.
AGCCGAATGGCCCTTCTCAGCATCGTCATAGTGATATTACTAGGGATGCTGATATTCCTTCGTATTGATGTCGAAGAAGGAATAAGAGTTGCAAAAGCCGTTGATGCTGAAGCTGGATTAATTCGTGGTGAAGAAAAATGAAATCGTTTGATTTTGTTCAGAATTTGTTGACTACTCTAGTCATCCCAATGTTAGCAATTGTTGTGGGAATCGCTGCTACACCAGGCGTCTGGATATTTCTTGAATTTCATCCATTAGTTGCTGAGCAAGAGTACTGGATTGAGATTCTTGGTACAGGCATCCTCCTTGGTTTTGGAGTCATAATTTGGGGTGTCACCTTAGTTTTGTTATCAGGGGTTCTTGGTGGCTTGACTGGACCTCGGGTTGGAGAAGGAAGGTATCCACTCAGATCGTTTGTTACAATCCAGTGGGCATTTTCAATGCTCTTCCATCGTATTGCATTGTTCTTCCTACCAAAACTAGTCCCTTCATTCATTGGAACATTGTACTACAGGCTTTCAGGAGCGAAAATAGGTAAGGGTTGTCAACTAAACACAGAGAATGTTAACGATTGCAAATCAGTAATTATAGGGAACAGTGTTGTTCTTGGAGGTGCATGCACAATCAATGCTCATCTCGTTGAAAGAGATGAGTTAGTCATGGCTCCTGTTGTAATAGGCGATGGGGCTCTTATTGGAGCAAAGTCGATTGTACAACCAGGGTGTAAGATAGGAGAGGGAGCAGTAATTGCCACCATGGCTGTACTACCGAAATGGACTGAGGTCCCAGCTGGTGAAGTATGGGCAGGCATTCCTGCAAAATGCATCCGTCGAGCTGATGGATCAAAACCAGAATGATTTTCAATCAATCTTCTGAATCATCGCCAGCATCTTCTTCGAGTTCTTCAGCCATATCCTTGGCGTGAGAAACCGCGTCTTCTGCAGCGTCGAGAGCTTCATCCATTCGCAACTTGAAGGTGTCTTGCTTCGCAGCAAATTCTGCAATCTTCTCGACTGCTGAATCAATCATTTCGTAGCGAGTGTTAATCGCTTCGTTCAGATTTTCGAATAATTGCATATGTTGAACATACCAGTCATCACGAGCACCGAGTTCTGCTTGAGCTGTTTGCAGCGACTCGTCGAGTTCTTCTGCAATTTCAAAAACTCGACCGAGTCGAGCCTTCTCTCGAGAGTACATTTCTTCGGTTTTCTCAAGTTTCGGCAAAAGATGTTCCATCTTCTTGCCGGACTTAGCTCCTTCCATCTCCATACTGCGAATTCGATTGTCCTTTTCGCTCAACAATGATTCTAATCCCTCACGATCGATTTCATGATCGATTGCTTCCTTCTCAAGAGCATCGATAATGCCGTTTTTCTCTTCGAGTTCAGTCTCAATGTTGCGATATGCAACGTATAATTTTTCAAGTCGATCAGATTCTTCGTTCAAGCGCTCTTCGAGCTGCTTTACGCGAACTTCTGGGGTTATCGAACCGCCTTCTCCATCACTCATGTGAATCCCTTGCTATGTTCGAGACCTACTCTCGCTTTAACTTCGGCGGATTCATTCTCATGATGAACGGCGTTCGCCCATCCTCACTGCGAAACTGCAGCTACTGTCGCGGCAAGGACAGCAGTCAACCGTTTTGAAGAAGGAATGTGGAGTTTTTCGTCCGGTCCATGAGCATTATTTCCTGGTCCCCCTGTACCAGTACAGAGGAAACTTGTGTTTGGGTATTTATTCTGCATCATCGCCATGAAAGGGATTGTCCCTCCAATCCAGGTTGCCATAGGTGGTAATCCACTGATATGCTGGCTGGCTTCTGCAAGTGCTTCCGAGACTTTTCCTTGCATCGGTGGTGCGTGGAAACCATCGGCTGCCGCATCTTGTGCGTAAATGACTTCAGCGCCATATGGTGGATTTTCTTCGAGACGTTGCTTGACAAGTTCGTCTACTGTCGCAGCATCTACTCCTGGAGGAATTCGGAAACTCAACTTAAGATCAGTATTGGTTCGCAAGACGTTTCCTGCGGTTTGGGAAGGTGGTATCCCATCTGCTCCAATAACTGCCATCGCTGGGCGCCAATTCATATCGAGAAGGATTTCTTTTGTTCCAGAATGCTGTGGGAGGAGATTATCTACTACTGGTAATTGATCCCAAATTCCATTTCCGAGAAGTTCTGCTAATGCTGTTGCCTCTTCGTGAACTTTATCCGAGATATCAACATGCATTTCTGGAATTAACACTTTTCCAGTTACTGAATCTTCTACTCTGTCGAGCAGCATTCGCTGAATTCTGAACGAAGATGGAATCGTTCCACCAGACATTCCAGAATGGACACCTTCGTGCGAAACTCTGACAGAAAGGTTTCCAGAAACTAAACCACGTAGGGCTTCAGTAACCCAAATGTGTTCATAATCTGGCCCTCCACTATCAAGAACAACGACTAGGTCTGGGTTGCCTAATTTCTCACTTAGTGCTTCCAAATATGGTGGTAAATCGAATGACCCCGATTCCTCGCATGTTTCTATCAAAAAATGCGAAGTAGGATACGGCACTCCTTGTTCCTGAAGCATCCTGAGTGCCGTAACACAAAGATATCCACCGTATCCATCATCTAATGCGCCACGACCGAATAACCAAGGATCTCGACGGACACCTTTCAATGGATGCAATCCTTCTGACCAAAGATTTGGGCGCGATGGTTGTTTATCAAGATGAGAATAGAAGATGACTTCACCCGGTCCAGTTCCTTCGACCGAAACCAATAACACGGGACTTCGATCATCGATTCTATGGATTTCATAACTCATATTTTCGATGTTTTGTTCGTCGAGCCAAGCCGTAAAAAGGTCAATTGTTGCATCTAATTCACCTTTTTCAGCCCAATTTGGTTCGAATCCAGGTGATAATGCCTCGATTTCAATAAATTTACAGAGACTCGGTAAAATCGAGGATTCCCACAACTCATCCGCTCGCTCACTCAATCGATCCAAATCTACAGCCATAGCCTCCTGTCGTGGAGTCCTTTCTTTGTTTCTTCGACAGTGGAACCTGTAAATTTTCGAAAAATTAGCTCCGATTATTTGTTAATTTCCACCTCAGCAGGACCACAAATTGGAGTTGGCCCCCGATTAAATGGACAAGTTTGGCAAGCTTCTGCATCTTTTCCTGAAAGGCGTTGGTGATTTGATAGGGGTTCATTCGAGGATAATGACATACTCGCTGCTTGAATAAGAATGTCGTCAAGGTCTCGTTGGGCTTGTTCAAACATATCCTGAGGGTATTCGACAAGCCTACCCGTCACACCAATCCAAATCGCTGGCCGGAGAACCTTACGAGTGGCGAAACCCGCCTCAGTGCGAGATTTCTCAAGGCTTTCAATCGCTCGATAATAGAGTGCTAATTGCATTCGATGATGGAGCAGCATGTCAATTTCTGCTTTGCACTGAGGTGTGATTCCAACTTTTCCAGACCCTTCAAGCAAGCCGTCGTCCAAATTGGAATTGAGTTTCCATGCCTCTTCAGTTTTGAGATCGATTGGACGAATTGAAGGCCCATTTTCATCAATTGTACACAAAACCAAATCGATAATACCGTCCATCTCAATAAATGCCTTATCGATTTGAGCAAGCGGTTGGTCACCATCAGGTGTCCATCGGCTACGAATTAGACCCCCCAATGGAGCTGGCATGGAGATGTGGAACGGCATTTCTGTTCGTAATCCTTCAACAATTTTGCCACCATCATCTGAAATCCCTTTTACCAAATTTCCAAGTTCACCATTCTGTAAATTATTAATCATCAAATCTACGAGTTTTTGTGTCGTCTTCTTATCTCCACCGGCTGGAAATAATTCTCCATATACCTGATTGTGGAGGCTCTGTTCAGCCATTTTATCATCATTTGATTGTGTCCAAGACTCACCGAGAGGTGTTGAAGGGGATTCACACCCAGGATTCGGAATACCAAGTTCGACAATTCGATGGATTATTTTTCCGAGCGTTGCCGCATCGACTCCAGCAGGCATTCCGGTGACAACGCTCGATTCTGACCCAGGAATGATTGGGTCAGAAGTCAAGCCACCACGAGTCTCGAACCAATGCCTTCGTGAGCATTGCCCGAGAATAGATAGACGGTGCGGTGCGATACGAATACGTGGTGCTGCGTCGATACGAGCAGGTGGGAAAGCTACTTTTTTACGGGTGGAGGAATTTTGTGCAGCATTATTTGTACGCTCAATTTTCTGTAGTGGAGTATAGAGAGGTTCGTCGTCTGAATCATCGGTACTGAAACAATCTGAGTGATGTAAAACAACCATTCCACTCAGATTAGTCTCGCCGGTAAATGCATCAAAATTCATCGAAAATGGGTTGAGATTACGAATCGTATTAAGAGTTGAAGGTGAGATTTCTGATTCAAAATCATCTTCTCGATTCCAAATCGAATCCCTCTCACCTCGACGCCAAGATCCTTGACGAAGCGATTCTAACCAAATTTGCCCGAGTTGTGGCATGGTTTTGCTGTAATGCCAAGGGATTTGTAATCCAGAAGGCTTCACGGCAATTTCATCTTCAGAATCATCTTTCCAGATCGTTCCTTTCGGTGAGCCAACAAGAATCAATCTGTGTTTGGCCCGAGTCGCTCCAACGTAGAGAAGCCGTCGTGCTTCAGCATCTTTTCTCGCCTGATAAAGCCACTTTGTATGCTCCCAAACACCAGACTTTGCTTTGTCCTCATCAGTCCAAGGAAGTGGACTTCCAGCAAATATTTCTGGACTCACAATCGCTCTCGAACGATACTCATGATTGAGGTTAGTCTGTCGTTTAGAGAATATGTCTACTAGGAAAATAACGCTCGCTTGCAAACCCTTTGAGCCATGAATTGTCATTACTCGAACAGCATCCTTCGGTGGAATTGTCACCGCTTCCATTGCCGAAGAATCCCTCTCTCGTAAATCTCTGATACGGTCAGCGATTACAATTGCATCGCCACCAACCTCAACCATGAGAGAGCGAACCAATTGAGTGAATTGTTCGACATCTTGGAGGGAAGTTGTATCAGGATAAGTTGCGAGTAAATCGGAGCAGTCGAGCGTGTCCTCCAGCAATTCGGTAATTCGACCAGTTTCAGCAAGGGCAATCCACCGGTCGATGAGGTTTTTTTGACGAGAATTGATTGCAAATTCAGCCATTCGATGAAGCAGATTTTCATCTCGTTTAGCCGAACTGATGAATAGTTGCAATCTAGCATCATCAAAACCAACTAAACTAGAGCGCGCGACCCAAGCTGCATTGTGACGGTCGAATGGTCGCGCGATTAATTGCAGTAATCCATCGAGTGCGTGCACTGCTGGACGCTCAAGTAAACCTCCTTCCCGATCGGCTTGAGCATCGATTCCAAAGTCATTCAAATACCGTATTATTACATCACGAATTCGCACACGAGTTGGTAGCAGCACCATGATTTCGTGCGCTGGAACTGGTTTTGATTTAGATAACACATCCCATCGGCCATCAGGTGATTTAACCCTAACTGAACGACCTTCAATTAAACTCTTAATCCGCAGGGCAATCATCATCCCTTGACGCTCCATTGAATCTGGTGCACCCGGCCCAAAAGCATCGAGATATTCGTACAAATTGGTGGGTGGATCTGTTGTGATTTCTTTGTTGAGAGGGCAGAGCCACTCGATTGAACCACTCGATTTTGTTAAGTCTGGACAAGCGAATAATTCTTGAGAATCTGCATAAAAATCACCACTTGGAACTGTCCGATGACGTGGTGAAAAAATATCGGTCCACCATTGATTCATCACACGTAATAAACCACCATCTGTTCGATAATTTACATTCAAAGAAACGTGACCTTCTACCCGCCTATCGACCTCTTCTTGACTTGGTGAAGAAAGTCCTTGATCTGTTGCATCGAACGGAATCCAACCGACTAAATCACGTCCACCATCCTGCCATATTTTTGTCGCTTGAACAATTGTCAAAGGATGGTCATTTCGCGGATCTCGACTATGTGTTTCACTTCGCAGTGATGGTTTTCTTGTCAATTCAGAAAGACTTGCGAACTCCTGCTTATTGACCTCTCTTAGAGTACGGGCATATGTGCGAAATCCTGTGACTTCGGCTTGTCGGAACGCATAGATGCTTTGCTTTACATCTCCAACATAACATACTGTTGGCTGCCATGGTGTATTCGGAATTTCGGGGTCTCCGTCTACCCATTCTCGCTCGCCCCATAGCCTTGCTAATAGTCTCCATTGTAGTGGGGAATTATCTTGGGCTTCATCGATGATGAAGGCACGGTACCTGCGTCTAATCTTCTTCAATAATCCATAACGATGGGTTAAATCGGTGCGAATTTGACCTAAATGAGCTGCAGCTTCACCGGCTCGACTGGGTTCCGCTTCCAGTGCATCAAGAGCAGTAAATGCAGTGAAGATATTCTCATCTCGCCAGGGTTCGGCGCTCGATTTGTCGAGTGCTGACTGAATCGAAGGATGGTAAAATTCTCGACATGCTTCTGGGCAATTAGCTAAAAGTAAGTCGCCGGCCAATCGTTGAATATCATCAAAATCATGAACTTCATCTCGGGCTTTTAGTTTGGCGAGGATTCCTTGAAAGCCACGTAAAATTAATCGTAAATCATCAAGATTTCGAGCCTCGTGGGAGAGTGAAAAACGGTGTGCAGTCCCCTTGCCAACAGTTGGAGCAAACTCAGGAAGCTCTTCTGGAAGTGTCGCAAGGGGAGATTGCCAATTTTCATTCGAACATGGAGGGGGAGTCTCATCGAGTAGTATGGCTGTTCGAGTGAAGTGAAGGTAAGTTTGACCGACTGTAGTACTCCATAATTCATTGAAACTTTTCGCGGTTACATCGAAAATAGATTTCAATGGACCGAAATTTTCGATGCCTTTTGGCCAATCATCATTCGGCAGCGAAGCGCGTGGGAAAAATGTGATTTTTTTGTTGAACCAGGTTGAACGATTAGCAGTACATTGCAAAATATGACCAAGCCAGATTAATTTATCCCAAATTTGGTCACCTGGACCATCGTCAACTAATCGATCTAAGCATGCAATTCGAGTGTTTGCATCCCAAGCACCTCCTAAATCAGCAATATGGGATTTGACTGATTGGCAATATTCATCAATAAGTCTGTGAATTTCTTCAGTAAATCCATTTAGAGATTTTTCATCAATCGATTCCAATATTCGTCCTAACAATAATTCTGCTGAAATTGCATCCTTTTCATCAAGTAAATTTCGAATCCCTTCCTCGATGAAAACTGAGCGAGTGACAAGAGAACGAAGGACTGAAGTTGCTCGGCGGCGACCGGAATAATGGCGTTGAATTCTGTCGCGAGCAGCCAAAACTGATTCTGCAATTTTAGCGGAAATTCCAGCATCGACTGCTTCACCGATAAGATTCGGTGAACTTGGCAATCTCCAAAGTGTATTAAGGGCGGATTCGGTTAGTAAAATTCGGCCTGAATCTGAGACATTTTCGCGGCTTAATGCATCTCCTAAAATACCGCGATAAGGAGCCACTAACTGATTAAAGAACGAATCAATCGTCCCGATTGGCGCATCATCGAGAAGAGTCAATAATTGCTCATTAAATCCTTGATGGCGTATTCTAGGATCCTTTCGATATGTGCCATCATCACTAGCTGAGCCCGGCTTTAATCTCGAAATTCTCTTGCGAAGTCGATCTCGCATTTCATCTGCTGCTCGATTTGTAAATGTCAACAAAACAACTTCGCCAGGCAATAATCCCCCCCATTTCCTCAAATCGATTCTTTCAGCCGAACCGGCGACCAGCAACCCACTTTGCAATCGAGATGGACGCTCAGGTTTTGGCAATATTCGTGTTGCTCGTTGATCTTCACAGAGATAATGTTCGATAACTCTGTCAACGATAGTGCTGGTCTTTCCAGTACCTGCACCAGCATCGACCACGATGTGAGAATCTAGGTTTAGAGCGAGGAGTTGGGCTGTATTCAACTGCATCAATTATCCTCCTTCAAATTTACATCGCAAATTTCTGCCACCCTACAAAATTTACACGCATCTTGAGATGGTGTAGGATGAACTCGACCATTATTAGCACCGTTTGCAACACCTAAAGCAACGGATATTCTTGCGGCTAGCCATGCCCTTAATGGATCGCTTTGAGGGTTCTTATCCTCATTTCTAAATCGATATCGGTCATGAGTAAAAGTTGTTCTTTTACCAAATGAAGCACCTTCATTTGTAGGTTTGAAATGGTTTGAAATTTCTATGAGATGAGTAGTTTTGTGACCTAGAACAGAAATCCCTGCGGCTACGACTAAATCACCCGGGTGAGCAATTTCCCATGCACGGGCGTAAAGGGCTAGTTGCAATTCTTCGAGCAGTCCCTTTGCATGACGATCATCTACTTTTGTTGATTCGCTGGTTTTGAGATCTCGAATTGCAATTAATCGTCGAGGTTTCCAGTCAGTACCAACAATTTTCAAAGGAGCAATGGATTCGCTTCCTTCCGCATTAAACCAAATAGACTCATTCTCATCGAATGATAGTAAATCTACACGATCGATCATTCCTCTCAAACGCAGTGAAGGTAATGCTTCACCACCTGGGATGGTAATTTCTGCTGGTAATTCAATCTCAATTCCTCGTTCATCGTGATTGGTCAATTCCCATTCTAATGCAAGAGGAATTGCTCCAGTCAATTCAAGCTCAGATCGTATCATTCGGCCAATTCGGCCGGCAATCGCTGTCGGCTGAGGATTTGGTGTCCAATTCATCCATTCGCGCAGATTCATTCCCGTCATCATTCGAACGCGATTGGTCGAGACCGCATCACTACGATTTAGCCAAGGTGCGCGGTCATCTAGAACCTCGAGAGCGATTTTCATGATTTGCTCTTCATCAATACCAGATTTCGCGATACTGAGAGGAATTTTACTATCTCTGCTAAAGTCTATTTCACGGTCGCCTCCCATATCAAAATTTAGTATTTTACACAATAAATCATGATGGACATTATGGAATAAATCACCATGAGTTCGCGAGTCCAAATCTTCAGTTTGTAAATCTTCAACATCAGCATACAAACCGCGACCTAACCAGCCAGCACGCGGGCATCTCACCCAATCGTGGAGACGGCTGGCTGACCAAATCGAAATGTTTTGTTCCGCTCCAACAGCATGTCCATGTCGAGCATCATTTACCAGTGAATGGACAGGAAGTGGTGTGAATGGGCGAGGATCGATTGTGACCGTCCTAATCTCCTTAGATGCTGCACCGGTGCGAGCACTGATGACCGGCCAACGTTCATTCACCCTAGGCGGAGTGATGTCTTTTGGTGAGCGTTTTTTGAGATCTTCTTGGCGAAATTGAAACAGATGATTTTTGGCTGAATTGGGCAAATATCCATCTTCTTCAGCCACGGTCGGTTGTCGTCTCTCACGGTCTCTTTGAAGAGATGAATCCAGTGAAATTGTTATCGAATCAGGATTCAATGCAGGGGTAATCGGTTCGATGTTTTGGCGCATGCGCTTACCATCTATTTGCCGATGAGCACGTGGACTCAACAAAGTGATTTTATCCAATTCAAATCTCTCACAATCATCATCTGGATCTTGCTCGAACGACCATTCTCGAATTGGGGCAGCTGCTGGGGTTGCTTCATCAAGGCTTGGATCGAGAATGATTACCTCATTTGCACAATTCAGGAAGTGATCACGATGGTGCCGAGCTTGACGGATGGGTCCGTCTGGTCTCAGTAGGTTCTTTTCATGTCGTTCTTCGTCTCCGAGAAAGGGTAATTTAGGTACACGCAAATCCCAAGATATACTCGAAGTATTTGCAAGAATGAGCAAATCTGCTGAACAGCCAAGAGCTTGGTTTGGATTCAATAATCTTAATCTTGAACTCAGTCTACTCTGGCTTGATTTCAATTCGGCAGAACGTAATAGAGTTGAGATTTGATCAACCCAATCTGGGCCCATTCTTGGTTGATTAAAGCCACCTAAGGATTGAGATGAACGTAAGGAGGCCAATTCTTTCACAATAGTTTGAATGACGGCGACTGGAGTTGCAGATACTCCATCCGAATTTTCAATTCGAGACTCAACATCGAAATTAGATAAGGTTGTCATCAACCATTTGTCACCAGTTTTTGTTGATGCTGATAAAGGTAATTTATTTCCGCTAAAGCAGCCTATTTTATCACACTCATCGAATACAATCCTGTCGGCTCCAGTCAAGACTGGTCTTAGGCTATTTACGACGGATAATAACCACCACAGTGTCGACTCTTTGGCAATGGCGTCGCGCTTTTTATGGGGTGGCCGAGAGAGAGTTTCTATCCAACGTAATAATGCCCCAGGGCCACCTAAAATATGATCGCTGCGAGCTAATTCACTCATTAAATTTGCATCGGGAACTGGCCGGATTTCTGGATTTGATGAATGATGTAAAATCTCAGGAAATAGTTTGATTGAATTTTGTAAGGCTAAGGCTCTCAACTTATCCAAAGAGAACGAATCTGGCCCATGTCCAACTTGAATCAAAGAGTGTAACCAATGTCCAAGGGAGTGTCCTATTACCGTTGAATTTTCAATGATAATTGGGAATCCTAAATCTCGCAATGAACGATTCCATTTCCCCTTATTATTCGTTAAATTTGGATCGATGATGATGATTTTCATCGTTGAGCTTTCCCTCAATTTTTCATCGGCGAAAGCTATTGCGGCGTGAAATGATTGGCTTTCACGTTGCAATAATACTCGCCTTACTATAGATTCAGAATTATTAAGACGAAGTTCATGTCTCGGCACCCATTCCGGCAAATTTTTTGATTCTTTTACTGGATATTTATCTTCGAGTAAAATACCATGGGTACCGAGTCGAAAACTGCCCTTGTTTGCAAGTTGATGAATAGGGCAATGTTTCGATATTGCAATCATCAAATCGATGTGAGATTGAGGAAGAAGAGGGGGATGATTTAGCATGATGATACCATCGATATCAAGCAAGGAAAACGGGTACTCTCCTCCATCTAAACGCTCGATTAACCGGTCAAAAACAAAGTCGGGATGAGTTCCTTCCAAGCTTTTCTCGATTTTCCTTAAAATTTGACGGAATGTATTGATTCCTGGCCCTTCCCAAGAAGCTCCAGCACGCTCTTTTGAAAGGAAAAAATGCAATTCAGAAAGAGCGGTGGTTTTTCCCATTCCCCACCTCATAGTCGGTAAAGGATTAATCAAAGGAAAACCGAGCTTCTCAGCTTCTCGCTGACAGGATTCATGCAAAATCAACTCGAAGGATGAATCCGTCGATAATACTCGTGGTAGCCTAAAATCCGCCACCAATAAGGACGCTAATGATTCCACTGTTTGATGTAGCGTCCTATCGATAACACGCCCTCCTTCTGCTAAATCTGCAAGAATTTCTCGGCGCGCCTCTTCGCTGGGGTAAACCACCATGATGCGTGCCGAACCACCTAATTTCAATGAACGAGGATCGACAATTTGCTTCACGAGGTGAGCCTTGAGCCAATTAGGGAAAGTGCCGGGAGTGACTTCCTCGTTAGAGATTTGATTTTCACGAACTTCCAACATGGCCTCACCGAGCGTTGACGATGTACGGCGGGGGTTATTCAACCCAACGATACAATTCGCCGATGATGGCCTACTCAATCATCTCTTCGTGGTAGCAGAGCAGCCCCAAATAATGGCAAAAGAAGAGATAATGCAGGAGCTGGAAGTGCCGCAGTGAACGAATTATCTTCCTCGACTTCGGGTGAGAACCAATTGAAAACTAATACTGCAGACAAATCATCGCCATCAAAAGCGGCGATGTGCTCGACTGGCATCTGGCCAGAAATTACCGGAAGTTTGACTACATCGCGTAAAATGTGATGATAAAAATCGGCTCCATTTCCACCTTCTGGAAAATATCCAACATCTTCAATAAAGTAAATCATCGGCTGAATTTCTAAATCTGAATACATATTGGGAACTGAAATATCCCAAATAAAAATTTCTTCTCCGGCTTCACTCGTAAAAGATAATGATCCTGAAAAACCACTTTTGTCTATTGTCGAACCTGTATTGAGAGAGATTGAATAATCATTCTCGATTGAGTCTGAAGTAGGCGATGTTCCAATATGGAACCTTTCGCCGTCAAAAATATTAGTTGGCGCTAAGCGTTCTCCACCTGCGGCAGAGAGTGAGGTTTGCGCGTATCGACCGACCCAATAATCATCGGTAGATTCAGCGCCGAAAGGATCTTGAGTTTCGGCAATAAAACGATGAAAATGTGCTTGGAGAATGTTTTCACCATCGATTATGTTTTCCATTGCCGCCTCTGTTTGGAGACAATTCGTGCACCATGTAGCGGTGTAAACTTCGATGATTGTCGGCCAATCAACTCCATCTAAACTAGTCGATTCCTCAGTTGTATTATTGGAAAGAGAAATTGATATCCCTCCTAATGTCCCCGAATCTTGCCAAGATTCTTCGACAACATCTATCCATGTTATGGATTCAGTAGGAGAAACACCGGCAACGTTGCCAGCGAGAAGAAGAATGGTCACGAGAATCGTGAATAGGGAACGACTCATGACCATTCGGTGTAATGTGATACACTCAAATGCTTGGGTTCTGTGATACCAATTACAATACCGATTCAAACGCTGTAATCGCGCGCTTAATATCCTGATCCATGATGTGAAGATGGATGACCGCACGTATTGTCGAATCGTCAATTGTCAGAGTATCAACACCATGATCTGCAAGCCTATCGACGAGCGCCTGCGCCTCACCTTCAGCGGTTGAGATGTAAACCATATTCGACTGCACCGAATCTAAATCAACGCTGAATCCTGACATATCATTCACTGCTGCTGCCAACCTCTTAGCTCGAATGTGATCTTCTTCCAAACGCTCGATGTTATGGTCGAGCGCAAACAATCCAGCGGCGGCGAGAATACCTGCTTGACGCATGCCACCGCCAAACATTTTTCGCCATCGATAAGCTAATGCGATGAATTCAGAATCACCGATAAGCATGCTTCCAACTGGTGCACCCAGCCCCTTTGAGAGACAAATTGAGATGGAGTCATAATCCCGTACCATTCGAGCGACATCGGTTTGGGTTGCAATAGCCGCATTGAATATTCGAGCACCGTCCATATGTGCTGCACAGTCATTTGTGTGAGCGATGTGGGCAATCTCGTCTAGGACTTCCTGCGAATAACACGAACCACCACCACGATTCGAAGAATTCTCAACGCAAACCAATGACCCATTAGGGAAGTGCCCCAAACTACCATCACCCTTGCGAATTGCCTTCTGCACATCGGCTGGTTCCATTAATCCAGCATGGCCGGGAACCAATGCGATTGAACACCCCGATAGGGCAGCGTATCCACCGCCTTCGTAGATGTAGATATGACTCGTTGCTTCAGTGACGATTTCGTCGCCAGGATTTGTATGGGCTCGAATAGCTATTGCATTCGACATCGTTCCACTCGGAACGAAGAGAGATGCTTCCTTGCCAAATATCTCTGCAATTCGATTCTGCAATTCGATAACTGTTGGATCATCACCTAGAACATCGTCGCCAACCTCAGCTGTTGCCATTCGCTCACGCATCGCTGAAGTCGGCTGGGTTATCGTATCCGAGCGCATATCGACTCGGTCACTCGGATGTTCGTGCATTTGAATTCCTCATTCTCCGGTTCCGCCAAGGAAGTATTCTCCAATTTCTGGATCTACTAATATATCGGCGGCCTTGCCAGTATGAACAACCTTTCCAGATGCAAGAACGTATCCCCTATCCGAGCGAGAAAGAGAAAGGCGAGCGTTCTGCTCAACAATTAGAACGGTAATGCCGCTTTGGCGAAGTGCATCGATTCTGTCGATGATTTGCTGTTGAAATAGTGGTGAAAGTGCTGCGGTCGGCTCATCGAGAAGCAAAAACTTAGGCTTAGATATAAGTGCTCTAGAAATCGCCAACATTTGCCGTTGACCACCGGAAAGTGAAGCTGCTAAATCATGCATGCGAGAAATCAAATCAGGGAACATTTCGAGGGAATCATCGATTCTCTCATTCAGCACTCGAGCAGATAGTCGGTTACCGCCCATCTGCAAATTTTCTGCTACAGTAAGTGAAGGAAATACATTATCCACTTGAGGAACATAAGAAATGCCGCGTCTGACCAATTGATCGGTTCGCCATCCAGCAACGTCCTCTCCATTATGCTCAACATCACCACCATAGAATGTGCAAAGACCGAAAATTGCCTTGATAAAGGTGGATTTACCACATCCATTCGGGCCAATAATCGTAACGAATTCACCTTTTTCCACATAGATATCTATACCGTGAAGAATCTGGACAGAGCCATATCCTGCTTGCAAATTTTTAACATCTAAAATTCGCTCAGCCATCACGCCTCACCAACCATTTCGGCTTCGCCTTCGCCGCCGAGATATGCTTCGATAACCTCTCGACTATCCTTGACTTCTTCCGGAGTCCCCTCCATTAAAATTCGACCTTGGTCCATCACAATAATTCGGTCAACACCTTGTCTGAGAATAAAATCCATATTGTGTTCAATAATCAAAACCGAATTTCCGGTTTTGGAAACGTGCTCACGCAAATCATTGAAGATTTTCATTGCTAGTGGACCGGCAACTCCGGCGACCGGTTCATCGAGCAGAAGCAATTGCGGGTCGCTCATCAATGCACGGCCAATATCGACCAATTTGCTTTGACCACCAGATAACTCACTAGCTAAATTATGTGCCATATGAGGGATTTCTAATTTTCTCAAAACTTCATATGCACGCTTCAGCCGCTTCTTTTCTTCTAAGCGGCTGAAAGGCCTGAATAATGCCAAGAATTTATTGGGTGAAAATTGATTTCGCGGAGGAACTAGTAAATTTTCAATTACCGTCATTTCTCGCCATAATCGGGTGTGTTGGAAAGTACGTGTGAAGCCAAGTTTTTGGATTTGGTCCGATGATAAATTAAAGATATCTTGACCACATACTTCGATGTTTCCAGTAGTTTTCGGAAGTAGTCCGCTAATGCAATTAAACGTCGTCGATTTACCACATCCATTCGGTCCGATAAGCCCGACAAATTCACCAGGATAAATGTCGAAAGTCATATCTTCAACGGCTACCAGTCCACCGAATTCTTTGGATAACCCCTCAACCCGCAATAATGGTTCGCTCATGCTTCCACCCCTTCTGGATCATCTGGTCGACTCGGCACTTCAGGCACGAGACCCTTCTCGGCGAGCAATAATGAAGCGATGATCACCAAACCAATTAGTGCTAATTTGAGATAGGCTAATTGGGCTGTAACAGATAGTGGATCATCTAAGAACTTCGGAAAAGCATGAGTAAGCGCTTCATCACTCCAAAGTAAGGATAGAGGAGAGTCGAGCATCAGCCAGCGGAATGCTGAATCGATGTAGGCAATTAAGAAATGAAGACTAGATTCGGCATTTCCACGAGCGGTAATGAGGGCGTTGAAAGTAAATTCTGTAACGACCAAAACCATCGCTCCGACCATCATTCCACGATTACTCCCTTTACCACCGACAATGAATGCGGCCCAGATAATGAAAGTAGTGCGTGCCGGCGAGAGATTATCTGGATGAATTGTCGTATTCATCCAAGCCCAGAATATACCACCAAGCGCTGCTATAGCTGCGCCTAATGCAAGGCTAGCAGCTTTGTTTCTAATCACGTTGTGGCCATGATGTTGGGCAACTTCTTCATCTTCTTTTATCGCTCGTAGAATTCTACTCCAAGGAGATGAAAAGATAATTTCCAGTAACCACCAGCAAACAATGGTTGTGATCAAAGCAGTAAAACCTAGTAAAAGTACGTATGGGGCATCAGAAGGAGCACCGTTATTGGCTAATCCTAACATACTTCCTACCGATTCTGAAGGACCTGATTCCCACCACCCTTTCATCGGCAGAGTATAGCGTGAAATACCGATTGCGGTGGTATTTGTTCCAGCTCGAAGCATAGGTTCAGCAATCAAGGTGATTCGCAATAACTCACCCAAAGAAACTGTGACAATTGCGAAATAATCGGTGCGTAATTCTGCTGTTGGATAAGCAATAACCCAACCGATAGCAGCAGATACCAGTAGAGCGAGAATAATTGCCGGAATTGGATGCCACCCATACCCACCAACATCGATCATGACGCCGTTCATCTCAACGCTGATGGGCGTTGTTAGCAAACTTACAATCACCGCTCCAATTCCAACGAAGAAGATAACACCAAAGTTGACCATTCCGGTCAAACCGGTGTGGATGTTTAACGAGAAACTCCAGAGCGAATATATGGAGAATAATAGTAATATTCGACCGATTTGCATCGCCTTTGTGAAACTAGATGAACTCTCTAAGCTAGCTGTAATAGAGAATGTAAGAAGCATCAATAACGCGAATATGAGGTAGGAACCATTCGGGCTTTCTCGACCATATGGGGCGAATTTATACCATCTTTGTCTAGTAGAGTCAAGCTTATCAATCAAAAAGTTTGTAGAATCAGTCTTCAATTTTTCACGTAATACTATTATTGATTTTGAGATTACAGATTTAATCCTATCAAAGAATTGCCCGGTTGCTCTATTTATACTAGAAATGGCTAAATCGATTGTATCTGAAATTAACAAATTGGCCTCATGAATTGGTTCTAGAAGACGCTCGAATGAATCTAACACCTTCTCAAATGGATCTTCGGATTTGCCAATTAAGAGATAGCTTCCTTCGAAAATTGCTGAAAGCCATACCAATGCCATGAGCCAGGGGACAGAATTCATAATTCCAATATTAATTCCAATCGAATAACTCCAATTATTGATTAAGAATTCCGAACCGACACCAACAATCGAGGCATCGAAAGCCCAACCTGCGAGTAGCCAAAGGAAAATTCCCATAATTGTGATAATTAACTGATTTTCAGCCCTAGATGTATTTTCTTTGTAAAAATTATGCAAACCGAATGCCCCCGTTGGTAAAAATGCCAAAGCAACAAAAATTTTCGGATTAGGTTCACGTTCACTCTCGGCCTTCTTACGTAAACGATCAACATTCCAAGATTCGAAAGCATCTCCGAGTCCCTTCGGCATTAACATTAGAATGACAATTAGGAAAATGAAGGGCATGACTTCGGAGAATCCACTCCAATTGGCACGACCCAGAGAATTACCTGAGCCAACAAGAACCGGTTCGGATAATGAACGGACGAGGCCGACGCAGAATGAGCCGATTATAGCTCCAGGAATCGAACCAATCGTTCCCAATACGATTACCGCGAATGCCGGTAGAAGAATGCTCAACCCAACCTCTGGATTAATTCGTACGGACGCAGCAAAAAATGCTCCACCAAAACCGGACAAACCTGCGGATAGGAATGCGCTGTAACGCTGGATACTTTCGATATTAATTCCGCTACTCGCTGCTAAATCAGGGTTGTCCGCAACAGCTCGCATCCTTCGACCCAACCGGGTTTTCTTCATCAATAAATAGAGTAAAATTACTGAAGAAAAAACGACTAAAACCAAGGCGGCTTTATAGTAAACAAATCCGTAATCGTTGACAACAGCATCCCATTCAAAGATAGGATTCAGATCTGGAGCACCAATTGTAAATCCTTCTTCGGTTTTTTGATATTCCCAATCCCAAATTGAATCGCCCCGCTCTCCAAGACGGAATCGCATAAGCCGCGAAGGAACCTCGAATTTTTGGCTCGTCAGACGCCAATCAGGATCTGGTGTAAATAGCTCTGACGCTGCAGTAAAACGTAAGTAAACCATAGCACGTAGAATCATTGCTACCCCAAGTGAAGCGATCATCATCGTCTGAGGTGAAGCATTCTTCAGCCGAAATCGATAGTAAACCAACCGGTCGATTACCACGCCAATTAGACCGGTGACAAAGAAGGCGATAAGACCAGCAAACAAAATTAAATTCCAATTCACAATACCGTCTCGTGGTGCCGAAACACCCTCAAAAAATCTGTCACTCCACTGAAGGGTCAAGGCGATATACGCACCGATTATGAAAAATTCAGCCTGAGCAAAATTCCCATAGCGTTGAACTCGATAAGTAAGTGTCAAACCAACAGCAATAGCCAGATAGGTTGCACCCCAAACCAAGCTTGATGTCAAGATTGATGAAATATTGAAAAACATTCTCGCATCATTATCGAGGCCGGCCAGTAATAATTCGAAAGTGATCCCGATGAATATTAAAACTAATAGTGGAGATAATGAAATCCCAAGGATTTTTTTCCAACCAGATAACTCTGAAAAAATTATTTTTACTAACAAAAATGCTGCAATTAGCATCTCCGCACCCTGCATCATCCAGATTAAATCACTAGGTATTTTTCCACCCAAAAGTAAATCAATCCAAGAGAAAATTCCTTGATGATATCGCAATCCAATTCCTGAATCAAAAAATAAAATTGAGAATAATAACAATTTTTGCTGTAATGAGGTTAAGTTATTTTTTGCATCAATAATGCCTTTCAAACTCTCCCCCACCGACATGATAGGCTTTGCCAGCATCAACTTGCTTCTATTGGTTGCGCCGGACTAAAGTCGAATAGCTTGAGAATAATATACAAAAACAGAAAAAAAAAATGTTTTTTCATTGATAAAACAGTGAATTTAATTAGCCAAAATAACTTGATTAACTATTGATAATTTCACTCGGTAACGCCGGCTTCATCAAGTGTTGTGTTGCACACCGGCGTTCGTAAAAATGTGATATAACTATAGGCTAGTTCTTGAATTCGACCTGTTTGGTTATATACTGACTAGATTGCGGGAAATATTGCTCACTAAGGTGGGAGGAAAATATAATGGGAATGGATACAAAAGATATGATGAATGAAATGGGTGCAGCTTTTGCTGTTACCTGGTTAGTTATGGGTTATACCGTATGGACCGGGGATGCTGGGGCATCCGGAGTCGAACTAATTGGAATAGGAATGAGCGGAATAATGGCCGTTGCAGCACTTGGTGTTGCATGGATGGCATTCGCTGGTGCACACATTTTGCCACCAGTGACATGGATGCACATTATGACTGGAGACTTGGCTGACGCTGATTCTTGGATGGCTAATGGAACAAAATTAGCAATGCAAGTAGTAGGTGGAGCATTGGCACTAATTATGATGTCGTCAATTAATGATGGTGGTGTAACATACGCTGAGTCTATGGGCGGCGCAGCAATGGCTGCTTGGGAGTTTGATGCAATGACTATCGCTGGCGGAGTTGCTGCTGGTGCAATACTATGGTGCATTCACTCCAAGGCTGACAATGCTTGGGCTACAGCAGTTGGTGTAGTTGCACTGGGCGGTTATATTGGTGCAACAGGATCAACGGACATGGCTTCTATGCTAATGAATGAAATGGGCGATCTAGTGCCAACATTATTGGATTGGCTCGTAACTGGTATTTCAGTAGGTCTTGGTGCATTGGTTGCAACTAAGATCGATGAAAATCTTTGATTGATAAATAATTATTGATACAGATACACGTAAGGCAGACTGGGGGGTTAGCCCTCCAGCCTTGCCGACTCTAAACAACCCCGAGGAGCATTCGCTTACTCGGGAATTTTTTAATTTCAAGCATCATCCTCAGTATTACTCTAGACGATTAACGAGCAAGATACACCTAGTGCGAGTTTTTACTTCACTAGTGGAAGGCTACTCGTAATCGAATCGATTGTTGAACGTGGACCTGGTCCTATTCCGACGACAGTTACCGTTCCTGCAGGAATCTCAGTGTGCCCTGCGTCCTTGACCATGTAAGTAATCAATCCAGATTCTGAAGCTTCACCAAAAATTCTCTTTAATCCTTCAAGGTGTTTTGCAGATACTACGATCTTTCTAGCACCTTCCGTCCGATACCTTTCGAGGATTTTCGGAGCGACCCGCTTAGCCTTCAATACGCATTCTGTGGCCGCATGACTACATTGTGCAGCCAACTTACCTTTTGAGAGATTAAGGTCACTACGAGTGACGAGAATCATAGTTATTTCATCAGTTCGTGACAACTTCACTCACCGCATTCTCATTCGGAGTAATTCGATGTCGGTGCATTAGCTCGCCTAGTGGCACAGCCATCCAAGCAGCGAAAGCCAAATTACCTGTTGCGTGATAGAAATCGTACAACAATCCATTGAAAATGTAAGGAAGCAGTACGGAAATATCCGTCTGAATTAGAATACTCAAGGAAACTATCCAATTGAAGGCAAAACCTGAAATGAATGCAACTAGAGCAATTCGATTAACATTCAATTTCTGATCGGTTCGTAACCAGTCACTCAGAAGAGCTCCTGTAATCCCGACTCCACCCCATCCAATTACTTGGAAAAGTGTCCAAGGTCCGTGCCCCACAACTAAGAGGTTTGAGAGAAGAGCGACAATACCTGCAAGAGCAAATGCACGAGGTGCACCAAAGTAAATTCCAGTTAGTAATACGATGACTGTGACCGGTTGAATATTAGGTAGTGGCTCAAATAAAATTCTGCCACCAATCGCAAAAATTGCCAATATTCCGAGCATTATCCATGAACTGCTTTCATCAAGTTTGCGTTCCGCTTTCAGCAAAGCGAAGACAATTATTCCTAGAATCGCTGCATTGAGCAAAAGAGTTTCTGTGGCTGAAAGAGCTATGTTGTGTGCATCGAACATGTTAGGTCCCTGCCACTCTGGTTATCATGCAACACTTGATGCTTGTCCAAGGATACCTAAGATTCGATGCGCCAGGTGATAACATCATCAGCATCGATTTGCAAATCGCCAATACCGACCGATGCTTCTGCTCCGTTGATGTACAATCCCCACCAACTGCTCCAATCATCGGCTTGAGCAACCCCGCCAATCGAAGTCACAAACGACCCGTAATCACCGACATCGTAGATGACTTCGAGATCTCGATTAGGCAAAAGAGCGACTGCATCTAGAGTCAAATCGAATCCATTAGTGTACCCTGAAAGCCCTCCAATACAAACACCGGTCATCGCCGCATCACCAACGAAAGAACCGTCCCAACTCGCTACCGAACCATTGAATGCATCATTGACTGAAATCGATTCACCGCTCGTTGAAATCATTGTCGTCCCGGACATGAAAACTGGATGACTTGAGTCAGAAGAAAAGTCAAAACAAATCACTTGAGTTCCGTTCCATTTTTGTGGTAATCCATCATGGGAATTACCATCATCATCAACATAACTTATCGCTTGAGATGCCCATAATTCAGATAACATCGGCGCAGTAAGAACCAACGCGAGAATCCAGGTGCCAGAAATAAATTTCAATCTATTATCTTCGTCGATTGTCTTCATAATTACAATCGTAATTATCGCTACCGCTCCAAATACTAAGGTTAGGTCTTGCATGGAGTTCATGTGTGATTAAAATTAGTTTATAATCTGTTTCTCGGCCAAAAGTTCAAGTTAATTTTTGAATCTTTTCTCGTAAAACTTGACTGACAATTTTTCCATCTGCTGCCCCACCAAGTTTACCCATGACCATGCCCATCAAAGGACCTACAGCTTCCATACCACGTTCAGCTACGAAATCTGCTCTTTCTGCAAGGATTGCGTCGACTGCATCTTCGACCGCGCTAGTATCAGCGGGCGTGAAACCTTCTTTCTCTGCACGGTTGGCAAACCAACTCAAACGTGTTTCAAATTCAGCTTCGCCAAGAGTTGGTCCTTCTGTAATCAATAAAGCAGCCATAGGAATTAGGCCTTCACGAGTAATTATTCCTTCTTCTCGAGCATGAACTGTTAGTGTTAATATTGGCCAATCGACTGCTTTTTCAACAATATTTACTGCCTTTGCAATATCTGACCGGGTATTATCAAGAAGTATGCTAGCCCATGCTTTAGCTGGAAGTGAAGGACAATCATGCAACCCTCCTTCAACCCCAATTACGAAAATATCGTCGAGTTCTGACCCTAATAATGCTTCAATTTGGTTAGATGAAATTTTGAATTTTTCAAGGCGAGTGAATCGCTCGCTTCGATTCATTGGAAGATTTTCTGAGATCGTGTTCCAATAATCCCCCTCAATTCTCAAAACTGGGACATCGGTTTCTGGATACATCCGGGCACCGCCAGGAAGCGGACGCATCGCAGTTGTAGTTCCATCTTCAGGTGAGCCTTTTCGAATAACGACATTTCTGACTTCTTGCGGTATTCGATGATAAGCCATTCTCGCACGATTAACCACTGATTCGAGAGCTAAATCCGCTTGCCAATCAGGAGCCGCACACAAAATGAACGCATCCATTTCTGACAAATTCAATGCCTCCCTTACTCGCTCCACCTCTATGCTACTGATACCGTAAGCTGGCAATTCATCAGAGTGGAAAATACCAGCGACGCCAGCAAGCTTTGCCGCGCTGGCGAACTCCCGACCAAGTCGAGGCATTTGTGCACCGTTATTGTCAAGTTCTTTTGTTCCGAGTTTGTTGGCGAATCCGGGCAAGGAGATTCCCTTAACGACAGCACCAGATTCGAGAGATTTTTTCACCATCGCAGAATCACATGTTTCAAATTTAGAGGTCATATTTTGAATGGTGATAGGCAATCTTGACTTCGCAGAGGCTGAAACTCTATTCTCAACAGGCGTGGAATCTTGGCGACGATCTGGAGGTAAAACAGGCAATCCTGCTTCTAAACGAAGTGTGTTCGCTAGGCGATAGAAATGGAGCTGACGAGCCATCTCTAATCTGATTATTTTCGGAATCCAATCCAAATCTTGGCATCCTTTGATTTCAACGCGATCACCACAGGCGATACTAACATTGAGATCTTGGCGTATTGAGCCGAGGCCACGGCGAACCATTCTGGTATCTCGCAACATTGTTCCAAGTGCTATCGCGACCTCCTTTGCATGATCAGGGGTTTGTACATCTGGTGCGGTTGCAATTTCGACCAGAGGCATTCCCAGTCTGTCGAGAATATAATAGACAATTTCTCCTGTATTTGTTGATTTTGTATCGAGTTTTCTTGCTGAATCTTCTTCAAGGCAAATCACGTCGATTCCAACGATTCCTGAATTAGTAGAAATAACACCATTCGTTGCGACTAAGGTTGTTCGCTGAAATCCGCTAGTATTCGAACCATCAACTACAGTTTTTCTCATTACTTGAAGTGATGAGACCGGTTTTGCATCCATCATCGCTGACATCGTCAAAACCGCATTAACCGCATCTTTATCGTGCTCGAGAGGCGGTGCCTCATCGATTTCTATCAATCCTGCATTTGGCGGCTGGACGTAAACAAATGATCGGTTTCGTCGTGCCTCGAAGCGTGCAGCAATGTCGACACGACCACCTTCACCTTGCGAGGCGCGGAGTTTTCGATGGGATTGTGTCCATTCTCGTGGAATTTCTTCAAGTCCTTGGTCGTAAAGTTGACTCGGCATTCTAGAATGTAATTTTCCAGTCGCCAATTGTTGGTGGATTTCCAACCCACACATGAAACCAAGGCCTTGCGGATTCAAAGAATCCGAAGAAAAAACATCGCCGACCGGTTCCATTCTAATCGAGGTGGCGAGGCTCTCGCTCATATGTTCAACGGCTGAGCCTAGACGAAAGAATACTCATCGTTTCGATTACTGAAGAGTTGTCCTGCTGTTCTCATCTTGGAAATTACTTCATCGACTGTGAACTCTGGAATCTTTTTGGCTGCAGTACGATTGTAGATTTCAGTGATCGTTGCAATGTTGTTTTTCTCGGCACAAATATCTCTAATGATTTGCCGAACAACATTAGTCATATTCCGGTTTTTGGTCGTTGTACCGGAATATTCAGACTCATCTTCTATTCCCGCTTCTTCTCTCCAATGTTTGTAAACCGCGATAGCAACTTGGGCATCTTCGTTGGTGGCAATATTGCGCAAATACATCTTTGCATGAGCCTCAGTTAACCGAATTAAGGCCTCTAGCGCACGTGCGGTAATCGGGATAACATCTGTTCCTGGATCTTGATCACCACGGCCATAAGACTGGCGTTCCTCGGTATAATAATTCAAAATTGCAGCGGTTGCATCATCATCTAAATTTGGGTGGCAATTCAATTTTGCATATGCGATATATTTGCGTAAGAAATTAGATGTTAAGTGCTCCTTACCATCAACCCCGATGTCGGTAATCTGTTTAGATTTAGAATCGGCTGGATTCATCTCCAAATTTTCTTCAATCATCAATTCGCTGACACCAAGGGTTCGAGTCGCCAAAATATGCCGAGCAATTCTTTCATCGTCCTCTTGCTTGACTTCATCTCGCATCATCCAAATAATATCGAATCGAGATGCTAAGGGTGGTGGTAATCCCGTTTCGCTAAATGAGTGAAGAACGCTTGCGTTTACACCTCGTTGAGAAAATCGACCTGCGGTCGGATTGGCAGCAGCAAGAATCGAACAACGAGTGGGTAATGTTGCAGTAATTCCACCCTTTGCGATGTGGATTTGCTGCTGCTCCATCGCAGGAAGAATCGATGAACGATCCTCTTTGTTGATTTTATCGAATTCATCGATTGCAGCTAAACCTCTATCAGATAACGGTAGTATTCCTGCTTCGAGAGCAAAACGTCCATCGGAAAATGAATCTTTGATAGCGGCAGCGGTAAGACCGGCGCTAGAAACTCCGCCACCCGAAGCTAATTTCCCCCGAGGAGATAATTTTGACATATATGATAGAAGTTGAGATTTTGCAACACCAGGGTCTCCCATCAAAAGAATATGAATATCACCACGAGTTCGGGTTTTGTCTGGATTTATCCGAGCTACCCCTCCAAATAATTGCAAAGCGAGTGAGCGCTTGACGAAGGGCAAAACACCAGTTGGGAAAATCGATGGAGCAATGGAATTTTGCATCAATCTAAACAGATCATCACGTTGAGAAATTTCACGAATTTGTTCCCCCTCTTCTTTGGTGATTTTTATTTCGGTAAATGGTACGGATTCGTGTTCAGAACTAACCAAATGATACATGATATCAAACATTGGAGTCTTTTTGTTTCGGCGATATTCAGAATGAACAACAGGAATTACGTTAACAATAACCCTCTGACCTGGAAGATGTTTGTTTACTAAATTGCCCTCTAACAAAGCAGAGGCACGACCTGGTTGCGAACCACTTGAAACCTGCTCTGGCAATTCCTGAATCTCAATCCACTGATTGTTGACCAGTTTTGAAATATTGTAAATCAATTCAAAACGAGTTGCGCCATTTTTAACCGTCTCTCCACAACCACCTTGATCGGTAGAGGCACACTTCAGAGGTTCGACCAATTCGCGTTCATTATGTTGTGCGATTTCAACATTATATCCACACGCCTCGCATTGGAAAACTGCAATGTGCATCCTCGGCTTCAAATCAGAGATTTTTGTAACGATAACTTCTGAACTTCGGAGTTTTTCGATGTCCGCTGCTCCAATATCTCTCAAACTGCGGCGAGAATCGCGCGGTAATTCACCAACTCGCAACATCACATCAATATCTTCACCGCGCTCACGGCAAATCTCTCGCAACATTTCGGTTCCAGACGCGAGAATTTGGCGAGGAAATTGCAAAATGTCTTCAGCGAATTCAGGATCAAAACCTTGTAACTCATGGAATGATACTTCCAAAACAGGTGTATTTGACTGTCGGGAAAGAAGGAGAAGAATATCCGAATCCTTTGCTTCAGAAAAGAAGGTTTTCCATCTTGCAGAGGAATCGTGTGCTGCCATTGTCATGTCTAATCCTCGCCGGGCATTTGAGACGGGCGTCCACAGTCTATAACCAAATGGTTTGGAAAAACCTACCCGTATGTTTCCACTGGAGAGTTTTGATACGGGCAGGTAAGCGAATGTGGTGCTGAGGGCTTCCACTGCAAGAATATAATGATTCAAGCCAAGTCCAAAGGAAATCTACCTTCAGAGGAATTAAAATCTAAGGTGCCTATCGCCATTCATGGATTTGCAACGTGTTGGTGATGATGTATTCTTGCGATTAGATCAGGGTGAAGAAATTCATACAGCAATTCAATCTCTCGCTGAACACGGCATTACTACTGCAGCTATTACCAGCGGCATCGGAAGAGTACGTGATATCGAGTTCGGATTTCTCGATTCGACTGGTATTTACCAAACCGTCATTCATGCAGGACCGATGGAATTAATCTCAACTCAAGGCAATCTAGCACCTTCCTCAGATGGCCCCTTTACTCACATTCATTCGGTTTTCTCCGATGACAACCATGTCGTTCATGGCGGTCATCTAGTCACGGCGACAATCGAAGTTGTCGCCGAGATTCACCTTCGTGTTTTGAATTCTCAAAGTGATGACCCGATGGAGCGGGTCAAAACTGAAAACGACTTTATACGATTGTCTTTTTGTGATTTGAGGTGAAGGTGTTGAAAGTCCTGTGGGCCCATGGCCTAGAAGGAAGGGCAAATGGTTCGAAGCCAACTTATTTGATTGAAGAATATGGTTGGGAAGTAGTTTCTCCAGAGATGGCAGCAAATGGATGGACAATTTCAGATCAAACAAATATCATTCTTGAGATGATTTCTGCAAACCCTGATTTCGACTTTATTATGGGGTCATCATATGGAGCTCTCGCTATCGCTAATGCTGCATCTCAATTGAAAGATTCTGATCTAAAATTAGTACTCCTAGCACCAGCGTTCGGACTTTACGAAAACTTCCGCGACAATATTGGGAAAGAAGCGGTCGCTGAATGGCAATCTAGTGGCACTCGGCAATATTTTCATCATGGATTTGGACATAATGTTGAATTTGGATGGGATTTTATGGAAAGTGCTAAAAATAATTCTTGGCCGAAATTTTCTCAATCAGCAGCAATCATCCATGGTACAAATGATAACATTGTTCCATTTTCCTTTTCAAAAAATTATGCTCAAGAAAATGAAAATATTGAATTAATTACTGTCGATGATGGTCATCGGCTACTCGAATCATTGCATCAAATTGGGCGGGCAGCAGAAAAGTTGCTAAAATAATCAATCTATTGATCCTAGGAAATATTCGCCTATTTCGGGATTGTTGAGAATTTGTTGAGCATCGCTGGAATGGACAACTTTTCCGCCAGCTAATATGTAACCACGATCTGATCTTGCCAGTGAAAGGCGGGCATTCTGCTCAACTATCAATACCGTAATTCCATCTTTTCTCAAAGAATCTATCCGCTCTATTATTTGTTGTTGATAGAGTGGTGAAAGCGCTGCAGTCGGCTCATCGAGCAACAAAAATTTCGGATTGGAAATCAATGCTCGAGAAATCGCCAACATCTGCCTCTCACCACCAGATAGGGATGCTGCCAAATCATGAACTCGTTCAGATAAATCTGGAAACATCTCCAATGCGCGCTCAATTCTTTCATTGAGAAGTGCAGTTGGTAAATTATTGCCACCCATCTGGAGATTTTCGTGAACTGTGAGCGACGGGAATACATTGTCCACCTGAGGGACATAGGCGATTCCACGATTGACTAATTGGTCAGTTCTCCAGCCTGATACGTCTTCTCCGTGATGCTCAACTGTTCCTGAATAATGAGTTGCGATTCCGAATATTGTTTTGATTAGAGTTGATTTCCCACAACCATTAGGTCCTATGATAGTCACGAATTCTCCTTGTTCAACATACAGGTCAATATCATAAAGAATTTGGACAGAGCCATATCCACTATTAAGTCCCTTTACATCAAGTATTCGTGCCATATTATCCCTCATCACCAACAGAACCAAGATATGCTTCAATCACTGCTTTATTTGATTTAACTTCATCGGGCGTGCCGATCATTAGAACTTCACCCCCATTCATCACAATGATTTTATCAACTCCTTGACGAAGTATGAAATCCATATTATGCTCAATTATTAATATCGAAATTCCGGTTGCATCAACTGTTTTTCGAAGATTGTCAAATATTTTCATTGCTAAAGGACCTGCGACTCCAGCTACTGGTTCATCGAGCAATAGAAGATTGGGAGTTCCCATTCTTGAACGAGCAATGTCAACTAATTTAGACTGCCCTCCGGATAACTCACTTGCTAAATTATGAGCCATATGAGGGACTTCTAATTCGTCGAGGATTTCATGTGCCATGGCCAACCTTTCTTCCTCTTCTTTTCGACTTTTGGGCAAAAATAGTGATTTTAAAAGGCTAGGGGAAAATTGTTTTCGAGGAGGCACCAGGATATTCTCAATAACTGTCATCTCACGCCATAACCTAGTATGTTGAAAAGTTCTAGTCATCCCTAAACCATGTATCTGGTCTGGCCTCATATTTGATACGTCATTACCATGAACCTCTACAATACCAGAGGTCTGATCTAGGAGACCGCTGATACAATTAAATGTAGTAGATTTACCACATCCGTTTGGACCAATGAGACCCACAAATTCTCCTTTTTTAATCTCAAATGAGACATCTTTTACAGCCACTAGTCCACCAAATTCCTTACGGAGATTTTTTACTTTAAGAACTGTACTCATTCTATATCATCTCCCTTCAAATTATCGGAAAAAAATCTACGTGAGGATTTATTAACATGCGTTTTTGGCCTAAATGGTACTTCGGGAATAAGCCCCTTTGAATTTAATTTCAACGAGAATAGCATTAAACATCCTATTAAAAATACTTTCACATATGCCATATCAGCGCTAACTATACTACCTGTAAATGATTCATCAATAGAACGTTGCCCTAACATCAAAAGTGTGAATAATAAGATGAATATTCCCGAAATTCCGACATCAGATATTGCCCTATTTCTTATCATTATACCCATTACTGATATCACAATAAATATCTTAATTACTTCCCATTGGCTTGTAACTAACCAGTGGAATAATCGATCAATACGATCGGCAGTAGTATACAATGGAAGATCAGGTGAACCCTGTGCAGCAACTAATACATTGAATACGAACTCCATAAGAACTATGATGAATGCACCTACTATCATCCCCTTATTATTGGCTTTACCGCCTATAATAAATGCTGCCCATACAAGGAAAGTAGAACGGGCTGGCGACATTATTGAAGGTTCGAAACCGGTTAACTTCCAAGCCCAGAATGCACCTGCAAGACCTGCTATTCCAGCGCCCAATGCAAGACTTGCAGCCTTGTGAGAAAGTACATCATGACCATGATGTTGTGCAACCTCTTCATCTTCTCTAATTGCTTTCAATATTCTACCCCAAGGTGAAGATAATATTGTTTCAAGAAGCCACCATACGGCTAATACGGAGATAATCCCCATAATTGCAAGAAGCATCATATATGGTGCTGGTTCAATTAGGCCATTGGCATCAGTAAGATTCAGTAATTGCCCCATTTTATCTGCGGGTCCAATAAGGGTTAAATCATCTCGACAAGAATCAGCACTGATATAGTCAGTATTGGGTCCTATAGCAACCCCATTTCCACAAAACCACCACTGCTTCAATGGAAGTGTGTACTTGGAAATTCCAATTGCAGAGCCAATAGAGCCGACCCTTAAGAGGGGTTCTCCGGCTAACAAAACACGAAGAATCTCACCAAGAGAAATTGTAACTATAGCAAAATAATCCATCCTTAAACGTGCAGTTGGATATGCTAATGCCCATCCAAATGCAGCTGCCAATATTATAGCAACAATAGTTGCGGGTAAAACTGGCCATGCATAACCATGTACCTCTGTAGGAGCAGTTAGAATACCTACTGTGATTGCCCCTATTCCTACGAAAAATATAAGACCAAAGTTAACCATTCCAGTAACTCCAGTATGGAGATTTAAGGAAAAAGACATCAATATGAATATTGATAATGTCAATAGAACATTTGAAACTTGAAGAGCTTTGTTGAAATTCATTGTTTCTGAATTAGAAATAGGTAGCCAATAGAGGAATACAAATAAAACTAAGAGTAAGAATATAAATGTTATATTTGATCCTGATTTACTTTCACGGCCATATTGTAAACGACCAGTTAAGGCCGAATTGTTCCTCCATTTATCTGGAATACGGGATGTTAAATTATTTTTATTGGTATTAATAATAGATTTAAATCTAGTAATTTTTGAATCATAGTCCCTAACACTTTTTTTCAAGATATTATATATTTTTGAATAATATTTGCCTAATAATGCTAAATAGCCAGATCCCACAACTTCATTTGTGGATTTAATAACTTTAGGTATAGGATTTTTTTCTGAAATATATTCATTCGCCTGAATTAGGGCAAACATCCAAATTAAAATTGGAATCAATGGCCAGACAAAAGAATCTACAGAGGAGATAAAGTCAATTAACCAAATTTCGGTTTGCATCAAATCAAACCAAGACATGTCGATATTAGACAAGGTATCGGAAAAGAAAGGAGAATCTTCTGGTTGTAATACACCATCACTACCTAATAAAATATCTAAATTTGTTTCGACAGACGCATCAGATGCACAACTATCCGAACAAGCTCCAGGTGAGAAGGAATTTGTATGAATAAAACTTGCAATTCGATGAAAAGCGTAAGTTCCAATGCTAAGAGTGGCGATTGTTTGAGCACGGTCTGAACGATCATTCCACCAATGATGAAGTCCTAATAATGCGGTGAGAGGGAAAATTGCGAGTAAATATGTGACAGTTTTTGAGGGTTTATCAGTTCTTTCTCTCTTCAGCCTTAGCCTATCAATTTTCCATTTCTCATAGGCATCGCCTATCCCTTCTGGCATGATCATTAATACAGCAACAAGGAATAGATAGGGCATTACTCCATCCATGGCAGTATAATTAGACCGATCTAAAGGACCGCCAATACCAATTAATATCGGGGAAGAAAGTGCTCTAACAAAGCCGACTATTAGTGAAGCAATAATTGCCCCTGGTATTGAACCAATAGTTCCTAAGACTATAACAGCAAAAGATGGTAGCAGCAATGTAAATGCTGTCTCAGGATTATATCGAAGAGTTATGGCAAATATCGCTCCACCTAAACCAGAAATCCCAGCAGATAGGAAAGCACTGGTTAATTGGACGCGTTCTACGTTGATACCACTGCTAGATGCAAGTTCAGGATTATCTGCAACTGCTCTCATTTTCCTTCCAAGTCTAGTTTTTGTCAATAATAAAAGGAGAATAGCAACAGAAGAAAATATAACCGCTGGAACTATCCCTTTGTAGTACGCATAATTTGTAGTTGCCCCTGTTATACAGTCGACATTGGTGTCATACATTTCAAAAAATGGCTTAGAAATTTCACTAATAATTCGAGAGAAAATTGGTTCACCTGTTGCTTCATCTATACCTGTCTGCTCACAATTATATTGTTTGTAAACTTGTACATTGTCATATCGATTATCTCCATCTAAATCAATAAAAGATTCAAACAAGCCATTAGTTCCCCTATCATAAACACCATTCCCATTAGCATCCCAAAATGGTTCTGCAGGAGCAAGTCCTTGAGTCCTATCGCCAAAATTGAAGCGAAATTTCGTCGTTGGAAGTTCCCAACGCATTGTAGGCATTCGCCAATCAGAATCAGGCTCAAACATATTTCTTGATGCTCCAAAACGTAAATATGTCATCGCTCTAAGAATTAATGCGACGCCTAAGGATGCTATCATCATCACTTGAGGAGAGGATTTATCTTTACGAAAACCACGATAAACAAGTCGATCAATAATTATGCCTGCAATTCCTGTTAAAACAAAAGCTGCAATTAGAGACCAAGATAATAATGACCAAGTTAAGACACCATCTTTCGGAGCATCATACAAAGGAAAAAAATAATCGCTCCAAACCATTATCATTCCTAAGTACATACCAATCATAAAGAATTCAGATTGAGCAAAGTTACCATATCTTTGCACCTTATATGTTAAAGTTAATCCAATCGCAATTGCAAGATATGTAGAAGCCCAGGTTAGAGTTCCTGTGCTGATAGAAATTAAATCTAATGTGATTGTAGCTCTTGTGTCGAGCCCTTGTAGTAATGCTTCTATTGTTAAAAAAACTATACCTACCATTAATAATGGTGAAATAAACATTGCAAAGGTCTTAATCGAACCCTTCGGAATATCATCGAAGAAAATCTTCACCACTAAAAAACCGGCAAATAATGATTCTAAAAACTGTAATAACCAGATTAAATCGGTCGGTAGTTTGTCGAGAAGAATGGAATCAAGAATGTTAAGGGCACCGTTACCATGAGATAATCCTAAGAATAGAGAATCAAAGAATAGCAATAAAGCAAGAATTAGTCTTTTGTTGAGAGTTGAAAGTTGATTATAATTTGCGCGAATCTGCTGGAGCATTGACTACACACACACTAAATCATAATATCAAATTGAAAAAAAAAGGGGCAGCGTGGCGGGAAAAATTCCGCCACGCTGCTTTACGTTGCCTGATTAAGATAATCAAGACATTCCGTTTGCTGGATCCCAGTGGCGGTTGCAAGTAAAGGCAACATTGCCAGATGCATCTTCTGTGAAGTCTCCAACACAGTATCCTGCACCAGGGCTGTCTCCGTTAGCAAGGAAAGAAATTGTTCCACTCGCTCCCTCTAATCCTTGACCAGTTGCCATAATTACCTGAGATAATGTAGCTCCAGGTGATGCCATTTGTGCGAATGCAGCTAATGCCATTACAACAACTCCATCGAATGCTTCAGCAGTATAGATACCACCAGCACAGTCAGGAGATTGTGCACATAGACCAGCGAATACATATCCTACAGTACCCATTGTTCCAGATGCTGGCTTGGTAGCAATTATGCCATCAACACTAGAACTTGTAGATGCTGCAAGACCTTCTTCTGCAATTCCATCTCCACCATATACTTGGCCAGACCAAGATTGTGAAGCCATTTCATCAATAATCATTCCACCGTCTGATGCATATGATACTAATACAACTGAAGTGCAACCATTATCCACTAATGCTTGAACAGCCGCTGTGAAATCAGTTGTTGTTTCTTCATAACCAATAGTTGTACATAGTGTGTTTCCTGCTCCAATGAAATCAGCAGAGAATGAATCTGCAAGACCAGATCCATATGCGTTAGTCATGTGAATAAGCCCTACGGAATCATCCGCTGGTGCATCTTCTTGAACTACTGCACTAAGTGCTTGACCTTGCAAAGCATCACTTGGCACTACACGGAAGAAATCAGGATAAGCTGTTGCATCTGAAAGTGCTGGGCTAGTACTTGCATAGGAAATCATTGGAATCCCTGCTGCTGCGAGAACTGTATTTGCACCCATAGTTGCACCGGAACATGCTGCTCCAACTACTCCTACAACACCAGCATCAACTAGTGCTTGAGCCGCAGTTGCGCCCATAGTACCATCACAACCAGAGTCAGCATAAACTATCTCGAATTGGACCATACTGTTCCATCCGATTGTGTTAGCTATACCAAGAGCAATTTGAGATGCTGCTACGAAGCCCATTGCATATACTGCAATTGGTCCTGTTGCGTCATTAAGGAAACCGATCTTTACAGTAGCTCCCATAAATGGTGCAGCTGATAGACCATCATTAGCAGTCCACATCATGTTGCAATTGAAGTAATCGCCATATGTAGGTACGTGATTGAAAGAACAAACATCATATCCAGCTCCAGCAACGTCTCCGTTTGCTAGGAAGTCGTGAACACCGCTTGCTCCTTCATACATCATACCAACCATGTCTAAATGTGTAGCCATATCAGTTCCACCGGCATGCATTGCTGCTTCACCGATCATCATTACTGCATCGTATGATTCTGACTGGAAAATTCCAGTACTGCATACCGCATCAGCAGCACAAGTAGCTGCGAAGCCACCAGCGCCTGCTGCTGCTCTAGGCTTAGTTACTTGAACGCCGTTAGCTGCTGCTGGGTTTGAATAATCTCCCAGAGCCGCTTCACCAGCGATTCCATCAGCACCGAAAATAGGTACTGCTACTCCCATTCCTGCCATAGTCTCGATAATCATTGCACCATCTGCAGAGTATGATGCTAATACTACAGAATCACATCCACCATCTGCAACTGCTTGAACTAATGCTGAAGCATCTGATAGTGTTGTATCATCATATCCTGTCTTTAGACAAAGTGAGTTACCTGCGTCAAGCCAGAATCCCTCGAATGAATCTGCAAGGCCAGCTCCATATGCGTTAGTCATATGGATTAATGCTGGGTTACTTACGCCTCTTGCTGCAACCATGTCTGCCATAGCGTCGCCTTGAATTGCGTCGCTTGGAACTACACGATAGAAGTCCGGGTAAGCTACTGCGTCTGAGAGTGCTGGGCTAGTACTTGCATAGGAAACCATAGGGACTCCTGCTGCTGATAATACTGCGTTAGCACCCATTGATGCACCAGAACAAGCTGCTCCAGCAACTGCTACTACACCAGAATCAATCAATGATTGAGCTGCTGTTGCTGCTACTGTACCGTCGCATCCTGAATCGACTTCTACAATTTCAAAGGTGGTTCCAGGATATGCAGATTTCAAATCTGCTGCTGCTGCTGCTGCTGCAAATGTGAAAGGAGCTGCGAATTGAGAAATTGGGCCAGTAATTGGGTTCAAGAATCCAATCTTAATTACAGATGGTGCAAACACTGGGTTTGCAACACTCATGTAGTGTGCTGCCATCTCGTCAGCAATTGCATTTCCAATATCTACATCGAAACCTTCTGCATTACCATCAGCATTAAGACTCTCAAACGGAGGGTATGAAGTATCTGAGCAGAATTTTAGATTACCTGTTTCTAGAACTTGTGATAGTCTGCTACCTTCTGTTGCCATAGGGTATACTGTTGCTGTGTCTGCAGTGCGGTCATCGGTTAAGACAACAGCGCCGTCAAACCATGCACTGAAAATTAAATCATATTCTCCGGAATCAATTATTGCACTAATTGCTACATCCAATGCTGCAAGAAGTTCTGAATCGCCATCATCGACAGCAAGCCCGAATGTCTCATCTGAGAAAGTAACCATTAGTTCACCAGATAGTGCCATTACAGGAGAGTCTCCTATAGCATAATCTGCATCACCGTTACTGATTGATGCCGTTACTGACGGGAAGTCAGCGTATGCAACAATTGTTGCGTCTGGCAAATTCGCATTTGTCCAGATATCTGAAGTTGTTCCAGATTGGACTGCTACTCTTGTACCAGCAGCATTTAGATCAAGAGCATCAGATATCATAGCAGAACCTGAGGCACCGATTACACCTTGGCTACTTGTGTAGTAACCACGTGTGAAATCAACCACAATTTCTCTTTCATCTGTCTTGGTCATAGCAGAAAGAATTGCGTCACACATCTCTCCGTCATTCAAGTTAGGGATTATCGGATCCCAGTCTGAAGTCACGAAAACAGCGTTGACATCGTCAGCGGCTGTTAGTGACCATTCTGGATCTGGTTCGTCGTGCGTACACGACCCATCATCAGATGTCGCATCGGCGTTGTAGTTGTTCGCAGTAGCGTCCATACAACCCATTACGTCTTCTGGTTCTGGTTCTGGTTCGTCGTCCCCGCCTAAGCAACCAGCGAACGCAGCCGCTACCATACTTAGGGTCATTATCATTGCAATTATTTTCTTGTTTTCCATCGAGTATTCACCCTTCAGTCTTCTCAGCGAGAAAGCATTTCTATTATAGACATTATTACATCCATTATCAAAAAGATGCGTTAATTCAGTTAATTAATACGAAAATATCTATTTTTTAATAGAAAAAGATTTATTCGGCCCCTCAAAGAAAATATCAAACAGAATTGTTCATGCGCTAGTGCCACTTCACAAGGTCATGAAAGACACGCCACTCGACTATGCCTCATCGGGCGTGGACATCGATGCTGAAGGGGCGGCGGTTGCAAGTTTAATCGGGGCATTGGGCACATCTACCCGTAAACCCGGTGAATATGGTGCCCCTGTCCCATTGCCTGGGGGATTTGGAGGAATTATCGAATTTGGAGATTCCTGCCTCGCCCTTGCCGCCGATGGCGTCGGATCGAAATTGATGCTCGCTAATCAACTCGGACGGTACGAGGGTGTTGGTATCGATTGTGTCGCGATGAACGTTAACGACTTGCTTTGTGTCGGCGCAGAACCCCTCGCCTTCGTTGATTATGTTGCCGTGGTCAAAACCGACCCTGAAACCCATGCAATTCTCGGCGCATCTCTCGCTGAAGCTTGCCGACGCGCTCGTATCACTCTCGCTGGCGGTGAAACTGCGACGCTACCTGGAATCGTAACAGAACTTGACATGTCTGGAACTGCCTTAGGATGGTTCCCTAAAGGTGAAGCAATCACTGGTGAAAACCTCGAAGCAGGAGACCTTCTGATCGGTTTACCGAGCAGTGGGATCCATTCTAACGGTTACACATTGGTAAGAGCAATTCTCGAAAGAACAGGCTATTCCCTAACCGAAACTGCCCCATTCGATTCCACACATGCATCTCGTGAAATCGAGAGGTTTGAAGGAAAAAACAGCACCTCTCGAGTAAGTTTAGGTGAAGTTTTGCTTAATCCTACAAGAATTTATGTCGACCCATTAATCGATTTAATCAAACAGTGTAGAGATGAGAATGGGCCCTGTGAAATCAGTGAAATAAAAGCGATGGCGCACATCACCGGAGGAGGACTTTCAAACCTTCTTCGCCTACACAAAAGTTTGGGTTGGCATATCGAAAGCCCACTTCCAATCCCGCCCGAATTCACTTGGTTAGCTGAACAAGGATCCGTCGAAATTCGCGAGATGCATCGTACCTTTAATATGGGTCTGGGAATGGTTCTCGTAGTCTCCCAAAATGCCGCTCAATCTGTCGAATCGTGGATATCTGACCGGCTACCTGGTAGTCAGATAATCGGTGTTGTCAACGATGAAGGAAACCGTGTGACTCACGTAAATCCAGAAGTGGTTTTCGAACATTATTAGTCGGGCTTAGGTAGTCAATGCCTTGTGTGATGGGCTTGTCGGAAGCCCATGGAGAAACTCGCTGGTTGGCCTGGTGAGCTTCATCGAGAGGGGCGGACATTATTCCGAATTTCGGATGGGGTTTCTCAGAAAGGAGTTGGTCCAGCAACAAAGGATTCGACTGCTGTCTTCTACAATCCAGCGATGGCGGGTTCACGAACCCGCAGTGTGATTTTGATGCAAACAGTCATCGAGTCAGGATATCTTGGTGAGAAGGAAATTTACGCAATTGATGGATTATCTGCTAGCGGATTACGGGCACGACGCTGGTTAAACGAATTGCCGGAAAAAATTGCAGCTCGGCTCGATGTTACAATTTGCGATATGGATGAAAAATCACTCAATTGGGCAATGGCGACACATGAGGAATTCCCTCCAAACAAATTTGGAATTTTGAGGAAAAGAGTAGGTGATTTGCGCACAGCGGTACTCGATCATGGTCGACATTGGGTCGATATCGACCCATTCGGCTCACCGATGCCATTTCTCGATACCGCGATCCAATCATTAGCTCGCAGAGCGGTTATCGAAGTTAGTGCAACAGATTCGGCGGCATTGACTGGCTCATCAAAATCTGCACTACTCCGCCGCTATGGCGCTCGTGTTTTGACAGATGGATTGTGCCATGATTCTGGAATGCGTGTGATGCTTGCCAATATCGCTCGAATCGCAGCCAGCCACGACCGCTTTATTGAGCCGATTCTGTCAGTTTGGGATTCGCATCACCTTAGAGTCTCTGTTAAAGTTACGAGATCAATAGAAGGTGCAAATCGATTCGAAGAAAATATCGGTTGGAGAATCGCAAAACCTGTTGAATCAGAAGTATTGGTTTCAATTAAAAATAATCTACATCCAAAATCGGATCTTGATATCTTACCAATGCATTGTTTCATCCCATTGAGTCAACCTGTGGATAGTGGGGACAAGCGGATTTCTGGACCGATGTGGATTGGCCCGACCGGAGTGAGAGAAGTCATGGAGAAAATTACTGAACAAGCAACATTTTCACAATCTTCTCCAATATTTCGAAAAGATGACCCACTGGGGTGGAGTGAAAAAGAAATTGAACTAGAACAGCGAAAAATTTCAAGGAATGTGCGTTACATTTCAAGCGAAGCCACTGCGATTCATTCCCCGCATTTTATCCTCACCGATGACCTGGCAAGTTGGTTGAAAATCGGCTCACCTCCCAGTCCAAATATTATGGTAGAATTACTTGAAGAAAGAGGGCACTGTGCCGCTAGAGCTCATTATGCAAAACCTGCATTTCGCACCGATGCACCGTGGCATATTATTGTTGAAGTTGCAAATTCAATTCAGTCAGAAAGTTGACTTATTCGAAAAATTCCGATGCGATTTTTCGACTCATCCTCCGATATATGACATCTCGATTCGAGGTAATGACCCGGTTTCGCTGGAGCGATTTTCACTATAGCGGTCGTCACGTCGCTGCCAAATCGCAGCAATGGCTTCATTCAATTCATTCTCACTAGACTCACTTTGAATCAGAGCGCGAATGTCGTGCCCACCGGTAGCGAAAAGGCAAGTTACCAATAGCCCGTCTGCAGACAAACGGATGCGAGAACAATTTTCACAGAAGGGTTCTGATACAGATGAAATAAATCCAATTTCGCCCGAACCATCAGAATGAACCCAACGAACTGCGACTTCGCTTGGATTCTCTGATTCAAGTGGAACTAAATCAAATATTGTTTTGAGGTGAGAAAGGATCTTTTCTGAGGGAACAATCTGACCTAATTGCCAACCATTTGTTCGTCCAACATCCATATATTCGATAAAACGAACAACAACACCCGTTCCACGGAAATGTGTGATGAGTTTTTCGACTTCAGATTCGTTGACGCCACGCTGGACAACACAATTGACTTTCACAGGAGACAAACCTGCCTCCCGTGCGGCATCAATTCCATCCAATACATCCTCAACAGGAATCGCACTATCCGTCATTACAGAATGAATATTGGAGTCTAGGGCATCCAAACTTACAGTCACACGAGACAAACCTGCTTCGCGTAAATTTTCAGCCTGATCTCGCAAAAGAGATCCGTTCGTTGTCAAAGCAACCTCAAGGCCGAGGGAAGATATTCGTCGGACCAAATCGGCTAAACCTGGCCGCAATAGTGGTTCGCCACCAGTAATTCGGACTTTTTCCAAACCAAGGGGAAGACAAGAGCGAACCACTTTTTCGATTTCTTCAAAGGATAATAGAGCACGACGTGGAAGAAAGGTATGGCTTTCACCAAACCTTTCTCTAGGCATGCAATAACGGCAGCGGAAATTACATCTATCCGTAACCGAAATACGCAAATCTTTCAATTGCCGGTCAAATACATCGAGCACGGTTGACTGCACAACCTTGCCAACCGAATCAAGGCAATTAGTGTTACTCGATAAAAGACAGGTTGAAAAACGGCAGACTTCAGCGGAGGATGAGAATTATGTTGACTATCACCGACAAGGCTCGTGAGATGCTCGAACAATTCATTTCTCAAGCAGATGGTGGAGAAGACCTTGCCGTTCGAATTGAAATTATAGGCCGAGGTCCAAAAGGCTTCCAATATGATTTGCAATTGATTGAAAATAAAGATTCGAAGGACGATGATATACAAATTAATTCGAGTGGTTTTAATGTGTTAATCGCGCAAAAAAGCGTTCAATACATAGATGGAACAACTCTAGATTTCAAGGAGACACTGATGGGGGGTGGTTTCTCTTTCGATAATCCCAATCCCCTCTGGGTTGACGAATTATCCCAATCCGTAGCTGAAATTATTGAAGAGAAAGTGAATCCTGCTGTGGCTTCACACGGCGGACATGTTGATTTTATCGGCATCAATGAGGGTAAGGCATTGATCGCCTTTGGTGGTGGATGCCAAGGCTGTGGTATGGCCGATGTGACTCTGAAACAAGGAGTTGAAGTAATGATAATCGAGAATGTACCTGGTATTACTGAAGTCGTCGATACAACCGATCACGCGGCTGGAACAAATCCATTCTACTAATCAGTAGACCATGTGGACTTCATCGTCATCATCTTCATCGCGTGGTGCTGGAAGGGCTGTTGATTGTGCGCGCTCGAAAGCTTCTCTGACGCGCGCTTCGATATTTCTTGCATCGTCGAGTAATCCTTGAACAGGAATTTCCTTATCTAGAAGTTCAGATATCCCCTCGATAGCGATTAACGCAGCACGCGCATCAGGATACATAGGATTGCATTCGGCGAGCAGAGCGGTCACATCGAGACCTCTTCGCTCGCCTTCAGCGATTAGATATCCCGAAATTCCTGAAACGATGCCGTGTTGAATCCGTTGAATTCCGGCATCGTCAAGGTGATTTCTGCCAATTTGTGAAGAAGAAACTCCCCATAATTCACTATCTTCTTTAATTCCAAGTTCATTGCTAACAACACCATCAATGACAATTAGTCGATCGAAACCTCCCTTGGTGAACCATTCTAGAACGGTTTCGCCGAAATATATATCATTTTCAGACGGAAATTGTATTTCTGAAGTAAAAACTCCTATTTCTTCGCCTTGGTAGACACGAACTGGATGCTTTGGAATCGAATCGTGGATTAAAGCAATGGCAGGAAATTGAGGATGTAAAACAGTCCCCATCACATCTAAATTCAACGAGCTGATAAGATGTGATGTTGTGATAACACCAACTGAACCTACAGTGGAAAATCCACAAATAGCTGTTCCACCGAGGCGATTCGGGTCTGCTTCAGCATGCAGAACCAATGGATAGGCCCCGGTGTGGTCTGCTCCCATATCAACCGCCTCTGTGTATAGATTTCTTGAATGCAACGGTTGAAAGTAACTCTGCCTAATTTGTTAAAGAACGAGGCGATAAATTTACAAAAGCCGACAATTCAGTATTAATTCATGAGCGAGGGCGGTCGATCGGACGTAGGAAGAATCTACATTAGAGTGGGGAGTCAAGAAATAGATCTTTCCGGGTCAGCGAAAGAAATGGATAATACTTGGCTGAAAATCAAAGAAGAGGGTTCGTGGACTGCAAATTTATCTGTTATTCGAAAAGCTAGAGAAGAGGCTGTCGAAGCTGCTGCGCAGCGAGCTATTCAAAGCGGAATTCCAGAGCGTGGCTCTGCGTTTCGTCGACTTTTGGATTCGTGTAATATCGAAA
The DNA here is from genome assembly GCA_012960975.1 of Candidatus Poseidoniales archaeon. Taxonomy (GTDB): domain Archaea; phylum Thermoplasmatota; class Poseidoniia; order Poseidoniales; family Thalassarchaeaceae; genus MGIIb-O2. The sequence goes on from DUAE01000030.1 coordinate 43,214, forward strand.
AAACAGGAGATGTTATTTTGGCGGCAATTCACTATCTACGATTTGTCGAAAAAGAGACTAATACACCTCCTCGTGAATTGAAAAATTTGATATCTTTAGCAGGAAAATGGACTGAGGGGGAAGTAGAAAAATGGAATTTTTCACTCTATATCAATCGTATGTTAGAGGGTGGAATCAGAGGAAATAAGCAAGAACCATTGCTCCAATACCCAACAGGGATGCCAAAGAAAAACCGCTATGTTGTACTTACTGACGCCGGCCGAAATCATATGGAAAGGGTCTCTTCTTGAGTGAAGAAGCCGCGCCGGAGAATCCTGAGCACAAAGATTGGTCGTTTACGTCTCACATCGGCGAAGATTTGCGTGATGTGAATCTCTCAGGAGCTGATTTGCGCAGAGCTGTTTTCGATGAAGCAGATTTAGAAGGTGCAAATCTCTCTGGCGCAGATTTGAGAAATGCCTCATTTTTACGAGCGAATTTGATGAAATGCGCATTTGATGGGGCTGATATGCGAGGAGCAAGATTCCTGAAGGCGAGAATGAACATGTCTAATTTTCAAAATACTAGGCTCGAAAATGCAGATTTACGGGGCATTCGGGGTCGATACGCAATATGGCGTAATGCAAATTGGTGGGATGCAAGAATGGATGACGATCTCGCAAAAGTTTTAGCAAAAAAATGGCCAAAACCCTAGTTAGATTGCATCTTTTCCAATCCTTCACGCATCCATCCCGGGACGGGAATCTTCTTGTTCACCTGCCTCATATTGGTACACACCGTCACTTGATCTGCTGTCCAGCATAGAATACCATCTTGATTACGGAATTCGTAGTGCCAAGTTACAGATGTGGTTCCTATTTTTGCAACTTTGATAGAGCAATGAACTGTGTCGCCATAGGCTAGAGGATGTAGGAACTGGGCTTCGCTGTGGACAAGAGGGAACGCGATTTGGTGTTCACTCAGAATCTCATTGTAATGCATGCCACAGGAGAACTCCCAGGATTCTTCGTAGAATCGGTGCGCTAGATCCCAAAATTTTGGATAGTAGACAATCTTTGCCAAATCGACCATCGGGAAGTCGATACGTCGGCTTGATACAAACGCCATGATATTGCGTCTATGTGATTCCGCTTGAACACTATGTTGACGCACCCAAGGGTTTGTGACGAGTAAATGGCGAATCTGCCGCGATTCGAACACGGGTTTCCAGCTCCGGAGGCTAGAGTGATATCCAGGCTACACTACAGATTCAGCAATATCGCGACAAGTAGGTCCTAAATGAATCGGTCGAAAGACTAGCATCCACTTTCAAACCTAATGGCATCTCTCAGCACAATCATAGATTGTGCTCATAATCACCATCTAGTCTTGCTTTCACTAAGACCACCTAGATGGCGGACCCACCGCGATTTGAACACGGGTTTGAGGCTCCGCAAGCCCCAGTGATATCCAGGCTACACTATGGGTCCAGTGAGCCGGTCGACCGGCGACTCCTGTTTAATTTCGCCGGTTTGAAGAATTACTTCTTCACAGGCTCAGAGGCAAAACAGTTTTCCAGCCTGGCTGTGCTAATTTCTTTGATTTTGGACCGTCACGAGGATTTGCAGTCTTGTGTATAAGGGTGCCATGCATCCCTTCAACATTGAATTTAATTCGTAGTTCGACCATTCTGTCGCGCTCTGCAATTTGCATCATTTCCTCATTGAGTTCGAAAGATGTTGCATTATCTTCGACACCATTGTTCTTGATGCATAGGACATTGCCATCGATCTCTGCCCTAGGAGAAAAATCATAGTCGGTTGGGTCGTTCATCAATACCTTGACATCCGCAATCAACCGTTCGCGAATAGAGACCTTGGTTATCTCCATCGACTTGACCATGATGCCGCCACCGAGAACGACTTGAAAGCCCTTCGCACCAAAGCCGATGTTACTCAAATTCCAATCTCACTTACTCGTGGAACAAGAATGATGTATTCAATAACCAATTTCCAATCATTACCACCATCTGGATCGACGCCATCTACTGGAAAGTCAGGGTCACATTGGTCGGCTGTGACTGTCCAAATCCAAGTTCCTTGACCAAAACGCTGTCCAGCTTGATTCAACAAATCATAAGTTAACCACTCATCTGAGTCCGCCTGAGTGGAATATCCACTTTCGGGGCGGTCATTCATCTCACTTCTTTCAATTGACGAAGTTGCATTTTCAGTGATATTATCGTGAGTTGTAGAAGAAAATGTATTCCATCCAGTCATCGGAACGCTCAGAGATAGTGTGAAATTATCTTCGGGCCACATTATCGGTAGAATATCTCGAGCGAGAGTAAGGGTTGCATTGACTTGAATCATCCTTGCGCCAGCCCCTGGTTCGTGTTCAAATTGAATGGAATCTCCTTGATTGAGATATCCTGAACGCTCGATAGTGACATGTTGTTCTTCCCAAACGATATGGAAATTGCGAGTGATTACCATCACCGTCCAAATCTCTGTCGAAACCCCCCCTTTGTCGTCGACAACGGTTAACTTGCCCGTGCGGTTGCCTGATTCAAAGATATCAAGGGAGGTTATCGAAGTGGTTGCATCTGCGTCGTTCTGGAAATCTCCGTCACCGTTTGAATCCGCTCCTATGTTGAAATCCCAAATGAATTCAAGTGGTCCACCTTCAGGATCGAACGAATCAGTGGCGTCGAGCGTTGCAGATTCACCGGTTCTAACATAAGATGGTGATTCAATGAGAATTGTAGGAGGAGAATTCACAAAAATCGTAATGGTAGCATGGTCTTGTTCACCTTTATTATTGACTACGACAACTTCTACATAGTGATTGCCAGCTGTTAAGAAAATATGGCTAACTATGCCTGTTTTTGTAGTGCGAGTGTCACCATCATCGAAATCCCAGATGAAATCCTTGATGATGGTGGGGTCTGGAGAAGAGGAATCTCGAGCATCGAAGTTTACAGTACCACCGACATTAACTTCGTTTAGGTCGGCTGAAATATCTGCCCGAGGAGTTGTGGCCGATAAACCGGTACATCCGGCCACTGAGACGAGTATCAACATTGCACCGATGCCGAGTGTCATCGTCCGCGAGGTGTCCATCAATCCAGTTCTGCGTGATGTTGCCCTCATAGCGATGTTGGGTTATTACAGAATATGGAGAGGGTTTTTTTCGATATTGTAAGGGAACGGGCAAGAAGTTCATGGACAATGCCCACGGCGATACCTTCGTGTCTGGCGGAATGCTCACCGGCTATCGGGTTCTTGGATTTGATTTGGAAACTACTGGTTTTAATCCGCGAAGTGAGCGGATTGTTGAATATGCATTGATTGGCAGCGATTGTGATGGAAGCCATATCCATTTGCAATCATTGGTATATCCAGGTAAACGTATTCCTGAGCAAGCAACTCGAGTTCATGGAATTACAAATTCTGATGTGCGCGAATCAGGAGAATTTGCTCGACATATTTTTGATATTGCAAAATTAATGGATGATGCTGTAATCGTTGGACATAACGTCGTTCGTTTCGATTGGAGCTTTCTCGAAATGGAATGTGTTCGCGCAGGTGTTGAAACACCAAAACCACGAGCTATTATCGACACTTTAGTCCTTGCAAAGCGTTTGCGAATTCCTGGCCGGCACACTCTCGGTCATCTTTGTACAAGATTTGGAATCGGCTTGGATAATGCTCACCGAGCAAGTGCCGATGCCGGTGCGACTCTACTTCTTCTGTGGGAAATGATGAAGGCGAACCCTCGTTGGTTCAGAGGATCTCTAGATGATTTACAAGATTCTTTATCGGGTCAAAAGAGAGATGATACCCTTGGGCCTGGGCTTGTCGATCTCGAACCAATTCCTGGAACTGGGGGTAATTTACGTGAGAGCGAAAATGGCATCGTTATCGCCTTTGGCAAATATAAAGGTAGAACCCTAAAGGAATTGAAGGTCATTGATCAACGATATTTAAATTGGTTATTTTCGCCTTCAAGTCCAATTCCACAAACGATTTCAAATCAATTGCGTGAAGACATTCTCGACTGATTTTCGCGTTGAGAAAAGAGTAAAGGCGACCATGGTAATACCTCACTCCAGTCGCCGAGATGGACTATTTTTCCATCGACTCTAGAACTACCAAGAAAAATTGGACCTTCATATCCAGAATTCATTAATTCATTCATCTGAATTTTGGCTTGATCACGAATAATCGCCCCGAATTTATGTTCAGAACGAGCTACTTCACCATCATGACCGATTGGTGGCATTCTCTCAAATAATGCAGCACCTGCATCTGAGTCGAATCGGATTACTCGGACCACCTCGTCCCTAAACATCGGTCCTGGAGGCAAAGTTCCATCACGCCTTGCATTCCACCAAATTGGGCACCAAGCCTTGTACTCGCAAAACCCGCAGGCTTGCTCACTAGGAGTCGCTTCCATTGGCTCATCTGTTGGTCGCATTCCCTCCCAGGCGATAAGTGCGGCTGGTAACACAGAATCACCATCAGCACGATGAATCGTCTGATTTGCAGAATACCAACCTTCAGCCGAAACTTCAGGATGATCTGGATTTATTTCTTTCAATAAATCTCGATAAAATCGTAATTGACGGCTGACCTTCTCATTCAAGTTCACTTTCGGAGGTCTGCCGGTTTTCAAATCCGCAACAATCCACCCTCGAGAAATTCCTTCCTCATCGATATCGGCGATCAATAAATCAAGCCGACCCATCAATCGACCACATTCTGAAACCAAAGTTCCTTCGTTTGCTAAAATTATGGATTGAATTTGCTTCCATTGACCAATCGTCACCTCCGAGAGGCCAATCTCACCGACTGGTGATTTAGAAAATAATATGTTCAAAGCACCGATTAGTCCATCATGTGCTTTGGTTATCATCTCCGCTTTCCATCTCGGATGACGAGGAGTTTCAAGAAAATTCTTCTTCTCTATCGCCCAATGGCGGTCGAGAATAGCCTTCGCAGTTGAAGGAAGCCATTCGACTTCGCTTTCGTCTCGGTCGCCCACATCGATATTACAAATATCCTCGACCGAATTATGCACTGCATTTCCCATAGCGGCTGGCATGCTTGCCTTACGAGGTAGACGTTGACGTGAAAGCCAATATTTCCTCGGACATTCCTCGTATCTACTCCAAGAAGAAGGTGATAATTGATGTGCGATAAATTCCTCAGCCATCTTCAATACCTCATGATCGCTACAAGACAAGGTCCTCTTACAGTCATAACGATTAACACCTTTCACCACTCACTGTCCTACAATGTCAGAGGCACCCTTGGTTGAAGTCGACCCCGAAATCGATGTTTCTGGTGCGCTAATCGTATGTTGTTTTCCTTCACTTGGCTTCGTTAGCAGTATCGTAGCGCATTATTTAGTTGAAAAATTAGAATTGAAATTGGTCGGCGGAGTACGTCACCACTCTCTTCCGCCAGTCTGTTTGGTTCAGGAAGGATTGCCTCTACCACCATTGCGATTTTACTCAGGTGAGCCAATTTGTAATATGAAAGAGTGCAATAAAGTAATTTTGATTGCATCGGAAATTCAAATTTCTTCTAAATTATGTTTACCACTTACCGAAGCCCTGTTGAATTGGTGTGAAACAAATAATACTGGTCCAATGATTATGGTCGATGCCTATGCCTTAGGAATTGAACATAAGCACACAATTTTCGATGATGATGATTCAACGGAAACGCTGCTCGGTATCGGTTCGACCACCGCCGCGCACAAGATTTTAACAGATCTTGAAGTTCCTTTATTGCAACAAGGAGTGGTTGGTGGAATGACAGGAGTTATGATGGGTGAATGTCGTCGACGCAATTCGATAGGAATGGCGATTTTAGCTGAATCTTCAGGTAAAATCGGAAATGGTGCGATTCCAGATGCAAGAGCTGCTGCGAGAATTATTGAATGTCTAGATGGCTTATTGCCTGCTGTTCATCTCGATCCTGAACCTTTGTTAGAAGAGGCTCAGAGACTTGAACAACAGATTCGGGACATGATGGCTGCGACTCTGAATCCAGTTGCAGAAGATGCTTCTTCGGCACCTACAACAATGTATGGATAATCAATAATCGAATAGCGTTGCCCGCTTTTCTTCGTCTTTTTTTGCTGTTTTCGGTTGCGGATTTACATCACTAACTAACAAATTGAACTCAACTTCGTTCAATATTCGAACTCCTAATCGGGTTGCCTTTTCAAGCTTTGAACCTGCAGATCCCCCAGCGATTAAAACACTCAATTGACCCGAAACAGAAGAAACAACTTTGCCACCTTCTGCCTTAATTAACAATGCTATTTCCTTCCTTGGACGACTCAATGTGCCTGTTATGCAAAATGTTTGACCGAAAAATTTTCCTTCGGAAGTTGAGGCTGATTGGGCTGAAATTTCTAGTTGATTTGCCAAATCGATGACTGTTGCTAATCTAATTGCGATTCCATTCAATAATTGAGTCGCAACAGTCGTACCAACTCCTTCAATTTCGATTAATTGTGATATCGCAAAATTATGTTTGAATGGTTTACCATTCTCATCTTCACCGACTTTATCATCGCGGGCTTCAACCAACTCGAGAAGATTTGTGATTGTTCCGACTTTTTCTGCGATACTAACGGCGATTTCTGGGCCAATTCCGGGTAATCCTAATGCCGATAGGAATCGACTGAGAGTTAGCGATCTAGTTGCACCTAGTTCATCGATTACCTTCGTTGCAGATCGCTCAGCCATCCGCTCTAATTGGAGTAAATCTGGGATATTTAGTCGATAGAGATCTGCAAGTGTGTTGACCAATCCTTCGGCGATTAATTGAGCTGCTAATTTTTCGCCGATCCCATCCATCTCAAGTGAGCGACACCAATATACTATTGAGCGCTCGAGCCTAGATGCACAATCAAGATTATTACAACGAATAAATGCCCCATCTTCGACTAATTCGAAGGAGCAGGCAGGACAGATTTTCGGGATAGAAATCTCAGCTATATTTGGTAAAATTCCAATAAATTCAGAGCCATCTGCATGAGAGAGACCGCAAATATCAATAATTTTTGCTGCGCCGAGGGTTTCAATGATTTTAGGAATTACATCACCTCGTCGAACTATTCGTACCTTATCACCAATTTTTATTCCCAAACGCTCTAATTCACCAGAATTATGTAGTGTTACATTCTCGACAGTCACTCCTGAAACCACCACTGGTGCAATACGAGCAACCGGAGTTACCGTTCCTGTTCTGCCGGTTTGCCAATCGACATCCATCAACACACTAAATGCTTCTTCTGGCGGGAATTTCCACGCCAATGCCCAACGAGGATGATGTGCGGTTTTACCGAGCAATCCGCGCTTTTCGAGCTGGTCTAATTTGATGACAATCCCATCAATCTCCCAATCCGCATCAGCTCGATGTTCAGCCCAGTATTTGGTCACATCAATGATTAAGTTTGATGTCGAATCATCATCATTTCCTTTGACTACGGTATTTCCAGCAATTTCAATTCCAATCGTAGTAAGCCATTCATTTGCTTCGGAGTCGAAAATATAATTTGGTGGTTCAGGGCTGTCAGGATGACGAAATTCATTGCTTGGGAATTGGACATCATAGGCAAGGAAAATCAAATCTGCAGCATCACCTTTTCCTGATTCGATATTTTTTTGCCGTAAAGAACCAGCTGCTAGATTTCGGGGATTAGGAGCAATTCCAGAATATTTTTTCCTAAAAATTTCCAGTGGCATCACGACTTCGCCTCGAATATGACAATCTCCTTGCCAACTAAGTGATTCTGGAATGTTAGCTATTCGACGAGCGTTGGCAGTCACGTCCTCTCCACGCACACCACTGCCTCTCGTCGCTGCCCTGACCAATCGTCCGCGACGATATTCTAATGAGAGAGCTGAACCATCGAGTTTTGGTTGACAAACAAATTGTCTACCATGGGCGGTAGTTTGGCCGACAAAGTGAGAGATCTCATCCGATTCTGTGGCTTTGTCGAGACTACTCATAGGAAAAAGATGGGTGACTTTTTCGGTTCCAGCAGGTGGATCTGACCCGACACGATTCAATTGTGGATTTTCTGAATCTAAAGACTTCAATTCATCCCATAATACATCAAATTCAGCATCTGATATTTCCGGAGATGCTTCATTGTAATAGAGGTCTGAATGATGAGAAATTTGGTCGGATAACCATTCGATGAGCGCCCGCTCATCACCTACGTCTGGGCGCTCTCCAACCATGTACTTCGAGGCGAGTTAAGTGCCTAAAACCCTCTCTTTACTCTACTTTCTTAATGAGCGAATGATTGTTATCACTAGTCTTCATTATTGGTGGGCCAGCCAGGATTTGAACCTGGGTCTCGCGACCCCCAGCCGCGAAGTATAGGCCAAGCTAACCTACAGGCCCTTTGGGCAATCCTAACGAATTAGGATTAGGTCAAAGCACTAACTGACGATTTATGTCTCGCGAGAGATACTGAACGGGGCAACCTCGTCCATTAGATCGACGTGGCCAACGAACATTCTTCGGCAGCAGTATCGCTCGATTTCGAGTTTGTCCAAAACGATTTGAGCATCCTCTCCAAGAGCGATAGATTCTTTGTATTCACTATACTTGTGAGCAATGACTTTGCCACAGCTCCAACATCTAACTGGAATCAACATTTCTCTTCACCTCATCTGTACGACTTCTGCCACTTCTTCCGAGCGCCGCGACCCATTTGGTGCTTCGCTTCCTTTCGGCGTGGATCGTTAACTAGTAAACTACGGTCGAACCGTAGATATTCATCTCGAAGTTCTTCATCAATACCCTCAGCACCGCCGTTATAATGGACTAATCCGCGGGCGATTGCTGTACGAATCGCATCGACTTGTCCCATCTGGCCACCGCCTTCTACATTGACTATAATGTCAACATCAGCTAAACGATTCATACCTTCAGCAATTTGAACCGGCTCAAGCGCCTTACGACGAGCGAGGCTTGGCTCCATGATGTAAATTGGTTGGCTATTTACACGGACACGGCCTTGTCCTTTTCGGACGGTTGCTCGAGCGATTGCAGTCTTCCTCTTTCCACTGGTATTTACAGCGGTTTTCCTCTGCTTCTTTGCCATATTCATTGACCTCCCCAACGTGTTGCATCCACACCGAGTGAGGATGAAATTTCACCCAACCGGACGAACTTCAATGGTAGTGGGCGATTTAGATGAGTTGTGTCCCCCCATGCGTGGCCGTCAGGCAATTCCTCTCCAGAGAGGTTTGCTGGCTGACCGATAAGTACACGAAGGTCCCTTACTGCATTTCGACCACTGCTATTCTTCTGATATGGCAGCATTCCACGAACGGTGCGCTTCATGATTTGGTCAGGCATTCTTGGGAAGAACGGCCCCTTACGAGGATGGTTCAACTTGTACTTGAAATCGTAATCTGCAAAAACCGTCGATTTGGGTCCCGAGACGATCGCATGTTCTGCGTTCACAACAATAACTCGTAGTGGACTTCCAGCCTTTCGCGCGGAAAGTAATTCCTTTGCAACATGGCTAGCCAATCTACCGAGAACCTTGTCGGTTGCATCGTAAACAAGTGTTCCTGCTTCAGCCAAGGATTCTCACCCCCGAGCCTTCTGGGTTTTCGTTCATCAATTCACGGATAGTGATTACACGTCCGCCTGCTTCTTCAATTTTAGAGCGGGCTCCAGAACTGACACTGTAGGCGGCGACGTTAGGCTTTCCAATCACATCACCGCTACCGAGCAACTTGCCTGGCACGAGGACAATGTCCTCTTGCGCAGCATAGCGCGATAGACGGCTGAGGTTTGGTTCAGCCCAGTTGCTGCGACTGGTTTCCAATCGCAGAGCAACGTCTCGCCATAGTGCAGAACCGGTAGACCTGCTCTGTGCCCTCAAATCACCGATTAAGGCGATAAGGGCAGCATTGGTCTTTTTCGGTTTCTTCATCATAATGACTCCCTCGACGTTTCTTGGGTATCGCGGCCACCTGCCTACCTGTTATGAATGCTACTACCACCCCTAAGGGGTGTTTCGACATGCTGCGGACATGTGAGGGTTGCAGCCCAAATAATTGAGCGTGCAATTCCTCCGTCTGGCCTCATAAACTGAAGCCGTCGTTCTCATTTTCTTCATCAATTCCAGCAATTCTTGTATTACCTTCAGAATCGATGAACTCACCGGCTTTCACACGCGAGCCATAAAGGGTCGATTCATTAGACGATGTTCGGTTCAACATACTCTCGCCGAGAGCATTGCTTAGATGATTGATAAGCGCCTGTAGAGCAGCGATAGCTCGGTCCCTCTGATCCGCACCGATTTCATGGTCTGAATATCGCGCTTCTTCAAAGATTGAAAACAATGTGTCCAAATCTTCAGGTGGCATTATTCCTCCAAGCATAGCATTTATTGCATCCTCAAATTCACGAGTTGTTTCATAGACTTTCTTCATAGCACCACGGCTGCGGAAGAAACGAACTAAATCCTTGTAACAATTGAAAATCGTCTGAATATAATCATTCGATGCTTTCAATGACATCAATGAATCTGTGAGGATACCGCGAATTATTTCGATTCGGCGGCGTTCATTGTAATTTCGATACATTATCGCACCGATTAGAACAGCGAATGCTAGAGCAATTCCAATAACTGTCAAGACCTTGAACGTGAAGAAATTCGCGTTTTGTTCAACAAGCGGCTCTCCGAGATAAATCACCGGTGTGCTGTTAAGGAATTCTTCTTGGAAAAACGATGATTCTTGGAAATGAATCAGAACTCGCCATTTGCCATTCACAGCATTAATATCGAGCTCGCCAGGAACTTCTTCTCCGGTGTAAATAAAGCTAAAATTCGCCTCACCGTGCTCATTTGTCACAGCGTATTCAACATTATTTGTTTCCCATCCTGTGCCATTCCAATACTGGAAGGTGAAGATGACTGTTTCGCCTTCAACTGAAACATCCAAACGGTCTCGCAAAATTGCCACAGCCCCAGCGACTTCATCACCGACCTGGTAACCCAATGGATTTGACCAATGGTTCTTCAGCAAAATATCAACCTTGCTTCTGACCAATACTTCGATATCTTGGAATGAGCCGTTGACGAGAGGGGTCGTCTCAGCTCGACAACCTCCAGGTAATTCCTTAGTCGGCTCATATGCAACTCTAATCGTTCTGAAGCCCTCTAACTGATTTCCATTTGGTTCAACACCACGGCGGCTTGGATTATCATCCGGATCGCCGGAGTACCATTCGATTTCACCGGTTCCATCACGGGTGATGGCGGTTGCAATCGGACGAGTATTCGTTTCAGGATCGAGGTAGATGTTGAGACACTTTCCACCGACTGGGTTTCCATTGACTTGAGTCAACATTGCATCGATATGGAACGATTCCTTTAGGTAAAGAACAGGGAAAACAGTTCCGTTTTGGAATTGATATGTGTCGACATCAGTACGGAATGGCCCTACTTCTTGGAAGGTCATTGTAGAGTTAGAAAAGACAGGGAAGAACTTCGTTATACTCGCATTTTTATATCGATATTGATCTCCGGTTTCGTATGAAAGGAAATTCACAGTTACCTTCGCTTGACCTGCTTGAACATCATTTAGTGGGCAAATTACATCGAACATCCCATTGATGTCAGTTACATCACCTTGGCAAGATTTTACGCCTAAATCAGAGCCAACCATTTCGTATTGAACCTGGATTGCTCGGTTCGATAGATTCGAGCCAAGCTCATCGATTAACTGACCGGTAACAACCATCGGTTTATCGATAGCTTGGCCAGTAAGTGGGTCGATTTCAGAGGTGTAAACAATCTGATCATCAACAGAAAGCGTGGTGCGGCCAATCAGGCTGAATCCACGCTCATCATGACGGAAAATCTTTCGATAATGATCGCTGTTGAGAATTTGGTCGCAAGGATCCCAAGCACCTGAAATTCTCAACATTTCCTCATCGAGAGGTTCACAACCTTCATGGGGAAGGTTTTCTGCGAAACGAAGGATGACATTGACTGGCCCGAATCCATCAGGAAGGAAGGAATAAGGGTCATCTCTGAGCAATTGTGGATCTAACAACATTCTGTAATTGATTGTACCCGCATTAGGGCAAAGCGTCTCAACGATTTGCCTATGAATACGTTGTTCGAAATCTACGCCTTCAAGAATCACTAAAATTTCGCCGCCGTTTTCATCACATCCATCGAGGAATTCGCCTTTATCCTTGATAGCAGCAGTTCGATTATCGTCTGTTACCTGAGCACTGAATTCCCAATAATCTCCACTCGAAAGACGATTTTCTGTCGTACTTTGGAGAGACACAAATGTTCGAGAAACAACCCAGAGGTTGATTTCGTGGGCACTGCCTTGGCGATATGTGTCGCCTGGAAATGTATAACTTAGAGTGAAATTGCCGAGTTGATGCATTTCATCAATCGTCAAATTGACTTGAAGAACACCGTTGTGATCGGTTATCGCTATATCGCTAGTTCCGTCTGCAGACCAAGTGAAATTCACTGGAGCATCGCGAACAGGCTGATACGCATTGTCGATAAGCCGTGCCTCAATTGTTGTATTTTGTCCTCGATAAAGACGTGGTATCATATTCATTTGGAAATCGGTAGTACCGATGACAGAGATGTTCACATATGCACCTGTCGGCGCGAGAACATTCGATTGATTTCCAGTAAAGTAGAAATTCGAATTTGTAAAATCTGCACGGATTCCAAATACGCCTGCTGCATATTGAGAATACCAGGTCCAGTTGTAATCGAATACTGCTTGGCCGTTCACCATATCTGGAGCACGCGCGAATCCAGTCTCTTGGGACCCTGCGAAAACACCGTTGTGATCTACATCAACCTGTAGAGCCATAGGGTCGTGAGGCCATGCGGTCATAGTTCGGTTCCAAACCGTTCCAATAATTCTGAATGCTTCTCCTGTGAACATTTCTGGTACAATTTCACATCTCGCATCGCTTTCCGGATCTCTTGGGTCAATCGGTCCACATGGTGGAACGTTGAAATCCCCCCCATTTTGCATTGCGATGAACCAATGGGTGCCATTCGAAGAGAGGAATGGGCGTAATCTGCCAGACTCGCCAGTCAATCCTTCAGGAGTACCATCCCATAGCATAGCAAATGGTTTTCCAAGACTTTCTGTACCGAAATCAAGGCCGGCATTAGCCAAGGACGGGGCGTGGAATAATGCTCGCCATGCTCCGAAAGATGAGCCGGTAAATTGAGTTGAATCCCAAAAGTAAACTGGCCGGACGGATGGGGTTATCACATCTGCTTCGATATACATTCTATGCATAGATCGGATTGCGAATGAATCTGTTTCATCGCCCTCTAGATATGGCCAAGGCCATTCTGCACCTAAATCGGGTCGAGACATACCAATGAAAAGATAGTCACCAATCGGTAAACTGGTGTTTGTATATTCATATATTCCAATCACGCTGTGTGATTTTGAAGTGTTATCCCAAACAATTTCCTCATAAGCACCAGGAACTTTCCCTACTCCATTATCAATTGTTGAATTCCATTGGACCTGTTTCCAAATACCCTGGCTTCCGCTCGATTGAACAAAGGAAAGTGAAATCCATCCTCCTGAATCAGATCGATAACCGTAGCCATAACCATCGAACACAGTAGGATGAGTGGCATTACCAAATGGACCACCGTGAACGGTGAACGAAATTGGTGCATGTGAGAGTCTATTGTCAAATTTACCTCTCTCCCAATCTGCAGTATAGTGTACCTTGTAATCGATGAAGAGTGGCTGTTCATCACTGCGGAAATATGTCCATGCAACATAATCAATTGTCGTGTTCGCTCGGACTTCGGTTGGAACCGGTTCGGTCGCAGCACCATCGTGAATGAACATTTCAGTTACTTCTGCATATACATTGTAAGTCAGATTAGATCCGACTGACAAATCCTCTGGGAAAAGGAATTGACCAACCACATAATTACCATTCTCGTCGGTAAGAACATCGATAGTCTCGAGAGCGGTTGTACCATTACGGGCCCAATCAATATGGATTTGAACGGGTAGATTTGGGGCTGGCATGAAGACTCCCTGCTCAGGATCTAGCCAATTTACAGTACCATTAAACTTGACTGCATAACGATAATCAAGCCACATTACATCTGGGACTGTTAGTGTAATTCTAGTAGGTATTTTATCATCTTCATCTAAGATGCCATCATTGTCAGAATCCCAGTCAGAAGTATTTCCATCCTCTTCCTCAAACTGATCCCAATCCGCATCTGTACGATTATCGCTATCATCATCTTCATCGATTGCATCTGGGCCGGTTTTAGGATCAGTTGGATTAGCAATGCCTTCGCCGCCTCCGAAATCATCATGATCCCATGGATTAGTTGATTGATTATTGAATCGAGATGGCCAAAGCATAACTTCGTCAGCATCTTCCATTCCATCTGAATCATCATCCAAGTCAATATCATCTCGCAATCCATCATTGTCGTGATCCCAGGGTGAAATTAGAGGAGTCGCTGTAGCCAATTCGAGAGTGTTGACTCGCCCATCTCCGTCCCAATCATCATCAGCCCAGTTCAATATTCCATCATTATCGTGATCCCAAACCAATTGTTCTTCTCCGACGAAACAAAGTAGTTCTTGGTCTACATCGAGAATTCCATTGTTATCATCATCTGGATCCTCGCCATCCGGAACACCATCGTTGTCATTGTCGACATCGTAATACTTCGGATGTAGTAATCCTTGTCCCAGTATTCCAACATCCCAAACAGCTTGGAACCATCCGTCACCATCCGGGTCGGTATCTGTCCCATCATCATCATTGTCCTCACAATTTGAACCGATGAAGAAATTGCCATCTGGCTCGGTATTTGCATCGTCATCATGGTCATCATTTGTGTCGACTTCGAAATAATCCCAAATACCATCGTTGTCATCGTCGACATCCCAATGATCGTAAACATTGTCGAAATCATCGTCCAAGTCTGCAGTATCATTGAACATACATTGTGGATTCATATTTCCTAAAACGGGTGCTCCACAATCGTCATCTGGATCGATGTCATTATTGAGCAAATCTGCCTTTTCATCAGGGAACCAATTTGCATTTGAATCAGCATTCCACTGGAAAAAGCCGTAGTTTAAGCCAACATAAGCAATCCACAAATCTCTGTTATTTGCTATTTGATTGTATGTTACGGCAGAGCTTGGGCTAGGATTACTCCCTGGGTCGAAAGTAAACCAAAAGCAATTCTTGTTACATGTCCATTGACCTTGAGAATTACTGCCATTATATGCACCATCATCATGTTCTGAATCTGGGCGAGAACTGTATGGATATGTGTATATCAATTGACCTTGGTTTGTTGAAGTTGGCCGAATAATCGGTGCTCCGTAGAGCCATGCATAGAACAAACCGCAAACGTATTCCTCAGCTAATCCTGCCATAAATGCGAGGAAAAGAGAAGAGCCACATTCATTATCATCAAAAGTACCACCAAATTTGATGTCATTAACGTCGAGTTTGCCATCATTACCTTCATCCTGATCCCACCAATCAGGCAGCCCATCACCATCTTGGTCGATATCGATTCCGTTGATTAGGGAATCTCCATCAGTATCTATATCAAAGAAATTGCCGCCATTGAAAGAACTCCAACGTTGAATAACATGCCAATAAAGTTCTGGGATCTTTCCGCTATCATCAGGTGAGATTGCCGAATCATATCCATTGTAATTCAAAATAAATCCATCTTCAGAAGTGAATGGATTAAACATCCATGATTGATTCCAATAGAAGTTATGGGCGATATCGTGTGCATATATCTGACCATCGTTCGAACCGTCGAGCAAATCACCATCGTCAGTTGGATAAGTATAATCAAAAATATCAGTAGTGTCGAAGTCTTGAATTCCACAATTTCCATCATCTGGGTCGTAATAATCAGAAATTCCGTCGTTATCATCATCCCAATCCTCATCATTTTGTAATCCATCGCCATCGATGTCTGTATCGAGATTGTTGGGTCCGTCGTCTCGATAGCGCGAACCATTCAACATATGCATGTCATTGTCATCATCGAAATCACAATTATCATCTATATCGAGCCAATCTAGAATCCCATCGTTATCATCATCGACATCATCCCAATTATTGATTCCGTCACCATCCCAGTCATTATAACCAGTATACGACTTTCTCAATAAGTAACAATTGTCATGAGGGTTCTGTGGATTTGGATTAGTAAGACTCGGGCAATCCCAGCCATCTACTGTGTCCTGGTGAACATTTGGGAAGATATCAAGTTCGTTGATTATCCCATCATTATCCAAATCCCAAGGTTCGTCGGTTGGATCAAGGGCAGGTGCACCGACTGGATTGTCAGGGAAGGGGGTTCCTCCCATATCTGGGTCAAGCCAATCCCATACCAAATCGTAATCTTGGTCGATAACTCGATAGCGGTCATCATCTAAATCACGGTCGTAATCGAGTTCACAATCGATTCCCGGGATCTCGATTGGGCCGGACACAGGTAAATCACCAACACCATCTCCATTGGTATCGACTTGATGGCAACGATCAGGAATTCCATCATTATCATCATCGACATCATACATATCGGCCAAACCGTCGTTATCATCATCGGTATCCGAAGAATCTGGTGAGCCGTCATTATCATCGTCTGGATCGATGAAATTTGGAATTCCATCACCGTCTAAATCACCGTCGACAATATAGCTAAATGATTGCTCGCGGGGATGCCAAGCCATTTCTCTCTCAACGAAATCAACGCCTCCGACATATTGAGAGTAAGTATTCAAATTAGCTGTTGAATTTACATTAATTGTCCCAGTCATTGTTGGATGAATTGTACAATCATAAGCGAAAGATCCTGCCGTGGCAAAGGTCATTGAAAATGTCCCACTAGGTGCAATATTACCACTGTCGAATAATCCTCCAATGCTTTCAGTAACTGTATGATCAGTGGTATCAGCATTCGTCCAGACGATTGTGTCACCTACATTGATATTGATATTTCTTGGAGAAAAACCAGCACTAGTTATCGAAACTTGATGCACTTGAGCAGAATGCCAATCTACTGCTGCTGACCAATTTGCTGCGGTTTCTGTGATATTTCCAGAACGAGTCGAATCCCAAGGGTGTTCATCCCATAGATCTACTACTCCGTCACCATCATCATCCAAATCAAAGTAATCAGCATCCCCATCACCATCGAAATCACATGGCCAAGTGAATTGATCGATTCGACCATCGTTATCATCATCTTCATCATAAGAACCTCGACCTGAACCATCAATATCTTCATCCGGGATTCCATCATTGTCGTGATCGTAGGGATTCTGGTCAATTCTGTAACCATTTCCAATTACTAAACCAGTCCAAGGGTGAACGGTATTCGATTGAACATAACGATCGGAACTGACATTTTGAGGATCCGCGCCTTGTGAATAATCGATTGGCCCTTCTAGAATTCCATCGTTATCATCATCCCAATCGAATTCATCTTGAATTCCATCATTATCGTGATCGTAAGGATCTGTCCCATAACAGCCATCGAAACGCTCGATTAAATCAGCGATACCATCGTTATCATCATCTAAATCATACAAATCTGAGATGCCATCGTTATCGTGATCTTTGGTATCCGTCTCTTCAAGGAAAAATCCATAACTCGGATCCAACGCAAGGGCGGCACGGTCACTTATCTTCCCATAAACTGCCATCGGATCATTATAAAATGGATCGGTAAAGGTTGGATTAGTAAAGCTATTTTGAGCAGCAGGCTGACTTACTCCATCTCCAGCAACGGGACCAGATGCTGTGTTAATTTGTTGATATGATGTACGCTTTTCGGCAGGTTCCCACTCAACACCATTTACCTCTTCATATGAATCAAAATCTTGGAATGAATACATTTGTGTGCTAAACAACATCAAAAATACCATCAAGACTGCTGTAATTCCTTTTTTGGTATTTGCAATACCGAATCCATTACTCATTTTACCTAACATCGTGACCACCGAAGTACTTTCGCTGACTCTGCACTACTTATCAACGACTACCCTCGTGTGCACGTAAACGTATCAGAGACAGGTTTGGGTATCATTATTCATCCACCCCCCATATTCTTAAAAGAATTTTTTTCCGCAGGATTTGATGACAGCTTACCGAACCGTCCTCAACTCGAAAATTCACCGAGTTTCTGTTACCCTGGCTGATCTCGATTGTGTCGGCTCAATTTCAATCGATGAGGGTCTTTGGGACGCTGCTGGAATTGCTGAATGGGAACAGGTCAGCGTCCTAGATATTACGAATGGTTCAAGGATAGAAACATACGCAATTCTAGCGCCTCGCGGCTCTGGTGAAATCTGTATTAACGGAGCTGCGGCACACCATATAAATCTAGGTGATTTAGTCATTATTTGCACATACAAATCAATCAAAGAAACTACGATTTCTTCACATTCACCAACGATTATTCATGTCGATAAATCAAATGAAATTATTGAAATTTCGGATGCCGAATCAATATACTGATTAGACTCGATGGTAAGGCAAACCTTTGATGATTGTAACGGCTCGATAAAGTTGCTCTAAAAGCACGACTGCTGCCAATTCATGAGGGAGAGTAATCGGTCCTAATGAAAGTGATTTAGCTCCAGTTTGCTGCTCACCAAACCCACCAGGGGGCCCGATTACGAGGTGTACATCTTGGCTTGCTAATCGCCACTTTTTCATCTCTTCAGCATAACCCATGCTATCAATAATTTCTCCATCTTCATCGAGCAGGATTACCGTTGAATCACCAGCTCGCTTTATCACGGTTTTCAAATATTCATTAGGGTCGGTTTGATTTCGGTGTTCGACCAATGAAACACCATCCGAAGAAAGGCGATTTGCATACTCATTTATTGCGATGCGAAATGCAGCATCTTTTGGCCTTCCATGAAGATGAACTACAATGCGAGCCATATGCGTGGCAGAACCCGCTAGTCTTTGATGAATTCGCAAGCATCAAAACTGTGAACACGCTGGCTAAACTGAGTAAGATGGGTTGGTGGCCGTTCAAAAAAAAATCTAAACCAATTCATGATGATCCTCATGTCAAAGGTACTAGGCTTTGGATTCAAGAATTGCGAGATGTTTGCGAACGAAATTATGACAATTTTACAGAGGGGCAGCGAGTAGTTCGACAGATGCAAATAGAATGGATTGACGCGAATCGAGAAGGGGTTGTAGACAATTTGTTGCTAGAAGGGCTAGATCGACGTGCATTTCGGCTACTAAGAGCCGATAGCAAAGAATGGTTGGTATGGCTCGACAACGAAGATTTTTGGAAGCCCGGCTGGCGCGGTGACATCGAATAAGAGGTGTTTTGATGATTTTTTGGATTTCTTTATTTCTCATTTTGGGTGCCACTGTGTTCCATTATTCTCGCGCCCAACCTTTTCCAGAAAAAAGTGGAAAATTTGCCTTTTTATTAATTACTACTGGATTAATAATGATTATTTCCATTAGTGCCCCTCGACCTACTGAAGATTTGGTTGCTCCGGTGGTTGCCACAATTATCGGTGGGCTCGCCGTCATCATAGGTACAATCCATATGTCGATTCTACGAGATGACGTGATTATCGCACCATTTGGAGGATTTCTTCTTTGTATTGGTGCAATCGATTTGCTCTCATCTCAATGGGTTGGAGCCGGACAAATCGAACAAATCGGCTCATTCGCTTTCGCCTCAATTCTAGTATTATTAGAGATTTACTTAGCATTCAAAGGATTGGTTGTCGGAATTCAGGGCATCTCTTGGTCAAAATCTGGGTTGAGGCAAATCCACAGGGGAATTTTGTTAGGAGATTCAGGTGCCATCACTCATTTTGAAAAATCATGGGATATGGAAAATCAATGGATAAACGCGATGAGTCATTCCGCATTATCGTTAATTTATCGTCATCTAAATGATGAAAATATGGAGAAAAAACACACCATTGAGTTAGAACAATTGGGTGGTTGGCAAAGTGTTGATGAATCTTGGATAATTACTATCGAAAATGCATTAGAACTTCTTTGAGTGTAGGTCTCGAACATTTTTTTGTAGTCGAGACGATTTCATAGAGTGCAACCCAATCCGACAAGTGGATATGGTTCGCATCACAAGGATTCACACCGGTGGCGGAGATGGAGGTGAAACTTCTCTCCTCGATGGAGAAAGGGTTGGAAAGAATCATCCCCGTGTTGCATTTTATGGCACAATCGATGAAGTAAATTCACAGATTGGAGCCGTCAGAATGGAACTAAATCGAATCGAAAAAATAGTACCAGATGGTGGTCAAAAAACAAATCTAATTCGTGCAGCAGAATTGGCAGACAAACGCTTAGGTATTATTCAACAAGAATTATTTGACATTGGGGGGGAATGTTCTTGCACACCTGGAAAATTACCGAAAATGATGGAAGTAATATCTGAGCAGCAATGCGAAAGATTAGTCGAGGAGATGAACGAATGGATCGAAGATCTCGAGCCACTCGAATCTTTCATAATTCCCACAGGATCTCCTCCCGTCGCTACCCTGCACGTAGCTCGGTGTGTCACGCGTCGAGCAGAAAGGGACGCTTGTGGACTTCGCTCAATTGAAGGTGAAGATGCCATTAGAGCAGAAGTAATATCATACTTGAATAGGTTATCTGATTGGCTCTTCGTTCTCGGAAGATGGATTACATTAAAAACCGGTGAACAAGAAGTTTTGTGGATGCCTCTCGGTAAAAGAAATGCTTAGACGGGGCGACCAACAGAAAGAAGATGGGTGTGTGCTGAATTTATCATCTCTTTTTCTTGTTCAAAAGTCAATTGAGAGTGAGCAGATTCGAAGTCAAGCCACAGATAATTTCGATGTTCATGCGATAGTTTAACAGTCAATTCATCAGTTTCAGCAAGGTACCAATATACTTGTTTTGGAGTTTTTACACCCTTTCTGAAAAATGTATATTCTGTCCTCATCTCCCAGCCATCTAATATTTTGACCGATTTGATTCCCGTTTCTTCAGAAAGTTCCCTCACCGCGGTTGAATGATAGTCTGAATCAGTGTCCTCGATGTGACCTTTTGGAAAGCTCCAATGGCCTTGGGGATATTGCAATAATAGGACACTATCATAATTGATTAGAATGAAACCACATGATGTCTCCATGCAACACACGGTGAGGACTTTGCCTATTCAATTGTTGCAACCGAGTGGCAAATACAATTGAGTAGAGTCCGCCTGTCAAGAAAAGATGGAAGAGGCCGCACTCGCTCTAAATATCAGAAGAATCGTTACCGATAGTGATCTCGACGGAGTTGTCACAGGCGCAATTCTGCGTCGTTGGTGGCCAGAAGCCGAGGTAGTATTTGGCCACCCTGGAAACCTTCGGGCAGGCATGATGGATCATTTAATCGACCGACATACGGCGATTTGCGATTTACCTAGACACGAAGACTGTGGACTCAGTATCGATCATCATCAATCCAACGAGCCGAATGCATCAGAGGATAGCGAAACAGTAATTCTCTGGAGGTCAACACCATCAGCAGCAAGAATTGCCTATGATTTACTATCTGAAAAAATCGATTTATCCGATTTGACTCAGATGATGATATGGGTCGATAAATTGGATGGTGGGGGTGTGACAAAAGAAGAATTCATGGGCAATCACCCCGTAGTTTGGCTCGGGAGAATTATCGGTTCTGATGCTGGAATAGCACTCCATATTCTTGAATCACTTCAAGCGGGCTCTTCTGTTGTTTCGATATTAAACGACCCAATTATCGAGAATATAGTGAAAGAAAGAAAAGCGCGTCAAAGTATTCTCGGCGAGTCAATTATTTCGAATATGAAAATTGTAGATCGCCTTGCAATAGTACGATTTGAAGATAGCGGATTTCGATCGAATGGCTATCACATCACAGCCCTTGCTGGTGAAAATTGCGATGCTTGTCTGGTAATACACGGGGATGTTGGGGTGGGATTTGATGAAGAAGACAAGTATCCTGTCTCTGCTTCATTCTACACAAATTCATTCCTACACAAAAACGGCGGAATTTTTGATTTGACAAAACTTGCCACACGTTTTGACTCTGATGGGGGTGGTCACGCAAATGCATGTGGTTGTAGAATAAAACCATTAGAAAATGGTGTGGTCGTAGAGAGGATGGTTAACTCAAAAGATATTGAGAAAAACCTCGAAACATGGCTATCATTGTGGTCAAATCGTTAAAGATATTTGAAAAGATAAAGGAAACCAAGAAAGGCATGAATCAATATCAATAACGCCATTATATCGCTAATCCTTCCGTGCAAATCTTTGATCTGAGAAAACGATTGGCCACTATCTCTTTTCGATTTTACTGACCTACCTAATTTTCTGAGGTAGAGAATCATTGCCAAACCGAGTAAACCAACCCACCCATGGAAATGGCCAGGGAGTATATTGGTTGACGAAAATGAGCCATT
Organism: Candidatus Poseidoniales archaeon; assembly: GCA_012960975.1. Classification (GTDB taxonomy): domain Archaea; phylum Thermoplasmatota; class Poseidoniia; order Poseidoniales; family Thalassarchaeaceae; genus MGIIb-O2. The sequence goes on from DUAE01000030.1 coordinate 65,750, forward strand.
AATAATCGTAAAATAAATCGCTTTCGAAACAAAGGCAAGAAGGATTACTCCCATTACACCGTAGGTTAATTTTTCTCCAACTTCTTCGTGGTTTTTCAAGGCGATTTTTCTGTTATCTGATTTTAGGAGCGATCCTTTTTGCCTCCATTTCCTCTGATTGAAGAAAACCCAAATCAATCCAAGTGCTGAAATTGGATGGAGGAGAATGATGATTGTAGCTAGCGCTTCCATGATTTTTGCTACATGATAGTCAAACTTGAGGTCTTGCTTTCACCTCCTTGCTTAGCAAAGCGGATAATTCATAACAAAATTAACGGGCGAAGAGTCGTCGGAGTGGCTTAATTTGGAGCAGTATCTACTCGATTGTCTCGAAGACCTGCATAAAGCAGGTGATGATGAAGTACGTCGAAAGAATGCAATTCAGAGATCGGCAACATGGGATTTACTCGATAAGAGTTGGAAACCTTTGGCAATTATGGCGGCCTCAAAAGAAGCTCCAATCGTGAAAAAAGATTCGCAAGATCAATCTGGTCGACCGAGGGGTGCAAACCGAAGCCACCGGAGTCGAGGGGGACGCCGTGGGGGGCGAAATTCAAGACGGGGGTTCGAGGATAATCTTCCCTCACCTGATAGAATTTTAGGGGATGATCATTCAGCAGGATTCAAACTTGCAGTTTTAATTGCCCAGAAGCATAAAATGACTACAAATTGGGATGATTCTTGGGATGGGAATTTAGATTTGGTAAGAATTGAATGCGCTCAAGGGTTACATCCAGTCTGGAGTCGATTGGCACGTGAGGCCCCTCTCTTTGCTGAGATGGAGAGGTTTCCCGTAAATGAAATTGAAGCTGAAATCTATGATTCGAGTGAATGGATTGCCGCTGCTCATATTGACCCCGAAGACTCTATACAATTGAGAGAATGGCTTTCTCTCCCCCCCCCATTCAGATTGAATTCCGGCCAGGCGCTTGCACTGGATAAAATAAAGAAGGATCTTGCTGGAAAACCACGGCCACAATCTTGGCCTAAAACAATGAAAGAATATTTGCGTGGACTTGAGGGAATTTCTGCAATCTTGGAAAGTTTAATTCTATTGGGTTCAAAACATCTCGATGCAATCGATTCATTAGGCCGGGTTGGTAATAATGATTCATTACAATCATTAGCTGAAAAACATGCGAGACTTTCGTCTCATCGAAATGGAAATTTCGATGAATGGTCGACATCAATCCAACAAACTGGTGATGATAATCTATCAAAGGCAATTAGGGTTGAAGTCTGGAAGAATTACAATTCTTCCTATTCAAATTTAACAAAAGAAGAGCTGCTCACGGGGATAAAAATCTTGTCTGAAGAATCAATTCCCCACGCACTCAACTGGCGTATCGCGGAACTTTCGTCAGAATCTGGGGGGATGAAAGAGGCACTTGCCATTATCCAAAAATTGTCTATCGAGAATGATTCGCACCTAAGTATTGCTCTCAAAATTTCTACCGCCACCAAATCTCCGATTTTAGAAGAAAAAATTCTTTCAGCAATTTCAAACATCTCTGAAAAAAGAGTTGCTGAAATAATGCAAACTGATAATTTGCCAATTTCAATTCAATTGGCAGCAGCAGCGGTCCTAACAAATATCAATGATGTAAGGTATACTAATGAAATTCTTTCAGTATTTACTAGAGCCGCTGACGTAACTTCTCTAGCAGAAAAAATGATTGCAGATGATTCACTAGCACTCGCCTATCCATTCAGAGCATTGATGGTATGTCAGCTGATATCTGCTGTAGATGCATTGAATATATCTTCGAATCTGAAAAATCTCAAATCTCGCGCATTATTAGCTTTGGAAGAATCAACAGAAGATGATACTCTCTCTGAAGTATCACTTTCTCTAATCTCTCTTCTCGCCGGAGTACCATCAAACATGGATTCAATTCACCAAAAACTCGATATTGATGGAGTTGTAATCCTAAATCAAGTACGAAGGGCCCTCTCTTCAGATGGAGATGGATTCGTTAAAGAATCTCTAATTGAATCATTAGAAACATCGATTCGAGCAGCAGATGTTTCCCATCTTGAGGCGAGATTGTTTTCTGCTTTGATTGATGCTTTATATCTCAATTTAGCAACCTTAGGATTACAAATGGGTGAAGTTGACAAGAAAGAAAGTTCAATAGAAATATTTGAAAAATTATCGAATAGTAATGAATTGACTAATAGAACGATTCGTTCACTCGATGACCTCGTTGTCGAGCACAGCATAGGAATTGTGTCTCTAGAAAAGTGGTACAGAATCAACGACAAAGATTCTGCCGAATATCATGTTGTAAGGGCTGCGGTTGAAAGGGAAAGGGGGAATCGTGCAAACGCCGCTCGTTCTTACAAAGAAGCTTCAATAAAAATTGTAGAAGATTATGAAAACTCATCAATTTTATTGAGAAAATCCTTGATTGAATTCGCCCACGCTGGAGTATGGGATGAAGCCGTTGAAATGATTGAAGATAACCCCCAATTAATGGCTGCAGTTACACAAAAATTCCAGCTTTACCTGCATACCTGTGCAGATGTTTCAGCAGGATATACAGACAAAGCAACTCGCCGCTTAATCGAGTTTGTATCAAAAGAAGAATGGGCGGATCCTGAATTTGAAGGAGTCGACGCAGAATTCAATAAACGGCGAAAAGAATCGTTAGAATTACTTCAACGATACCCTGATGAACATAATTTACCAAAGGAAATGTTCAATGGAAGAATTCGTGCAGCTTTCAAGACCTTAGAAAAAAGTGGCGCTTCTCGTCAATCTGATTTAGAGCGAAGATTCCATTTCGAATTGCATGATAAAAAAGATATCTTCGAACTGACTTTGCTCGGTGGGCAAATCGCTGAGAAAAAACCACTAAGAGGAATTCGAAGATTCGAAGAAGCGATTGAAACTGGATTTTTTGATGATTTAGGTGTTCGACGTTTAAGAGATACACAGCGTGCTGTTTTCGTAAGTCACAGCAATAGTATTCCAGTAAAAGATCGCAGGACTTTACACCATTTAGGCCTCAAACCACTCATTTTAATCGATACGAATGTGTTAATTGATGCTTTGAAAGATGATTTGCTTAGAGAAATTTCAAGTGACCAATACGGATCTCTAGATTGGACTATCGAAAGGTCGTTTCATATGATGTTAATTCGAAGAAGTAAGGGTGATGTTTTTGTTACCATTCCTCCATCGGCAAGAGGAGAATTCAAACATCGAACGAAAAGTCCGGACTCAGTTCTAGATTTATTTGAAGGAGTTTACATCAACCACCAAGAATGGAAAAAAATCATTACTCCAGCATTCTTGAAAGAGAGGGTGGAAATTATCTTAAATTCATTCAACACATGGAACCAATTGATCGAAATAGCTAATCGAGATGATGTGGAATTAGAAGAATTCTTGTTAAAGCATGAGCAGATTTTTGAAATGGTTGATCAATATAAAAGGGCGCGTTCTAATTCAGTACCAATCCGAACAGAATTGAAAGGCAAGGAAATTTATCCAGAAAATGGTGATATCGAAATTATGCAAGACGCCGCAGGATTGGCAAAATTGCCCCTTCAAGAAATTGGTTGCGTCTTAGTCGCGACAAGAGATTCTGATTTTAGATTGATTTCACGTGCTCTAGAAGAGCGATATGGTTTCGGCGTTATCTCTGATGCTCAGCAATTAAACAGTCGAATCTAATGATTCACCCAGACGACGCATTATAACTGTCGCAGATTCAATATTATCGATCGTCTCGACGCTCTTACCGGCAGAGAAGTATTGTTTCTTCTTGGCAGCAGAACCACCTTTTTTCCTAGACAAGGCCCGAAGTTTAGAAAAAGATAAAATGTTCAAGAAAAGCCTAGCAGTGTGTCGAAAACGGCCAGTTAGTAAACGCCTCATTAACCAAGAATTGTTCTGTTTGAAATGTTTTGAGCGAATAACAGATATCGGGACACCTGTCAAACGGTTGGTCCAAACAATATCATTCTCTTTTGCTTCAACTATCGCATCTTTATAGTCTTGAGGAGATGTGCATTCTGTAGTTGCAATAAATCGTGTACCCATTTGAACACCATCATAGCCAATGGCTAATACTTCTGCTAACTCCTTCTCACTACCAACTCCACCTGCACAAATTAGTGGCATTCCAAGATCGGATAATTCTTCATAGAGTTCAGCTGCTGATTTCTCACCGAGATGTCCTCCTGCTCTGTCGTTAACACAAATCAAACCATCGATACCACACTCAATACCTTTCAATGCATGTTTTCTAGTCGTAACATCATGATAGACGACCCCCCCTTTAGCGTGAACTCGTTTACATACCCAATCGGGTTTTCCAAGAGATGTTACAAAAAATCGGATACCTTCTTCCAAGGCGATGTCTATCCATTGAGACATTCGATCAATATATTTCTTTGAACCCTTTTCTATTAGAGCATTGAACCCAATCGGCTTATCAGTTAGGCTTCGGATATGCCGAACACCCTCGCGAAAATCCCAATCATGCACATAGGTAAGTGAAGCAGGTTGGATAATTGCGATGCCCCCCCCTTCGGAGGCAGCAGCGACTAACTCGGGGTTCGAACATGGAAACATCGCACCACAAATAATTGGATATTCGATGCCCGCATCTTCTGTAAATTTATTTTGATAACTCATTCAATCATCTCTCATTGAAAGGATGTTCCATTCAAATTTCCAATCCGAAACAACATCGCCATCTGAATCGATTCCTTTTGCGTGCATCACACAATTTACCGATTTACCACTAATTTCAGATTCTTCAATCGCTGCTCTGGCTTTTCCGGCATCCTCACAAATAAATTTGATGCGCCCTTTAGCTTGTTTGACGAATTTGACATCAGTGCCAATAACGAACATACGTATTTTTCCAGAATAGGCTCTAGAGAGTGCAAAAGGTGTGGCACCGGTTGCAAATTCGGCTGCCATACCTTGTGCAGCCCAGTACATCGTTTTGAACGGGTTTTGAGAACGCCATCCGCCCTTGACTGAAATTTGGCAATAATCTTCGCTTACCTCATCAATTTTGAGACCTACGAAAGCAGCTGAAGGCATCGAAATCATAGTGAAAAACCTGAACCGAAGGGGTTTCAACAAACCTCGATACTCTTGTTCCAACTTACTCTGATCAATCATCAACGGCTAATCCCCCCTCGACGAAGGTAACTCGGGGTTCATCAATGAATCCACAAGGTCACAATATCGCTCCATCGCTTCATCGGCAGAAACTCCTCGTAATTTTCTCCAAGCACGAAATTTGGCCATGGCAACAAGTCCCGATATACCACTGATGCATCTGGCATCGCCATCTGTCGCCTGTTTGTATAATGCATAAAGTTCCAAGAGTTGTTCATCACTTGGCTTTGCGTTCAATTTCCAAACCCTCTTGCTCGATTTTTTGAAGCGCCTCAATAGGTTCATCGCATCGCCTCCAACCAATATTCAACTCTCTTGGCTCTCTCTGGCCTATCAACCCGCGATGTGTGAGGCATATTCTCAATGGTGTGGATTTCACAATCAACTTCATCATTGTCAAAATGCTTGAGTAATAATTCGAAGTGGGCCGAGCCGAGCATTTCGTCATCTTCTGCTTGAACAACTAGAATTGGAACCTTGGGTATTCCCCAATAAGGCAGTTCGGATGTTGCATAACGAACCGGGAGGTCGGGATGAATTCGTTCATATTCTCGACGAAGAACATGTCGAACCCAAGGTCGTGCCATAACCATTTTTCCTGGTAATTTTTCATCAATGATTTTTGGAAATGATGAAACTGGAGATTCAAGAATGATTCCATTGAGAGCGTGTTCCCACCATCCAGATTGATGGCTAGCAAGCCGGATGGTGATGAAACCCCCCATTGAATGGCCATATATCCACAACTTTTCAGGCGTAAAACCAAGTTGCTGCGGGGCGGCTTCGAGAATGGCTTCGGCATCAGCAATTACTTTCAGCAATGTCCAATCCATTCGCCCTTGTTGAGTTCCAAATCCCCTTTGATCCATCCCAATGATATTAATTCCAAAGGATTGAATGTGTTGGCAACGTGATTCTCCATGCCCAAGTGACGAATCATATCCATGTAAATAAAGCAGTAAATCTGTACTTGATTGATCAGATTTTAGTATATGCCCAACCATTTTTTCTTCCCCCCAACCAAGGAAATCAAATTTTTCCCAACGACTATCTGTAATAGGTGTTGAATCTTTATTGGACGTTGTAAAAACAGAAAGGTAAATCTTCCAATAAACGAAGAGCCAGAGGCCGATTGGGATAGATGAGCCAACCAAAACGAAAGCCAAACGGCTAGCCCTAAGATGAGGAAATGCAATTATGGCTACTGCCTCAAGCAAAAATACGATTGTCAAGACGGTTGGGACATCTGGGGTCCAAGTCGTTGGCGTCTTCGCATAGGCAGCTGCGCGACGAGCTCTCAAGAAGATTTTGTCGCGCCGACGAGGGCCTTCTGAAGGCTGCTTTCTTCGACCTCTCAACTTAAGCCTACCAGATTGAGGAATAGCCATCACATCATCTCCAAAGGATACTCCATTAGATGTTTATGACCGGATTGTATGGATGCTGCCAAAGAAATAGTCTCAGGGAATATTCGCTTGAAAAATACTCGCGCACTGGCTAACTTTGCTTGATGGAATTTTGAATCGGGATTATCTAGGCAAACTCTCGCCATCTTTGCCCACATATAAGCAAGTACAACATTTGCGAAATAACGCAGATAATCGCTTGCACCTGCTGCGAGGAAATGCGGATTACTCATACCTTCTGTAACCATCAGCAAAGTTAATTGTTGCAGGCCTTTCACCCCTTGATGTAATGGTTTATTGAATTCCTCCATGCCTTTAACACCCCTATTTTCCTCGATAAAATCCACTAGTGGCCACATCAAATAGCGTAAATTTCTGCCGAGATTTTGTGTGATCTTTCGTCCGGCGAGGTCGAGCGCTTGAATTCCGTTGGTGCCCTCCCAAATCTTTGATATTCGGACATCACGGTAGAATTGCTCAACGCCGTATTCCGAACAATATCCAGCCCCTCCCATAACTTGCATACATGTATCAATCGTTTCACAACCTAAATCTGTGAAGTGGGCTTTGACAATTGGAGTCAGCAAAGCAACGAGGGCTTCGACTCTTTCCCTTTCCTTCTCGTCTTTGCTATGCATCTGATCAAGAAGAATTCCTACCCAAACTGCGAGGGCTCTGCAACCTTCATTGTTAACTTTTGAAATTAATAACATTCGACGTACGTCAGGGTGCACGAGGATATTGTCCGCGGACTCTTGAGGGTCTTGAACACCTCTTAAATCACGGCCTTGGCGACGTTCTCTAACCCACTCGAGTGAATTCTGATAAGCAACTTCACCGAGAGCGAAACCCATTATTCCAGTATCGAGGCGTGCGCCGTTCATCATCTCGAACATCAATGCCATTCCATTATGTAAATCACCGACCAGCCAACCGACTGAATCATCGAAATTCAACACACAGGTCGGCGATGCATGGATCCCCATCTTCTCTTCGACACCTGAGCAAGTAACACCATTTCGAGCACTACTCAATTCCTGAGATAGTCCATCAACTCCTCCTGATTGCCATCCTTTAGGTAGGTATTTAGGAACTAAAAACAAAGAGATTCCTTTCGTGCCTTTAGGAGAATTAGGAGCCTTTGCGATAACCATGTGAACGATATTTTCAGTTAAATCGTGCTCTCCAAAACTAATGAAAATCTTAGTGCCAGAAACAAGGTATGAACCATCATCTTGAGGCAATGCTTTCGAGCGAATAATGCCGAGGTCTGTACCTGCATGAGGTTCGGTAAGACACATCGTTCCAGCCCATTCTTTAGTACCAACATTTGTCGCATAATGGTCAACTAGACTCTCTTCTGCATGTGTAGAAATCAGATGATATACACCTGTAGCAAGCCCGGAGGCGACCGATAAGGACATATTGGAAGCAATAGTGAATTCATTCATCATCGCCTCCATGTAATTCGGTAATCCCATACCTCCATGCTCTGGTTTTGTTCCTATCCCATACCAACCAGTATCGATGCCTTCTCTGTAAGCTTCTTTGAATCCAGAAGGCATGATTACCTCTCCATTCTCGAAGTGAATACCTTCTTCATCACCAATTTGATTGAGAGGAAGAAGGACTTCTTGGCAGTGCTCACCATAGCCTTCCATCATCATTTGAATAAATTCACTATCAATTTCTTCCATTCCGAGTGATCGGGCAACTTCGACTACATCGAAAACTTCGTGAAACAAAAATTCATAATCTTTGTAAGGGGGATTGTAAATTACCATTTTCTCACCTCAATTCCTCAACGGCTTACCCGTTTGCACCATATGCTCCATCCTCGCAAGCGTACCTGTTGTCCTAGATAACTTGCTGATTGCTTCACGCTCCATCCGCAAAATATCTTCTTCTGAAAGTTCATCGAGAGTATCGGTGTCGCCACCAGAAAGTATCGATGCTAATTCAGATGTTACCACGACATCATGAGGTGTTGCTTGACCAGATCGTGCTAAGTCTGCCACAGCCATATCAAGAGCATACTTCGCCGTTGCTCCAGGAAGGTTGTATGTGTATGGTTCGGGGGGCAAATAGCCGTCTACTAATTCGAGGGCGCGCGCTTTTGCATCTGCAATCAAGCGGTCTCGATTCATGGTTATTCGATCTTCGGGACGGAGGTACCCCATACGCCTTGCTTGTTCAGCAGATTTGGCAACTTGAGCGGTTCCAATCTGCTCGAAGGCTTTGAGAATTGGGCCCATTGGCCCAGCAGAAACGAGATTGAATGGACCGAGTCGGCCCAACAATTCCTTGCACCCGCCCCACCCCGGAACAATTCCTACTCCAACTTCGACAAGCCCGATATAAGATTCTGAATGGGCTTGAACAGCATCACAATGCATCAGAACTTCGCACCCGCCGCCAACACAGACCCCGGTTGACGCTGCAACGACTGGAACCGGAGCATACTTCAATTCTTGATAGGTTTCTTGTCCAAGCACGATGAAATTTTCAACATCCTTCCAAGCACCTAAATTCGCTGCAAACAATGCCAATCCTAGATTTGCTCCAGCACTGAAATTCTTACCATCATTTGCGATTACGATGGCTTTCCATTCATCTTCTTCAGACAAGTAAACCGCATTTTGCAATATCTCCATACTGAATGGATCCATCGCATTCATTTTCGAATGATATTCAACGAGTAATACTCCATCTCCTGCATCCCAAAGGCTCGCTGAGCCGTTTCTTCTGATCGGTTTACCTCTGCGCTTTAGATCTGTCACCGTAAGGGTATCTGTTAGTCGATTGATTACGACATATTCGCCGTCAGTATTGAGGCGGTGGATGTTGCCATCTTCTATCTTGTAAAACGAACCAGCATGGGCTGCTTTTTGGAGTAGAGGTGGAATGGGTTTTCCTGCTGCTTCAAGACGCTTAACAAGTTCTGATGCCCCGATTTCATCAATTATTTCAAAAGGTCCACGCTTCCAATTAAAACCAACTTTCATCGCTCCGTCAATTGCACTGATATCATCTGTCACTTCGGGGACAAGATAAGCAGCATAAGAGAGTGTGTCGAGTAAGATTTCAGTAACGAAAGCTGCGCCTTGGTCGTGGTGATCAAGCATTCTCAGAATTCCTTGTTTAGCCATCTTTGCAGATGCGAAACCTGCTCGTCGATTTGCAGGGGCATATTCTCCAGTCAAGAGATTTCTAGCTTCTTTGGCTTTTCCGCCACCTTCGCGATTGAGGCGATAGAAGCCACCCTTGCCTTTTCGGCCAATATATCCTTCTTTGATCATCGATTCAATGATTTCATTTCCCGCACCAGCAATTTGGTGGAATGGGTCATCTGGTTGAAGGTGTTCGATTAGGCTTGCCATGATATACGGAGTTAGGTCGATTCCGACTAAATCCATCAGGCCAAAAATAGCAGTTTTAGGAATGCCGAGGGGGCGGCCGAGCATGGCATCTGCTTGTTCTACTGTGAAGCCATGCTCTAAGGTCGCATGAATCGCGCGTTGAATGAAAAACACACCAAGCCGATTGCCGATGAATCCGGGCTTGTCGTTACAATGGATTACTCGCTTGCCAAGGCGAATATCGGCAAATTCGACCATTCGAGACACAACCGATTGGTCGACTTCAGGTCCCGACACTAACTCAAGCAATGGCAAATATCGGGGCGGGTTGAAGAAATGAGTTATGAGAAATCGACTTGATAACTCATCCGACATCTGTTCTGTCAGGGACGAACGAGGAAGAGTAGATGTATTTGAGGAAACGATAGTTTCAGGGCCGACATATTTGTCGAGTTTTTCGTAGAGGGAACGCTTTATCCCTAGATTTTCGATAATTACTTCAACTACCCAATCATAGTCTTTCAGCAATGAAAGATGGTCTTCAATATTACCCGCAGTAATACGTTTTGCGTAGGATTTATGCATTAGCATTTCGGGGTTAGATTTTGCCATTTTTGCAATTGCTTCAGCTGCAATGGAATCTCTAGCCGACTGATCTTTCGAATCCGCTTCGGCTTTTGGAAGAATGTCGAGGAGAAGCACTTCACAGCCAGCATTAGCACAATGAGCTGCAATTCCTGCGCCCATAACCCCACTACCAATTACGGCTACCCGTTCAATACTCGGGATTGCCGAGTTCGATGATTGGCTTTTTGACAAATGATCACCTCACTCTATTTTTGAAAGAATTGTAGCGATTCCTTGGCCGCCACCAATACACATAGTTGCGAGTGCATGGTTAGCGCCCTCGCGGACGAGTAAACTTGCTACCTTTCCTGTGATTCGGGCACCACTCGCACCTAATGGATGGCCAAGGGCGATTGCCCCCCCATCTACATTGACTTTTGATTGATCCAATCCCAACTCCTCAATCACTGCTAGTGATTGGGCAGCGAATGCCTCATTGAGTTCAATAATATCAATGTCACCGAGTGTAAGTCCAGCACGATCTAGCGCCTTTCGAGTTGCTTCTACAGGACCAATTCCCATAATTTCTGGTGAGCACCCAGAGACCGCGATTGAAGCGATTTTTGCGAGGGGAGTCAAGCCATTTGCTAGGGCGAATTCTCCTGTGCAGACTACAACAAAAGCAGCCCCGTCTGTCAAGGGAGATGCGGTTCCAGCAGTAACAGTCCCGTCTGCATCGAAAACTGGGCGTAATTTTCCAAGTGTTGTGGCATCCGTTCCTGGACGTATACATCCATCCGAATCTATGACCTTTGATTTAGTAGAAATCTCAATAATTTCATCTGAAAATTTACCCGTCTCGCGCGCAGCGCTTGCTCTCGCATGGCTTTCAATCGCAAATGCTTCCTGAGTAGTACGGTCGATCCCATATTTAACTGCAAGATTCTCAGCAGTTATTCCCATCGAGGTGAAGGCTCCGGGAGCTTCCTCCAGAAGACGTGGGTTAGGCATTGGATTGAATCCAGTCATCGGAATTCGAGTCATTGATTCGATGCCACCTGCGATGAAACACTCGCCAGCGCCCATGGCAATTCGCCCGGCTGCATCATGAATCGCTTGCATGCTTGAGCCACAGAAACGATTGATTGTAACTCCGGGAACTGTCTCAGGAAGATCGGTTAGGAACGTTATCATTCTAGCCACATTGAAGCCTTGCTCACCTTCTGGAAAGGCGGTTCCAACAATCAAATCTTCAACTAAAGAAGGATTGAGATTCAACTTCTTGAGGAGCCCATCGATAACCGCAGCAGCGATATCATCAGGGCGTGTTCGAGCGAGTTCTCCTCGGCGGGCGGGAGTAAATGGTGAGCGGGCGTATCCAGCGATTACCGTGTTCATACAGGTGTTCAACACTCAGTGTAATAATTAAACCGTCAAGTTTCTAAAATCACAATAACTACAATTTGCTACATTCGATGTATTTTATTACACCTACCCAGTGCAACGATTTCTCTAATTATTTTTAAGAATTTGTAATTTCAAATAAATTTCACAATTATACGAAAAAATATTACAATTCGTTAGGGAACTCCTTATTGTACCTTGGAGACCACATTACCGAACTCAATAACGGACCTAGTTCTTGTGTTATTTACGGCTTCGGCCGCGGCCTGAACGCCGACTATTGCGTCCACCTTTGGATTGATGATTTGATTTCTCATTCGAGCGATTGCCGTTGGATTTGTTATTGCGCGGCTGGTGCCGACCACGCCCGCGGCCCCGATTCTGCTGCTTCTTAGGTGCCTTGTTACCCTTACACGACCGTGCCTTCTCTGAATGGAAAGGGTGTTCCTCATCTACTGGGATGGCTTGACGGATTGTCTTCTCAATATCGCGCAGATATTCACCTTCGTTTTCATCACAAAAAGCAATGGCGATACCACCTTGGCCAGCACGTCCTGTACGGCCAATTCGGTGTACATAGACTTCGGGCTCGTTAGGCAGATCCAGATTGATGACGTGGCTGATATCAGAGACATCGATGCCACGGCTCGCCACATCGGTGGCGACTAGTACCTGAAGGCTACCATTACGGAATCGGCGGAGGGATTTCTCACGCGCACCTTGGCTCTTGTTGCCGTGGATTGCGAGGGCTTCGATACCGTCTTGTCCAAGTTGTCGGACAATACGATTGCAACCGTGCTTGGTTCGACCGAACACAAGCACCTTTTCGGGTCGCCCCTCCTTGATAATGTGAGTCAAGAGACCACGCTTGTCGCTTCTCATGACAAACATAAGAGATTGTTCGATGGCCTCTACGGTGGCCGATTCAGGTGTGATTGAGACACTTACCGGGTTGTAGAGCATATCACGGGACAATTCGGCGATCGAGCTTGGTATGGTGGCACTGAATAGCAGACTCTGGCGCTTCTTTGGAATATGTGCTAAAATTTTACGGATATCTCGGATGAAACCCATGTCGAGCATTCGATCCGCCTCATCGAGAACGAGGAATTGGACTGATGAAAGGTTAACGTGTCTCTGAGAGATGAGGTCAAGCAAGCGGCCGGGAGTGGCAACTAAGATGTCAACGCCACGACGTAGAATCTTCACCTGAGGGCGTTGTGATACTCCGCCAAACATAGCCATCGAACGGATGTCTAGGTATCGGGCATATTGCTCGATATTGTCGTGAATTTGGGCTGCAAGCTCGCGTGTTGGGCACAGCATCAAAGCGCGGATACGGCGTGAGCCCTTCCAAGGATTTTGGGATATTGCATCAAGAATTGGCAGAGCGAATGCTGCGGTTTTTCCTGTGCCCGTTTGGGCGCAACCGAGCATATCTCGGCCTTTAATGAGATCTGGGATGGCCTGGGATTGAATTGGCGTCGGAGTGACATAACCAATCTCGTCGAGAGCATCCAACAAAGGCTGACTGAGGTTGAGGGAAGTGAAATCCATAGGGGTCAACTCACATGTGTGTGATAATTGCGGCACCAAACTCACTGCACGTGAGCAGTTTTGCATCATTCATCTGGCGCTCGAAATCGTAGGTAACTGTCTTGGCAGAAATTGCACCTTCCACCCCTCTTACAATAAGGTCAGCGGCTTCATTCCAACCCATATGTCGAAGCATCATCTCTGCAGAGAGGATTAGGCTTCCTGGATTGACCTTGTTTTGACCTGCGTACTTTGGCGCCGTACCATGGGTCGCCTCAAAAATTGAAATTCCAGTATCGTAATTGATGTTCGCGCCCGGTGCGATTCCTATGCCCCCTACCTGAGCGGCGAGTGCGTCTGATATGTAGTCACCATTGAGATTCATCGTTGTCAAAACACCATACTCACGCGGGCGTGTGAGGACTTGTTGTAACATCGCATCTGCGATAACATCTTTCACAGTAATCGTGTTGTTAGTTTTTGGATTTTCAAAAGTGCACCATGGGCCACCGTCGAGTTCGGTAGCACCAAACTCTTCTTTTGCAAGTTCATATCCCCAATCACGGAACCCGCCTTCAGTAAATTTCATGATGTTGCCTTTATGGACAAGAGTTACCGAATCTTTGTCATTATCTATGGCATATTGGAAAGCTGCTCGAACGATCCGGGCAGTTCCTTCCTGACTAATTGGCTTGATTCCAATTCCACTAGTGTTAGGAAATCGAATTTTATCAACGCCCATTTCATTCTGTAAAAAATCGATAACTTTTTGGACTTCTGGACTTCCAGCTTCCCACTCAATTCCTGCATAAACATCTTCGCTATTCTCTCGGAAAATAATCATATCAACTGCTCCAGGGTCACGCACGGGGCTTGGTGTTCCTGCATACCAACGGACTGGACGGACACATGCAAAAAGGTCGAGTTGTTGGCGTAGTGCAACGTTTAGGCTGCGAATACCACCTCCGACTGGTGTTGTTAAAGGACCTTTTATGGAAACTAATCCCGTTCTCATCGCTTCCAGAGTAGATTCTGGCATCCACTCGCCGGTTGCATCGAATGCCTTCTGTCCTGCAAGGACTTCATTCCAGTGAATTTTGCGAGTGCCACCATAGGCGCGCTCGACTGAAGTGTCAACTACATCGATCATAACAGGAGTGATATCGACGCCAATTCCGTCGCCTTCAATATAATGAATTACAGGCTCATTTGGCACGTTTAATTTGCCATCGAGCATTGTAATTGGGGCGCCCGATGACATATCTCTCAGAGCGGCGACCTGCCATTCATTGATGAAGCCGACCCCCGTGGAACAAAACGAAGGTGAGACGAGATGAAGGGGTCTGTTGAATGGGTTGAAGGGAAAGTAATGAGGGGGATTACTGAATCGGGAAAGGTAACAGAATTTTACAGTGATACGGCTGCGAATCCGATGGAAATTGTACAACAAGCTCACGCGGCATGTTCGATGATTGACCTTTTTAACGGCTTGAAACATAGAATGGACGATGTAAAGTCGATGAGAATTGACATCAATACAGATAGAAAACCCAAGTCCCCTCGGGTTTTCACTGATATCAATATGAAATATATAATCGAAGGAGATATTCCTGAAAAATTAGTTCGACGAATTATCCAAGCCAGCCACGACAAGTATTGCTCGGTTGGTAAAATGCTAACCAAATCTGGTGCAGTACTGACTTGGTCACTAGAAATTCAGCCATGAAATTTGTCTCAATTTATAACAAAAAAATTGTTTGTTGTAATCTAAGATTAAATGCCTAATTGCACTTTCTCAAAGGCTCTCTTTACTCAATCATTAAAGTCCCTCGGTGTTCAAGGGAAAATCCCTTGCGAGAGAGAGTGACTCAACCCACTCACATGATAACCGGAAAATGATACAATGCAGAGCCGAAACAAAGAATCCATTTCCAACGACGCTGACGATATTGCATCCGAAGATGGATTAATTATCGAGCGCCGATTTACATCTGCTGGAGACGACCCGTTCGATGGATTCGATTGGATTACAATGGATGTTGAAATCCGTAACCCCGATGGCACTATGGCAGATGCTATCGAAGGTGTTCAGCTTCCTTCAGGATTTTCTGGAGTGCCGGGGAAAGTATGCGCTCAAAAATATTTGAGAAAGGCTGGAGTCCCAATTCATCTGCGAAAAGTTACGGAAGATGGTATTCCTATTTGGTTACAACGAAGTGAGCCCGATCATGAAAAACTGCAAACTTTACCAGCCGATGAACGATTCACTGGCGAACTCGATGGACGACAATTATTCCGTCGTCTCGCTGGCACATGGACCTATTGGGGCTACAAACACGGCTATTTTGCCAGTGAAGTTGATGCTCGGGCATATTACGATGAAATGTGTTATCTGATTGCAAGCCAACGCTCTGCTCCAAACAGCCCACAATGGTTCAACACCGGCCTTCATTGGGCATATGGAATCGAAGGGCCTGCACAAGGCCATCATTATGTCAATCCAACAACTGGTGAACTCGAGTTATCGGCTAATGCATATGAACATCCTCAACCCCACGCTTGTTTCATTCAGTCCGTT
This sequence comes from Candidatus Poseidoniales archaeon, assembly GCA_012960975.1. Lineage (GTDB taxonomy): Archaea > Thermoplasmatota > Poseidoniia > Poseidoniales > Thalassarchaeaceae > MGIIb-O2. Next base: position 81,785 of record DUAE01000030.1, read on the forward strand.
AGTGATTCACTAGTAGGAGGGACAGGATCAATTATGGGATTATGGAATAGAGAAGCCTTATTGTTCAAATTCGGTTCAGGAACCGGTTCAAATTTTTCAAACATCCGCGGAGCTGGTGAACCTCTTTCAGGTGGAGGAACCTCTTCCGGATTGTTGTCGTTCCTCAAAATAGGCGACCGTGCAGCGGGCGCTATCAAATCGGGTGGAACTACCCGTCGTGCTGCCAAGATGGTTACACTCGATTTAGATCATCCAGATATCGAAGAATACATCGATTGGAAATCAAGTGAAGAAGAAAAAGTATCAGCACTAGTAATCGGCTCAAATATATTACAACAACATGCAAACGCATTGATGGATTCTATCTGGGCTCACGAAGACGATGATTCTAGGTTCGATCAGTCTAAAAATTCGAGTTTACACAAGACGATGGTTCAGGCCATTCGTGACAATGTTCCTCAACCACACATCCAAAGAATTGTCGACCTAGCTAAACAAGGATGGAAAGGAGTTGATTTCGAATGTTTCGATACCGATTGGCAAGGTGAAGCATACCTCTCCGTTTCGGGCCAAAATAGCAACAATTCCGTTCGTGTACCTAACTCATTCATGGAGGCCGTAAAAGCTGGCGATGATTGGGATCTCGTGTGGAGAACCGAGAAAGATAAGGCTGCAAAAGAAGATCGTGAACCGAGTGCATGCAAAATCCTAGATGCTGGTGAACTTTGGGATAAAATTGCATACACTGCTTGGGCTTGTGCAGATCCAGGGGTACAATTTGATACTACAATCAACGAATGGCATACCTGCCCAGAAGGTGGAAGAATCAACGGTTCAAATCCTTGCTCAGAATATATGTTCCTAGATGATACCGCATGTAATCTTTCAAGCATTAATCTGCTACACTTTTACGACCTCGACAATCAGACATTCCAGATTGATGATTTCAAACACAGTGTACGATTGTGGACTGCCACTCTTGAAATAAGTGTACTTATGGCTCAATTTCCATCGGCTGAAATCGCCCAGAAATCATACGAATACAGAACTCTCGGCCTTGGCTATTGTAATATTGGCTCCGTACTAATGCACATGGGAATTCCATATGATGATGAAAGAGCCTACGCGATTTGCGGGGCACTAACCGCAATTATGTGCGGTGAGTCTTATGCCACTAGTGCAGAAATGGCGGCAATTCTCGGGCCTTATCCTGATTATGAAAGGAATGCGGAGCACATGCTCAGAGTCATGAGAAATCATAGAAGAGCAGCATACGATGCTCCAGCAGAGGAATATGAAGGATTGTCAATCGCCCCTCAGGGAATCAATGCAAAGAAATGCCCACAAGACCTTCTCACAGCAGCAAGAGACGTCTGGGATAAGGTAATTCGAGAAGGAGAGGAACATGGATTCCGTAATGCGCAAACAACTGTTATTGCTCCGACCGGAACTATTGGGTTGGTAATGGGTGCAGATACGACTGGTGTCGAACCGCAATTCTCTCTAGTCCAATTCAAAACTCTCGCTGGCGGCGGCTCGTTGAGAATTATCAATCGCGGCGTACCAAACGCATTGCACCGCCTCGGTTATTCAGATAGTGTTTCAAAATCGATTGAAGAATATGTTACGGGTACAAAAAACCTCATTAATTGTCCACATCTTTCTGCAGAAAAACTACAATCAGAAGGATTTACATCTGATATTCTTACGAAAATTGAAAATTCATTCAGCGATGTTTTCGACCTTCGATCCGGGTTCTCTCCTTCCATCCTCGGAGAATCTTTCTGCTTAAACGCCCTTGGTATGACTGAAGAACAATTCAATGATGGTTTCTTTGATATTCTATCCCATATCGGCTTAACCTCAGCCCAAATCAATGAGGCTAATGATGTGGTCTTTGGAAAAGCTACTCTTGAAGGTGCTCCAGGATTAAAGGATGAACATCTCGCTGTCTTCGATTGTGCTACACCCTGTGGCAAATATGGTACACGGTCGATTGATTGGCGCGCTCACGTTTTGATGATGGCTTCGGCTCAATCGTTCATTTCCGGAGCAATTTCGAAGACCATTAATATGCCATCTAATTCAACTGTTTCTGAAATTCGTGATGCATACGACCTATCACACTCAACGATGAATAAAGCGTGCGCAGTCTACCGAGATGGCTCAAAACTTTCCCAACCATTGATGAATCAATTAGTCGATTCAACTGCTTTGGCAGAGGATGAACACGAAGAAGAAATCGTAGCTCAACAAATGGTTCAGCAAGTCATTGAGCAATTGCCAATCCCTCAAGAAATTTCTCAACCAGTAGCAACAAACTTCGTCCACGAATACATTGCATCAAGAAAGCCACTACCTGATGTTCGAAGTTCGAGTACGATGAAAGCGAGAGTTGGGGGGCATACCGTCTATCTCTCATCGAGCACCTATGACGATGGCAGACTTGGTGAAATCATGATTACAACTTCGAAGGAAGGCGCGGCATGGCGCTCAATGCTAAACCAATTCGCGATAGCAGTGTCCATCGGATTGCAATATGGAGTCCCATTGGATGCTTTCGTGAAATCGTTCACCTTCCAAAAGTTCGAACCGAGCGGAATGGTTACTGGTGGTAGTGGTAGAGTAAAAATGTCGACAAGTATCGTCGACTATATCTTCCGAGAACTTGCCATCCATTACATTGGTCGCAACGACCTTGCTCATGTTACTCCAGAAGATCTGGATAAAACCTCGATTAGTCGCCCAGAAATTACCGATGAAGGCATAGCTCGAAATCAAGGTCAACGTAGAGAAGTTCAACTCACTCTCGATGCTATTCCTTCAAACATTGAAGATTCCGAAGCGAAGACAAGAAGAATTGCCAGAGAACGAGGATTCACAGGCGATATATGCAATGATTGTGGTAGCAGTCAAATGGTTCGGAATGGAACTTGTTTGAAATGCAATGCCTGCGGAGCAACCACTGGTTGTTCTTAATCAAATAATCTTTCCAATCGATTGACTGCGCATAGATATTCTCTTGAAAAGTTCATTGTGTGCTTCTGAGTCTATCTCCAGAATTGATTTCGATATTGCTGTTAATGAGTCAGGGTTTATTCTGCCTAATTCTAGTAATAATCCAGATAATTGAGAACGTGCGGAAAGGTTAGAACTTACCCATAATGCCGGGATTAAATTACCTGAATCTTTAGAATCAACTGACAAATAATACCTAATCCCTGATTCAACCAACCGTTGAACCATTCGTTCATCTCCACTTTCAATAACCAATTTCGCAAATTCAGTAAAAGAAATTATATCGGATCTTGAAAGACCTCCGAGATATGTAGTTGCCAAAATGCGCGTATCTGAATCGAGATTTACTAGCAATTTTTTCATCAATTCCAATGCAAATTTAGGGTCATCACTTTCAATCCTAGACAAATTCGATGCAACAGTTCTGCGGCCAAATATATCTTCGTGAAGAACAGCCGCAGAAAGAATTTCACGCGACCGCTCTGAATCGTTGGAAAAAGATTGAATTCCGGCCCTTATAAGAACTGCAAGACCATCACCTCGTGCATGACTTATGGCAGATTCTATACGATTTGGAACGGATAATACAGAAGAGACGTGGGGTCCAAGTGCTAAGTTTTCAAGCCAATAAGGCAAAATAGAATTCGCTGAATTCTCATTCATTGAAAGGATGTCGAGTATTGCATTAGCAGCTAGCGTTCCGGTAGGATGAGCGATTTCTTCGATGAAATCTGTCGTTTGGTTATCATTCCATTCCATGTGAAATGGCCCAGTCACTTTATTGATTGGCCAATTACCAGGGGGACGTGCGACAACAATCGATGAAAATAAATGAAAACATCCATCCCTAGCGATTTTCGAACTATTTAATGCCAATCCTATCAAAACACTCGATGCCAAATACCACCTATCCGCATTTGGAACTGATTCATCTAACGCCAAAATTAACCAGTCTTTTATTGTTAGAATTAGTATCTTTTCACCGATTAATTCTGCATTTTTTGAAATCCATTTTTCCCGACTAGCCTCTGGATCAATGTCTCTCTTGACATAATCTGGCTCAATTGATTCGATTACCATTTCGAGCCGGTATCTGAAGCCTGCTCGATCACTAGATGTAATCCCAAGGGCTTGCTGCGCTAAATCGGTTGAATCGGCCGGAGGTAGAGCAGGAAAATCGGGTAATTCAAGTGGAGGGTGAGGCAGAGGTTCATATTGAAAAGCAAGAGAAATTGAGTCTTTCATCAATTTGGTGTGTGCATCCCAAACGAGGGCGCTAGCCTCTCGTCGAACCATATATGTGTCACGACTTAAATCTCAAGTTCAATGTTCAAATTTTGGATTAATTCCTTGTATCGATTACGGATTGTGACTTCGGTCACTCCAGCAACTTCTGCTACTTCCCTCTGAGTGCGGCGCTTACCACACAACACACTTGCGATGTAAATAATCGAGGCTGCAATCCCAGTTGGGCCACGGCCACTGGTCAATTCCTTTTCTTGTGCCGCTGCGATTAATTCGTATGCCTTAGCCTGAACTTCAGCATCAAGATCGAGGCCAGAACAAAACCGAGGAATATAATCTTCGGGCTTGGTCGGAGGAATTTTCATTTTCAATTCTCTAACCATGAAACGATAGGTTCGTCCGATTTCTTTTCGGCCGGTTCTGCTAGCTTCACCAATCTCATCAAGAGTTCTTGGATTCTGACATTGTCTGCATGCAGCGTAAAGAGATGCAGCTGCAACTCCTTCGATAGAACGGCCACGAATTAAGCGGGCTTCGACTGCTTTCTTGTAATTCACAGCAGCAGCTTCACGAATTGATTTAGGCAAATCAAGGCGGCTTGCCATACGATCCAATTCTGCAAGAGCCATTGCGAGGTTACGCTCGGTTGCATTACTCACACGCGAGCGCTTCTGCCACTTTCTCATTCGGTAAAACTGTGAACGATATCTTGAAGAAATTGCTTTGCCTGAATAATCTTTGTTTTGCCAATCAATATCCGTCGATAACCCCTTGTCGTGCAACATCACGGTCATCGGTGCACCGGTACGGGCTCGTTGGTCGCCTTGTTCTGGGCTGAATACACGCCATTCGGCGCCTTGGTCAATTACCTTGTCCTCAAGCACCAACCCACAGTCATCACAAACGACCTCACCACGAGTTTCGTCTCGGTTTAAATTACGGCTTCCACATTCATCACATTTTACTGTGTCTTCTACAAGATAATCTGCCATTCCATCGCCTCCTTTCTGAGAGAAAGGTAAAATACTCCGCCAAACCATCATATATAAAACTAACAAAATAATAATTAGGATAAAAGTCTACAAAATCACTAACTTACGATGAAGAAATATATTGAAAATGGTGATATATCAGGCAGCCTTGGCAATATATGTAATAGGTGCTCTGATGACCGTCCAATGGCCTCCACCAGAAATTTCTCTCACCCCTGGTAAGCGTGTATTATTTCTTACAAAAAACCTTGAATTGATTCGGAAACAACTCTATGAAGGATTAAATCTCAAAATGAAGAACCTTTCCGTTGAAGATCTTCTCGATGACATCAATACTGACATAATGACTCCTGCCTGGGTTTGTTTTGACTATGATCCTGCAATAATCGCAGAAAATGCCTACGCTGGATTATTGCATAATGGAAGACGAGTTTTCGAACCCCAAGCATTGATTGATGGTGGGTTCGAAGTTATCGTATCTGGTCACCGAAAAGGTACCGGATCTAGTAGAGAGACTGCCCCGCAGTGTGAACGATGGTCTGGAATTCGAATTGTAATCGCTGCTTCATTCGCCCCAATTCATGAGCGAAATAACATAAATCTTGGTCAATTGATGGGCGACCACACCATGCTTGAAAGATTGCAAGATGGTGAGCAAATTTCATTGAATGAATTTACTGAAAAATACGACCCTGTAACTCGTTTAATTCTCGAGAATGGAGGTCTTTTTCCATTCGCAAAGAATCTGGAATCTGGTAATTTTCGACTGCCGGAAGTTAGCCTTGAGGAACGGCCGATGACGATGGCTGAAAAAATAATTTCAAACAAATTAATCGGGATGAAAGATGCTCGTGGTTATGTCAAACCAAATGATGCCGTTCTGGCTTCTGTCGATGGGGGATATTCACACGAGTTTACTACGGCACAGGTTCATGAATTTTTGAAATTAGAATATGGTGGCGATTATTCTGTGCCGAATCCAAGCAAATTTGCTGTTTTCGAAGATCATTTATTGTACGCGACTGGAGTTCCAAGATTCAGCAAATTTGCTAACAAAATTCAACTTCTACGCGATTTACAAAATACATTTCAGGTTCACACTGGTGTTCGAGATTATTCCGCAAAAGATGGTATTTCACCAGGAATTTGTCATCAAGTCGCACGGGAAGAATTCATCGATGTTGGAGATTTCATCCAAGCCACAGATAGCCATACCTGCATGGGTGGGGCAAGTAACTCTCTTGCCTATGGTGTTGGTTCAACAGAATATGCAAATCTAATTCATAATCAATTTGCTTTCGTTAAAGTTCCAGAAAGCATCCGATTTAATCTAGTAGGAACTTTGGATGATGGTTGCACGGCTAAAGATATAATATTACACATCCTATGGAAGTACGCTACAAACTCAGATACTCTCGATCGTAGCATGGAATTCGGCGGATCCGGGCTCACCAGTTTATCAATGGATGAACGAGCAACTTTGTGCAATATGGCGACTGAATGCAGCGCAAAAACTGGAATTTGTGATGCTGATGATTTAACTATCGAATGGCTATTAGATAGACGGCCTCATCTAACTGCAGAAGCCATTCGAGACTCTTTTGTTACCGCCGATCAGGATGCTGTCTACGATGGTGGCGTACACACTATCAATCTCGACAAAATACGCCCAATGGTCGCTCATCCAGGAAACCCAGATGAGGGCGTGCCATCCGATCCAACAAATGGTGCCTATGTTTCTGACATTGGGAAAATCAAAATCCACATTGCTTACGCTGGCTCATGCACAGCTGGAAAAGAGGATGATTTTGCTTACTATGCAGAAATTACCGAAGCTGCATTAGCAGCAGGAATGACAATTCATGAAGATGTTGAATGTTACATCCAGTTTGGTTCAAAGGCGGTTAAAGATTTGTCCGTGCGCAACGGTTGGACAGAAATGTTTGAGCGTGCTGGAATCAAGCTAATCGATCCAGGTTGTGGCGCTTGCATAGGCGCTGGTCCTGGAGTAAGCAATACGAAAGAACAGGTCAGCGTGTCAGCAATAAATCGAAATTTTCAAGGGCGATCCGGACCAGGTAAACTCTATCTCGCTAGTCCATTGACCGTAATGGCAAGTGCATTTACCGGCCATATTACGGCCTGGAATGTGAACCTTTTTTCGGAGTCAATTTGAACTACTTGGATTTGTTCGCAAATAATGATGGCTGATTATGAAATTAAAAAGCACACAAAAATAAATCGGATTCCGAGCCGTGGACATTATGATGAAGAAACGGTTAATTCCATTATTGATTCTTCACTAATTTGCCATCTGGGATTTGTACAAAACGACCGGCCATTCGTCATTCCCTGTATTCATGGAAGAGATGGAAGAACTCTATATCTCCATGGCGCAAAGGCTAGTCGATTAATGGATGAAAGTGGCTCTGGCAAAGAATTATGCATTACATTCACTCATGTCGATGGCATAGTTCTTGCTCGTTCACTCTTTCATTCATCGATGAATTATCGCTCTGTTGTCGCCTTTGGAAAAGGTAGGGCACTCAACACTGATGAAGAGAAAATGCATGCGCTCGATATTGTCAGCGAGCAACTCTGTAGAGGTCGATGGGAAGGGGCTCGTACCCCTACAGAAAAAGAATTACGGGCAACTTCTGTCGTAGCTGTTGATATTGATCATGCTAGTGCAAAAATTCGTACTGGTGACCCTAACGATGACGAAGAGGACCTAGCGGGACCTTGGTGGGCAGGCGTTCTTCCAGTAGAAACACAAATACTTGCACCTATTCCTTCAGAGAATTTGAAAAACAATCCAAAAACACCACAACATGTACAAGATCGGGTCAGTGACATTCTCTAAATCAATAATAAAATTGCTATGTTTTACTGAAAGATAGCGTAGCCTTCAATAGGCGTCAGAGTCCGGGAGAGTATACCACAAGTTGGCCCCATGTCATCAGGACTTGGGAGGACCAAGTGGAGGGATTGCCCATGGTAGATGCTAAAGAAATCTCAAGTAAGCAAAAACAAATCGCTGTCAGTGAATTTTTTGAAAAGAACAAACATTTTCTTGGATTTGATTCCCTACAAAGATCTTTAATTACCGCTGTCAAAGAAGCAGTGGATAATTCTCTTGATGCATGTGAAGAGGCTCGTATCCTTCCAAACATTCGTATTCATATCGACCGATTAAAGGGAGGTGAAATTCGACTTATCGCTCAAGACAATGGCCCTGGCATTCCTCGTGATGCTGTCGAGCATGTATTCGGAAAGTTCCTGCTCGGTTCTCGGTTTCATGCCATTCGTCAAACTAGAGGTCAGCAAGGAATTGGCATTACTGGGGTGGTAATGTATAGCCAACTAACCACTGGAGAAAAGACCAAGGTAACCTCAAAAATTGCTTCGGACTCGTCGGCAGTTTTTGTTGATATCGGATTAAATACTCGAAAAAATCGTGCAATAAAATCTCGTGAAAAAAGAGATGTGTGGTTTGATGAAATTACAGGCGAAGTAGTTGAACATGGCCTTAGAATCGAAGCGAGAATGAAGGGGAAATATCAACGTGGAAAACAATCGGTTTTTCAATATCTCAGAATGACTTCAATCGTCAATCCTCACGCCACAATAAACCTAATCGTCCGAGATAGCGATGGGGATGTCTATGAGCAGGGGTCGTGGAACCGTACGACCAATAGATTGCCCCGGGTTGTAGAAGAAATCAAGCCTCACCCCCATGGAATTCAACTTGGAACTCTACAAAGAATGTTAAGGGAATCTGAAGAGCGAAAAATGACCTCTTTCCTCCGCCATAATTTCTCAGGAGTGAGTATGAGGGCTGCTAAGGAGATTTTATCTCGAGCGGAAATCAATGAGAATAGGTCGCCAAAAAGAATTAGCACAAATGATGCCCATGGAATGTTAGATGGATTTCAAAATGTGAAGCTACTGCCTCCCCCAACTGATTGTCTTTCGCCTATTGATGATCTATTAATCAAGAAAGGGCTTTCTAAAGCAATTGATTCACGATTTGCAGCAACTGTAACCCGGATTCCAACTGTCAGCCAAGGAAACCCGTTTCAGATTGAAGTTGGGTTGGTATTCGGTGGCGATCTTACCGCAGATGGGCCGATTGAAGTTTTGAGATTTGCAAATCGTGTTCCATTGATGTATCAGCAAGGCGGATGCGCATTAACGAAAGCTATCGAATCAATCGATTGGAAACGATATGGGCTCGACCACCCTGGCGCCAAAGGGCTACCGAAGGGTGCCGCCGCCGTATTGATACATCTCGCTTCTACAAATGTTCAATTTACAAGCGAAGCAAAGGAAGCGGTCGCAGAAAATGATGAGGTATTCGAAGAAATTCGTAGAGCATTATTGGAGGTTGGTCGAGGTCTGAAAAATCATTTAAAGAAAAAGGCTCAGCGAAAGAAAGCAAAGGAAAAGTTTGAATTAATCAATGTAATTTTACCTGAAATATCAAAAAAAACCTCTAAACTTCTAGGAAAACCAGAACCAAACCTATCTCCTGTGATTACTCAAATAATGAATGCCGTTTTCTGTGAAGAAACATTAGGTTGGGATTCTCAACAAAAATTAGCGACTTGCTTAATCGAAGTTTTCAATTACACGGCGAGAGCGAGAGCTTACACTATTCTAGTCAAATGGCCTGAGAGCGACACTGTGAAAATGGCAGTGAACCCACTCGGGGGAAGAAAGGAAGCGAGGGGGATTTGGGCTTGGCGAATCGAAACTATCAATCCAGGATGTTCAACCACAATAAACATCGGCCTTTCCGGATTGACAAAAGGAGATTGGGCAGATACTGATATTTTCTTCCGAGGAAATGGCGATATTATTGGTGCGACAAAAATCGATGAAAAATTACTCGAGGAAATGCGCACTACGGAGTCTTTGAATGCTGCTCAAAACGAGATAAATGAACAATATTCAGAAAAAGAGGTTGACCATTTAATCCAACGTGCAGATTCTGCAGCAAAATCCGAATTAGATAGCCAACTCATTGATGCTCCTCCACCCGAATCTCATAGTTCATCAATCCAAAATGGCGAACCAAAAATATCCGATTATCTTACGGAGGAATTAGAATGAGTGATTATACTAAAAGAAAGTCAAAGGAAGAAGTGATACTATCTCTGAAAGGTATTGCACTCGAAATGCATAATAAAATGGAACGGGGAAATCCCCCTACAATGACTTTACCAGTTCGTTCTAAGACAAATATTGCTTTTGATAAAAAATTAGAAGTTTACAAATATGGCAAAAAGAAAACTGTGCGAGATGCGACGAGTCTCGGCTCGGCGCGACAATTGCTCCGATCGTTATATGTGACTGAATTTATTGAACAAATGATTGAAGCAGGAAAATCTTCAACATTAAGAGAAATGTATTACATCAGTGAAAGTTGGGGGCATGGTAAATTTGGAACCCAAAATGATAGTAATAATCTCGCTGAAGATCTAGAAATCGTTACGAAATGCTTACGGGAAGATTTCAAACTCCGTCCTGAAGAAGATGGGGCGAGAATAATTGGAAATGTTACATTTGAGGAAAGAAATCGGAAAGGAAATTGGATGCGAATCAATTGCCGTGACGATGTTGGAGATTCAGGCTATGGCGTACCATATAATGTTGAATCAGAGAAATTAAAATTAATTACAGAAGACGTTGATTTCATTATGGCTATCGAAACCGGTGGAATGTTCGATCGATTGGTGGAAAACGGTTTCGATGAAGATGCAAGATGCGCATTGATTCACCTAAAGGGCCAACCGGCTCGTTCTACACGAAGAATCATGAGAAGAATGAGTGATGAATGGAAAAAACCCATAATCGTCTTCAGCGACTGCGACCCTTGGTCTTTCAGAATTTTTGCAAGTATTGCCTATGGTGCAATAAAAACAGCCCATATTTCTGAATATCTAGCTACAAAAGGTGCACATTATCTCGGCATCACAGCAGACGATATCCTCGCATATGATTTGCCTAGTGATGATTTGACCAAGCAGGATTTGAATGCACTTGATGCCGAATTAACCGATCCTCGCTTCAATTCTGGTTGGTGGAAAGAACAGATTAATCTCATGAAGGAAATGGGCAAAAAGGCCGAACAGCAATCCTTAGCAAAATATGGTTTGGATTTCGTCACCGACACATATCTTCCTGAAAAATTATCTGCTATTGGTTTAGATTATTGAATGCTAAATCTGAAAGCCATCAGCCATCAGCCTCGGCTATGGCGAATAAGACCCGGGCATGGGCAAAATGGCTTTCAGGCATTTCATTAGCCCTTTTGGTTCTTGGATTAATCTCTTATTCGAATGCTTCCGACGTGATGCTTGGCGAAATGGATCCATCCATCAATCATTTGTTGGAATTAAAACCAGGCGAAAATGCCATCGTCAATTTCGAAGGGGGTGGCCTCTATACCGCCCTTCGAATAAGTGAAAATGGGATCACCGTGGATGCTGATTTACGGCTTGTGTTTTCAGATGGTGAATTAGTTGATGGGCGCGCTTCAAAGGCAATTGAGTTCGCAAGACCTGGGGGGGATGGAGAAACCACATATGTTCCGGTCCGACTTTTCGAAAAAGAAAAAGGCGGTGAATATCGTCTTTACAATGATGGAAATGATACTCTTTGGCTCGTCGATGATTTACAATCTCAATTGAACATGATGTCTTCTCCCTGGGTATTACTATTCATGACTGGGTGTTGTTTTGGTCTACCGATTGGACTAGTGGCGGTGATTCTTCTTGGAATTAATTTTCGAAAGAAAAAAAATGACCAACAAGTGTCTGGTATCAAAATAGAAAATAAAGTATTGAGCACCGACGAAATTTATCGACAATACCATTCAAATCGCAATGAAAAAGAAAACGAGGTCAGCCAAACGGTCCCAAGTCCGTTCCTTACTTCCTCAGAAAACATTGTCAATACAAACAAAGTTGAATCCTCAAACATCGAAAAAGAAACTAAAGATTGGCACGATTGGGATGAAGGTTGAGTGCTAAATTACTATGATTCCCTCTTTGGAGCAAAAAGTTGGGTTTTTTAACCACCCTCATACTACCTAACCTTGAGTTGAGAAGTGATGGTCGAGTTTGATGAGGCGATGAACATTCTCGAAAATAAGGCACGACGACAAATTTTACGTCATTTGGTTAAGGAACCTCACTATCCTTTACAACTTTCAGAATTGCTAGAAATAAGTCAGCAAGCCGTAATGAAACATCTGAAAGTTCTCGAAAATGCAGAATTTGTCGAATCGGAACGAGTGCCTTCGGAAAGAGGTGGGCCTCCAAAGAAAATGTATCGAGTTAATCAATCGTTTTCGGTCCGGCTCGATCTTGGGCCAAATCTATTCCGTGCCGAACATCGAACGATGCCCGGTGGGGGCCCGATGAAATTGTCAAATAAATTACCCAGCGAACTTGACGAGGTAATTAATCGGCTTGGAACTCGCAGAAAGTTGCCGATGGCTGAAGCCATAGATATTCTTGCTGAGTTAGATCGAGCGCTTGAAAAAATCGATGAAAGCAGAGATGCGGTGATTGCTTTACACCAACAAATTATGCATAAGGTCACTCCGAGTGTTAGTGAGCATTCAGAATCTTATGAAGAGAGAATTATGGCCCGAGAAATCATGAATCAACCAAGGCGGCCACTCGATTTGGATTTGTTTTCACATAGTTTACGCATTCAATCAACTGATGCCGAATCGATGATGGAGAGCTTACGCGACCAATTGATGCGAGATTTTGCAGCAAATAGTGGCAACTTTGTTGCTGCTCGCGATGGCACCCCTCTACCATGGTGGCTAATACGCTAAATCAGAAGACTATGTCGTCATCATCTTGGAGATTTGCGAGCATACTACTCTTCTCTGCAAATTGGGTCAAAGCATCCATTCTCCGCCCATACATTACAACACCCGCTACTCCAATCAGTGCAAATGTCGCTCCGAGAATAATTACTGGAACCGAATATCTTGCAATGATTTCTACACCGACATCGAGAAGTCCCCAACTCGAACCCATCTTTTGATCGACTTTTACAAAATTGTTACTCTCATCGGTCTCGACGATTACGTTATCCGGATCGACAACGACAACGATGTCGTGACTTCCAGCTTCTACCATATACAGCAGTGTAATTTGTGGCGGTTCCTCATTAGGATCGGACGGCATTATCGCTTGGATTAACTGACGGTAGGCGATATTGTCTTCGTCGCATCCTCGTTTCTTGATTTCCTTTATCGTCTGATCAACACACAAAACGATATTTACAGAAGTTGCATGTGCATTTCCTAAATTCTGAATTTGAACATTCACAGACAGCATGTCACCAATTGAGCCGGTGTATATGCGGACATCCACATCCACAATCGTCAAATCTGGCGCTCGTAATCGTAATTCAATGACCTGTTCATTTGTATCACAATTAGGAGCGAAATTATCCGGCCGACCATCATGATTCATATCGATAGTACATGAGTCGTCCCAAACTGGCGTTTCATCGAAGTCACCTCCTACTACAGAAGAACCAAAACTGGATAGAACCTTGATTCCTACCTCTCGATTAGCTAATGCTGCGAGAGGATCGATGGACACAATTGCGACTACCTGCAACGTAGTATATGCGGGCATTGTGGGCATAGTTACCGCCCCGGTTCGTGCATCAACATAACACGTGCCGTCCGCCGGTGTGTCGCTAATTGTTAGCATAGCACACTTCTTCTCAGAAGGATACTCAGTGTCAAATCCTTCTATCAAAGCGTATTCAATCACCCAACTGGAAAGTGTGTTCATACCCGGAACTATGTCCCATCCTGCACCATCCATCGTGTGGTTGTGGAGGGTTGGTTGATCGGGCACATTTCCGAAGTTTGTCACATTCATCGTGAACCGAACGACACGCCCGGGAGCAGTTGTTTTGATTCTGCTCTCAACAGTTGGATCGATGGTGATTCGCATATCATGGAATTCGATAATTTCAATTTGTAAAGTGATGACATCTCGCACTTTTGTCCCTTCAAATGACTCTTCACTAAACACTTGCAAAGTAACTGTGTACATGCCTGCCAAAGTTTCCTCTGGTATGTTAATTATGAGTGAAATCATTTGAGATTCATCGCGCTCGAGTTCCTCGAATAAAATTCGTGGTATTTCAATGTCCCAAACATCTGAATTACCGTCTTGGTCAACGATTGATCCGATGGCCATCTCATATCTATCAGCGCCATTTCCAGTATTTTCAATTGTTATCTCCAATGGATATGATTCTCCAGGATGCAGAGATAATATCGTCTCTGAGGTTGCTTCTAATTCATATCGTTGAATTATATTAGTGACTAAAACCACTGAGTCTCTAACCTTATGGGCACCCTCTAAGTGTGCCTTAATAGTTACAGAATCTCCTAAACCGGCACTTGCATTATACGGCGCACACATTATCGCAGTTACTGTGTAAGGAGCATCGATAATCGACCAATATCTTGGACTGTCATCAGGAATGCTATTCCCGCCAGGAGCATTTGCAAAGTCTATATCGACTGTCCAGTGATTAAATCTCCAAGTCTGTTCACTTATCTCTGAAGGGCGTTCATCCGGACCCCCAGGAGTTGTGAATACAAGGTGACCGGGGGTGAAATGTTTAGTCACCTCAATATCGAATTCAGCACAATCTCCAGGGAGAACGTGCTGAGTCGTATCGCCAAGATTGAAGACGATATTGCCGGAACTCTTTATCGAAACATTGACCCATAATTCTAGCACATCAAATGTGCCTCTATCAATTGAGAGAACTGGCTCACCCGTTGACCATCCCTTGAGGTAAATTACGAAAGTACCTGGCTCTTGAGAGGTGGGTACGCTAACCTGTAAATTACGAGTAACGGATTGCCCCGGATCTAAAGAGAGGGAAATCGGAAAATTAATGCCCCAACCAAATGGCAATGCCCACTCTGTTTGACCTTCGAGCGTTGCAGGATTATAGAATGCGAACGTATCGTATACATTTCCAGTATTAGTAACCGTGATTGAGAATATTGCCGATTGGCCTTGTTCAACATCAGCTTGGAAGTGGGAGGTGTCTAACTCAATTCCGTGAACCACGTCCATCAATGTTAGAGTTAATCGCTCGTCACGAATTGCAGGATCTTTGTGAGACAAAGCAGAAACTGTAATTGTCGCAAGTTCATCTTCATGTGATTGGTAAATTGTTGGAGCACGAATTTGTAAATACATTGGGACTACATCGCCACCGCGAAGGAACACTGGTGTAGAATCAAATATTGGAGTATTGTTCGAAGAAAAGAACAATGTCGCACTCCAATTCATCGGTACACCATCCATCGTTACGGTGAAAGTATCCGACACAAGTTCGGCTGGGCCGGGAGTGGGGTTTGAAATTGTCATATTGTAGGTTGTTTGCTCCCCTGGTTCAATGGTGTGATAATAAGTTTCATCCCCAGCCAATGATACCTCGACTAAACCCGTCAACACATGAACGTAACAAAGGGTGTAAGATCCTCCGTTGTGTTGATCGTTACACTTGTTTGTATCCGACCAAGCGATATGAGCTCCGCTACCAAGATCATTTGCGAAACCAGGGGCTTGACCGAGTTCTGGCACCGCGCCCGAATTTGGGCCTAACTTATCTGATTGCCATTCGGTAATTGGTAAAAGTTCCCACGTATCAAAAACAGAAGATGCAATCGAATTAAGAGGGAACCCATTTGGATAATCATCATTTGTATGATTCAAACGAGTGTACATAATTGTCTCACCCTGTGAACCATTGTAATTATCCAACCAAGTTAAGTGAACATTATCAAATGAATCAGTAAGTATTGCGGGCATATGTGAATTAGCACCAAATGGTCGATCGGTTGGAATTCCATCATATCCTTCTACTTGGGAAATAGCTCCATCTGCAATTTGCTTGATGCCGTATGCTGGTAATCCGCCGGGTGCTCCGTCCCAGGCGCCCGCACCCCTCATTCGAAGTCTGGTGTAATAAATTTCGTAGTTAACATCAATGTCAAATCCATATGCACGTCCATCCATCCAAGTGAGGTGAGTATTGCCTGAAGTATCGAGTGCGATAGCTGGATGAAGGCTATATGCATCATTCAATGTGATTCTGGTATCATTCACTACAACTAAATGTCCATAGCCAAGACCGTCCATAGATGGACCTAAATCTTGAATATATTTATCAGCGGTGGTGTCAACAAAAGTTCCAGAATCTCCTTTTGACCAACCAGGCCATGGAGCTTCGAGTAAAGAAAGTGGGTCGAGAATTGTCATGAAGATTTCACGAGAATTATTTGTCGATAAATAGACGAGAGCTTCGACCATCAACTGCATCTCTGCAGAATTGGAAGCAGAAGTTGGGAATGTGTACATCATGCCTTCAGCATTCGTCAATCTAAGGGTTGTACCAGGACAAGTTCGAGTTGATAAACTGTTGAAACCGTTCGGGCACTGAGCCAAGTCCATCATGTGTGAACCAACATCGGTTGAGCCCGAACCAAATCCTGCTGCGTGAAGAGGGATTGGGATAATTCCGGCATCTACACAGGCGTCATGTGCTTCATTAATCGATTGAATATCATCAGATTGTTGTGCTGGGCTTCCACCATATGGCCCTTCGTCGGAGATTGGAATTACTATTTTCGTAGCGTTTGGGTTCCAATGGTGATCTAATTGTGTTGGAGGATTACCGGGGACATTTCCGTTGATATCTTCCCAAGATAAACAAGCCCAAGTCGACGCCGGACCCCAGAATTCACTGTAATATCCGCCATCTGTCGGCAAATTGATTGCTCCGTTATTGTAAACAACGTCATTCAACTCTCTGATTCCGCCAGAGTCATCATTGGGTGCTAATCCTAGTGCCGTTGTGCGAGGGCCTTGGTTTCCACTTCCACCTGTTGCATACGCTGTTGCACAATTTCCACTCGTTGCTGCTGAAGGCCAATTCCCACTAAGGGCGTATAGTGTTTCGTAAACGGTCATATTCGCCCGCTCCAATAGAGGTTTTAATCCCTGGAAAGTGCCGCCACTCGCAAAGTTTCCACCATAGAATACCACACACATGTCAGCCCATTCTGCATTCATAGAACCAGAAGTGTCGATTGGTACGACCATCTCGACTTTTCCTCCACGTGTATCGTCCCAAACGATTTGAACAAAGTCATCAGCATCAATAGCGAGATCGGGATGGCCTTTGTGACCAATGATTGGAGTCAATAGGGTTTCATCGACTGCAATAATTGCTTCACGTGCTGAAATATCGGCTTCCAACATTGCGTAGTAAATTTGTGGTTGTTGGTAATACTTATCCAGAGGTTCAAAAGAGTCTTCCCAAACGATGTGTGCGTTATTATTCGAATCGACATCGACGGCTGGCCAATCTCGATTTTGAGAATGTCGTGAAACTATTGTGTCGTCGATGACTGAAATTACAGCATCTAATGCGACACTGCCATCACGATCATCTTGGAATGGATCTATGACTGTATATTTGATTGCCCACTGGCCGGCCTTGTCGGTCCAGACTATATGGGCGCGGCCATTATCGTCGACCCGAATATCCGGGTGCCAAGCCCGATGAGAACCGGCATTCGAAATCTGCGTTGCTTCGATTAGAGTGTCACCACGAGCATTGGTTAATTTGTAGAAAAGATGCTGGGTATTACGGCTCCAAACGAAGTGAGTATTGCCTTGTTCGTCGGCATCTACTGCAATCATACGATCATTTGCAGAACCACCATTGACGATTTGTACCGCGTCGGTAAGAACTATTTCGCTCGCATTTACAATAGGTACTCCCATCGCAGCAAATGTGCTCAATACCATTAACAAAACCATCAGCACGCTCTTCCTAGTTTTTCCAGTTTCCATAATACAACCTCCAGCACAATGCTGTAACATTATATTTCGGATTTTTTCTATACTTAACTGCTACCCTTTCGGGTCACAAAAGGCACTAAAAAAAATGGAGGTTTTTCTAATTGATTATGCCCATTCATCAGGGTCAAAATCACGACCAAAACCACCGGTCTCATCCATATCCACTGAAGATTTGGGGTTGCCACTTACGCCAACTTTTGATGAAGATTTACGGGCTTTTTTTGCAATCCAATCATCGACAGGTCCTGGTTTTCCAGTTCCTGGCCCATAGCCGAATTTTATTTTATGTATTAAAGCTAATTTGGATAACCAAACATGGCGCATCGTATGCATAAATTCGTTTTGAGTGAGTCCATCGAACCAAATCGGCCTAGAGAGGTTGAAGGCTTGAAGTGGGCCGAGAAGTTCTTCTTGTTTTTTCCCAACATGTAAGACCCAATCTAAATTGGCTTGAGTCAAGTGCAATCTCATCTCATGAAGCCAAGTTTCCCAACCACCTGAATCCTCTTCATTATGAGATATCATTTCAGATTGTTGGCCTTCATCAACCCTAGTTATAGAATATACCAAAACCAAGTTTCGGTTCTTTGGAATAACGACATTGAAAACATGTCCTTGTTTTGTCGGAGGGTATCTAACATGTAAATGCATGATGTTTTGATGATCTTTAACCTCGCGTATTTCGAGGCGTTCACTTTGCAGCCAGTCTTTGACTGCATCAACTGCCTCACGGGCGTCCATGAATTACTTTCCAAAGCCCGACCTATTTGAGTGATGCTAATCCTTTCTTCAAATCTAATAGTAAAGAAGTAAACATTTCACCTTCTGATGATTTTCGTAATTTCGTTCTTCGCATATCCTCAAGACAATCTGTAATCCAATCATATGAAACAAGACTAATACTAGCTGTCAAATAATAAAATATAAGCAAACAAATGAATGTTATCGGCATATAAACAAGAGATGTTTTCCAAATAATCATCGAAATTATAGCAACTATTGGCCAAATTATCGTTAATGAAAACATTGATGCGAGTAAGAAATAGGATGTTCTGGCATCTAATCCTTCATCTGTATTATTAGCTAAAAAATAGGCTAAGCACGTTTGTATTCCGCTAGATGGCAGTGTAATTGGGAGTAATAGGATGATACTTGTAAAACCGAATATGGCCTTGAAAATTCTTAATGGTTTACGGCGATGAATTGTCAAATCAGGAGATACAGAGAATCCGTCTAGATCTTTTTGCTCAAGAATTTCTGCTGCCTCTTTCGCACAATCGACTAATTTTTGTTGGTTATTTTCAGAACGAATACTTTCTCGAATCTTTCGCGTCGCAATAACTTCATCCTTTAATGAATAGAGTGGTTTTCCTTCGTTAAATGATTCGATGTGTGCCATTAATTTCCAAGCCCGGAATGTGGCCCAATCTGGCGCATCTGGTCCTAATTGCGCGAGTTTGCTATAGAGATTGTCCCGCAATTCAATTACATCTTTGAAGGGGGGTTCAACCCATTCTCCATCGAGTAATTTCACCTTGTCTTCCTCGGACATAACATCTGGAATTTTTATTGGTTCTCCATACTCAACGTAGTGGTCAGTTCGGAACCAATAATGCTTCCTCCAGTGTAGACCTGTAGGTTGAATCATAGGAAGTGAATTACCTCGTGCATTAGCTAAAGCTGCGGATACGAACGCGGAACGTATCGATCCAGTTCGAAGATTATGTAATCTTGTATCTTGGTGCGATTTACCCTCAGGCATTATTATCGCGGAATATCCTGATCCAATACAGTTTGCAACAGTCATCATACTACGGTCATTGATTTGCCTCGCTTGATTCGCGTCGGTCACACCGGCTTCAATTTCAGCCCTCCGTAAAACTGGTTGAATTCCAAAACGACGTGCCCACCAGCCCAATATTGGTCTTGTAGTTAGGTCATGACGGGATAGGGCTATCACCCTTTTTTTCTGCGTGCATAATATTACTGCTGGGTCTACCAATCCATTGATATGTGTTGAAACGGAAATTCTTCCGCCAGTTGTTGGTAGCACATTATCCGATTCACGACGCCGAAAAATAAACTGATTTGCCATAAAGAACATTACCCGTATTACAAACCAGAAACCATAGGAACCTGGGTGCTTACCAGTCAAGTCATAAGGGACTTTTAGGAGCTTTTTCACATTAATCCGCTTTGCGCTAGCCGATAGTTCGGGGAGAATCTCCGGGGCGCTCCCTTGGACTGCCACAGCGTCGCGAGTAGGGAGGGGGTTGAGAACACACCGGGTCATTGCAGATGGGTGCGAATGCGCTCGGCGAGTTGCGCACCCTCCTCGGAATCGAGTTGTGTAGTGGTGAATGGCCAAGCGAGGCCGCTGCCGTCCTCGAGTTTTGGTATGATATGGAAGTGGACGTGGAACACTGACTGGAAGGCGGCCTCGCCATTATTTTGCAGGACGTTGAAGTCCACTGCGCCGGTGACTGTGAGGATGGCGCGAGATATGCGCGGCAGAACCCTCCCGATAGCCGCAGAGGACTCCTCAGAAAGAGTATCTAGGGTGGCAGCCTGCTCTTTGGGAACCACAAGGGTATGCCCGGGGCTGAACGGATTGATGTCGAGGAAGGCAAATACATATTCGTCCTCATACAGTTTATGACATGGGATTTCACCATTGATTATTCGAGTAAATATGCTTGGTTCTGCATCACTCATGCCATCATCTCATTTTGAATCTACGATCGATTCTGCTAAAGAAATCAACCCTTCAAGTTTGAGTGCTGCGACTAATTCGGTATTCATGATTCTGGAGGTATCAGTTAATTGAACATCCACCGCTTTCAGATCAGATAGTTCAGAAAGCGTTTTTTGTGCATTTCCATTCATGTTCGTAACAATCCTAGAAAGCTTTGATGAAAATTCGGAAACTGAGATACCTGAATTTACGAAGAGGTTCGAAATTTTTTCTTCAACTGCTGATAATTCAGTAGTCAGAGGATCAAATCCACCAAATTGTGCAGTAGAAGCCCAAGCGCCAGCGTGCGTTCCAGCAGCAGACCCAGAAATTATATCTTCAAGTAATATATTTCCTGGTAAAATAGATTCGCCATGTAATCCAGTATTTGCTGAACGGCCTGCTGCATAAAGTCCGGTATACCACATAGAGCCCTCTTCGAATGTTACCCTGCCATTTTCATCGACGGGGCTGCCCCCAGTTGTTGCGGAAATTCCAGCAGAAATCGGAATGACATCTGTTTCAACATTTAACCCCGTCCTACTCTCAAGACGACGAATGGTTTGGCTAAACCAAATTTTCGCATTCGAGTTGAGGTTTCGCATATCCAAAATACATGGTTCGCCTGAAATGACGGTCGTGATATCTGCTTCCTCTCCAGTTACCTTGCAGATTGTTCCGCCGGAGCTGATGAGTTCGATTGGAATGTGTAAATCGGTTCCTGTGACAGTCATCGAATGGTTTGCAAAATGTTCCATTCCTCGAAGAGATATTCCTGCACCTATTGCGAGACAGTTACCCAATCCTGAACCGTTTGCAATATTAGACCATAGCCCTTGGTGACCTTCAGTTGCTAAAATAACTGACTTGGTCTGAATTCCAAATACTTCGCCATCGCCGATTCGAAGTATTGTTACTCCACGTATTTGTTGATTATCCAAAACCAAAGAAAGAGGCAAGATATCGCTTCTTCGAGTGATTTTCCTCTTAATCACCTGCTCCTCAAGGATTTTTGTTACTGAGGAATTGGTGGAATCGCCACATCCAGTTAGGCGTGGTTGGCTGTGACCTGGAGCCGAAGTGGTTTGTGGGAGCCCGTCTGAAGAACGGCGGAGAACCAATCCCCATCGCTCCAATTCAGCCAATGCGCCTACGGCCTCGCCACATATTCGGGACGCGACCGTTTTGTCGACCGCGTCGCCGCCTGCAGAAATTGTATCGTCTCGGTGAGCGGTCGAATCTACTTCTGTAATCGATGCTGCAAATCCAGCGCTCGGTGCAGAGCCTTGCCCTGCCCCTACGCCTAAAGAATCGAGAATCAATGGATTAGCACCTGCTTCAGATGAAGCAATAGCGGCCCGGAGCGCGGCCGGTCCACTGCCTACAATTACTACATCCCAAGATTCCATACTCACTCAACCACGGCCACATGCCA
The DNA here is from genome assembly GCA_012960975.1 of Candidatus Poseidoniales archaeon. Classification (GTDB taxonomy): domain Archaea; phylum Thermoplasmatota; class Poseidoniia; order Poseidoniales; family Thalassarchaeaceae; genus MGIIb-O2. The sequence goes on from DUAE01000030.1 coordinate 104,153, forward strand.
CCCTATCATGAAGATGACGCTGCTGGACTATGTCCCGGAAAATTCATTCTCGGACTGAAAGAGCTAATTTTCTAACTTCTTCTGCTGCATCTGTCATCTTCATTCCAACACTTTCCGGATGCAGTCGAGAGGTCAGTGTTGTGTAAACAACCATCGAGGTTAGAGCGACCCCGTCTTCGCCCTTCAGCATTACTTGAACCGGGTGGGATCCGGATTCGGAATCCGGCCATGCAAGACCTATCCATAAGACCAAAGATGTGTTTAGTAGTTTTGCTAAAGTTTGCTTTTCACCTCCTTGTAATCGTGGAACAGGGAGACGGAAATTTTGGAATTCGGGTTCTCCTTCTGCGGTTACTATCTCCACCTCTACCGTCTCTTCTGCTTCACCACTATTATGTAGCATAACGAATAATGCACCCTGGCCGTCAGAACATCGAGGTTGGAGGTCGACATCCATCCTCCACGATATATCATTAAAATTTATTTTGCCATTTTCCATTGAATCTTGGAGGCGATCTGTGAGTCGAAATAATCCTGGTTGCCATGCCCGTGTATGGGCAAGAAGTCTTTGTATCGAATCAATATTAAATTTAGAATCAGTATCGACCAATCTATCTATCGTAGAGACTTTGAACACTCGCTTAATTTGGCTCATCATCTCCTCATCATCGATCCTGCCTCGATAATTCAAATGTAACGAAACTAACATTTCTTCAACAGCAGATTTAGAGGTCATACCCTCCCTAACGCCCAATGAAAGTGAATGGACCCATTCATCCCAATCACTGGCTGTTTCAGGATCTAGATGGACGAGTAAAACTTCAGAGAGAACATTCGATAAAATACTGTCATGAAGTGTTGGTGCGTGTAATGAAAGAAGAGGAAAAGAATTCGAACGCATTGGAATTGAGCCTTCTAATTGGAAAGTATTCATCCAGCTAATTGCTCCAAAGAGGATTGCCAAACTTACAAGGATTGTTTTCACTATATGTCCGGTCTCAATATTGAGAATTGCCAACAAAGATAATGTCGCCATTAGCGAAGTCAATATCCTAACTCGTTCACGAAGAATTCGTTCATCGAGAGTATTGATTATACGCTCCACACCAGGGTAAGATGCTTTCGATTTAAGTCCCTGAGCCCTAAGTTGTAAACGATCTTTTGCTGACATTCTAGCGAATGCTGCAGCGAAATTAGTTGGAATCAATAATACCGTTAAAATCGAAAAGAGCCCGATTGCTACCTCGACTGAAGAATATTCCCAATCTGTTAGGATTACTCCGGCAGAAGAGGGGGCAGCGACAGAAAACCAGAATCGAATAGATTGACTGGGTTTTATTGTCACAAAACGTGTCCAAAATTTTCGGCCAGCATCGCGAGCAGCAATTCTTCTAGCGAGAGCGAGGCTGACTCCCGTCTCTTCTTCGATGCCATGGGCATAGGGTGTTGGAAGGTTCTCACCCTGACTATTCATGCCTTAACGGACATCGAAGTATTCTTCATGACATCGGAAGTTTCTATCGGTTCAAACAAAGTTTTGCAACCCTACCTTTCTTGTGCGAGGTGTTCTCCCAGAATCGGGCGTGTAGCATAGTCTGGATAATGCACCGGCCTCCTAAGCCGGGGACCGTGGGTTCGAATCCTGCTGCGCCCGCCACTAACTAATTGGAATTATTGACACTGTAGAATTGAAATGCTAAGATTAAATGAAAGCACTCAACCAAAAGCCAAGCCATGATTTTGCCCAGATTTTGCGACTCTATGAAGAAATCTTTCGAAAGGAATTCTGGCCTGAACTGATCGTTGTAAATCAATGTCACAATCTGCAAGGGCATCCAGTAATTCCTCTCGGAGATCATCTGGAATTGATAATCTTCGACCAATAATAACTTCATGAATTTGAGAAAGAATATCGTCAGAATCAAGACCATGCTCATTCATTAACCGGTCTATTTCGGCCATTGCACCTGCCAATACCTTCTGTTTCCTACCTCGATTGTTAATCCATCTCCATTCTACCACACGGCCACGTAATGCCAACTCTAGGAGGTGCCGGCCGGCTTGAAGGGTTGTTGCTTGGACTAATTTGTGAACCGCAGAACGGTCGGAAAGAAGATTACGCGCGTCGAGCATTTCTAGTGTGAAAAGAGCTTTTCTAAGATTCCCTTCAGCAATGTAAACAATATCTTCTATGACTCCAGTATCAACCTCGGACCCTTCTATTTTCGCTACCGAAGACAGCACCGATTGAATCGTTTCATCATCGGTTGATGGAATTCGAATCATTTGAGATCGGGAACGAAGGGCATCAATAATTCGGCTGGGGGCTCGTGCAACGAGAATGAATCGGGAAGCGGGGCCGACTGTTTCCATCATTCTGCGTAAATATGCTTGACGGATGTGCCCAAGGTAGTCGGCATCTTCTAAGACAATCAATCTACTAACCGGTAAGACACCTAGGGTAATTTCCAACTCATGTCCGATTGGTGCTACATCAGAAGTGTTTGAAGAAGAAATTCCTCTATCGAAAGCATCCAAACTCAAGCGACCGGCTAAAGTATCTGATGAGTTAGAACCACCTGGTCGAAGAAAATCTTCGAATTTTCCCATGGCGCCACTAGACTTAGCCAAATCTCTCGCTTGAAGAATATGAGTTGTAGAACGCCATCCAGGCCCTAACATCTGTCTTGCTACTAATTTCCAAGCTGCTGATTTACCAACTCCTGCCGGACCAGAGATTAGCAAATGTGGCGGATTTGGTGAAAGGCATGCTGAAACTAATGCTTTTCGTTGCAATTCTGGAATCGCTAAATCGTCAAACGTCCGCGGCGAATGAGTATTGAGCCAACTCGCCATAGGCAGTCGGGAAAGTGACGGGACTTGAACTGAGCGATTCTCATTCCGCTCTCAAAATTTTGTGTTGGCCGCCCTTCCGAGGCTTGACAAAGATTCGATATCCACACTTGTGACAAGACCGCCCAGATGAGTTAACTTCAGTCCATGTAAGGTGGCCACAGCGTAGACACTTGTAGCGGATTTCGAGTGGATCCATGGTGGATTCACAATGGTTACACTTTGGCAGGTCAGTTTCACTCCAAACCTTACGATCTGTGCGATTGCACTGTCGGCACTTGTGGAGGACTAGTCGCTCAGCGTTCTTTGCCATTGAAGCCGGCGACCGAAGCCCCCTTCTTCAATCTGTAGGTCGATTCACCGAGCCCTACGGGCTCTCTCACAGATGCTGACAAAGTTCTCAAAAATCTTTGCTCCATACTCGGAGTCATTCACTTCAGGATGAAATTGAAGGCCGAATCTATCGCCTAAATCGTTCTCCATTGCCTGCACATGACAAGAATTGCTGCTCGCGGTTATTTTGAAGCCAGCAGGTACGTCTTTCACCTCATCATTATGACTTTCCCATACAATTTGAACATCAGGAGTACCGGCAAATAACTGCCCGCCCCCATTATGTAATTCGATCGATGCTGCACCAAATTCAGGGGCTGGTGCTTCCACTGATTTACCACCATAAAATCCTGCCATAAATTGGTGGCCCGCGCATATGCCAAGTATTGGGATTTTCAACCCGAGAAAATCTGCACAATTTCCTAACTCACCGGTTAGGCCAACTCGGGCTGCACCCCCTGAAAGAATCAATCCATCTAATTCTCGAAGGTCTTCAAGAGCTGATTTATTAGAGAAAATTTTGGTATCGACGCCGAGATAACGGAGCATTCTCCATTCACGATGAGTCCATTGGCCACCATTATCAATGACATCGATAACCAGTCTCTCCTCTGACATTAGGGTAAGGGCGTTATCGGCGGGTGATGAATGATACCCTTGATTCATTTCAAAATAGAAAGTAGGTAGTGGGTGCGATTGAAATACAGAACGGTTGTCGTCGGCATCCCTGCCCCGATGGTGTAGTGGCCTATCATGTAGCCCTGTCGAGGCTACGACCCGGGTTCAAATCCCGGTCGGGGCGCCACTCATATCTCATCCCAATCGGGTGAGTAAGTTAAGCAGTAGTAGCATCGGCCTGACACGTCAAACAAGCAAAATCTCAATGGAATCTGAATTTTCTAGAATCCGAGGTCGCCGAGATCGACGTCGCTGTTCATGTTGATTCTGACTGGGAAAGCCAACGACACCCCGCTCTCATCGAAGCGTCGAAGAATTTCGCCGACGAAGAAGGACTTCGATGGGCGCATTTTTCGAGCATTATTGACATAATATCGGATTTCCATGATAACTTCTTGATCCCCGAAATCACGCAAGACAACCTCTGGTGGTTTCGGCGTCTTGCTGATATCAGGATGGTTTTTCGCAATATCTATGATGATTTCTTCAGCTTTTGATACATTAATCCATGTAGGAATTAATCCCAGTCTAATTCGGACGCGTAATTCCATATCGGCACTATGACTGAAATTTGCTACCGTATCATTTGTCAGCAATTTGTTGGGAATGGTTAGCATCACCCCATCCGTAGAACGCACGACCGTGGTACGCAGGCCAATTTCAGAGACGTCGCCCCAACTGCTGTAGATACCACCGAGCTTCTTTGGCAAAAGTATGCGTTCGCCTTCTCGGAATGGCCTATCAACAATGATGAATATCCCCGCAATGACATTCTCCATGGTATCCTGAGCGGCAAAGGCGACAGCCAGTCCGAGAATTCCCAATGCAGCGACGAGGCCGGTCACATTGATGCCCAATTCATTTGCTGCGGTGAGTATTACTAGGGCCCACATCAGCAGAACAGCGATTCTAAAAATGAAATTTTCAAGGGCTTCGTCGAATTCGGTTTTGTCAAATATACGGCGCAGATAGCGCTTGACGATACCGATAAGCGGAATGCCGATTATGAATATTATCAATGCAGAAACCGGAGCGGTTGCAAGTATCTCGATTGCACAAGTATATGTTGGTTCAAAGCTATTTGGAAGGTTATCAAGGCAACCAGGCATAGTGTGTCCCTATGCTGGCGGCTCAATAGCCTACCGCCTGAGATGCTAGATTGCTAGACCGGTTCAATAATTGGGTGGCGAATCAATCCATTGGAGCTATCCACGCCTCAAACGAGCAAAGTCTCAATGAAGCGCTATAATCACGTTTTATTCTAAGTTCAGGTAATGGTTTATCTTCAAGGAGATGGGGTAATGCAGCAACTATTGAAGCATTCGCTTCGGCGATTTCTGATTCTTTCACCACAACACGCCCACGTATCATCGAGATTTTCGAACGGTCGAGTAAAGGCACGATATTTGGTAAAAAATCAATGGTTCGATGAGGTAGGTTCATTAAAATTAAATTCCAATTACCAATTAAATTTACATTTTCAGATAATCTCGTGGCATCTCCAACACCTAGAAGGCGTGTTTCTGAATAGCGTTTTAATTCGCCTGTAAATTCATATTCAGTTCTATCCCATTTTGAAAAATTTTCAATCATAATTTCGGCTGCATTAGGATTGAGATCTGCTGCTAAAATATCGCCGATTAAACCATCTTCACCGATTAGGCAAGCTAGAGCCGGTCCGACTCCACAAAATGGGTCACATACCCTCAATGGTTCACCTATTTCTTCTCGTAATTCCTTTGCGTATGCTAAAGTTTCTAGACGTTCTGTCTGTAATTTTGTTGAATAATATGCACGAGTTGGGTCACAAATAATGTGCCTGCCAGATTCTTTAACCACAACTCGAGTATGAGATAATTCGACAGGAATATTCGATGTCAAAATCTTATCATTGGCCCTCGCACCAAGCGGTGTTAATTTCCTAATACGAAATTCACCAAAAACGCCCTCGTCTTCCAATACTAATCGAATATGGGGATGGGCGGTAAGTTTTGCTAATGCTATTTGTTCTTTGTAATCTTTAATCGCGTCTTCGATTCTAAGAATCATCATATCGCCAATAAATTCGTGAGCATTTGGCCACGCATCACCAAATTCATCAATTGTTTCTTGATCTATCAAGTCTGCTAAGTGACTCCACCAATCTGAATCGATTCGATTATCTGATTCGCCTTCACGTTCGACTAATTCATAGTCGTTGAAGATTGGTGAAAAATTTTCTTTTTTTGAAAATGAAACGGGGATTAGCCTTGCAGTGCCATTATTTGATTGTGTGATACGATACCCTTCAACCAGCAGATTCCTTTCACGAAGAAGGCTAATCACTGATTCAACTTGCTGATTAGGGACCATTAGATGTCGCATCACGTTCATGACGGGCACGCGTGCCCCTCGCTTCACCATGACGGAGGAGGACTTGGGGGCTGGCCTCTGGCTAATTGGCCTTGGACCAGGAGATCTCGGACAGATGACCCGTGGGGCCTTAGTCCTCTCACAAGCATGCAATTATCGATTTTTAGAGGGTTATACTGCCGTGTTACCAATCGAAGAAGAGAATGCCTTGGAAGGTCTTGTCGGACCTTGGGGGCGATTGATGAGAGATGAAGTGGAGAAACCTGAAAAAATTCTAGATTTGGCTCAACATTCATCAGTAGCACTCTTGGTTGTTGGCGATCCAATGCAGGCTACAACCCACATAGATTTAGAAGAACGATGTGCTGAACTTAACATTCCGTTCAAGGTAATTCCCGGCTTGTCTGCAACTTCGCTTGCAATTTCACTTTCTGGTTTACAATCATACAGATTTGGGCGCCAAGTAACCCTTACTTATTCATATGGTGATTATTTACCAACCTCGCCATTAGAATTAATCGATAAAAACTACAATAATAATCTTCACACCTTAATGCTGCTCGACCTTGATCCTACTGGCATGGGTATTGAAAAACCAAAACCAATGGCTCCGAAGGTTGCTGTAGAGCTACTTCAGAGAATGATTGAAAAAATTAGCGAAAGAGATGGGGGTCTCAAGCCAAGTTTGCAAATCCCAATCGTCGATTGGGACGGAATATTACTCAGTGATATTAGCACAAATCAACAACGAATAGAAGCGGGAAATCTAGGAAAATTATCCAATTATCAAGGAGGAAATATCCATTCATTTATCCTTCCTGCAAAGATGACTGATGAAGAAAAAAAGGCATTTACAAGGAGAATGCGGAAGTAAACAATGTGGCGAGAGGCTCAAGACAAACGATAGTATGGGAATGTTGTAAATTATGGCCGGACCAGCAGAAGTAAGTTTCCCGGGCGATAAAAACCGCCGGAAAAAGATCCGTGTGCGTGGCATCAAACAGGCTTCAAAGCAAATTCAACAACGGCTAGAAAGAAATCTAGAAGCATTGCTTGAGGACCCGAGTGTTTTCATCCCAACAATAAATACAGAATTAGGAAAACCTCGCCGGGATCCGATGGCAGCCACTATCAAAGAAATAAGTCAATTATCAGCGAAGCGCTATGACCGACGATGGCTCTCAAAGAGGATGGTTAAGCGTCGTGGCGATATAGTCTGTCGGGCTCTTGCAGGATGTTTGCTGGCAGCATTAGAAGATAATCATACAACGGTTTCGGTTTTCAAAAATCCAATTTATGGTTCTTCGAGTTTTATTCGGAGAGGAAATGGAAAGCAGTCCCACATGGTTGGTATTCAGAATTACAAAAATCCTAAATTGCGATTATTAGTTTTTGATGAACATGCTAAGCACGGTCTTTGGTTTTTCTCTTGGAATGGTGGATTTGTCTATACAGGAAATGTGCCGAAAGTTCCTGATGAATGGGTTCACTCAACTCTGGATTCTGCCAGTATCCAATTGAATGGCACCGAGACCCGATGGACGAGGGGCTTGGATGAAAAAACGGTTGAAAACGATGAACAGACCGATGCTGGATGGTTGAAATTAAACTTTCAAAATGGCACTACGATCGGTCTTTCTCAATCTTCTTTGGCCAAATCAAGCGAAGCTTTCGTACCATCTATTGCTCTGAATATGATACCTCCTAAACTTTCTGAGATTGCTGAAGCAGAGTGGATGTGGCGACCTGATGGTTGGCCGAAGGATCGTGAACTCCCTCCAGATGGCCGAGAACAATTGGATGGGATTCTGCTAGCTTGGATGTCTATGGCCTTAGAGGATACGGCACTCGCACGTGCATGCAGAGCGAGCATCTTGAATTCGATAGATGATGGATTTGTTGCGGGCACTAGTTGGTACGCTCAAGATTGCAGGGGAGATTTTCTTGAGCATTTGAGTGGAACTGCGAATGAGAAGCAGGCCATTGAAGTGATTTTAGATTCGCTAGACCGCGGCATTCATGTCCGAGCCGACGGACAAACTTTCAATTTAGAAAGTGATGTGGTCAGATTCGAAGATTTCGCATGCCATCCAATTTTAACTTCACTTTGGCCTGAACACGGAGAGTTAGTTCTTGAAGAAATATTCAAATTAACAGGTGATGAGGCTGAAGTTATTCATCAAAAACAAATGAAGAGAAAACAAGGTTTTGGTGCGTTTTTCAAAGAATTAGGGGCTACACTTTCCATCAATCAAAAACTAGACCGGTTGCCTTGGAAGAATAATGTGTTGCCTTCGCCGCTTATTATCGCAGATAAATTAGTGAGAAAGGCAGCAGATGATGGAATAGCTGCAACAGTCGCAATCGCTCGGAAAGGAAAGGGATTAGATTCAGCGATGGGATGGGCTTGGTTAGTAGTGCAGGACCGAACAGAATCCGATTCTTGGAGATTCGACTCCTCAAGTCGAGATAAGGGGAGTGATTGGGTTCCTGCCTTACAAGCATTGTGGGATGCCGGAGAAGATCTGTTGCTCAAAGACAACTTAGATGCCGTTGAAGATTACAAGGTTGCAATGAGAAGGTTGGCGGAAGTGACTGGAAGTAATCAATTAACAGACGAATAGCAAGCAACCTACTCATCATAATGTTTCAAGTTCCGTATCATCCCCGCTATGCGGGGATGTCCTTGACCGAACAACAGAAATCCCCGATGGGAATATTGTTCCTCGTTGTTCTGGTCGACATGATTGGCTTCACAATAGTAATCCCATTCTTGACCTACTTCGTTCAGGATCTTGCTGCCGCGGAAGGCATCATGGATGTTGGTAAACGCGATCTTTGGGTGGGCATTGTCATCGCCACCTACTCTCTAGCCCAGTTCATTTTCACCCCTGTACTTGGCTCTCTCAGTGACAGAATAGGGCGCAGACCTATCCTGATGTTTGGGCTTTTCTCAAACACAGTCTTCTTCACTGTTTTCGGGCTTTCTCGAAGTTTGTCCATGGCGCTCATAGCACGCTTTCTAGCCGGCGCCGGTAACGGAAACATCGCCGTAGCTCGAGCCTACATCGGCGATATCAGCGAACCCGAGATGATTGCACGCAGGATGGGTATGATTGGGGCCGCCTTCGGACTCGGATTCATGATTGGTCCGTTCATCGGAGGGCTCCTTTCCGACCCGGCCAACAGCATCGGCGCGCCGTTTGATGGACAACTCTGGATAGACAACCCATATCTACTCCCGTGCTTGTTTTCCAGCACTCTTTCACTGGTTTCACTAACTCTCGCTATTACCCGACTCCCTGAAACTCTGCCGCCCGATTCTCGAAGTTCCTCAGATGGCTCTTTGTTCAGCGGAATGGGGGGGATGATGACTAACCTCGTCAAGGTCATGAAGTTCCCAACAGTATCTACATTAATTTCGATAAATTTTCTATTCATGGTGGGATTCAGCATGATGCACGGGACGTTTATCCTGTTTACATCGATGGCCCCCGCTGACGGTGGGCTTGGCTGGAGCGAGCTTGACAACGGCTGGATATTCGCCTTCATTGGACTCCTGGGTGTAATAATCCAAGGAGGGCTCATCGGTCCACTGTCTGACAAGTTCTCCATGACCCATCTGATGATTGTAGGAACGCTCCTATGCGGCGTTGGGATAGCCAGCATTCCGTATGTTCAGCATGATATAAGTTGGCTAATTTTCGCATCATCCGCAGGTCTAGCGATAGGTAACGGGCTATTCTCGCCGACCCAGTCCTCGGTGCTAACTTTTGAGGCAAAGTCACTGGGTTACGAACTCGGGATGGTCATGGGGGCGCAGGAAGGATTTGGTGCTCTAGCGCGTATCATCGGCCCGCTGTTTGCCGCCTACTTGTGGTCTCGTACCGTCCAAGGAACTGGCCTATGGACCTATCACACTAGCTTCAGAGTAGCAGGGATCATATTTGTCCTAGCCATACTGCTCCAACTCCGATTGAGATTGAATGAC